>JBBSBW010000123.1:0-1526 GCA_038250865.1 Thermoanaerobaculia bacterium | reverse complement strand
GCCAATTCTTCGTCGCGCTCGGCGTAAATTTGCGTCACGTCGGCGCGGCTATGACCGAGGAGCACCTGCGCAGCTTCCAGACCGTGCAACTTTCGGACCTTCGTGGCGAACGCGTGGCGCAGCTGGTAGGGGTGCCAGCTGTGGAGCCGGCGCCACTCGGCGAGACGGAGCAGGTCGTCACCGGTGAGCCGGACCTTCCATTCCGCCGCCGTCTCGCCGCGGTTGCGGGCGAGAGGTGCCGGGGGCGGAAACGCCTTCGCGCAGGCCACCGCGACTGCGTGCGAAACGGCCCCGGGGGTATACCGCTCCGACGGCATCCGACTCGGCGACGCCTTCGACCTCGACATTTGGGACGGCTGCACCCGGCTCTTGCGGCTCGCCCGCATCTCCGCGAAGCGCTCGTCGCGGGCGCGTCGCGGCGAGAAGATCGTCTCGCCCTGGTGCAGTTCCGGCCCGTCGAGGAATACGGCGAGAATCGCGCGGGCGTTCGGCCCCAAGGGCACGGCGCGTCCTTTGCCCCGGTGCGCCGTCTTGTGCCGGGTCGGGCGGTAGATCCAGGTCTCGCCCCGTTCGATCCGCTCCGGCGTCATCGCGCACACTTCGGACGGCCGCATGCCGGTGTGGCGCATGATCTCGATGATCGCGCGGACGTGGCGGGGGAGGTGCGGCAGAGTGGCGTCGACCACGGCGTCGTCGACGGGACCGACCGGCTCCGCTTCGCGCGCGGCGGTCCGGCCCTGCCGGAGGCCGGGGAGGGCGCGCAGCGCCTCGTGCACGCCGGGCGGGATGAGTTCCTCGGCGACGCCCCATTTGAAGATCCGCTTCAGGGCGCCGATCCGCCGGTTGATGAGCGCCCGCGACAGGCCGGCGTCGATCATGTGCTGCCGCACCGCCTTCAAGGCGAGCGGGCCGAACCCGGCGGCGGGCAGGTGGGCGTAGTGCTGCCGCAAGGGTCTCATCGCGTACTTCAACACCGACTGCTCCTTCGTCGGCTTCCCGTCGGCGTCGATGTAGTACCGCTCGGCAAAGTCCAAGTAAGCGACCAGCAACTCCGCCACCGTGACGCAGGGTTCGGCGAGCGAGCGGCCGGGCGTGACCGCCAGCTCCAGTTCCAGTCGGGCCTTGGCCGCGAGGGATTCCTGCGATCCGAAGGCGCCCGGCAGGAGTTTCTGTAGCCGCACGCCTGCGGAGTCGTACCAGACCGCGCGGCCGCGGCCGGACTGTTTGTGGTGGATATACGAGGCGTGAGGCTGACGGAGGCGGGGCATAGTGCGGTTCCTCGGGGCGTTCTGTGGAATCGTTCCACAGAACGCGTCGTTCGGAAGCCGCACCCCGCGAGGGCGGGAGTAAGCAGAAACTGCTTCGGCAAAGGGGTTTGTAGCCACTACACCCGACTGGAGTCGAACCAGTAACCTTCGGTTCCGTAGACCGATGCTCTATCCAATTGAGCTACGGGTGCGTTGAACAAATATTACGCCGGAACCGGGCGGTTGTCAACGCGGCCACAACCGAATGCAGGGGATGGT
>JBBSBW010000122.1:0-1709 GCA_038250865.1 Thermoanaerobaculia bacterium | reverse complement strand
GGGGCTGCACGGTCCCGAAGTGGGTAAGTACGCCGCGGCGCTCGGCCCCTTGCGCGGGGCGGTCGCCCCGCGCCGGACGGCGGGGGCGCGCGCCGAGCTGGTCTTACCGCTCGGCAGCCTCGGCATGGTGCTCCACCGGAAGGGCGAGTACGAGCCCGCCCGAAAAGCTTACGAAGAGGCGCTCGCGCTCGGCCGGCGCGAGTTGGGAGCGGAGCACCCGGAGGTCGCGTCGATGCTCCAACGGGTGGGGAACCTCTTGTTCGATCAAGGGCGCTACGAGGAGTCCGCGACCTATAGCCGACAGGCGCTCGCGATCCGGGAAAAGGTGCTCGGAAAGGATCACTACCAGGTCGGCGCGTCGCTCACCAGCTTGGGCAACGCCCTCTCCGAGCTGGGCCGCCAGGCCGAGGCGCTCGCCTGCTACCAACGGGGGGTGGCGCTCCAGGCCAAAGCGTTCGGCGATAGCTCACCGGGCGTGGCGATCACGCTCAACAACATGGCCAACGTCTACCTGAAACAGCGGCGCTTCGATCTGGCGGAGCAGCAGTTCCACCGGGTCTACGAGATCCGCGCCAAGGCTCTCGGCCCGGAGCACCCGGCGACCGCTCTGGCGCTCCACAACATCGGCGTGACGCTCGACCAGAGCGGCCGGCAGAGAGAAGCGCTGCCGTTTTTCGAAAAGTCGCTGAGCCTCTCGGAACATGCGCTTGGCCCGGATCACCCGACCGTCGTCGAGATCCTTCTAGCGATTGCCGACGCCGAAACGCACGGAGGACATCCGGACCGTGCCCTACCGCCACTCGAACGAGCACTCAGGACAGTGGAGAAGGCTGGCCTGGATTCCGATCTCGGAGGCCGAACCCGATTCGCTCTCGCCTCGACCCTCCGCAAAGCGAATCGCGATCCGGCGAGAGCAAAGGCCCTGGCAACGCGGGCGATGGCCGATTTCGCCTCTCTCGGGAAAGACGGCGATTCCTCACGGAGAGAGGTCGAAGTCTGGCTTGCCGGCCGGGCTAAGGGCTGAAGGGAGGGTCTCCGCCCTGCTAGACTCCAATTCCACCCAAACGTAACGAACGCACCGGTTTTCGGTACCTCCGGTGCGGGAGTTCGAAGGAGCGTTCCCGTTTGCTTCCCACGACCGACATAGCCTCGGAGATTGAGCGGGCGATTCTGGATCAGGGGTCGCTCACGAAGGCGGAGATCGTCGAGACGTGGGGGCTCGATGAGGGCGGGTATCGCGAGCTGCAAGGGTTTTTGGCGCGGCATTCCGAGATCGAGCCGGGGGCTCCGGGGACGGGGGGATTTTCGGCGCGGCAGAAGCGCGGGCGGATTCCCGAGGAGAGTGAAATCGCGGCCGGCCTTTTGCGCGAGGGGTGGGAGATTTTGACGGTGGAGCGTCTGGTGGCGCTGTTGCAGCACGCGACGCTCGAAAAGCTGCTCGACGACCTGCTCTACACGATCCGCCAGGTGCGCAAAGAGGTGGAAGGCTCCGACCGGCGCGGCACGAAGCGGGAGCTGGCGACCGCGCTCGTGTTGCGGCACGGCATCGACCTGCTGGCCTCGCCAGCCGTCCGCGAAGCGGTCGCCAAAGCCGCGGGGGTCGATTTTCCGCGCCGTTGGCACCCGGGTAAAGCGACGGCCAGCGAGTTCGTGCTGCTGTTGGGGTTTCCGCCGGAGCTGGCGGGGATTCCGGCGCCCGAGTCGCTGCC
>JBBSBW010000121.1:0-1810 GCA_038250865.1 Thermoanaerobaculia bacterium | reverse complement strand
GATATGGGACGTGTGGAACCTGGGCTAGGCCCGCGCTGGAGAAGATCGCCCCATGAAGACCGTTTCGCTAATCGGCATCGCAATCGGGTGCAGATCTTCTGCGACGACAGGAATCGGCGTAAATTCGGCGACTTGATGGAATTTGTGCAGGTCGCCGGTGGTTCTTCAGCGAACGACCCGACACGGGGTGAGCTGAAAGGAGCCACTGATGGGCGCGAGGCTGATCGAGGGATTCGAGGCGACGACGGTGCCGTTCGCCAATGCGCGGGCACTGGCCAGCGAGTTTGAGGCTACGCTGGCGAGCGAGAATATGGTTCGCGCGCCGCATGACGAGCTGGAGGCCCTCTGCGATAGTCAAGGCCGGGAATGGGCACGGCGGATGCTCGACGAGCATCTGAGGCTGCGGAGTGAACTCGAGCAGCGCGTGCCGGTCGTCGGCGCCGACGGAGTCGAGCGCAACTCGCTGCGGGACAGCGGCCGACGCTTGAAGACCGTATTGGGGACGGTAAGTGTTCCTCGGCTCGCATACCAATCCGCGGGTAGCGAAGACCTGCACCCGATGGACGCGTCTCTCAATCTGCCAAGGGAGCTCTTCTCCTTCGGCATCCGCCGAATGGTGGCCAAAGAGATCTCGCATGCGTCGTATGACGAGGTCGTCGAGCTGGTTCGTGATTTCAAGGGCGCCGAGATCGCGAAGCGGCAGGTCGAGGAGCTGACAATCCGAGCCGCCCAGGACTTCGATGCGTTCTACGAGAAGCGCCTGGCTGCCGAGGCGACCGAAGAGCTTCTGGTGATCAGCACCGACGGCAAAGGCATCGCGATGCGGCATGAAGACCTGCGCGAGGCTACGCGTCGCGCGGCGGAAAAGAACCGCCATAAGTTGCAGACGCGCCTGGCTCCTGGGGAAAAGAGCAATCGCAAGCGAATGGCGCAAGTCGCGGCCGTGTACTCGATTGCGCCCTGGCCGCGGAGCGCCGCGGATCTGGTGCGTCCGCTCCGCAACGACAGCATCGAAGCCCGGCGGCCGAAGCCGAAGGGCAAGCGCGTTTGGGCGAGCGTGGAGCAAACCCAGCGGAACGTGATCAGAGCGGCCGTCGAAGAAGCCTTGCGTCGCGACCCCGAGAACAAGCGCCGGTGGGTGGTGCTGGTCGACGGCGATCCGAAGCAACTCCGCGCCGTAAAAGCCGAGCTGCGAAGAGCCAGGGTCAAGGCAACGATCCTCCTCGATGTCGTGCACGTCCTTGAATACGTGTGGAAGGCCGCGCGGGCCTTGTTCGGCGAGAGCAACGCCGAGGCTGAGGATTGGGTCGGCAACCGATTGCTCGCACTGCTGAGCGGGCGGAGCGGTGGCGACGTGGCGCAAACGATTCGGTGGTGGTCCGCTCGCCGAAAGAAAGGGCTCGACGATGCCGGGCTGGCGGCGATTGAGGTTGCCTGCGACTACCTTGCCGACCGAACCCGTACCCGCCTGATGCACTACGAACAGGCACTGCGCGACGGTCTGCCAATTGCCACAGGAGTCATTGAGGGCGCCTGCCGCTATCTCGTAAAAGATCGGATGGACAGAACAGGCGCCCGCTGGTCGCTCACTGGCGCCGAGGCCGTGCTGAGGCTGCGCGCGATTCGAGCGTCGGGCGACTTCGACGAATACTGGGACTTCCATCTCGCCTCCGAAAGGGACCGCAACCATTCCGTTCGCTATGCGGACGCCAAAACCCCTGATCCCCTACCGCCACGCAAACCCCGCCTTCGGCGCGTCAAGTGATCGATCTTGCAATGGTTCGCCCCGCCGAAGAGGAGCCACACCCAT
>JBBSBW010000120.1:0-2082 GCA_038250865.1 Thermoanaerobaculia bacterium | reverse complement strand
GGACTTCGCGCATTGGCAGCGGGACTGGCTTCAGGGTCAGGTTTTGGAAGAGCAGCTCGCTTATTGGCGAGAAAAGATCGGCACGGATCATCCCATCCTAGAGCTGCCCACGGACCGGCCGCGACCGCCTGTTCAGAGCTACCGCGGCACTGTTCGTTCTCGCCTCCTGAGCCAACGGCTTGTCCAGGAGCTGGTTGCGCTGGGTCGGCGCCGCGGCGCCACTCTGTTTATGACGATCATGTCTGCGTTAAAAGTTTTGCTTCATCGTTATTCTGGTCAAAGCGCGATCAGCGTCGGCAGTCCGATCGCCGGCCGCAACCAGGCTGAGATTGAGCCGTTGATTGGATTTTTCGTCAATACCCTGCTGCTGCGGACGGACTTAGGCGGCAATCCCCGTTTCGAGGCACTTCTCGCGCGGGTGCGGGACACCGCGCTCGGCGCTTACTCCCACCAGGATCTGCCTTTCGAAGTCCTGGTGGAGGAGCTGCATCCGGAACGTAGTCTGAGTTACTCGCCGCTGTTTCAGGTGATGTTCAGCTTCCGGAATCGAGGCCCGAACGCCTCCAGGTTGCCCGGTTTGAGCCTCGATTCGGTCGACTTTGACCTCGGTGTGGTGAAGTTCGATCTGGAGCTGGTTGGAGTCGAGCGCGCGGAAGGGTTGCCGCTCTCTCTGGAGTTCAACGCGATTCTCTTCGAGACGGCGACAGGGACGCGCATTTTGGAGGCTCTCCTCCTGGTGCTGCAGGGAGCGGCAGAGAGCCCGAGCCTGCCGATCTGGGATTTCCCTCTACTCGATTCGGGGCAGCGACAGCAGCTTCTCTATGATTGGAATGACACGGAGGTCGCTTGGCCGAAAGAGGTCTGCCTTCATGAGCTGATCGAACGGCAGGTGGCGCGCTCTCCCGAGGCGGTGGCGGTGATCTTCGGGGAGCAGAGCCTGACCTACGCCGAACTCGCCGTGCGCTCGAACCGCCGGGCGGGTGTCCTACGCAGCCTAGGGGCCGACATGGATTCCCTGGTGGGGATCTGCCTGGAGCGTTCGCTCGAGATGGTGGTGAGTATCCTCGCGGTGCTCAAGGCGGGGGGCGCCTACGTGCCGATCGACCCTTCCTATCCGCGGGAGAGGCTAGCCTACATGCTCGGCGACTCCCGTGTGCCACTACTCCTCACCACGGAACGGCTGGCGGCGGAGCTGCCGCTCCAGAAAGAGGGTGGACCGACGATTCTTTGCCTGGGTGCCTCCACGGACGAGCCGGCCGGACCGCCTCAACCCGGCGCTTGTCCCGCTTCAGCGGCCTACGTGATCTTTACGTCGGGCTCGACCGGCCGTCCGAAAGGAGTGATGAACAGCCATCGCGGGATCGTCAATCGCCTGCTTTGGATGCAGCAGACGTACGGCCTCGGGGCCGAGGATCGGGTGGTTCAGAAGACTCCTTTCAGTTTCGACGTTTCGGTGTGGGAGTTCTTCTGGCCTCTTCTGACCGGCGCCCGGCTGGTGGTGGCCCGTCCGGAAGGTCATCAGGACCCAGCATACCTGGCGCGCCTGTTCGTCGAGGAGGGGATCACCACGGTTCACTTTGTCCCGTCGATGCTTCAGGCGTTCCTGGAAGAGCCGGCCGCGGTGGGTTGCTCGTCCCTGCGGCGTGTGATCGCCAGCGGCGAAGTGCTGCCGGCCGAGCTGCGTGAGCGCTTTTTCCAGCGCATGCCGACGGGGGTGGAGCTTCATAACCTCTACGGACCGACGGAGGCTGCGGTGGACGTAACGTTCGAGCGTTGCGCGCCGGGGAGCGAGGAGGCGAGCGTGCCGATCGGCCGTCCGGTGGCCAACACGCGGATCCATATCTTGGACCGTGAGATGCGGCCGGTGCCGGTGGGGATCGTCGGCGAGCTGCACATCGGGGGAGTACAGGTAGCCCGGGGCTATTTGAACCGTCCGGAGCTGACCGCCGAGCGGTTCGTCGCCGACCCTTGCGGCGAGGAGATCGGGGGGCGCCTCTACAAAACCGGGGACCTGGCCCGGCATCTGCCGGACGGCCGCGTCGAATTCCTGGGCCGGCTAGATCACCAGGTCAAAGTACGCGG
>JBBSBW010000119.1:0-2139 GCA_038250865.1 Thermoanaerobaculia bacterium | reverse complement strand
CTCGGCATTGAGCTCAGCTGCATCCGCCTCCATCGCCGCAAGGTGCGCGAGCTGCGCCTCCTTCTCGAGGCGCTTCCGATCGACCTCCGAAGCTCGCTCGGCCTGAGCCTGCGCTCGTTCGTTCGCCTTTCGCGCTTGCTCCGCCTGACGGATGGCCGCTTGGTACTCCTTATTCGCCGCGTTCTTCTTCCGCTGGGCGTCTGCCGCCGCCCGTCGCGAAGCTCGTTGCATCTCCGCCAAAAATCCTTTGCTACTCATCCGCCGTAACCAGTCAGGTGGTTGGGGCGGGTAGCCAGGCGCCGGTGGGGGTGAAGAGGTCTTTGAGGTGAGCGTGGATGGGCTGTGCCTGTTTGCGGTTGGTGGAGATGTAGCTGCGGATGGTGGCGAAGCGGGCGGCGCCGGTAGGGCTGCGGAACTCGCCGCTGATCTTGGCTTGGAGCTTGATCATGCGTAGGTCGCGCTCGGCCTGGTTGTTGTCGAACGGTAGAGAGGTGTCACGGGTGTACGCGAGGAACAGGTCGCGGTGCTCCGCGAGCGCGATGGCGAGGTTCCGGGCGTCTTTGTTCGTCCCGTATAGATAGGTGCCGGCGATAGCAGCGGGGGCGGCGCGGGCGGCTTGGCCGCACAGGTCGTCCCATCTTCGGCGGATCTTTCGTTGCTGGTAGGTGGACAGGGCGGGTTTCTCGGCGGTCCGGGCGGCGTCGACGCGCTTTTTGGTGTCGACGATGAGTTCGATGAAGCCGCGGGCCCAGTCCCGGTGACGGTGGTTGGCGAGCAGTTCGTTCAACGAGCGCAGGATATGGGCGTTGCACAGGATGTGCCCGGTGCCGTAGTTGAAGTACATGGCGAGGCGGTCATGCACGATTGTGCCGGTGTAGTCGCCGAGCGGGCCCGCTTCGACGGTCGTCTTGTTGCGCCGCCCGACGTGGAGCAAGGTCAGTAGTGCGGTACAGGTCACGTGCACCCACAGTGCCGACTTGTCGGAACGCACCGACGTCTCATCGGCGTGCACGACCGGCGCCGCGCGGAGCTGGGCGGTGACCGCGGCGAGGAACCCGACCAGCGCGGTGGCCGCCTCGCGCATCCAGTTGTCGAGAGTGCCGGTCGACACGGTCACCCCGAACAGATCGGTCAGTGTCTGGGCGCAGCGTTCCCTAGGGAGATGCTGCGCGCACATCAGGTAGAGGGCGTGCGCTTTGATCGACGGGCCGTACACCGCCGGCGCGGTCGCTTCGGCCGGGAACGACGCGGTAGTCACGCACCCACATCCGCATCGGCGGCGTTCGGCGCGATGCTCGACCACGACCACGGTCGGGTCCGGCACATCGAACACCTGCCGAGCCGTGACCCCGACCACCGCGCCGTCGGCCAGCGACCGCGCGCACGCCCGGCACCGCGACGGTTGATGGACCACGACCTCGTCAGGGTTGGTGACCTGGGCCAGCGTGGCCCCCGGAGCCCCGGGCTGTTTGCCCTGCTTGCGGGCCAACGCCCGACGCGCGGCACGGTTCGCGTTCTCCGGTCGCTTCGACTTCTCGGTCCCCGGATCCGTCGACGGTGGCTTCGACGAGTTCGACGAGTTCCGGCCCAACAGCTTCTCAAGATCCGCGAGCTTGCCGGCCAGCACCGCCACCTGATCGTTCAGCTCCACCACCCGCGCCCGCAAAGCCGCGTTCTCCGCCTTGAGCTCATCGATCCCGGCCTGCGCATCCACACCCCGGTTCTACAACCCTTCGCGCGCACAGTGGTGGACCATTCGCGCGCTCCGCGCGCAGGCACCTGACTGGTTACGCGCCGGTTCGCTCGAAGGGGTTCTCAGGTCCGGCCGACGAGAAGCGCGAACGAGTACGCCAGCGTGAGGGTATGAGCCACGATGCCGGGACCGAGTCGATTGGTCATCCGCGCGAGTACGCCCATGCCGATGCCGAAGACGCCGAGGGCGAGGATGGAGATCAAGTTCGACTGCCAGCTCAAGTAGGGCGAGAAATGCATCGCCGCGAAGATCGCAGCCGCGAGCACAACCGCCAACCCCGGTTTCACCCGTGAGGACAGGCTGCGAAGCAGCATCGCCCGAAAGACGACCTCCTCGACGAATGGAGCGGTGACGGTCCCCACTACGGCGACGACCACGAAGGCCGT
>JBBSBW010000118.1:0-2186 GCA_038250865.1 Thermoanaerobaculia bacterium | reverse complement strand
TCCCCATAATTGCTACCGCTACGGTGGGCGCGGGGGGGTGGCTTCCGGCGTTAAGCGATGCGCCGGTGTCCTCGGACCCCACCCACCAGCGCCGATGTCCTTCGCGACCGACAAATCAGCACTGCTGGTAACATTCCTGATGAGGCAAGCGGTAACATTTTTACGCGAGGCAACACGCGAACTCGACAATCAAGTCAGACCGGCTTTGAAGAATCGGGGAATGCGAACCGCGTCGAACCAGCAGAAGCTGAGGCGTACTTTGTCCCGCGAGCGTGCGCGGGTGCAGGCGCGTCTGGCCACCAACTGGCGGCAGGTGCAGGCACTGGCCGATCAAATCGAAGCCGCGACTGCGGGAGGCGGCGCTCAATCCTGTCAGCTCGCGAAGCTCGATGAGCTGGGACGTCAGGCGACCCACTTGGCGGAACTCGGGGCCGCGATCGATTTGCAGGTCTCCGAGTTGACGTGCATCGACCACAGTACGCCCGGGATGAGGTGGCGACCCACGGCGGCAGAACCGTTCTGATGGCACGTGGCCAATCCGGCAAGCGATCCGCCTCGCCTGCCGGATTGGGTGGCGCCGGCTCAAGCCGCGGCCTGCCGTTGCCGGGCTTCCTCCTCGCGGATGCTTTTCTTGCCGGGGAACTCCAACAGCACGCAGCGGTGCACGATCCGGTCGACCACGGCGGTGGCGGTCATCGGATTCTTGAACACCTTCTCCCATTCGCTGAAGGCGAGGTTGGTGGTGATGAAGACACTGCGTTGCTTCTCGTAGCGTTCGCCGAAAAAGCTGAAGAGCACGTCGACTTCCCCCTGGGAGAAATCGACATAGCCGCCGAGTTCGTCGACGACGATGACATCGAAGCGATTCAGCTTGGCGAGGGCGGGGGCGAGCTTGAGGTCGCGTTTGGCGGCGAGCAGTCGGCCGGCCAGTTTGAAGGCCGGGACAAACAACACCTTCAGTTCATGGCGTTCGAGCAACTCGCGACCAAGGGCGGCGCAAAAACCGGTCTTGCCCCGGCCGGGCAGGCCGATGGCGACCAGATTGTCACCGCGGCGAACAAAGTCGCCCGACCGCAGGGTCGGCAGCATCCGCCGGACTTTTTCCGGCATCTTCGCCTCGTCGAAGCGGGCGAAGGTCTCGGTCGGCGGCAGGCCCGAGTACTTGAGCAGCCGCTCGATTTTGCGGGCGCGGCGATCCTGCACCTCGGCTTCGGCGAGATGCTGCAGGAGCCGACGATAGCCCCAGTTCTCGGCTTCGGCCCGGGCCAGCGCGCTGTCCGCTTCTCGCGCAAAGGCGGACAGCTCCAGGGCGCGAAACAGGAGGGGCAGACTTTCGGCGTTCATGCGCTCACCTCCGTCAGCAATGAGTCGTACGTTTTCAGATCGGGCACGAAGGGCGCCAGGTCCGAGGGCGCTGGGCGCACGGTTTGCAGGCTGGCCTCGATGCGTTCGGGCCGCGGCACTTCGCCCGCGCGCAAGCACGCGCCGAGCAGGTCGGCGACGGCGCTTTCGCCGTGAGTGGCGGCCAGCTCCAGCACCTGCAGGTATTGGGCATCGGCGGAGCGATCCTCGGCGGCACACAGCCGGTCGTAAACCTGGCGGAAGACGACGGTGGGAAACATCTCCTCCCGGTAGAGGTAGCCCCGAAAGGCGCCAGGTTTGCGCACCAGCCAGGTGATGACGTGGCGATAATCGATCTGCGGCTTGGTTCCCTGCAGCCGCGGCAACTGGCAGACTTCGTGACCCTCATAGGTGAAGCGAATCTGGTTTTCACTGAGGTGGGCATCGAGTTTGAGCCCGATCAGCTTGGACGGCACGGAGTAGGTTTGTTGCTTCAGCCGCACCGTGGCGCCGTTGGTGACGCTCACCCCGATCTGTTCCGTCTCCGGATAACGCTGCACCGGCAGCGGCCGCAGGCGGGCGATCTCCTCGGCGACTTTGGCCGTGCGCAGACGGTTGGCTCCGGCGCACACCTGATCGAGGAACTCCTGATACGCGGCTTGATCGGGGAAGTCGTTCGAGCCGCGGATCGCGAGGTGGGTCTGGAGGCGGCGGATCAGATGCCGGTGGGCCGACTCCACGTCGCCCTGCTCGTTGGGGCAGGCCACATTGATGGTCCGCGGCTCGATCTTCAAGTGGCGACAGAACGCCTGGTAGGCGTCGTTGAAAGTGCGCTCCTCCTCGTC
>JBBSBW010000117.1:0-2522 GCA_038250865.1 Thermoanaerobaculia bacterium | reverse complement strand
AGCCCCTCCTCCCCCCACCTCGGAACCTACGAACTACTTTTGACGTTCTTTCGCGGCGTTGGCCCTGACGCTGCCGCCGGTGAACTCGAGGATGGTCGCGTGGTGGACGAGCCGATCGACGGCGGCCATCGTGGTCATCGGGTCTTTGAAGATCTGGTCCCATTGGGAGAAGACCAGGTTGGAGGTGATGACGACGGACTTTCTCTCGTAACGTTCCGCGAGGAAGTGAAAGAGCACTTCCATTTCCTCGCGGGATTGCTGGACGTAGCCGATGTCGTCGATGACGACGGCGTCGAAGCGCTGGAGCCGCGCAATGGCTTGCGGCAGCTTCAGGTCGCGTTTGGCCGCGAGGAGCTGCGTGACCAGGCGGAAGGCCGGCACGAAGAGCACCTGGAGCTGATGCCGGCAGATCCACTCGCGAGCGATCGCGGCGACCAGGTGCGTTTTCCCGCGGCCGGCCAGGCCGAAGCACAGGAGGTTGTCGCCGCGGCGCACGAAGTCCGATTCGAGCAGCGTGGGCAGCTGGCGGCGGATTTTGTCCGGCAGTTTCTTGTCGTCGAGCGACTCGAGCGTTTTGCCCGCCGGCAGGTTCGATTCTTTGAGCTGGCGCTGGATTTTGCGCTGGAGCCGATCGTTGCCCTCGGCCTCGAAGAGGTAGGACAGGAAGCGCGCATAGCCCCAGTTCTCAGCCTCGGCGCGGCGGATGGCGTCGTCGTGCTCGCGGGCGATGGTGGGCAGGCGCATGGCGCGGAGCAGCAGTGGAAGAGCGGAGGCGCTCATGAGGCCACCTCCCCGACCAGCTCGGGGCCTTGAGCTGGTCGAAACGGCTCCGCCAGCAGCGCATCGTAAGTGACCAGTTCCGGCGTGAAGGCGGCGAGGGCCGCGGGGGCGGCCGGGCCGGGTTCGCGGAGTTGAGGCGCGATGACGTCGGCCAGCGGCAGTGCGCCCTCGCGCAGGAGGGCGCCGATCCGATCGGCGAGGCAATCCTCGCCGAACTCGGCGGCGAGTTGGAGCAGGCGCAGGTAGCGGGCGCTCGCGGTGCGTTCCTCGCTCGCGTGGAGCCGGTCGTAGGCCTGGCGGAAAACCGGGCGTGGGAACAGTTCCTCCCGGTAGAGATAGCGGGCGAAGGCACCCGGCTTGCGCACGAGCGAGGCGATGATGTGCCGGTAATCGATCCGTGGCCTGCGGCCGGTGGAGCGAGGACAACACACGACTTCGTCGCCGCGATAAACGAAACGCACCGTTTCTTCGCTCACATGCGCCTGGACCAGGCTGCCGATCAACCGCGAGGGCACGGAGTAGGCGGAGTCGAGGACCCGCGCGGTCGAGTAACCGGACACCCGCACGGTGATGGGCTCGGTGGCGGGGAAACACGCCGTGGGCAACGCGCGCAGCCGGGCGCGTTCCTCGGCGAGCTTCGGGGCGCGCAGGGTGTTGGCGCCCCGGCACACGCCCACGACGAACCCGGCGTAAGCGGTCACGGCGGCAAAGTCGCGGCTGCGGCGCAGGATCAACTGGTTTTTGAGCCGGCGTTTGAGCACGCCTTGGGCGGCTTCGACGTCGCCGTTTTGATTGGGGCAGGCGACGCCGATCGTGCGGGGCTCGAGGCCGAGGTGCGCGCACAACGCCACGTAATCGGTATTGAAGCCGCGGCGGCTCTCGCCGCGCTTGAGTTGATGTGTCGCGGTCGAACTCTGATCGGTTTGGGAAAACCGGGGCACCCCGTTCAGCTCCCACAGCGACGCTTGCAGCCCGATTTTGAGCGAGAGGGCCGATTCCGAGCGACACGGCACCGCCCATTCCCAGTTGGAGTAAGGCAGGACCGAATGGCATAGCAGATGGGGAAACCCCTCGCCGGCGATGGTCACGTCGAGTTCGTTGGCGTTCGTCCAATCGGTTTGGATGCACTCGCCAGCGGTGTGGACTTGGGCGAAGAACACCTCCTTGGGCGGTCCGTGGCGGCGCAGCCAATCGGTCGTGCGGCGTTGAAAGGTCCGCAACGCCCGGCCGTCGAGCTTGCCGGGATGCGTCAGCAGCAGGTGCTCGAAAAGCGCTTTGGACTCCACTTCCGGGCTGTCGGCGAGCCAGCGCTCGGCTTCGGGCCAGATCTCACTCAGCGGATCGTTTCTGGTCCGCCACGTGTGGGGCGTCTTCAGGGCGGCCGGTCCGGCCTGCGCCGTCAGATACCGTCTCGCCGTCTCCCGGTGCATCCCCGCCTTCATTGCCGCGTGATCAGCCACGCCGCTGGATTGGAACTCGTTCATTAGTCGTCGATATTGAAGCTCGGTAATCATGGGACCTGCGAAAAGGACCAAGCTTACCGCTCTCGCAGACCAACGACCGAAAAAACCGCCAGGATGGCGGTTTTTAATTGTCGTCAGTGGCGAGGTCTAATTGTCGCCGGGGGGGCCATCGGCTACGAAGCGATTAAGCAGGGCTTCGTCGTGCGCTACCGCTCCATCTTTGATGTCGTGGCCGATTTCCTCTCCGAGGAAGCTTTGCAGCAACGGGACAAAACCCTT
>JBBSBW010000116.1:0-2858 GCA_038250865.1 Thermoanaerobaculia bacterium | reverse complement strand
GGTTGGCTGGGTCGGACCGCAGCTCGCGCCAATTCTACGCCGCGCGGCCGGACGATCAAACGGCCGGTAGCGTCGTCCGCGTTGGAGCTACTGGCCGCAACGCAGGTCCATGGGCGCCGAGCTCGAGCGCAAGCGCGAGGGCAAGAAGACCCAGACGGGCATGAGCGAGGCCGAGCTCGAGAAGATGGCGAGCAAGAAGAAGGACTCGTGGGCGCGTCGTCGGTCTCCGCCTCGGCCTCGCCCTCCGCGTCGTCCCGAACCGCGCCGTCGACGACGGTTGGACCGTCCACTTCACTCCCGATCCCGGCACCGCCCCCGAACTCATCGTCACCACCCCCGTCCACGAGTGACCCCGGCCGGGATTCCACGCCGGATTCCCGCTGTTAGCCCAAGTTTCTTGTAGCCGGCCTGCTTCCCCTATAAAACAAGGGGTCGGCTCGCAAAGGCACTACAAAACCGCCGTGGATTTCAATTCTGATTTCACGGCCGGGCAGGCCCGCTTCCAATCGATCCCGAGGATCCGGTAGACCCGGGCCTGCTCGGCGTCCGGCAGGCTCGGCTTGCGCACGGTCACGATCCGCCCGTCCTCCAGCGGCAGCCGGGTGCTGACCAGCGAGTGCGTGCCGAGCAGGCGGCGCAGGGTTCGCCACTCGCGCGGATCGCCCGCGTGGTCCATTTGGTGGCGCACCCAGCACAACAGGTGGTAGGCGAGCACGCTGATAAAGAGGTGCGCTTCGACGCGGTGCCCGAGCTGGTGGAAGTTCGGGCGCAGGCCGAGCGTGCCCTTGAGCATCCTGAAGCCGCTCTCGGCTTTGAGCAGGGTCATGGAGAGGCCCCAGAGTTCGACGGCTCCCATGTCCCGGTCGGTTTTCAAAACGTAGTCGCCGCAGCGTTCGAGCGCCCCTTGGATCCTCGCCTCGTCGCGCGTTCCCTCCAGCGTTGCTCCCGCCCTTGGCTTCGATTTCCGTTTCGTCTTTGGTTTCGCCTTCGACTTTGATTTCGTTTCCGCCGTCGGCTTCGGAGTGCCGGGCTGGGGCGCCACTTTGTAATAGCGCTGGACGCGCGGGTGCTTCTTCAGCAGGGAGCCGATCCTGCGCTCGATGGTCGCGGGATCCTTGAGCCCGCCTTTCTCAATGCGATTTCGCAAGGCTTCGGCGTCACTCAGGAAGCGCGCCTCAGCCTTCGAGATCATGGCCTCTTCCTTGAGCCGACGCTGCGCACTGCGGCAAAGCACCAACTGGCTGTCCTTGTCCTCCGGGTCGGTGATCTTCTTGACTTCGACCTTGAGCGCCGGCTTCCTCCCCGGGAGTTCCTCGAACGGCTCGCTCTCGAAAAACGCCGCGTATTTCTGACGGCGGTTGCGCGTGATGTTGATCAGATAGGAGTCATTGTGTTCGCGCAAGAGCGCCATGTTAGCCTTCGAGGCGAAGCCGGCGTCCAGCACCACGACGGGCTTCAGACCGGCGCAATCCACGGGCGTGAGCCGGTCGAGCAACGCGCCGAGGGTCTTCGTGTCGGCGATGTTGCCCTCGAACACTTCGTGTGCGAGCGCCAGGCCGAACCCGTCGAAAGCCATGCCGACAGCCACCTGCCGGCAGTCGCCGCGCTTCTGCTTGTTCTTCCCGTGCCGGGCCTTCGGATTGCCTGCGCAGAGGCCCTCGAAGTGCGGGTTGGTCACGTCGTAGAGAATGATCCTGCGCTGCGACGAAAAGAGATCGCGCTCATGCCCGCGCAGCGCGGACTCGATGGCGATCCGGTGTCCAAACAACGCGTCGCCGGTCTGGTAGAGGCGGTCCCTGGTGCTTCTTGTAATGTTAGTATCGAGCAACTCCGGGAGCGCCGTGTGCCCCGCCCAGTCGATGAGCGCCCACTCGCTGAGCGGCTCGATAAGGCGGTTGGCCACCAGCAACTGCGCGGTGGCGATCCGGCCCGGGTTCAGGCCCAGGCCCGCGAGCATCGGGGTGAGGCCGAGGGCGTCCCAGGCCTTGAGCGCGACGAGTTCCGGGCCGAGTTCGACCACGTCGGTGGTTTCGATTTCATCCAGGAGGACCCCATCGAGCACGGTGGCGGCGACGGCCTGCCGGCCGCCCTTCGAGCGCCCGGCCAGCGCGACGATGCGCGCGACTTGAGGTGGTCGCCTCCGTGGAGAGGGCGGGCTCGAACCAGTCCGCGCCCGCGCCGGACCCGGCCCCGCGCAGGGCCCGCGTCACCGCGCCCGCGATGGACGCCTGCTCCGCCACCGGGAGGTCGGCCGCGCCCAGCGAGGCGACGACGCGCTGGCGCGGGGAGCCCTCCGCGTTGCGGTAGGATTCGACGAGCTGCACGAGCGGGGAGCCCTTGATGGTCTTGGTGCGGAAATACACGTCCGTGACGCTATCGGGTCGCGGAAGAAAAGCAACGCCAGAAAGTGCGAATTAGGCACTACAAAACCGTTTCGAAAACGATATCGTTGATAATAAAGGAATTACAAAAACATAGGTGCCGAAAAATGGGCAAAAGAGATCGGAATCCCCCGATTTCAGCCCGCCAAAAAGAAACTTGGGCTAACGCCGGACCCGGAAGAAAAGATCCAGGGGCTGGGGTGCCGGAACCGCGTAGGGACTCGTTACGAGCAAGTCATTCCAACTGACGAAGCCTGTCGTTTCCGAAAGGATGCCGGTGAACTCAACGACCGGCGTCTCGCCCTGCAGCGAGAGGCGCACTTCCGGCGGATTCTGCTGGAGATAGAGCACCGCGTCATCACCCTTCACCATCGAACCGTAGGCGTCAGGCACCGGGCTCGAGGCGGTGGAGAAATGAGCCGCGATCTGCCCCTCCGTCAGCGCGGTCGGATACCATGCGACCTCGTCCACCCTTCC
>JBBSBW010000115.1:0-2974 GCA_038250865.1 Thermoanaerobaculia bacterium | reverse complement strand
TTTCTCCCTTTGGTCGACGAGGTGCTCCAGTCCTCGCCGGACCCCGGATACCTGGCCTACCTGCGAGCCAAGGCCGACCAAAGTGTCCAGATTTCTACGGGTTTGGGTGACCGGTAACAAGCGGCGGAGTACCTGAAGGCCGGCGATCGGCTGGCTCGGTTTCCCCGAGGGAGTTTCCCGCCCGGCCTGCCATTTATTCGAGCGGGCCGGTTGGCGATCATCCCGGCGACGTAGACACCGCCTGCTCGTCAATCCGAACGAAGCCCGCCCGAAGTTCCAACCGGTTGCCCCGCCGGCCGAGGATCGATGCTCCGACGCTTGGTCTCGTCGCTCCGAAGACCCCACCTATTCCCCCAGCACGCGACCGAACGACGATCACGCCGCCGACCGGAGGGCTGAATCAACGGCTGGAACGGTCAAGTCGCTCGGCGAAGCGCAAGAGTCACCGCGGCGAGCCCTGAAGCCGCGAAGCGGACCGGCGAAGCCACCGAGAAAATCACTGAAGCCACTCAGAAAATCGCTGAAGTCACCGAGAAAATCACTGAAGCCACCGAGAAAATCGACGAAACCACAGAGCGGTCCGACGAAGCCACGCAGAAATTGGCTGAAACCACACAGAAACTCCCTCAAGTCACCTAGAAATTCGGTCAAGTCACACCATCGACCCAGTTCGACACCGACCTGATCGGTCTTTCCGATCAAATCGGTCAATTTCTCGGTGACTTCACCGGTTCTTCGCGTGACTTGGACGGCCTAGTGCGTGGCTTCACGGCTCCAAGCGTGGTTTCGCACTTCCCGCTGCGTGGCTTCACCGGTCGTTTGTGTGACTTCAGCGAATTTCTGTGTGGTTCGTCCCATTAGCCGGCTGGTTTGGCGTAGTTTTGCGTGGTTTGGCTCTCAAACTGCGTGGTTTCACGGATATTCTTACGTGACTTCGAGGAACGCTCTGCGAGGCTTGGACTTTCGGTAGCGACCTGACTCCGTTTTGGCTCCGCGAACTAAGTCTGCCGGAGTTCCTTCAAAGCGCCGAAGGCGAGCCCAATGCCAGCCTGGGGCAACGCTTCAGGACACGTAATCGAAAAAGAGCGGAGAGGGGCTGAAGGCCCGATCGGTGGGCCTGTTTTGCAGCAGGCGCCGCCTTCCTCGTGATCGCCCGGCGTAGAGAGTAGAGACGACCCGGGTACCCAACCACGATCCTATCCGGGAGCTGGCCGTCGGGGCGTCTCCGGTCTACCCCGATGGCCCACGAAGGGTCGAAGGGGTCCCTGCGGGAGCTTCCCGCCAGGTCTGCCGCTTGTACGAGCGGGTCGGTTGGCGGTAGGCACGGCGACGTAGGCCAGGAGGATTGAATGCGGGTCGCCGTACGGGTTGCTCGTCACCTGACAGAGGATCCAGTCGGACCTTCCCCCACGCGCGAGTACGACGGCCGGTCGAACCTTGGTTGCGGAGAGATCTGAGAACGGGAATACGTCGCCAGGGCCAAGTGTGACCATGCGGCGTCTTCCGCGGGTCGGTTCCAATCCTCCGCGAGGGCAGCTTCGCTTAGGAGAGCGGTTTCACTCTGCCCGGGTTCGAGCACGGCGATCAGCACCTTCGCGCCCGGCGAGAGAGCGAGCGGCTCGTCAGGATGGAGATTCCCTTCTTCATCGACTTCGGCTGTCACCGTAGCTCGCATGCGGAAAGTCTAGCAAGATTTGCCTTGATTGTGGCCTGATCGAGCAGGTCCTCGGGATAGGTGCCACCCTAACCTGCGGGTACCTGTTCCGGGCGCCTATTCCGCCGCCATCCGCGTGATCGCCCGTTGGACCAACGCGGGCACGTAGAAACCGCCGGCCAGCCAATTCGAAGGAAGCCCGCCCGAGTTCCAACCGGCTGCTCCGCTGGCCGAGGATCGATGCTCGCTCCAAGCTCGCGCGCGAGAGCCTCAGCTACTCGCTGCGCAGTCCGCTGGAGTGGCTCGGGTGGGCGGCCTTCTCTCGAAGTCGACTGAGAAAAGGGTCCTTGAGTTCTTGGGATGCGAGCCAGGCAAGCTCCTCTTGAAGGGTCATGCCCTCGATCCGGGCCGAGATTTCATCTCGAATCGACCGCATCATGGCAACCGCGTCGAACTTCTTCTCGACTCTAGTCTCCATCCAGCACCTCCCGCGGCGCCCGGATCTCGAGCGTTGGATAACCTCTGCGAAGGTTCACGGAGTTGTAGCCGTGGATTCGGGACAGATTGACGATGTGCTTGAAGTTCCAGCTCACCAGTACGTCAACCCGAGCTTACTCGTCGTCCTCGCAACCCCCGATGACGGACGTGTCCACATAGATCCGGGCCTTCATGACCGTCATCGTATACCGACCCGGGCTCCGGATTGGACCAGTTCCCAAGAGGTGCCACGCTCAGGCCACGCCCGACGGGGGAGCCCTCTACGAGGTGACCTGCCGCACGGTCCACAGCCGATTCCTCCTTCGGCCAGGACCGCTGATCAACGAGATGATCGTCGGCGCCCTCGGCCGGGCGCAGCGCCTCTACCCGCTGGAGATCTGCGCGTTCTTCTTTGCCTCGAACCACTTTCACCTACTGGCGCGGGCCGAGGATAGCGAGCGCCTGGCGCGCTTCATGGGCTATTTCAACTCGAAGCTGGCCCGCGAGGTCGCCCGATCGACCGGCTGGCGGGACAAGGTCTTCGCTCGCCGCTACCAGGCGATCCTCGTGAGCGACGAAGAGGAGGCCCAGGTCGGGCGTTTGGTCTACATCCTTTCTCACGGCTGCAAGGAGAACCTGGTCGCCCGGCCTCAGGACTGGCCTGGGGTTCACTGCGTCACCGCTCTGCTCACCGGCGAGCCGATCGAGAGAACCTGGTTCGGTCGCACGAAGGAAAGGCAGGCGCGCCAGCTCGGGAAGGAATTTGGTGCTCGGCAGTTCGCGGAAACAGAAGTCGTCAACTTGTCGCCCTTGCCCTGCTGGCGAAATCTGGAAGGGGAGCAG
>JBBSBW010000114.1:0-3267 GCA_038250865.1 Thermoanaerobaculia bacterium | reverse complement strand
GTTGGCGATCAGGATGCGGCGGTTGTCCATGGCGAAGCGCGGATCGAAGGCGCGCCGCGCCTGGCCGAGAATGGCGCGAAGGGCCGGATTGCCGAGGAGCGCGCCGACCTTGTTCTGCAGCGGCGCGATTGCTTCGGCGCGAAAGCGCTGATCCCAGCGGCCGAACTCGTCTTGCCAGAACGACCGCACCCGGACGTCGTCGGCGTAGCCAACGACCCGCTCACGGTAGGCCTCGTCGGCGAGCATCCGCGACACACCGAGGAGCGACACCCCCATCCCCGGGGGACAGGAGAGCAGGGCGGCCAGGGTGTTGTAGGCGATGTACTCACTGCGCGGCCCCCAGCTGTCGGCGAACAGGTGGCGGAAGATCGCGGTCACGCTCGAGGCGACATACGGCCGCCGCTCCGGGGGCACATGGGCGAGCACGTTCCACGAGAAGGCGAAGTCCGGGTCGGCGGGATCGAGGTAGGCGACCTCATCGAGCCGGTGCGGTGGAATGCAGTCGAGCAGGGCCTCGGCCTCGTCGCCGTGCGGATCGATGAAGGCAAAGCCCCTGCCCGCCTCGATGTCCTGGACGAGGAGGTTATGGAGCAGGGTCGTCTTGCCCGAGCCCGAGCGGCCGATGATCCAGCAGTGGAGCGCCCGGTCGCGTTGGGAAAGACCGACGGGTATCTCCCCGTCCCAGAGCGGCCGCATCGCAATGTAAGAAGGATTGTCCATACCGCGAAGCCAGCCGCCGCGGCTAACCCGGGTATGAGCACCAAATGGGAAGCATGCTGATCCCCGAGTAACTCCGCTGCGTGTTCCCATTTGCGTGGCCGACGCCCGAGATTTGGGTGCTCTCGGCGACGGCCCGGAGTTCGCCGGCATGCGGTTCTTGGTGTGACCGGCCGGCGAGGTAGCGGAGGCTGGCTTCGCGAGACGATGAAGTTGTGTAGTTCCTCCATTCTACCACGCCATCCCCCGCCCCCTTCTCTCTAACCAGTTGATAACTTTGACGAATTTCAGTCATTTGCTACTCTCTTGTGTAGATTGTACATCCGCACAAGGAAGCAACCCCATGGCGAACAAGAGCTGGTATGACTTCAGGGAGATCAAACAGCACGGCGACTTCCTCGCCGTGCTCGCCCACTACGACATCGAGGCCACCGGCAAGGGCGCGCGGCGGAAAATCCTCTGCCCGTTCCACCCGGAGCGAAAGCCGTCGTGCACCATCAACCTCGAGCGCCGGCTGTTTCACTGCTTCGGCTGCGAGGCCGGCGGCGATCTGCTCGACTTCGTGATGCGCAAGGAGGCCTGCACGGCGGCCGACGCCGCCCGGATCGTGGCTGCGTGCTCGAACATCGCGCCGGTGGCGCGTGAGGGAGCGCGTCAGCGCGCAAAATCGCTCCCAGAAGCGCGACAAGAGCCGCGGCCAGACAAAACGTCGTCGAATGCGGAAAAACCGCTCCACGGGCCTCCTGTGCGCCCAGGCAAGGAGAAAGCCGAGAAGGAGGAGAACAAACCCCTCGCCTTCACCCTCAAGCTCGACCCGGCGCATCCGTACCTGGCCCTGCGCGGCGTGACGCCCGAGCTCGCCGCGACCTTCGGCCTTGGCGCTTGCGCCAAGGGCCTGCTGCAAGGGCGGATCTGCATTCCGATCCACAACGAGGCAGGCGCGCTCGTCGCCTACGCCGGCCGCTGGCCCGGCGACGACGGCTGGCCCGTGGGCGAGGACAAGTACAAGCTCCCGGCCAACTTCAAGAAGAGCCATGTGCTGTTCAACCGGCACCGGGTCGAAGGGGCAACGCGCCTTGCCCTCGTCGAGGGCTACTGGTCGGTCTTCCGGCTCCATGCGCTCGGCATTCCCGCCGTGGCACTCATGGGCCGGTCGCTCTCCGCCGAGCAGGAAGAGCTTCTCTCCGATCACGGCGCCGATCGCCTCATCCTTCTCCTCGACGGCGATGCGCCGGGGCGGGCGGCCACGGCCGAGCTCCTCCCCCGCCTCGCCCGCCGGTTCTTTGTCCTTACCCCGTCATTGCCGGACGGCGCGGCACCGGATACGGTGGCCGCCGAGTTCTTCGATCCACCCAACTTTTTCGTGCGCTAGCACGACCCCCCGCGCGCTTTGGCGTCGCGGGGGCTTTCTGATTCACGGGGTGGTGGGCGGGGATGCGTCTCCTCCCCTGCATTCCTGCATTGTGGTGCGTGGGTGACCACGCAACCCGGGTCGCCCTCCGGCGACACCCCGTTTCCGCGCGGGTCGTCGGGCCGGATTGCTCCACGAGACGCGCCTCGCGGCGAGTGGGAGCGCAGCGTAGCGGAGCGATAGCAATCCGGAAGCGCTAGCGCCCGACTTCGATGGTTTCGGTCGACGTCCACCGCCCGCCCAAGGGAGAGAGGACGGAGACCCGGAGCGCGCTACCGGACGCCTTTGCCCGGCAAAGGTGTTCGCTAGCGAGCGGAGCCGATGGTTCGAGCCGCCTATCGGACACTTTAGTGTTTGATAGCCGGCTGGAACCATCGGGAAAGCATCGAAGTCGGGCGGTAGCACGACGACCAGCGCGGAACCCGTACGGCTTGCAATCGCAAGCCTTTTGCGCCAATCGGCGCACCACGAGCCCCTACATAGCTAGGATTGTAGGGGCTTTTGTCGGGGCAAAGGCCCCCGCTAGGGCGGCCTGCACCGACAATCCGTGAGCCTTCCCGCGAGCGTCAAGGACAACCGGACGGCTTCGCTGTTCGCTTGGACGCAGGCACGAGGCGGAAGGCTCACCCCTTCCCTTCGCGCCGTTGGCGCGAGAACCGGTTACGGAAAAAGGATCGGGGCGGCGGTCATGGACGGACGGCGACGACGCACAAGGCACGGCAACCGGACAGGTTCCCTGCTCCGCTTGCCGTGCTGTGGTGCAGTCGGTTCGATCCGTGGTTTGGTTAGCGCTTGGTGTTGTGTTCGTGCGGGTGCACGCCACGCGTCAGTGCCGCGGCCATGGTGTCCGCCACCAAACCAAAGGCCTTAGCCAACCCGAGATGGGCCGGCGACATCGGCTCATCGTAGAGCCCCTGATTGATCTCGAAAAAATCCCGTAGATCGACTTTGCTGAGCATGGATGTCTCCCGTAAAGCCGCATTTCGTCTACTCCGCACGCTAGCGCACGTCAGGGTTGACGTGAATCGGGTTTTGGTGAGTTTCTTCTGCTCCATGATGTTGTGTCCGGTAGGATTGGATGCGCGATATGGGGTACGGTCATTCGCTTGATCTTCGTCGACGGATTGTCGAAGCGGCGG
>JBBSBW010000113.1:0-3287 GCA_038250865.1 Thermoanaerobaculia bacterium | reverse complement strand
GGGGCGGTCCCACTCCCGCGTGGGGGCGGGCGCCCCCTCCCCCCCCTTGGGGGGGTTGCTCGGGTGGGGGGGGAAGGGAGCCGCCGCGGCGTCCGTTCTGTTCCTGCGGGCGGAGTGGGGAGGGAAAGGGAGGTGCGGCCTTCATCCTTCCCCTCTCCCTGGCCCTCCCCCGCAAGGGGGGAGGGGACGCTCGCGCCCCCTTCGCGCCTCAGTTCACCGAGGCGGTGTAGCGTTCGTCGTCCTTCGACATCAGCTCGTCGATTCTTTGGCGCTCCTGCTCGAAGGCGACGAGCTCGGCGCCGTTCAGCTCGCGGCCGCGCGGCACGCGGATTTTCAGGGGGTCGACGAAGCGGCTGTTGACCAGCACCTCGAAGTGGAGGTGCGGGCCGGTCGAAAGGCCGCTCGAGCCGATGAAGCCGATCACCTGGCCCTGCACGACGCTGTCGCCCGCCTTCAGGCCCTTCGCGTAGCCGCTCATGTGGTTGTAGGTGGTCTCGTAGCCGTGCAGGTGTTTCAGCGTGATGGAGCGGCCGTAGCCGGAGCGCGTGCCGATCTTCTCGATCACGCCGTCGCCCGCCGCCATGATGCGCGTGCCGGTCGGCGCCGCCCAGTCGATGCCGGTGTGCATGCGGTAGCGGTGCAGGATCGGGTGGCGGCGCATGCCGAAGCCGGAGGAGAAGCGGCCGAAGGCGACCGGCTTGCGCACCAGGAACTTCTGCGCGCTCTTCCCCGCCTCGTCGTAATAGTCGACCGAGCCGTCGGTGGAATCGCGGAAGCGGTAGAAGCGGTGCGTGACGTCGCCGACGCTCATCGCCGCGTAGAGGATCTCCGAGGCGTCGCCGTTGGTGTCGGGCGTCGCGGGGTCGCTGTCGGTGGAGTAGATCACCTCGAGGCTGTCGCTCGCCGAAAGCCGCTGCTGGTAGTCCACGTCGTAGGAGAAGATGTGGACGAGGTTCTTGATCACGTCTGAGCTCATGCCGACGGTGAGCCCCGTGCCCCACAGCCCGTCATGCACGGTCGGCAATGCGCCGGGCTGGTCGGGGGTCTCCTGCTCGGCCACTTCGAGCTCGCCGTTCGACGCCGGCTCCTGTGCCGCGACGTAGAGCCCGTTGTCGGAGAGCGCGACCGTCGCCACGTGGCGGCCGTTCGGCTCGTAGAGGCTGACGCGGACTGGGCGGATCGATCCGGTCTCCGGATCGGGCGCCAGGCCGACGCGCACCTTCTGCCCGGCGCGGAAGTCGAAGGAGAAATTCGCGACGAGCGCCGACTGGATGGAGGCCGCGGCGTCCGGGTCGGCGCCCTCGTCCATCAGCATCTTCCTGAGCGACGCGCCCTCGGTCACCGGCAGCATCTTGTCCTCGATGCCGTAGTCGTCGAGGTTGTCGGTCTTCGCCAGCATCGAGACGTTTTCCGGCGCGCTCGCGACGGCCAGCGCGTTCAGCGCGCCGGAGCCGGAAGCCGCGGTCGCCATCTCGAAGCGGGCAGGGTCGACATAGGGAAGCGAGGAGACGGCCACGGCGCCCTCGGCGAGGAACGGCGCGGATTCGCGCACGCGCGCCTCGATCTCCGCCGGCTCGAGCGCCGCGCTCTCGTCGTAGGCGGCGCCCTGCATGGGGAAATCGACGGTCTTGATCTCCACCTCGCCGTCGACCTCGGCTCCATAGATGGAATCGCTGGAGACGGAATCGCTCGCCGAGCCGTCCATCGGCTCGTCCTGCGCCGGATCCGCTCCGTCGGCGGCGGCGGTGTCGTCGCCCGCATCGCCGGCGTCGGGCGTGGCGTCCGTTCCTTCCGCGACGGCGAAGACGTCGGCCGCCTGGAAGGCAGGCACCTGCGCGACGATCTCCGGCGCGACCGGCGCCGCGAGGTTCGCGTGCACATGCGCGAAGGGGCGCACCCGCACGATGTTGCGGTCCTGCTCGCGCGTGACCGTCGAGATCTGGATGACGTGGCGCGACACCTTGGTCTCGGCGACGGGGCGGAAGCGGTCGCCCTTCTCCGCGACCTCGGCATCGCCGAAGGCGGTTCCGTGCGCGAGCGCCGGACGCACCACGGTGAAATCGTCGAGCCCGATCGCCGCCGGCAGCGCGCCGCCGACGAGCAGCACCGAGAACACGCCGGTCAGCACGGAGGCCGCGAACCAGCGCAGGCTCACGCGCCGGCGGTCCGGCGGACCATCCGAGATGTTGCGCGTGTAGAGGGGATCCTCGTCGCCGAGGTCGACAAGCGGCCGCTGGAGGCGTTGTGCTTGCAGAGCTGCCAAACCCCCGTCCCCGATTCGCCAGCGCGGGTCGCGCCCGACACGATCATGGCCGAAGGAATTTGGCCGCTTCGTGACGCGCAGTTCGCAGGCGCGCGCCGCCGCTGTCAATGGCGCAAGGGCATGCGAAACCGCACGGAGCCGGCCGATGCCCGGCATCGCCGCGGCGTTGATTCCAGCCGCCGCGGCCGCATATCCTGGTCAGCCCTCATCCCCCGTCGCGACGACCGTCAAGAAAAGTTCTTCAACCATCGAAGCGACTGTTGACAGGGGGGACCACGGTGAATATATCACGCCTTCCACCGGCTGCGGGGTCTGAGCTTGCCTCGCCTCTGTGGTTTGGTGGTTCCCGACAAGCAATGGGGTCGGCCGGCATAGCCGGACGCGCCTGTTGCGGCCGAGAGAGAGAAATCGATCGGCTGGGCGGCTTGCCTGTCTCACGACAGATTGGCCGGTTCTTTGACAATCTGGTTAGAAGAAAGAGAAGCGTGGACGGCGCGGTCTTTGCGGACGTTGCTTCGGCAGCGTCATGAAAGAGACTTCGGACGGTTCATGTATTCTCTGAGAACTCACAATTGTCGCCGTTCGGTTCGGGCCTCTTCGGAAGTCCAGATCGGATGGATGACGGTGTGACCTCGTCAAAATGCGTGAATCCAGTGCCGGAAAAAGTTCTCATTCAACCTGAGAGTTTGATCCTGGCTCAGAACGAACGCTGGCGGCAGGCCTAACACATGCAAGTCGAACGCTCGTAGCAATACGGGAGTGGCAGACGGGTGAGTAACGCGTGGGAACGTACCTTTCGGTTCGGAATAACCCGGGGAAACTCGGGCTAATACCGGATACGTCCGCAAGGAGAAAGATTTATCGCCGAAAGATCGGCCCGCGTCGGATTAGCTAGTTGGTGAGGTAACGGCCCACCAAGGCGACGATCCGTAGCTGGTCTGAGAGGATGATCAGCCACACTGGGACTGAGACACGGCCCAGACTCCTACGGGAGGCAGCAGTGGGGAATATTGGACAATGGGCG
>JBBSBW010000112.1:0-3419 GCA_038250865.1 Thermoanaerobaculia bacterium | reverse complement strand
GGGGGGGGGGGCGGGGCGGCGGGGGGTTCGGGCGCGCCGCGCCCCCCGACCAGGAGACCCGCGGCGAGCGCGGCCGGAAGAGCGAGGTGGCGAGCGCGGAGCATCAGAAGGTCCAGGCCGCGTTGAGCCCAAGCTCGGTGCGGCGGTAATCGAGGTCCGGCAGTCCGGACCCGAGATCGACGTTGCTGGTGCGGCGCGCAAAGGCGGCGCGCGCGGCGAAGCGCAATTTCGCGGAAGGCGACCAGGTGAACGCCGCGGCGACGCGGGTGGTGTCGTCTTCGCGCGGCGGGCCGAACGGCGAGAACAGGTTCGATTCCGGGTGATCGAATTTCTCGTTCAAGTAGGTGGCGGACAGACTGAGCCCGCACCGGGCGCCGAGCGGCAGGGCGAGCCCGAAATCCGCGGCCCGTCGTTCGCTCGCGAAGCGCCGCCCGGCCGAACGGTTCGTCGCCGTGACGCCGAGGGAAAACGACCGGTCGCTCCGGCCGAGGAAGAACGTCTGATGAAGCCCGGCGGAGAGATCGTCACCGGAGCGTTTCTTGTGGACACCTGAAAAACTGCGATCCGAATAGCCGAGATCGATCGCGGTCGAGGTCGAGGCCCCTTCGCGCAGCGTGAGCCCCAGGCCGACGTCCGCGGAACGGAGGTACGAGTCGCCGTCGAGCCACACGGCGGAACCGCCGACCTGCGCCACGAACGAGGCACGGGCGCCGCCGAAAGGAGTCTCGGCCGGCCCCAGCGGCCCCGGCAGGTAACCGCGCGGATCGGCGCCGCGGGCAAACGAAACCCGGCCGCTCGCCGTGGCGGTGTCGAGCGCGCTGAAGTCCTGATACTTGGAGGTTCCGGCGTCGAACCCGAGGCCGACCGTCCACCCGCCCGGTGTGGCGGCGGGGAGGTACGCGAGCCGCAGGTCGAGATCGCCCACCTTGTCCTTCGAATCGCCGCTGATCGTGCCACCCGATCCGTCGGCCAGCACGGTCTCGCGCGAAAGCAGGTTCGGATTCGAATCCGCCGTGGCGGCGATCTCCAAACTGCCGGAGAGCCCCGTCCGCCGGTCGTACCCGATGTCGAAGCCGCTCCAGGTGGGGGTCGCAACCTCGGAAACCGCAGCTCCCGGCCCGCCCTTCGCCGCAGCCCGCGCCTTGGCCAACGTCGCCTCGGCCTCTCCCCTCTCGACCGCCGGAGCCTCGGCAGCCGCCAGAGCCGCCTCGATCGCGAGAACCGCCTCGTCCGCCTTCCCCGATTGCAGCAACGCCAACCCCAGCCAATACCGCGCCGAGCCGTCCTCCGGAGCCAAGCGAACCGCCTCCCCCAACCGCTCGATGGCAGCCCCGAAATCACCGCCCTCGTACGCCTCGACCCCCTCGGCAAACGCCACGAGAGCGTCGCCCCCCTCGGCCGCGAAGGCCTTCCCTGAACCCACCCCCGCCATCGCGCCTGAGAGCACGACCACGACAGTCAGCACAAAGACCGAAAGGCGCATAGTAGCCTCACTGTAGATATCGAACTTCGCCGAGCATAGACCCGTTCGGGGGCGGGCACAACCTTATAGAGAGCGGGCGATTCGGGGGGCCGAGTCTCGGATGCTGACCCTGGCCACTCTTTCGCGCATCCAATCTCTCGCCAACCCGAGCAACGGTTGTTGGCGTTCCTGAGCGGGAAGGCGAGACGACCCTCGCGAGACTGCAAACTTTAGAGTCGCTTGAATCGAGAACTGACTCCGCTTAAAGTGAATTCGGCGCGGCCCATCTCGGTCCGCGGTTCTCTCCGAGGAGGCTCTATGCGGAAGCTCGTCTCGTTGGGTGCCGTACTCCTATTCATCTTCGGAATCGCTTTCCTGGCCCGGCCGGCCGCCGGACTGATCCCGTGCGACTGCGAATATTGCGCCGGCAGCCCCGGCGGCTGGTGCAGCGACCAAGAGGATGGGGGAGCCAGGATGCTTTGCTACCAATACAACTCTTTCTATTGCTCCGGCTTGACGGCTCCGCCGATCCTAGGGAAGGAAGCCTCCGGCGCCGCCTTCTTCGCGGCGCAACTCTCCGGAGTTTCGCGATCCGACGGTCGCACTTGCGCGAGCGAGCCGATCGCTACACCCGGCTCCTGGTAGGCGAAGTCCGGGACGCCCGATCCAGTATCCGCCTGGGGCACGGTCCCAGGCGCGTCCCGACGATGCTAGTATGCAGGTATGAAGCGCACGACCATCACCCTTCCCGATGACCTTGCCGAGTTCGTCGGCGCGGAAGCCCGTCGACGCGAAAGCAGCGTGTCGGAAATCATCCGCGGTTTCATCGTTCAGGGCCTTTCGGGACCCTCGGAGCCTCGGGAAATTCCGTGGGCCGCACTGTTCAACGATCCTGACATGGTCCCTGCTGAACGGCTGGAAGAGGCGCTCGCGAGCGATTGGGCTGATGTTATCGATCGCGATCGTGGATAGCGGCCCGCTGGTCGCCGTGGCCAACGCTGCGGACCCCGCACATCAACGCTGCCTCGAAATCCTGAAGACCCCGGGCCTTCGACTCGCAATTCCTGCGCTGTGCGTTGCCGAGGCGGCGTATCTCATCCAGAGCCGCAAGGGCTCGGCAATCGAGGCACGCTTTCTGCGCGGTCTTACCGACTTTGACGTACGGGCGCCTCTGGCCGATGACTGGCAACGGATCGCCGAGTTGGTCGAGAAGTATTCCGACTTGCCCCTCGGCGCCACCGACGCGTCGGTGGTCGCCTTGGCGGAAAGGATGCGAACCGATCTACTCGTGACGCTCGATCGCCGCCATTTCAAAGTCGTGCGCAACCTGCGGGGGGAGCCTTTTCGCCTCCTGCCCTGAGACTTCGAAGGCTCGGCCACCTTACTTCTCCGTCAACGTATCCACCCCATCCCACTCCGGCCCCGGCGGATCGGCGCGCAACCGCCGGCAGCGTTCGAGGAGCATCTCGGCCGCGTGGTCTTCGCCGTTTTGTTCGAATAGGGCGGCGAAGATCGCCTCGGCTCCGTCGAAGTCGCGCGCCCGGTAGGCGGCGAGGCCCGCGGTCGAGCGTTCGGCTCGCTGTCGATCGTGGTCGGTCGCCTGGGCGATCTCGCAGACCAGCTCGAAGATTGCCACCGGTTCCTTTTTTCCTTTCACCCGGACGCAGTCCAGCTCGCGAAACAGAAAGGTGCTTTGGGCGGCTTGCTTCGTCGCTTCCGAGACGATCGCTTCGGTGCCGTATTTCTTATTGAGCCCCTCCAGGCGCGAGCCGAGGTTTACGTTGTCTCCGATCGCGGTGTAGCCGAAGACCTCGTTTGAGCCCACGTTACCGACCGCCACCGGGCCGGAGTTCAGGCCGATGCCGATGCCGATCTGCTGCACGGGTCCGAGCGTGCCGCGCGCCTGCCAGCCGGCGTTCAGGTGGATGAGGTCGCTGCGCATTTTGAGCGCGGCCCG
>JBBSBW010000111.1:0-3849 GCA_038250865.1 Thermoanaerobaculia bacterium | reverse complement strand
CTCCGGAACGGCCAAGCATTTGCGCTCGCCGCCCTTAAGGTGGGCAGAACCCACAGCCGGTCGTAGTGCCGGCGGGCTACTTCGCGGGCGCCAGCCGGGACCGGGGGTGCGAGCCCCTTCGGCCGGGTTTCACGCCGACCGACGCCCCAAAGGGCGGCCGCGGACGCCACACCCGCTCCACCTGCTGATCGCCACCGGTAGGCGCCCCTTCAGTGAGCGGGATGAGGGGCATTGTACGGGAGGTTCGGAAAGGGGGAATATCGGGCCGGGATATCCCCGCATTCAGGGGGGGGCGCGGCCAACCTCCCCCTTGAGGGGAGGTCGAAATTCGCCAAGCGAAGCGCCAGCGAATTTCGGGAGGGAATCAGATCGTGTGTCGGGAGCAGCCCCCTCCCGAAATCTTCGTTCGCCTGCGGCGCCCTCAGATTTCGACCCCCGATCAGGTCGGGGGCAGGCTCTCCCCTCAAGGGGGAGGTTGGCCGCGCATCTCACCTCGGAGCCGGGTCCCACATCGCCATGGTGAGGTGCCCGCGAAGCGGGCCTCGAACCACGCACCCAACCGCGCGTGGTGCGGGGACGACGATGACCCGCCTCGCTGCCCCGGCGATCGACACCCTTGTCCTTCCGCCGCGGCGCGGGCGAGAATGGAGGCCCAACCCACGGGAGGCAGAACCCATGCGGCGGCATTTCCTTTCCCCCCGAGTCCTGATCGCGGGCATCGTCATCGCTCTCGCGGCCCTGTCTCCCGCCCATGCCGAGAAGGGCGACGTTGCCGGGTCGCGCGACTATCCCGGCATCGGCCGCTTCGCGGGCAGCGTCATCACCGGCTATTCGGTGAAGGATTTCGACGCGACCAGGCTGCAGGCGGCGCCCTTCAAGGACGGCGCCGCGAGCGACGAGCGCAAGCCCGAAGGCCGCGTCACCCGCATCGCCTACCGCACCGGCCCGGGCCCCTCGATCGTCGAAGTCTCGCGCAACTTCGAGTCGCAGCTCGCCAGCGCCGGGTTCGAGACGCTGGTCGCCTGCGACGTCGACGATTGCGGCGGCATCCCGTTCAGCGAGGCGCTCGACATCCTGCCCATCCCGCAAATGTGGGTGGACGGCTTCGCCTACCGCTACTTCGCCGGCCACAAGGCGGGCGAGGACGGGCGCGAGACCTATGCCACGGTGCTGGTCAGCCAGAACAACGACGCGATCACCGCCGAACTGGTGGTCACCGAGATCGGCGCCATCGCCAACAAGATGGTCGACGCCGCGGCGATGGCAAAAGGCCTCGGCGAGAGCGGCCACATCGCGCTCTACGGCATCTATTTCGACACCGACAAGGCGGTGGTGAAGCCGGAGAGCAAGCCGACGCTGGACGAGATCGCGACGCTGCTCAAGGGCCAGCCCAAGCTGAAGGTGGTGATCGTCGGCCACACCGACAGCCAGGGCGACTACGACTACAACATCGACCTGTCGAAGCGGCGCGCGGCGGCGGTGGCGGCGCAGCTCACCGGCGCCTACGGCATCGCCCCGGCACGGCTGAGGACGGCGGGAGTCGGGTTCCTGGCGCCGGTCGGCTCCAACGCCACCGAGGACGGCCGTGCCCTCAACCGGCGGGTCGAGCTGGTGGCGCCGTAGGGGACAGAGCTAGCGGGTTTGGCGCCGACGAGGCTCGGGGATGTCTGCCGGACGAGTGTGGGACAACCGGGCTTTGCCCGGCTTTCATCAACGTCATCCTCCGACTTGATCGGAGGATCCACTGGGGCATTCCCATCATCGCAGGATTTGGCAACGGACTGCGATCCCCCGGTCAAGCCGGGGGATGACGTCGTGGGTGTGCCGTGAGGACCCGGGGCGGCCGGCCTGCGCTTGATCGCTGCCTCGCCAAGCGCTATGTAAGACGGTAAGAATATCCTACCTGAGCGACTTATGGCCGACGTACATTCGCGCGTATCGAGCAAGGGGCAGACGGTTATCCCCAAGTCCGTGCGACAGAAGCTCGGGCTGAAAACAGGCGATCTTCTCCGCTTTCGGCTTACCGGCAAGGACACCGTGACTATCGACAAGGTACGGCCGGTTGAGGACGATCCGTTCGCGAGCTTCTCCGAGTGGACGTCCCCGGAGGACGAGAAGCTCTACCGTGACCTCTGAACTTTCCGCCTTCGACCTGGTTGTGGTGCCATTTCCCTATAGCGACCGGCTTGCCGAGAAACGGCGTCCGGCGCTGGTGGTCTCAAACGCCAAGCTGCACGGGCAAGGTTTCGCTTGGATCGCCATGATTACCGGCGCAGGCAAGGAGGCGCGTGTTGGCGACCTTGCGATAAAGAACCTGGCTGAGGCGGGTCTGCCCGGTCCATCGATAGTGCGCACGTCGAAGATCACGACCATTGAACCGGATCGGATCCTGCGACGGATAGGGAAGCTCGCGGTTGCAGAACGCGCCGCAGTCAGAAAAGCCGTGCTTGGATTTGTCGCCGGCGAGTAAGCCGAAGGCTGCGGATCGTCCGATCAGCCCACAGCCAAAATCCCCCCCTCACAACTCTTCCGGGCTCGGGTGCTCCGGCTTGCCGTTGCATTCCCAAACAGTCCGGCGGAGATCGTTTTCGCCCGGCGCGTCGCTCACCGGGCGGTGCGATTTGATCGCGTCCAGCTGGGACTGGGCCATGGCGCAATCGTTGTCGCGCTGCATCTCCCAGCCGATGCTGGAGAGGTGGAATCCGTAGGACATGATCAGCAGGACAACGGCGGCGACGACGAACCGGAAGATCGTGACGGCGTAGTTCATCGGCGCCAGGGCTCCTCACGCCCGGGCGGGGGCACGGGCTCCTGTTGGCTGGAGCATGCCCGAAAATGCTGTCGGATCGGTTAGCGGCCGGCCCGCGATTATACCGGGACGGTTAACCGCCTAGCCCAGCCCCTCGCGGAACCGGCTCGCCGGGTAGACGCCGAGAATGCGGACTTCGGTGGAGAAGAAGGCGAGCTCCTCCAGCGCCAGTTTCAGCAGGCGGTCGTCGGGGTGGCCGTCGACATCGGCATAGAACTGGGTGGCGAAGAACTGGCCCTCGAGCTGGTAACTCTCGAGCTTGGTCATGTTGACGCCGTTGGTGGCGAAGCCGCCCATCGCCTTGTAGAGCGCGGCGGGCACGTTGCGGACGCGGAAGACGAAGGTGGTGATGACCGGCCCGCTGCCGGCGGCCGGGCGGCGCTCCTTCCTTGCGAGGATGATGAAGCGCGTGGTGTTGTGCGCCTCGTCCTCGACGTTCTCCTTCAGGATCTTCAGGCCGTAGAGTTCGGCGGCGAGTTTGGGGGCGAGCGCGGCCTGGGTCGGGTCGCCGCGCTCGGCGACCAGCCGGGCGGCGCCCGCGGTGTCGCCCTCGACCAGCGCCGTCCAGCCATGGGCGCGGATGAAGCGCCGGCACTGGCCGAGCGCATGGATGTGGCTGTGCACCGTCTTCAGCGTCTTCAGCGTGGCGCCGGGGAGCGCCATCAGCTGGAAATGGATAGGCAGGAAATATTCGCCGACGATGTGGAGACCGGAGGTCGGCAGCAGGTGATGGATGTCGGCGACGCGCCCGGCGATCGAATTGTCGATCGGGATCATCGCCAGCTCGGCCTTGCCCTCGCGCACCGCCTGGAAGCAATCCTCGAAGGTCGGGCAGGGCAGAGGCTGATAATCCGGGTGCACGTCACGGCAGGCGATGTCGGAATTGGCGCCGGGCTCGCCCTGGAAGGCGATCTTCTTTGATTTGGGCATCACGCTTCCTAGAGCAGATTGGGCCGAAAGGGCAATCTCGGAGCAGCGCGGGCCCCCCCCCCAGGAACGCCGCGGCGCCCCACCCCCCCCCGCCCGGGGGGGGGCCCGGG
>JBBSBW010000110.1:0-4017 GCA_038250865.1 Thermoanaerobaculia bacterium | reverse complement strand
GGCTCGAACGGCGCGCGGGTCAGACTGTGGAAAGTCGAGCTGCAGAAGCTCGCCGACGAGACCGGGCTCACGCTCGAAGTCTGCCACTATCCGCCGGGCACGTCGAAGAGGAACAAGATTGAGCATCGCCTGTTCTGCCGCATCACCGAGAACTGGCGCGGCCGTCCGTTGACAGACCGCATGACCGTGGTCGAGCTGATCGGCGCGACCACCACCAAGACCGGCCTCAAAGTCGAGTGCGCCCTCGACGAGCGCACCTACGAGAAGGGCGTGAAGGTCTCGAAGGCAGAGATGGCGGCCCTCGACATCGCCGGCGACGAGTTCCATCCTCAGTGGAACTACACCATCAAGCCGCGACGGACGGAAACGTAGCGGTTATCTCTGAGGGTGTCCTTAGTTCGGTGGTCGTGGCCGTTGACCTGAAGCTGGGCCTGGACCGAGTCCCAGGTCTCGCGATCGATGATCGCCGGGTGCAGGCCGGGATATCGTGTCCCCTTGTGATCGACCTCTCCGATGTAGAGAGGATTGGAGAGAACCCGGTAGATGTGGCCCCGGCTGAAGGGGCGCCCGCCGGTCTTCCGCCCGGTGGCGCTGACATAGGCTTTCGTCATCAGATTCAGGCGGATGGCCTCGGCTTCTACCAACCGGACGTTCTTTAAATTGAGGTAGAGCTTGAAGATGGTCCTGACGGTATCGGCCTCGGCTTCAATGATGACCAGCGAGCGGTCCTTCGGCTCGTAGCCGGTAGGGACGAAGCCGCCCATCCACATGCCCTTCTTCTTGGAGGCGGCGATCTTGTCGCGGATGCGCTCACCGGTGACCTCGCGCTCGAACTGAGCGAAGGAGAGGAGAACATTGAGGGTGAGCCGGCCCATGGACGAGGTGGTGTTGTACTGCTGGGTGACCGAGACGAAGGAGACGCCCTGTTTGTCGAAGACATCCACGATGCGGGCAAAGTCATTGAGGGCTCGAGTCAGGCGATCGACCTTGTAGACAACCACCACGTCGATCTGGCCTGAGGCGATGTCGGCCAGCAGCCTCTGCAGGGCAGGGCGCTCCATGGTCCCGCCGGAGAAGCCGCCATCGTCGTAGGCATTGGGAAGGGCCTTCCAGCCTTCATGACGCTGGCTGAGGACGAAGGCCTGGCAGGCCTCGCGCTGGGCGTCGAGGGAGTTGAAGTCCTGCTCCAGGCCTTCCTCGCTCGATTTCCGGGTGTAGATGGCGCAGCGGAGCGTCTTCTTCCGCTCAGCCATGACCACTGTCCCCGCTGTTGGGGAGGGCGGCAACTTGCAGCGGGCCCTCAGGCTCTGCCGGGCGAACCCTCCTCTTTGGACGAGGCCCGCTTCCGTGCTTGTTCCCGGCGGGAGCGCGCTTCACGCCGAAGAAGACATACCCGTTCCAGTTCTTGCCGGTAATTGCCTTGGCGACCGCCGAGAGGGAACCGTAGTGCGAGCCGTTCCACTCAAAGCCTTCGTCGGTCGCGGTCACCGTGTGGGACTTGTCCTGCCAGAGCCGGACGAGGCGCGTGCCCGGTTTGATGCGCAGGCTCCCCAAGGCGCCGTCGATATTCCCGGTGCGGGCTGCCTCAGCGATCGCCCGGAGCTTGCGTTTGGTAGCCGATGACAAGCCGCCAAACGCCTTCACCCGTATCTGGTGAGCACAGGCGCGAGCCAGAAAGTCCCGGCGCAATGACTTGGGTGGCGGGTTGCCGAAAAGCGCCTGCCACCGATCCCGGAGAGCATAGAGGTCGAGGTCGGCGAGGACGCCGACCTCCCTCTCAACCTCTTCCGGCGTGGCTGTTGGCCGGGCCATGCTATTTGCCCTTGGCCACTCGCTGCCCACGCGAAGATGGAGTGGCCGCCCCGATCCGATAGACCCGCTTCTCGCCTTCACCATCCGATGCCAGGTCGAAGCCGAGCTTCTTGCGAACAACACCGGAGAAGAAGCCGCGCACCGAGTGCGGCTGCCAACCCGTCGCCTTCATGATGGCGACGATCGTCGCGCCACCCTTGTTCTTCAGCATGGCGAGGACGCGGTCCTGTTTGGAGGCAGAGTCGGCAATCCCCTTCACCTTCTCCGGGCTTTTCGGGAGATCGCCTCGGGGAAGGGGAGTGACCGCCTTCGGCGCGCTGCCAGCCGAAACGAGCGCGGCAGCTTTCCGTCCGCGACGCGGTGCCGTGGCGGCATCCACGGACGGTGTCGATGGTTGGTTCGCTGGCTTGTCCGACCCGCCGTCGGCGGCGTTGATCGCTTTCAATCCGGCATCGGTGATGATGAGCGCGATTGATTCGCGTTCGTCGTCACGGCGCCAGACCGGCATTGTGCCGGTCGCAGCTACCTCCTCGACTAGCTTCGCCGCGAGAAGCTTGTCGATAACCTTAATGGCGGCTCCACCCTTCAGCCGCTGGGGCAGGACGACGGCGCGGTCTTCGCGGTTGGATGCTTCGCCGAGAAGGATCAGCTGGGTGTCGGTGAGTTTCATGGGTGGTCTCCCGGTTCGGTCGACAGCGTGCTGCTGTCACTGACCAAACCCGCGGAGGCCGACGGGCGCTTGCGGGGCACCCTACTACCGCTCCAATGGCGACCGAAATCCAGTCCTTTATGCAGCCTGTTTTCCGGACTCAAAGCGGTCGACATCAAACCCTTTGTTCCGATCGGAAGTCCAGTCGGACGCCTCCAAAAACCTCCGCGTTTGGCGAGGGATGTGATTCCCTAGTTCTGTTTCGAATCGGGGGGTATGGGATGGTTGGCCAAGGCGGGTTCTTCGACATTGAGGATCGGCTGAAGGAGCTTTCGGCGAAGGGCGATGATCTCGAGCGGCTGAACGCTATCGTGGATTTCGAAGTGTTTCGGGCCGATCTGGCGCGAGCGGTGCCACGCTCGGATGGCTCGAAGGGTGGGCGCCCTGCGTTCGACCACGTGTTCATGTTCAAGGTCCTGATCCTGCAAGCGGCGCACGGCCTGTCGGACGAGCGGACCGAGTATCTGATCAAGGACCGCCTTTCGTTCATGCGCTTCCTCGGCCTGGGCCTGGCCGATGTGGTACCAGACGCCAATACGATCTGGACGTTCCGCGAAGCGCTGACGCGGGCGCGGATCGACGGCAAGTCCGCGATCGAGGTTCTGTTCAGGGCCTACGAGGCGGCGCTGACCAAGGCTGGCTTCCTTGCCATGGGTGGGCAGATCATCGACGCGTCGATCGTCGCTGCGCCCAAGCAGCGCAACACCGACGGCGAGAAGCGGGACATCAAGGCTGGCCGCATTCCCGAGGCGTGGCTGGACCAGCCCGCCAAGCTCGCCCAGAAGGATCGCGATGCGCGCTGGACGGTGAAGTGGTCGAAGGCGAAGCCGGCCGACGACGGGTCGCCGCGCATCGATTTGGCGATCCCGGCCTTCGGCTACAAAAACCACATCGGCATCGACCGGCGGCATGGGCTGATCCGGACCTGGGTCACGACCAACGCCGCGCGTCACGACGGGGCGCAACTGCCGAACCTGACCTCAAGGGCGAACACCGGCAGCGAGGTCTTCGCCGATACCGCCTATCGCTCGAAGGCGAATGAGAAGCACCTCGTCCATAGTGGGCTCGTCTCGCGCATCCACCGCAAGAAGCCGAAGGGCAAGCCGATGCCGGCCAACGTCGCTCGCGCGAACGGAGCCAAGTCCAAGGTCCGTTCGGCGGTCGAGCATGTCTTCGCCCGACAGAAAGGACCGATGGGCCTCTTCGTCCGAACGATCGGCATCGCTCGAGCCACGGCGAAGATCGGCCTTGCCAATATCGCCTACAATATGAAGCGCGCCGTCTGGCTAACCGAGCGGGCGGCGATCGCCTGACCCAAAATCAACGACGAAGCCAGGACAGCCGACCGAGGTCCCCGCGCGGCGGCCGACACACCCACTGCCAACATCCACCCCCACGACCAACGCCCACCCGGCGCCAGGACGAAGCGGTTATTGGGTTATTGGAGGTGTCCAGTTGGCGGTAACCCGCGGCATGACAGCGCCGCGCGAATAGTC
>JBBSBW010000109.1:0-4556 GCA_038250865.1 Thermoanaerobaculia bacterium | reverse complement strand
TGCCGGCGAGCTTGGTGATCGTATCGACCGCAAACCTAAGATCGTACGCCTGCTGATACGGCCGGTTCGTGGTCACCGCATCGAACGTGTCGGCGACCGCCACGATCCGCGCGAACAGCGGAATCTGATCACTGCGCAGACCGTCCGGATAGCCGCGACCGTTCCAGCTTTCATGGTGCCACCGAACGGCGGGCAGGACGTCCTTGAGCTGCTCGATCGGCGACAGGATCTCGGCGCCGATTACGGTGTGCAGCTTCATCTGCTCGTACTCGTCCGGGGTGAGCACGCCGACCTTCTTCAAGATCCGATCGTCGACGCCGATCTTGCCCACGTCGTGGAGCAGCGCGCCGATCCAAACCTTCTCGATCAACTCGTCGGAAAACCCGAGCCTTCCGGCGATTGCGCGCGAGAACGTCGCCACCCGTTCCGAATGGCCGCGGGTGTAGGGATCTTTGGCGTCGATCGCGGCTGCGAATGCCCGCAACGAGCCGATGAACAGATCGCGGTTCGCCTGCGCCGCGGCGCGCAGCTGCTCGACGAAGCTTTCGAGCTGGCCGCTCATGCGATTGAAGTCTTCGGCCAGATCGCCGAGCTCGCGGCCGACCCCTTCGGATTCCAGACGTCGCTCGAAATGCCCCTCGGCGATCTCGTGGGTGCGTTGGGCCAAGGTCTGAATCGGCCGGCTGGCGCGCCGGGCGGCGAAGAACGCGACGCCGAGCGCCACGCCGATCAGCACGACGGTCGAGGCGATGGTGTTCCACAGCATCTTCTGCACCATCTCGAACGCCAGCCGCGCCGGCTTCTGCACCACCACCCCCCAGCCGCTCTCGCGCACGCTGCTCACCTGGGTGAGGTAGCGCTGGGGCCGGCCGGCGGTCGCGACGACGTATTCCTTGGTCAGGTCGAGCGGCCGGTTCTTGAAGTCGACCAGCACCTTCGAGGCGATCAACGCGCGGGTGGTCTCGGGACGGAAGCCGCGCTGCCAGAGGATCTCGCCCCGTTCGTCGATCAGAGCGATCGCCCCTTCCTTGCCCGCCTCCTCGCGGTAGAGGTCGGCAGCCGGGGTGAATGCGAACAGGGCGACCACCACGAGCCGCGGCGCCTTGGCCGGCACCGGCACCGCGAGCGCCGCCAGGGGATTCTTCTGCTCGCCGCGGACGAAAACGTAGGTCGGTGCGAGGTGGGAGAGCGACATGCGAAACGCCGTGTCGACCGCTTCGCCGCGCTCGCGGCTCAAGGGCGGCAGCAGGGCGTGGCCGGCGATGTCGAAGACGCCGATCACCTGCGCCGCCGAGGTGCGGGTGACGTCGTTCAAGTAAGGCGCCACCCAGGGCTGGTCGAGCCGCGTGAGGACATCCTCCGATCCGGGGGTGGCGAGCAGGACCTGACCCACCAGGGTCAGCTCCCGGCGGGTCGCCACCAGATCGGCGTCCACCTGGCGAGACAGCGCGCCGACCTCGCGGATCAGCACGTCGCGCTCGGCGTTTTGCAGCAGCCCGCGGTTTTGCAGCAGCAGCAGCGCGCCGGAGAGCACCAGAGGGAGGATGCCCGAGAGGAGCAGGACGAAAAACAGGACCGAACGCAGCGAAAGGCGACGGAATAGGCTGCGAGGATTCGTCATGAGCGCTCTGAACCGGATTTTGACCTAAGTTCCAAAGCTCGCATTATAGACGACTTGCCGCTCCGGAACGGTTCACTAAGCCCAAGGGTTCGCGAGAAACGCCGCAAGCTCCGTTTCGATCTCCGCCGGATCGACCCGCGGCTCGATCCGTCCTTGTCCCAGCCGGGCGGCAAGCACCCAGGCCAGGCCCGCCTCGACCGCCTTCTTGTCACGCGCAATCCCCGCCAGTAATTCAGGCCCGGCGAGCGGCGGCAAAGCCGGCAGCTCCAAGCGGGAAAGCAGCGAGCGGAGACGCTCCGCGTCCTCGGCCGGCAGTCCGCGCTTGCGCGACAGGCGTAGCGCGAAGAGCAGGCCGTAGGCCACCGCCTCGCCGTGGCGCAGGCCGGTAAACCCAAGCGCCGCCTCGATCGCGTGGCCGAGCGTATGGCCGAAGTTGAGCAGCCGCCGATCGCCCTCCTCGGCCGGATCGCGTTCGACCACCGCCACCTTCGCCGCCGCCGCCGCCGCGACCACCGGAGCGAGCGCTCCGGGCTCGGCCGACAGCAGCGCGGGCAGATCGCGCTCGATCCGTCCGAACAGGTCGAGATCGAGCAACGCCGCCATCTTGATCGCTTCGACCAGGCCGGAGCGCAGCTCCGCGGGCGGCAGAGTCCCCAGCACGTCGGTGTCGGCGATCACCAGCTCGGGATGATGGAACAGGCCGACCAGGTTCTTGCCCTCGGGCAGGTCGATGCCGGTCTTGCCGCCGATCGAGGCATCCACCTGGGCGAGCAGCGTGGTCGGCAGTTGCGCGAAATCCAGGCCGCGCAGGAAGCAGCCCGCTGCAAACCCGGCGAGGTCGCCGACGCTGCCGCCGCCGAACGCCAGCACCCGGCTGTCGCGCTTGCCGCCGGAGAGAGCCATCCGCCGCCAAAGACCGTCGAGCACCTCGGTCGATTTCGCCGCTTCGCCGTCGGGGATCTCCAGCACTTCACAGCGCCGCGCCCGGCCGCAGAGCGGTCCGAGCCGGTAGCCGTGAAGCTCCAACAGGGGCCGGCTGGAGATCAGGAAGACGGTGCGGTCTACGACGAACGAGGAGGCCAGCTCGGCGCCGGCCGAAAGCGCGCCCGGCCCGATCAGGATCGAGGTTACCCCCGAGCCGCCGCGGCCGTGCGCCAAGGTAGATCGAAAAATTTCGCTCACGAAAGTTGGCTCAACAAGGGGGCCTCAAGGTTCGAACAAGCTGGCGGCGGAGCCCGCGCGCTTGACGTTGATCGGCCCGCCGATCCGGGCCGGTTGCAGGCGTAGGAAGGTCCCGCCGAAGCGGTCGCCAAAGGCGAACGGCCCCCAAATCAGGTCGTGGGGCTCGACCCCCTCGGCCGAGAGCGCCAGGAAACCCCGCGAAGGAACGAACTCCTGGACGATCCAAAGGTCGCCCGAAAAGGCGGTGTCGATCGCCTCCTGCCAGCGTTCGTCCGTGCTGGCGCGGCCGACCACCACGTCCTTGCCCCCGAGCGAGCGGCACGATTTGAGCACCAGATCGCCGCGGCGCTCGGCCAGCAGCGTCTTTAGGTCCCAATCTTTACCGTCGAACCTCACCTCGCGCCGGTTGACTATGCGGGTCCAGGGAAGATGGGCGGCAAGCAGCTCCCGCTCCTCCGGCGTGAACCGATCCGAATCCTGGTTCTCGGATAGGAGCGCCAGATTGTTCTTGCCCGACAGAATCCAATGGATCGGCCCGTTGAACAGCACCAGCTCGCCGGCCGCGGCGAGCGGATAGGCGGCCGGATGGGTCCATTTCGGGGTCATCTCGATTATGCCGTGAATCCGCCGGTCGCCCGAGTAGAGTGCGCCGTCCTTCTCGTACAGCTCTTCGATCTGAGAGAGGTACAGGCGACCGCCGAGCGGCAGACCGCGCTCGGCGAGCGCGAGATCGAATTCGCCCTTGAACCGCTCTGCCAGTCCGAAATCGAGCTTCTGGTGGAGCAGCATCGAGAGGTTCAGATATCCCTCCCGGCCGAGGCCCAGCTTCAACGCCTCGTCGAGAAAGTGATGGAAGATCTCGCGCGTGGTGTTCTTCTGCGCCGTCCAGGGGATTCCCTCGCGCTCGAAGAACTCGCGCAGCTCGGGCACCCGCTCGTAACGCTCGGCGCGAAACCTCGATTCTCCGCCGCCGATCCGGGCGCCGAAGTTGAACTCCAGGCACTTGAACCCGCCGCCCTCCGACCAGGCCAGGTCGGCGCGGCCGAGCGCGGAATCGAGGCCGTTCGGGGGTTCGAGCAGCAGCTCTGCGTAGAGCGGATCGAGCCCGAAATGTTCGGCGATCCGTTCCGGGTCGTTGTCGAAGATCCGCTCCGGAATCCGGCGGTGCAGTCGCGAGAGCCCCATCGTCACCCGCTCGATCTCAGCGAGCACGTCCGGACCGGCGAAGAACGGCCACGGATGCAGGATGCCCGTGTAATAGAGCACCTCGTCCTCGCGGAAGCCGAACCCCATGAGGTATTCCAGATCGAGACATTTCGGGTTGGCCATCGCGAAGTCACGGAAGCGGACGTCCGTTTCGGACAGCGCCCGGTGGTTGTCGAGCAGCTCTTGGGTCCAGGCCATGGGCGGTCCTCAGACTTCGTACATGCTGCTTGCCGAGCCGGTCCGGCTGGCGTTGATCGCCCCGCCGACCCGCGTCGGCTGCAGGCGAAGGAAGTTGCCGCCGAAGCGGGAGCCGAAGGCGAACGGACCCCAGATTAGATCGTGGCGCTCGACCCCGGCGTCGGAAAGCGCCAGATAGCTTCTGGAGACCACGAACTCCTGAACGATCCAAAGATCGCCCGACAGCGCGGTGTCGATCGCCGCCTGCCACTCCTTGTCGGTCGAGGCCCGTCCGATCGCCACGTCCTTGCCCCCGAGCGACCGGCACGACTTCAGAACCAGGTCACCCCGACGCTCCGCGAGCAGGGTC
>JBBSBW010000108.1:0-5054 GCA_038250865.1 Thermoanaerobaculia bacterium | reverse complement strand
GCTCCTCCGTGGCGCCTTCAGGCGCCACGGGCAGCATCTCCGCTTCTTGACCGATGTCCATCCCGACACCTCCGTCTCAGGTTGGAGGAGGGGGGGATTTTTAGGTGATCCCACGGGGGGAATTTAGGGTGATCGGTGACACTCAGCCCTCAGCCTGCGTCAGAGAATCCGACTCCTTGGTTCCCAGACTCCCCTGCGCAATCGCGTTGCGCCAAACGTATGTTTGCCGGTCACGGTAGTGCCGTTCAGGGCCAAGTCTCCTCGGTACCCAGCTCCGTGACCGGACGGTCCGGCACTGGACCCGCGACGCGGCGGACGTCGGCGGCAGCGTTTCCTTGGTCTACGGGCTGCGCACGTATCGGGCGGCAGCCCCCCCCCCCACCCCTATGGGGAAGGCTGCCGCCGTCCGATCTTTGCCCCCCAATCCCCAAACTTTGCACTTGACGGGAGAACCGAGTATGATCTTCCCGCTCGCCGAGTGGGCGACCGTACCGGCCCAGCATCACCGAGCCATCTTCCTCCCTCTGGACATTGGAATCGAATCCCCCCAGACAGCTCGACGAGAACAAAGACAATCACGGTAGAATCAGCATGAACAAGCCGCTCGAACGGTGACCACGATGGTTGCCGGGCGTAGCGGGTTAAAAGCCCAGCGTGAGGGCGTTTGTCACGATCTGTAGTCGGCACGCACGGTTTTGGCCGGACTCCGATTACAAACTCAAAGGAGAAGGTCAGCTATGCGTACCACCGGCGTTGTGAAGTGGTTCAACGACACCAAGGGCTTCGGATTCATCACCCCGGACAATGGCGAGAAGGATTGCTTCGTCCATCACTCGGCGATTCAGGCTCAGGGTTTCAAGAGCCTCGCCGAGGGCGAGCGGGTCCAGTTCGACATCGTCCAGGGCCAGAAGGGCCCCGCGGCCGAGAACGTCGTCAAGATCGGCTAAGCCCAAAAGAACCCGAAGCTGTTCAATAGATAGCTAGGGGAAAAGGCCGGTACGCCGCGAGGCGCGCCGGCCTTTTTTTGTCTCCTAGGCGTGCTCTTGAGCCCCGCCCGGGCGGGGTATAGTCCCGCGAGTGCGCAACTTCTTTTCGCGAGCGACCAGCCCGTCCGCTCTCCGCGCCGGTGTCTGGGTTGGTTTGGTGGTCTTCCTCTTTCCCGGCGCCCGCGGGTCGCTTGGGCTCGGTCTCGATCCCTCGTATGCGTTCGGATTGAATGAAACCGCGGCTCGCGGCCTGATCCATGGCCGAGACATGGTGTACACCTACGGTCCGCTCGGGACGGTGCTCCTCCCCACGGCGCAAAACGCCGGACCGACGTTGGTTTTCCGGCTCGCCCTTTACGCCCTGTTCGCCGCGGCCCTCGCCCGCGCGCTTCGCCGAGCCTCCCCGAAGCGCGCCTTGGCATTCGCCGCGCTGCTGCTGGTCGCCTTTCTCGTCGGACTCCGCTACGAATACCAGCTGCTGTTCACCCTTGCGCTGTGGATCGCTCCGGAGATCGCACGGCCGAACAAGATTCCGGTCGCGGCGATCGTGGGCGGCTTGCTCGTCACCCTGTTCGCGTTGGTCAAACTGAGCCTCGGGATCAGCGCGCTCGCGCTCTTCGGCGTCTGGCTTCTGGCGCTCGGGGTGCGTCGGCCGCCCTATGCCTGGCGAAGCGTGGGGGCCGGCCTCGGTGCGCTGGGTGCAAGCGTCGCGGTCGCCATTCCTCTGGCCTTCGAAGCGCCGCGTTGGGCGCTCGCCTGGCTCGGCTACCAGGCGGATCTGGCGAGCGGCTTCGCCGTCGCAATGGCCGTTGAAGGCTCCAGCCTCGAAATCGCGGCGGACCTTCTGGGTCTGGCGGCGATTCTCGCGCTCGGAATCTACGCCTGGCGTACCCGGAGCGCGCTTGCGCCGTACTGGGCGGTGATCTTCCCTGTTTTGATTCTCTCGCTACGCCATTCGCTGATTCGCCAAGGGGGACATGGCAGCATCTTTCCTTCGTTCCTGCTCGCGCTGATCGCCCTCGGTGTCCTGCTCGCCGAGCGTGCGGACGAAACCCAGGCGACTCTCGCGGGCTGGATCGCGGCGCTGATCCTGGCTCTCCCGGCCGCGATCTCGTTCGCCGGACCGGCAGAGAATTCCCGCTACGAATTGGCGCTCGGGGTGCGGGGCATAGGGAACCTGGGCGCGGTGATCGATCCCGGGCGCGACCGGCAACGGCTCGCGGCGATCGAACGGCGCGCGCTCGCCCCATCCCGCCTGCCCGAACCGTTCGTGGCGCCGATCCGGGCGGCCGGTTCGACCGTCGACGTGCTTCCCCTGGAATTGAGCTTGCTCGCAGCGAACCATCTTCCTTGGGTGCCCACCCCGACGCTCCAGCTCTACGTCGCCTACTCACCGCGTCTCGATCGTTGGGACGCCGAGCACTTTCGGCAAGGCCACGGGGCGGATCTGCTGCTGGTGGAAAATCGCGCGATCGACCGGCGGCAGATGCTCTGGGACACGCCGGAAACCTGGCGAGCGATCCTCGAACGGTACGAGCTCGATCCGCGCCGGCCGCGTCCTGGCTGGATCGTCCTCCGTAAGCGGGAACGGCCGGCCGCGTTCCATTTGGAAAAAGCGGGAGAAGGGAAGTTCTCGCTCGGAGAGCCCCTGGAGGTCCCGAGCGGCCCGGGTTGGCTGTTCGCCGAGCTTCACATCGAGCCCTCGGCGGGCGGGATCCTTGCCGCCGCATTTTGGCGGGTCCTGCCGCTCTTCGCCGAGACGACCTACGCCGACGGCGGCAAGAGAACCTGGCGCCTGGTGCCGGCGACCGCCTCGGGCGGCTTGCTGCTCGCTCCGGCCGCGCGCAACCTGCCGGAGCTGGCGGCGCTCTGGGGCGCCGACGGCCCGCCGTCCGGCGTCGTTCGGCTCCGCATTCACGGCCCCGGCTTGTCGGCGTACCGGCCGGAGGCGCGCGTCGTCTGGTGGCGCGGCCGGCTCGACTTCTGAACATCGAGCCGGCGCGCCAAGGATCTTGCGGCGCTACTTGTGGGTCGCGGAATCGATGAACGCGCCGATGTCCGCCTTCCACTGCTTTAGCGACGGCTCGTGCAGGTACATCATGTGCCCGGCCGGGTAGTACTTCATCTCGACGTGCGAGCGCAGATCGGCGGGCAGGCCGAGGTGGTCGATCATCGACTCGGTCGCGAAGAACGGGGTCGCGAGGTCGTAGAGCCCGTCGAGCACCAGCAGACGCAGGTTCGGGTTGTAGATCATCGCCTGGCCGAGGTCCAAGCCGGTGTTCGGGGTGGGCGACGCGACGAACCAGCCGGAGTTGTGCTTCCAATCCCACGAACCGCCAATCTCGTCGTTGGACACTCTGTAGGTCTTGCCGTCGCCGAACTTGAGGTCGGTGTGCAGGTAGTCGAGGAACGCCGAGGTGAACGCGGCGGAAATCGCCGCCGACTGCGGGTCGTAATCCGCCTCTTCGGCCAGTGAATCGTAGGAGCGGCCGAGGAACCGGCCGTCGAGCCGGCCGACCACCTCGTGATGCTCGCGCAGTAGCTCCTGGCAGAACTGCGACTCCCGCACCCGGAGGTTCGCGCGCTTCCAGAACTCGGCCGACAGGCCCGTATAGCGGTGGAGCTTCTCGGCCAGGGCGTCGCGCTCGGCGTCGCTCAAACGATCCCCCTTGGCGAGCGCCGCCGAGTATTCGCCGAGCGCAAACGCGCGGACCTCGGCAAGAAGCGGTTCGATCGAGTCCGGCGGGTTCGGCAACGCCTTGTGCACCGCGGCGACCGCCGTGAAGGTCGGCAGGATCAGCGGATAGGGCCGGTCGTTGCCCGGCCAAGCGAAGATCGCCTCGAGGTCGAGCGCCACCGAGACCAGGATCACGCCGTTCAGGCCCATGTTCTCGTTGGTTTCGAGGTACTTGGCAATGCCGCCCGAACGGGTCGAGCCGTAGCTCTCGCCGAGCAGGAACTTCGGCGAACGCCAGCGCCCGTTGGTCGAGACGTACTCCTTGATGAACCGGCTGACCGATTCGATGTCCGGATCGACCCCCCAGAAGTCCTTGTCCTTGCTCTCCCCCACCGCGTGGGAGAAGCCGGTGCCCACGGGATCGATCATCACCAGGTCGGTCTTGTCGATCACGCTCCAATTGTTGTCGACCACGTCGTAAGGCGGCGGCGGCGTCGGACCGGAATCGGTCGTCACCACCCGTCGAGGTCCGAGCGCTCCCATGTGCAGCCAGAGCGACGACGAGCCGGGGCCGCCGTTATAGGCGAAAGTGATCGGCCGGTTCGTCACGTCTCCATCTTTCTTGACATAGGCGGTATAACCGATGCTCGCGGCCGCCTCATCCTTCGCGTTCCGGACGATCAACGTCCCCGCCGTCGCGGTATAGGCGATCGATTTGCCGTCGATCACCAGGCTGTGCTGGGTCACCGACTGTTCGGACTTCGGAATCTCCGCCTTGGGCTTGGCCTCACCCCCCTTGGCGGACATGTCGTCCGCGCGAACTACGGCGGTTGAACAGAGCAGCAGGGCGGCTAAGACGAGGGACTTACGGGTCATGCGGTTTCTCCTTCGAACGCGGAAAAGCCCGGCAGCCAAGCGGGCCGAGCTGAAAAAGGCGCGAAAGCCTTGTGATGGGTACGGCGGAGGAGGCTGGAAGGTTGCGGGGGATCGCCACCTGCGCGAGGGTAGAGAAGGTAGAGACGCCTCAGTACCCAACCACGATCCTGTCCGGGTGCTGGCCGTCGAGGCGTCTCCTCTCTGCACCGGACGAACAATCACCACCTTCTAGAACCCCCCAGGGCAGATTGCCGCACCCGATTAAATCGGCAGTTGCGCCCTCCGGAGGCCCGCAAGGACGTGTGTCCGGCGGGTCGGTGCGCGCCCAGGAGACGCCCCGACAGCCCTGTATCCGGCAGGTGGGTGCTTAGTTCGGGAGACGCCCCGACAGCCTTGCACCCGGATAGGGCGGTGGTTGTTCGGGAGACGCCCCGACAGCCTTGCACCCGGATAGGGCGGTGGTTGTTCGGGAGACGCCCCGACAGCCTTGCACCCGGATAGGGCGGTGGTTGGGT
>JBBSBW010000107.1:0-5813 GCA_038250865.1 Thermoanaerobaculia bacterium | reverse complement strand
GGACTTCGCGCATTGGCAGCGGGACTGGCTTCAGGGTCAGGTTTTGGAAGAGCAGCTCGCTTATTGGCGAGAAAAGATCGGCACGGATCATCCCATCCTAGAGCTGCCCACGGACCGGCCGCGACCGCCTGTTCAGAGCTATCGGGGAGGCATTCGGTCCCTGCTCCTTAATGCGCAGCTCGTCCGGGAGCTCAGGACGCTGGGCCGGCGCCGGGGCACCACTCTGTTCATGACCCTTCTCGCTGCTTTCCAGACGTTTCTCCATCGTCACTCCGGGCAGGACACGATCAGCGTCGGCAGTCCGGTCGCCGGGCGCCACCACGCCCAGACCCAGTCCTTGATCGGCTTCTTCGCCAATACCCTGCTGCTGCGAACGGAGTTGGCGGGGAACCCCCTCTTCGACGAGTTGCTCGTGCGAGTACGCGAGACCTCCCTGGGTGCCTATTCCTACCAGGATCTGCCTTTCGAGATGCTGGTTGAGAACCTGCGGCCGGAGCGAAACCTGAGCCATTCGCCGTTGTTTCAGGTGATGCTCAGTTTTCAGAATCAGCCTCCGAGTGCCCCGGAACTGCCGGAATTGAGCCTCGGCGCGTTGGATTTCGACCTCGGGTTGGTGAAGTTCGATCTGGAGTTGACCGCGGTCGAGCGCCTGGGAACGCTCTCGCTCGCTCTGGAGTTCAACACCTCCCTCTTCGAAGTGCCTACGGCGACGCGGCTGCTCGATTCATTCCTCGCGCTCCTGCGCGGCGTGGCCGAAACGGCGAACCGGACGCTCTGGGATCTACCGCTTCTCGACCCCGCGCAGCGCCAGCAGCTGCTCCATGAGTGGAACGAAACGTCGACACCCCTGCCTGCCACCGGCTTCCTCGATCGGTTTGAAGCCTTGGCGGCGCGGATTCCCGACGAAGTGGCGGTCGTCTGCGGCCGTCGACGGTCGACCTACGGCGAGCTGAACCGGCGGGCGCGGCAGATGGCGCGTCAGCTGGTCGCCCGCGGCGTGGGACCGGACACGGTAGTGGCCTTGCTGGCAGACCGGAACATCGATTTTCTGACCGGCCTGCTGGCGATTTTCATGACTGGAGGGGCTTACCTGCCGCTCGATCCGGGCCGCCCTCCGCGACAAATCGAACAGGTGTTGACCGCTGCGCGCGTGCGGATGGCGGTGGTCGCGAAGGCCCGCGCCGGCCTTCTCGCCGCGGTGACGCAAGGCCTTCCGTCGGAAGTCCGACCCGAGGTGGCGCGGCTGGAAAGCTTGTTCACAGGTGAAGAGGGACCGCCGCCGGAACGGACGGATCCGCGCAACCTGGCTTATGTGATCTTCACCTCCGGTTCGACCGGCACACCCAAGGGAGCGATGGTGGATCACCGTGGAATGCTCAACCACCTGGAGGCGAAGATCGAGGACCTCGCATTGACCGCCGACGACGTGGTGGCCCAGACGGCCTCGCAGGTATTCGATATCTCGGTCTGGCAGTTCTTGGCTGCATTGCTAGTGGGCGGCCGGGTGCATATCGTGCCGACCGAGGGGGTCCAGGATCCCGCCCGACTGGTGAAGACGGTCGAGCGCGGCGGGGTCACCATTCTCGAGGTCGTACCCTCCCTCATGCGCAGCCTGCTCGACGAGGTGGAGCCGTGGGGGCCGGACGCTTCCGGCCTCTCTCGCCTACGATGGTTGATCCCCACCGGAGAAGCGCTTCCTCCCGAGCTTTGTCGCCGGTGGTTCCATCACTTCCCGCGCATTCCGCTGGTCAACGCCTACGGTCCGACCGAATGCGCGGACGACGTGGCCCACCATCTGGTTCGAGAGTCCCCGGCGGCGGGAGTGGCGCGGGTACCGATCGGACACCCGATCCGTAACCTGCGGCTCCACGTGCTCGACCGCGAAATGCGTCCCTGCCCGATCGGCGTGAACGGCGATCTCGGCGTTTCCGGGGTTGGAGTGGGGCGCGGTTACCTCCGGCGGCCGGAGTTGTCCGCCGAAGCGTTCGTCCCCGATCCGTTTGGCGCGAAGCCCGGCATGCGCCTCTACCGCACCGGGGACTTGGCCCGGAGGCTTGGGGACGGCTCTCTCGACCTCCTGGGCCGGCTCGACCACCAGGTCAAGGTGCGCGGCTTCCGGATCGAGCTGGGAGAGATCGAGAGCGCCCTGGCCCTTCATCCTGAGGTCCGCGAGGTGGTCGTCGAAGCGCCGGAGCGCTCGCCGGGCGAGCGATGGATCGTCGCTTATTTCGTTGCATCGCCCGGGAAGGAACCGACGTCGATGGCGTTGCGTGAGTTCGCCGCGGAGCGGCTGGCCGCGTACATGGTGCCGGCGGTGTTCGTGATGCTGGAGGCTCTGCCGTTGACCCCCAACGGCAAGTTGGACCGGCGGGCTCTGCCGGCTCCGAGCGGCGATCGCCCCGATCTGGCGGTCGGGCCGGTCGGGCCGCGCAATCCGTTCGAACGGCAGCTCAAGGAGATTTGGGAGGCGGTTTTGGGCCGGCACCCGATCGGGATGACCGATGACTTTTTCGAGCTCGGCGGGTATTCGCTGCTGGCCGTCCGGCTGCTCGCCCGCGTGCAGAAGGCCTTCAAGAAGACGGTACCGCTCGCGACGCTGTTCCAGGCCGGCACGATCGAGCGCCTCGCCGACGCGTTGCGCGCGAGCGGTGCGGCAAAGCTGTCTCCCCTGGTCGCGATCCAGGCCGGTAGCTCCGAGAGGACGCCCCTGTTCCTGGCCCATCCGATCGGCGGCACCGTCCTGGGCTACCGGTATGTCGCGCGCCGTCTGGGTCCGGAGCAGCCGGTGTACGGCCTCCAGGATCCGTATCTGGAGGTCGAGGGGGGCGAGGCGATCCGGCTTTCCTTGGCCGAGATGGCCGCCGAGTACGTGAGCGCCATCCGCGAGTTTCGGCCGCGCGGCCCCTACGTTCTGGGCGGCTGGTCCTTCGGCGGGTTGCTGGCCTTCGAGATGGCCCGGCAGATCTACGAGCTGAACGAGGAGGTCTCGGTGCTGGCGATCTTCGACAGCGCACCACGGGGCCAGGCGACCCAGGAAACCGACGAAGAGATGCTGGCGGGGATCGCCCGCGACATGGCGCGGCAGGAAGGGCGCGAGCTGGCGTTGGCGGATCTCGACACGATCGAGTCGGGTGCGAAGCTTGATTACATCCTCGGGCAGATGAGAGCGACGAACCTTCTCGCCGCCGAGTTGAGCGACGAGGTGGTGCATCGATATTTGAAGCGACGCCGAGCCAACCAGGAAGCGGCTTCGCGTTATCAGCCGCAGCCTTATCCCGGGCGCATCGTCCTGTTTCGAGCGACCGATCCGGACCCGCTCGCCGTTGGCGTCGAGGAGGATCGATCCGGAGCGGGCGATCCGACGCTCGGCTGGAGCGAATTCACTCCGCACGTCGTCGAGGTGCTGGAAGTGCCGGGTTACCATGCCGGTCTACTGTTCGAGCCGTACGTCGGCGCCGTGGCGGAAGGGCTCCAGGCCTGCATCGCAAGAGCCGAAATACCATTCATCGCTCATCAAGGAACTCCTCCATGACTCTTGCTGCGGCGACGGAGAGAGGCAGGCAACGTGACCAAAGGTAGGCTTGGAATTCTCGGCGGCATGGGACCTCTGGCCTCGGCGGAATTCCTCGGTACGATCTATCGACTGAACGTCGTCGAACCCGAGCAGCAGGCTCCCGACTGCATCCTGTTTTCAGATCCTTCTTTTCCGGATCGCACGAGCTGCATCCAGGCCGGAAACACCCAGGAGCTGACCGATCGCCTGGTGGCAAGCTTGGAAGAGATGGTGCGTCTTGGCGCCGAGCGGATCGTCATCGCCTGTGTCACGGCCCATCATGTCCTGCCACAAATCCCCGAGCGCTTGCGGTGCAAAGTGATCTCCCTTGTCGACCTAGTGATTGACGAGCTGCTCGCGATTCGCCAACCGGTCTTGCTGCTTGCGTCCAGCGGGACCCGTGCAGCGCGGATCTTCGAAACCCACGAGCGATGGCCGTCGGTTGCAGGATGGGTAGCTTTCCCCGGCGAGGCGGACCAGCGAGAGCTGCACGAAGGGATCTATCGGCTCAAGGTTAACGGTACCCTTGGCGATAGCCAGACATGGCTTTCGTCTCTCCTCGCAAAATCCGGACGGGAAGGGGTGATCTTCGGCTGCACGGAGCTCCACCTGCTTCATCGGTCGCTCGCCTGCACCGTGCCGTCCGTCGCGATGATCATTGATCCGCTGCTGATCGTCGCAAGGGATCTTCCCAGGCTACTCTCGGCGACCGTGCCTGCGATCACGTTTTTCGATGGAACGAATACATCAGAATGAGCCACAGTGAAACGGCCGAGACACTGTGGGTTTGAGCCGTGTGAGACCAGCAGGCAAGCGAATCGGGCCAGCCCGTGCCTCAATGCAATGACAAATAACTACGGAGAGACAGATGACGGAGATCCAGAATCTTCACTTTGCGACAGATCAGAGTACGGTGGACGCATTGAACTCCGAGTTTTATGGAAAAATTCAATTCCCCTGGCCGCCCCAGTACTTCGAACGTGTGCAGCAAACGGATCTGGCACCGCGCATGTTGGCTCAGGATATCGGCTACTGGCACCAGGAAGTTTTACCTCAGGAAGCCCGCATCTGGGTAGCCGGCTGCGGAACCAACCAGGCGCTCTTCACCGCGCTCAGGTTTCAACACGGGCAGGTACTGGGCTCGGATCTCTCGGCGGAATCTCTTGCGGTCTGCAAAGCGAACGCTGGCAGCCTGGGAGTGGAAAACTTCGAGCTCAGGCGTGAGAGCATCAACCAGGTTTCCTATGAGGGCCTCTTCGATCACGTCATTTGCACGGGTGTGATCCACCACAATGCCGACCCTCTCGAGCCGCTGCTTAGGTTGGCGAGGGCTCTCAAGCCAGGGGGAGTACTCGAGCTGATGGTTTACAATCAATTTCACCGCATCCTCACATCAGCCTTTCAGAATGCGCTTTGGATTCTGTTGGGAAAGCCGGGACAGCCGAATTTGACGCGAGAGCTGAACATCGGTCGGCGTCTGGTCGAGACGTTTAGAGAGGATAGCCTCATGTCTCAATTCTTGGCTTCGACCCCAAAGATGCCCGACACTGCCTTTGCTGATCTTCTTTTGCAACCGGTGGAGCACAGTTTTTCGGTGGAGTCGCTGGAGAAGGCGGCAAGGCGTTGCGGCCTTGAGATGCTGACCTTCTGCAACGGTCAGTACAGTCGAACCAAGAACGAGGCGGATTGGAATCTGGAGCTTGCCGACCCTGGCCTCCAAGAGCTCTATGATGCATTGCCAGACACCGAACGCTGGCAGGTCACCAATCTCTTGAAGGCAGAGTCATCGCCGATGCTTTGGTTCTATTTCCAGCGTGTAGATTCTCCGCGACCTCGCAAACCCGAACGCCAAATCTGCGACGAGTTCTTGAAAACCCGCTTCATTCGAGTGAAGACTCAAAAGGAAATCTACATGCGCGAGCCGGAAGGGGGTTATTCGAAACAGCCACTGATCTCGCCTTTCCCCCGAGAAACCGGTTCTCCCCTGGCCCGCAGCGTATATTCTGCGCTCGACGAGGGGGCACCGCTGCAAGCAACGTTGGCCAAGCTTGGCATCGAACCCTCTTTCTCGAAGCTCAGCCTGCTGCGACTCGGTCTCGCCACCTCCGGCTGCCCCTTTCTGCAGGCGGTGTAGTCGGGGATGGAAGGGGTGCTGGGGTGACGAGCGTCGTCGAGGGGTATCGGCTTTCTCCGCAGCAGGAGCGGCTTTGGCCGCTCCTGCCTGGTTCCGGTTGCGATCCCTTTCGAGCCCAATGTCTGG
>JBBSBW010000106.1:0-6071 GCA_038250865.1 Thermoanaerobaculia bacterium | reverse complement strand
GGTCGCGTCCCCCCCCCCCTGGTCGTTGGCGTGGTTAAAATCGCGGCAACCTACGGGTTCGCCGCCCCCGGCCTCGGGCGTGGGCTGTGGTGACACGGCCCTTCAGGCCGTAAATGCGCGCCTCGCCGTTCTGTTTTCGCTGCCCGAAGGGTCACCAGGCATTCCAGCAAACGGCCGACCGGTGATAGCTTCCCGCGACTGTGAGCCGCGATAAAGACAAGTCGAAGACCGCTTCCGAATTCCCCTTTGCCCCGTCGGGGTTTTTTGCTTTCCGCACTCCTCTCTATCCCTACGAAGAGCTGGAGGCTTGGAGCGCGGGGCTCGCTTCTCCGGGGACTTCCGCCGAGGCGGAAGAGGAGTTTGCCGCCGCTTGGGCCGCCGATCGAGTTCTATTGCGCGAGCGACTGCGCGCGCTGCTCGAACGGCCGGAGGTGCGCGAGTCGGTGTTTTTGGCTTCACCTTCGCTTTCCGATGGGCTCGACGGGTGGAAAAAAGAGCCGGAGGGCAAGAAAGGCCAGCGGGCCGAGCGGGCTCTCGTTCGGTACGTGTTGAGAATGTGCGCCCGGCCGACGCCGTTCGGTCTGTTCTCGGGCTGCTCGGTTGGGCGCCTGGTCGGCGCGGACGAGCCCACCCGGCTGCGGTTGGCTCCGCGCGCTCGGTACGACCGGCACACGCGGCTCGACATGGACTATCTGTTCGCCCTGGTCGAGGAGCTGATCAAGGACCCCACCGTGCGCGCCGCCCTCTCCTATCTGCCCAACAGCAGCCTGTACGACGCGGCCGGGCGCATGCGCTACGCCGAGGCGCGGCTGGATGGGAAGGTCCGTTCGCACCACCTGGTGGCGGTCACCCCCACTTCGTACTTGGAAGAGACGCTCGCCCGCGCCAAGGGCGGGGCGCGGATCGAAGATCTGGCCCAGGCTCTGGTCGATTCGGACCCCGACGGCGAGATCACTCGGGAGGATGCCGACGAGTATTTGACCGAGCTGGTGCAGAGCCAACTGCTGGTGCCCGATTTCGGCCTGCCGGTGACCGGACAGGAGTCGATCCACGACCTGCTCGATCAGCTCGCGGTGCTGCCCGATCTCGCGATCGGCCACAAGGTGCGGGAGCGGCTGCTCGCTACCCGAGATGCGATCGCGGCAATCGACGCGGCAGGGGTCGGCTCCGACCCCGAGCGCTACCGGGAGATCGAGCGCAGCCTGGAAGAGCTGCCGACACCGGTCGAGTTGTCCCGGCTGTTCCAGGTCGACATGGTGAAGCCGGTCGCCGAAGCGGCACTGGGGCCGGTGGTGATCGCCGAGCTGACCCGAGGGGTCGAGGTGCTGCACAAGATGTTCGGCCGCTCGCGCTTGGAGTCGCTGGACAATTTTCGCCGCGATTTCGGCGAGCGCTACGGCGAGGGCCGGTGGATGCCGCTGCTCGAAGTGCTCGACGAAGAGGTGGGGATCGGCTACGAAAAATCGCGCAGCGCAGGAGCCGAAGCTTCGCCCCTGCTCGTAGGAGTGGTCTTGGGCGGCCCGGCGGCCGCGCAGACCGTGCCCTGGGGCAACTTCCAAGCGGTGATGATGGGCAAGCTTGAAACCGCGCTCGCTTCGGGCATCACCGAGATCGAGATCTCCGACTCCGACGTCGAGAAGCTCAAGGTGACCGACGCCGCCCCGCTGCCCGATTCCTTCCAGGTGATGGCGACGCTGTCCGCCGCTTCGGAAGAGGATTTGGACGCGGGACGCTTCGAGGTGCTCTGGCGCGGCGCGGGCGGGCCGTCCGGCGCACGGTTGCTCGGCCGATTCTGCCATGCGGATGCGGAACTGACCCGGCTGACCCTCGATCACCTGCGCGCCGAAGAGGCGCACCAACCCGGGGCGATCTTCGCCGAGGTGGTCCACCTGCCCCAGGGCCGGATCGGCAACATCCTAGCCCGGCCCGTGCTGCGCGAATACGAGATCCCGTTCCTCGGCCGCTCCGGCGCACCTACCGACAAGCAGATCGCGGTCTCCGATCTCGACGTCACCGTGACCGGCAACCGGATCGTCATCCGATCGCGCTCGCTCCGCCGCGAGGTGATTCCGCGCCTCTCTTCGGCGCACAACTTCGCGATGGGGAGCCTGGGGCTCTACCGCTTCCTTTGCACCCTCCAGTCACAGAACGTGGCCGCCGGTCTTTATTGGGGCTGGGGGCCGTTCGAAAGCTCGGCGTTCCTGCCGCGCGTGCGACTGGGCCGGACGATCCTTTCCCGCGCGACCTGGAGGATGACCGAGGAGGAGATCGAGACGCTCAAAAAGGCGAAAGGCGCCGGCCTGCTCGCCGCGGCGCGCGCTTGGCGCGAGCGGCGGAAGATCCCCCGGGTCGCAATTCTGGCCGACGGCGACAACGAGCTGCTGGTCGATTTCGAGAACCCTCTGGAACTCGACACGTTCTTCGACCTGATCGAAGAGCGCAAGCAGGCGGTCCTCCATGAGCTGTTCCCGGGGACGGACAAGCTCTGCGTGACGGGACCCGAAGGGCGGTTCTTGCACGAGATCGTGGTTCCCTACGATCGCAAGCCGGCCGCCCCCGCAGGTTCGGCGATCCCTCTGGCAGAGAACCCAGAGATCACCGCGAAGGGAGAATCGGACGGCGCGGCGATTACCCCGGCAAGCGCCTCAACCCACGGTCGGCCCAAGACGACGGCGACGATCCGGCGCAGTTTTCCGCCCGGCTCGGAGTGGCTCTACCTCAAGGTCTATACGGGAAACTCGACCGCGGACGGAATCCTGCGCGATGCGATCGGCCCGGCGATCCGTGAGGCGCTCAGCGTAAGCGACCTCGATTCCTGGTTCTTCATCCGCTACGGCGATCCGGAATGGCATCTGAGGATCCGCCTGCATGGCGATCCCCACACCCTGCTGCTCCACGCCCTACCGCGGCTGGAAAAGGCGGTGTCTCCGCTGCTCGCCGACGGTCGTGCCTGGAAGATTCAGCTCGACACCTACGAGCGCGAGACCGAGCGATACGGAGGTGCGCTCGGCATGCCCGTCTGCGAGACGCTGTTCGGATTCGACAGCGACGCCTCCTTGAGCATCGTCGAAACGCTCGAAGGGGACGAGGGGGCGGATGCCCGCTGGCGCCTGGCGTTCCGCGGCGCGGATCTGATCCTCGCCGACCTGGGGATCGCGGACGAGCGGAAGATCACGCTGATGGGCGCGATGCGCGAGAACTTCGCCAAGGAATTCGGCGGCCAGAAGAGCCTCGACATCTCGATTGACCAGAAATACCGAACCGAGAAGAAGAGCCTCGGAGCCCTGCTCGCCCCCGAAGCCGCAGAGGACGATCCTCTGGCCCCCGGCTACGCGATCCTCGCCGAACGCTCCCGCCGCTCCGCCCCGGCCTACGCCGAGCTCGCGCGCTTGGAAGCCGCGGGCGAGCTGCAACGGCTCGACCTCGCCGGAAGCCTGATCCACATGCACGTCAACCGCATGATCCGCTCCGCCGCCCGAGCCCACGAGGCGGTAATCTACGGCCTCCTCCACCGCGAATACCAAGCCCGGGCGGCCCGGGCTCGGAAGGGGAAGGTGGAAGCGGAAGCGGGAGGGCTGGAAAAGCAGGGTGGTGCGTAGTGACACATTCCGGCATTGCCTTTCAGGAGAGCCCGTCGCCTTACTGATTGCCGGTGTTGGGGATTCAGGGAACGGCGTCCCGGGCGTTATGATCCGGCTGTTCAAGGAGGCCGTATGAGTCGAGTGGAGATGCTAGAACAGGGTGTGGAAGAGCTTTCGCCGGTGGAGCTGGCAGCTTTCCGCTACTGGTTCGCCGCCTATGACGCAGCCGTTTGGGATACTCAGTTCGAAGGCGATGTCGCAGCCGGACGCCTCGACCAGATTGCAGAGAAGGCGCTGGCGGCGCTACGAGCCGGCGAGACCACGGAACTTTGAAGCATCGGGCCTCGCCTGACTTTTGGACGTGCTATCGGGCACTTCCCGAAAGAATTCAGAAGATCGCCGACAAGAGCTTTCGGCTGTTGCGAGAAGATCCTCGCCATCCTTCGCTGCACTTCAAAAAAGTCGGAGCGTACCGTTCGGTCCGAGTCGACCTTGACTATCGAGCTTTGGGAATCGATTCCCCGGAAGGAATCGTCTGGTTCTGGATCGGCCCTCATACGGAGTATGACCGCCTCGTAAGGTAGCAGCGAAATCGCGCGCCAGTAGTGCCCGGGCGACGGCGGGTTAAAATCGCCTCGAATGAACCCGAAAGATGCCAAGGGCCGCGGAGGCCTGGTCTACTCGACCGAGCGGCGGGTCTGCCCGAAATGCGGCTGGCCGGTCGAGCGCTGCGCGTGCAGCCGGCCCGCGACGCCGGCCGGTTCGGCCGACGGCATCGTGCGCGTCGGGCGGGAGACGAAGGGTCGCGCAGGTAAAGGGGTCACTCTCGTCACCGGCGTTCCCTTGGCGGGGGACGACCTCGCCCGCCTGGCGGGAGAACTCAAAAAGCGCTGCGGCTCGGGGGGTACGGTCAAAGACGGGACGATCGAGATTCAGGGCGACCATCGCGATGCCCTGGTCGTCGAGCTGGAAAAGCGCGGCTGGAAGGTCAAGCGCTCGGGAGGATGAAACCTCAACGGCTCCACGGCCCGGGCAGAATCGCCGGCATCAGGAAAAAGATCGAGAACACTCCGAAGGCGAGGTAGGGCACCAGCGGCGCCGCCTCCTGCTCGGCGGCCGGGGCCATCGCGCGGAGCAGGAAGACGAGCCCCAAGGGGCTGAGCACGCAGAGCAGAAACCAGGCGAAGCGCCTGCGCGGCTCGACTCTGCGCCGCAGGCGGGAGTAGGCGATGCCCGCTCCCCAGCCGAGCGAAACCGCCAGGCTGTAGAGCGGGTACAGGCCGAGCGGCAGGTGCCCGGCGAGGTCCACGACACCTAATTCGCCCAGCAGGACGACCACCCAACAGGCCAGAAACAGCCCGGCGAGCGCCGCCCCGAGGTGCCTCACGCGGCGGGTTCCTCCCGAATCCTACGCATAGGACTCGATCGGCGGGCAGGCACAGAACAGGTTGCGGTCGCCCCAGACGTTGTCGATCCGCGCGACGTAGGGCCAGAACTTCCGCTCGCGCACCCAAGGGAGAGGAAATACCGCCTGCTCCCGGCTGTAGCCATGGGTCCAATCAGCCGTGAGGGCCGCCTCCGCCGTGTGGGGCGCGTTCTTGAGCGGGTTGTCGTGGCGGTCCATCCGCCCCTCTTCGATCTCCCGGATCTCGCCGCGGATCGCGATCAGCGCGTCGCAGAAGCGATCCAGCTCCGCGATCGACTCGCTCTCGGTCGGTTCGATCATCAGCGTGCCGACCACCGGAAACGACAGGGTCGGCGCGTGGAAACCGTAGTCCATCAGGCGCTTCGCCACGTCCTCGGCCTCGACGCCCGCGGTCGCCTTGACCGGCCGGAGATCGAGGATGAACTCGTGGGCGACCCGGCCGTTCTTGCCGGTGTAGAGGATCGGGAAGTGCTCCGAGAGGCGCGCGGCCATGTAGTTGGCGTTCAGGATCGCCAGCTCGGTCGCGCGGCGCAGGCCGTCGGCCCCCATCAACGCGATGTAGACCCAGGAAATGGTGAGGATGCTCGCGCTCCCCCAAGGTGCTGCGGAGACCGGTCCGATCGCTTGGCTCCCGCCGGTCGCGATTACCGGATGCCCGGGCAGGAACGGAGCGAGATGGGCCGCGGTGCAGATCGGCCCCATGCCCGGACCGCCGCCGCCGTGCGGGATGCAGAACGTCTTGTGCAGGTTCAAGTGGCAGACGTCGGCGCCGAAATCGCCCGGCCGGCAGAGGCCGACCTGCGCGTTCATGTTCGCGCCGTCCATGTAGACCTGGCCGCCGTGCTGGTGGACGATCTCGCAGATGTCGCGGATGCCCGCCTCGAACACGCCGTGGGTGGAGGGGTAGGTGACCATCAACGCGGCGAGCGAGGCGGCGTGTATTTCCGCTTTCGCCGCGAGGTCGGGAATGTCGATGTTGCCGTGGGCGTCGCCGGCGACGACCCCCACGGTGATTCCCGCCCATACGGGGGGGGGCGGGGGAGTGGCGGGCGCCGACACCGGGT
>JBBSBW010000105.1:0-6244 GCA_038250865.1 Thermoanaerobaculia bacterium | reverse complement strand
TGGCGATTCACCCCAGCGTATCCGCATCCGCGGTTCAAGGAGAAACCCTCCGTGCGATCTACCTTTTTTCGGATCAGGTCCGAGTCCCGACAACGCCAACAAACGTCACGAGACGGTCAAGAACATGCCTGCCGGTGTCCCTCGAGTGGGGCAGATTTAGCTACACTTGCATGAGGAGTGCCCTTTAAATGTGCTTCTTCAACCTGTCGGCCGACCTCGTCGTGAAGTTGCGCCAGCTGGACCCGCTCCGAAGGCCGCGAGGGCTGAAAGTCCATCCGCCCCTGCCGGAGAAACTCGCAAAAGGTGTCCAGCAATCCGAGCTCCGGCAGCTTTTCCTCAAGCCAAAGGAATGCTCCCATCTCGTTGACTTCGAGAAAGACGCCTTCGGGAGTTACAACTAGGTCAAACGCACCAAAGACGATGCCGAGCCGGCTCATCACCTCGCGGCACGCCGCCGCCCGGAGAAACCTTCGCACCTGTTCGGGATCGTTCGTGCAAAGGGTCAGCGGCGGCAAGAATCCGGCAGCGTTGGCGGCGCGCAGCTGGTCCGTCCGCAAATTCGCCCGGCCTCCGCTTTCTGGCGGGTTTACTCAAAAGGCATCGCGGCCAACAGAGGTTCGGCTATGGATTGAAGGTGTCGTACTGGAGGTCTGTACAATCCCTAGCGTAGTTGGGTCCCGTAGAGCTGTCGCTCCCCTTGCAGCAGGCGAGCTCGGTCGACCAGCAGGGGGTAAGCGTCGCCGCCCAGACCCTGGGAACCTGTGGACTTCTCGACCTCGGGGATTGCAGCCAGCATCAGCGGCAAGTCAAGGCTGTGCTGAACGAGCAGGAAGGCGGCGACAGCGGTCGGGTAGCCGAATCTTTGAACGTCGATCCAACCCACCTCTAAGACCAGCGCCCGCAGGTAGGCTGCGTTTTCCCCGGTCACCCGAATCGTATCGAGGGCCAGGAGGGTATCCGGCGGGATTCCCTCGAATCTGGAAGGATTCCGGCGCGGACGGGAGTTACCGCGGCGAAAGTCCAAAATAGGGCGGTTGAAAGGCCCCAACGTACCGCGCGAGCTACAGCGGATCCTTTCGCGTTATGGCGGGTCTTCCTTGTCACGCAAGGAGCGTACTTCAAGCTCAACGCAATACCAAATTCCCGTTTCGGCCCGATCCTCCTCGGCGTCGGTTTGCGCGGCCAGGGCCTCGGAACGCCAACGGTCTCGGAGCGCCGGGGGGCCAGGGGCCAGTTCGGCGGCGAGCCGGGCGGTCGCCGCCAGGGCCAAGAGAGCGCTTGCGCTTGGTTCGAACGGACCCTCGAAATGGCGCAGCCCGGCACGGGCGTCGGCGGTTATCGTTCGTGGCGTGGATCTGAACCGCACAGCCATAGTGACTGGCAGGACGATCCCGGGTTCCTGGCAGGAGCCACCGGGGTCGGCCTTGCGCTGCTGGCGGCCGTCTGTCCCGTGGAACCCGCCTGGGATCGGCTCCTGTTGGCGTCAATTCCGGCGGCTGCCGCCGATTGAGGCCAGTGCTCAGCCGATCCGGCCAACCATTCGAGCCGGATCGATGCGGGTCGCCTTTTCTGCCGGCAAGACCGTGGCCCAAAGGGCGGCCATGCTGAGAACCAGGGCGGCAGCGGCGTACGTTGCCGGGTCGAGATTCTTAACCTCGAAGAGCAGACCTCCGAGGAGTCTCGCCACCGCAGCCGCACCGCAGAGTCCCAGCAGGAGACCGAGGAGCACTCGACTCATCGAGCCCCAGAGCAACAGGGTGCGAATTTCGCGCACCGACGCTCCAAGTGCGATGCGGATGCCGATCTCCCGCATTCGCTCCGTCACCACGAACGAAGTGAGAGCAAAAACGCCGACGGCTGCCAACGCGAGAGCCGTCGCCGCAAAGGCCACCAGAAGCACGGCAAGAAGGCGCGCCTGGCGCGTCGAGCCTTCAAGAATTTCGTTTAGGCTTCGGGGGTTGGCCAACGGGAGCATCGAATCGAGGCGCCGGAGAGTCCTCTCAAGATTCCCCACGACGTTCGCGACCGGTAGATCGGAACGGACAGCAACCGCCAGGGTGCGCTGTGGGTCTTGCGCCAAGGGTTGAAAGACCTCAGGCCAAGGCGGCTGCGCCAAATTTTCGAGCCTCTCATTCGCCGTGATCCCTACGACGACGATCCACCCCGAGTCCTCTCCGGTCTCCCCCTGGAATGAAATCCGGCGACCGAGCAGCTCTCTCCCGGCGCAGCATTTTGAAGCAAGGGCCTCGTTGACGATTGCGACCTTGGGAGCGCCCACCCCGTCCTCGTCGCTGAACGGACGCCCTTTCAGTATCGGGACATCAAGAGCCTTGAAATAGTCGGGGCTGACCACCCGGTGGTTGAATTCTGGCGGCGTCGCTTTCTGGGCCTCTCCTTCAACGGCCAAGTTGCCGGTCCAGCGCAAACCCTGCAACGGCAGTCGATCCGCAAGGCCGACCGCGCGAACACCGGGCCAATGTCGGGCCTCTTGGATCAGACGTTGAAATAGGTCCTGCGCCCGGGCGTCATCGGCATACTGGCCGAGCGGGAGCGAAATCTCCCCCGTTGTCACGTTCGCCGGCCGAAAACCGGGGTCGACCCGAGCGAGAGAGTAGAAACTTCGAAGCAGCAGGCCCGCGAGCACCAGCAATACGACAGCGAGGGCAGACTCCGCGACGAGAAGAACGCTTCGGAGGCGAGCGCCCCGTTGCCTACCCGAGCGGTTCATGGCCAGGCGGGAGGACGGGCCGGCCAGCTGCGATCGGGCGCTCAGAAGAGCGGTCGCCAAGCCGACTCCCAAGCCGACCGCCAACGAGAGCGCCATACCCAAGGCAATGGTGAGCCCCTGGCCCGCTTGGACTTCGGCGAAAGGAACCTGGCCCTTCGAAAGACTCGCCAGGAACCTTTCCCCCCACAAACCCAGCGGAACCCCCACCGCTCCTCCGGCCAGGGAAAGGATCAGGCTCTCGAGGAGCACGAGACGAAGTACGTCTTTTCGCTCCGCTCCGAGAGCGCTCCGGATCGCCAGCTCTTCCTGTCGCGCCAAGGTCCGGACCCAACTGAGATGGACTACATTCGTGCAGGCGATCAGCAGAACCACGAGGCCCGCACCGAGCATCAAAAGCAGGGGGCGTTTCAAGTCGCCCGCCAGCCATTCATGGAGAGGGGTCGAGCCCGCCACGATGCCACTCCCGCCGGCTGCCGCGTCCCCCTGCTCCCGGGCCAGCCGCCCGGCCATCGAAACGAAAGTGGATTGTGCGCCCGCGGCCGGGATCCCGGGCTGGATCCGCGCAATCACCCGCAAAGATCTCGCCAGCTTGAAGTAAGGCTCCGCCCGGCTGTCCGGCCACCATTTCAGCGGCAACCAGAGATCGGGATTGGTCAGCGGAGGTCCGAAAGCCGACGGCATCACCCCTGCCACACTGTAGCTGACCCGATCGATCAGGAGGTTCGTACCCACGATCTTCGGGTCGGCCCCCAGCCGTTGCCAGAGTCGGTATCCGAGCATCACGACCGGGGCCTGCCCGCCCCAGGACTCTTCGGCACGGAACACTCGACCCAACAGCGGTTTCTCGCCCAGGACCAAGAAGTAATTGCCGAAGACAGATTGGGCTTTCGCCGCGAGGGGGATGCCCTGCCGGAAGATCGCCACGTCTCGCGTCTCCGGCGAAAATGCGGTGACCTCCGAGAACATAGAGCCCCGTTCCCGCCAATCGAGGAAGCGGCCGGGAGAGACGGGCAGAAGAAGGCCCTCGTACTCCGGGCTCTTCTCCCAAAGCAGCGCGAGACGATCTGGTTCGTGGAACGGAAGGGGACGCAACAGCACCCGCTCGTTGACCGCAAGAGCCCCGAGAGCCGCACAATAGGCGAGCGCAAGAGTGAAAATGACACCCGCCGCATAGGAGGGATGCGCCTTGAGAGAGCGCAGGCAGAAGCGGAGATCTCGAAGGAGCTGCATGGGTAGATCCTTACTCCATAACCGCGTTTCTGCGGCATTCGGGGAATCATCGCCTGTTTCCGGTGAAATTCTGTTTCCGGCCCGTCGGCGGTGTCCCGCCAGATCAGACGATCCCCTTCGACCCTCGCTTCAGAGAGGCCCCAACGTACCGCGCGAGCTACAGCGGATCCTTTCGCGTTATGGCGCGTCTTCCTCGTCACGCAAGGAGCATGCTTCAGGCTCAGCCCAATAACAAATTCCAGTTTCGGACAGGGCCTCGGAACGCCAACGGTCCCGGAGCGCCGGGGGGCCAGGGGCCAGTTCGGCGGCGAGCCGGGCGGTCGCCGCCAGGGCTGTCGCTTCGGCGGGGTCGGTCGCCGCCTTGGCCCGGCTGGCTGCGCAGATCCGCTCGAACATTGCCTCGGTCTGGTATTCGGGGCCTTCCTGGACGATCAGGCGGCGGTAGCGGTCGGGCAACCCTTCGATTGTTTCCCATAGAACCGCCGCCTGGCGCCGCGCCTGGTCGGGACGGAGCGGCGGCTCCGGTGGCTCTGTAGCCAAGGCGAGCGCTTCGAGGTCGCCGGCCGCTTCGAGAAGGACCGGTTCGAGGCCCTCGGCGATGTCCGCCGCGATCCGCCGAAGGTCCGGGCCGGCTTCCGGTTCGGAGTCTTCGAGATCCGCCGACCGCGGCATCTTGGACCGCGTTCCTCCGGATTCTTCGACGATCTGCCGGAGGACGCCGAGCAGCTGATCGAGCCGCATGGGCGTGACCCCTACGACCCGCGCCAGTCGTTCGAGCGTGGACCGGCGCGGTGTGACCTGGCCTAGCTCGTACCGCGACCACCGCCGCTGATCCACGCCGGAAAGCGCTTCGATCTGCCGCTGGCTGAGCCTCGTGCGGCAGCGAAGTAGCACGACCACCAGCCGGACGGCTTCCTGTTCCACGTCAAGGTCCATGCGCCACCGCCTTCCTGGGAGCCCTCCCGGGGGCGGGCGGCGGTCTGCCGTGCCGCGGGAGTCTCCTCTTGGAAGCGGTGTGCGCGCACGCACCCCAAGCGCGCGCTTTCCCTATGATGGGCGTACCTGACGCCTGTTTTCGCAAAAATTTGCGATTCCGGCGCCTCGCCCGGGTCTGTGATCACCCTACCGGAGGGCGCCGCACGGCCATCGGGGTTGCTCGGTCGACCCTCCACGAAAGGAGCTTCTCCATGTCGACCACCCCCCGTCGCCTCGCCCTCGGTCTGCTCGTCGCCCTCGCCCTATCCGCCGCCCCGGCCGCCGCCGCGCCGTTCGACCCGGGCGCCCTCCTCTCGAAGCTTCGCGGGTGGCTCTCGTTCGTCTGGGCGGAGAACGGTTGCGAGATTGAACCCCTCGGCCGCTGTGGGGCGGCGGCAGCACCCCAGGCCGAGATCCCCGTGCGCCGCGACACCATCCAGCGGGACAACGGCTGCATCATTGAACCCAACGGGCGCTGCGCAGCCATCCAGCGCGACAACGGCTGCATCCTCGAGCCCAACGGGCTGAGCTGCAACAACTGATCGATCGAGTCGGGGGTCAGGCTTCTCCGGCCTCTCTCCCGGCGCGCCGCAACTCTAGAAGGAGCTGGCGGGCGGTTTCGGCGGAAGCCACCTCGCGCCGGGCCGCCTGCCAGAACAGCGTCAGGCTCGCGAGCAACTCTTCAGGAAAGGCTTGGGCTTCAAACACCGGCGCGGCGCTCTCCGCGAGAAGCCTGACCGCCCGGGTTCGCCCCCTCTCCAGCTCGATCGAAGCCAATTCCAAAGCCGCGAGCGAGGCCTCGAACCAGAGCTTGCGCCGGGCGAACGCATCCCACACCTCGGCGAGTTTCGCCGCGGCTTCGGGACGTTTGCCCGTACCCGACTCCACCCGGGCCTCCAGCCACTGGAGGCGGACGATGTCGAGGGCTTTGCCGTTCCGGAAGGCGATCTTGCGCAGCGGCGCCAGGCTTTCTTCGGCCTCGCCGAAGCTGCCAAAGTCACAGAGGTAGGTCGCCTGGTTGAAGAGGATCGCCCACCGGGACCGCTCGTCACCATCCAGCTCCGCCTGCACCGCCGCCTCCCGGAGGGCCTGCACGGCCCCTTCGGCGTCTTCCTTCCTCTTTAAGACATCCGCTTTGGTGATCAGCAGACGGGTCCGCTGGTCCGGGCGACCGGCGTGCGCAGCGACAATTGTTCCTGTGCACTGGCGACAACTACTCCTGTGCAACCCTCTAACGCTTAGCGGCGGTTTTGGCCGTCCGCTGGGGGGCCACACTCTGCGGCTTCACCTCTCAGGAGGGAGCCGGGAGCT
>JBBSBW010000104.1:0-6635 GCA_038250865.1 Thermoanaerobaculia bacterium | reverse complement strand
GGAACCTGCACAACTCGTCAAGCTTCTTCGCCGCGGCACCCGAACCGAGCGCCTCGCGGGCGAGCGCGGCCCCACCGACGAGATCTTCCGCCAAGCCGCCCACCCAGATCGCCGCCCCGGCGTTGGCGATCACGATGTCGGCGATCGGACCGGACTCTCCGGCGAGCAGCCGCCTCATCGCAATGGCGTTCTCGTCCGGGCCGCCGCCGGCCAGATCGGCGAGGGTGGCGCGGGCGAGCCCCAGATCCTCGGGCTCGAGCGTAAACGTGCGCACCGTGCCGTTCTTCACTTCGGCGATCCGGGTGGTGCCGGTCGTCGAGATCTCGTCGAGCCCGTCGTCGCCGTGGACCACCAGCGCGTGCTCCGCCCCCAACTCGGCGAGCACGCGGCCGATCCGCTCGACCAGCGGCGCGGCGTAGACCCCCATCAGCTGGCGCCGCGCGCCCGCCGGGTTGGTGAGCGGTCCCAGCACATTGAACACGGTGCGCAGAGCCAGCTCGCGGCGTACCGGCATTACCTCGCGCATCGCCGGATGGAGCACCGGCGCGAACAGAAACGCGATGCCGATCTCGTCGAGCGCGCGGCCGGCAACTTCGGGCGTGACGTCGATCTTCACGCCCAGGGCCGCGAGCACGTCGGCACTTCCCGATTTGCTCGACACCGAGCGGTTGCCGTGCTTGGCGACCGGCACGCCCGCCGCCGCCGCGACCAGCGCCGCAGCGGTCGAAATGTTGAACGTGCCGCGGCCGTCGCCGCCGGTGCCGCAGGTGTCGACCACCGAGGTGCGCGAGTGGGGAATCCGGACCGCCCGGCGCCGCATGGCCGAGGCGGCGCCCGCGATCTCCGCCGGCTCCTCCCCTTTCATCCGCAGGGCGATCAGCAGGGCGGCTTTGACCGGCTCGGACAGCTCCCCGTCCATCAGGCGACCGAACAGTTCCTCGGTTTCCTCCCGTGTCAGGTGGCCGCCGCCCACCAGCCGTTCGAGCGCATGTCTGGCCTCGAAAGGAGTTTCGCTCATCGCGCGGCTCCTGAGGTCAAACCCAAGAAATTTTCCATCAGCTTCGGTCCCGAAGGCGTGAGCACTGACTCCGGATGGAACTGCACGCCCCAATAGGGCAACTCGCGATGGCGCAGCCCCATGAGCACGCCATCGTCGGTCGTCCAGGCGATCGGCTCCAGCTCCTCCCCCAGGGTGTCTTCGCGAACGCAGAGGCTGTGGTAGCGGGTCGCCGCGAACGGATCGTCGAGGCCGGCGAACACCCCTTGGCCGCCGTGGCGCACGGGCGACGTCTTGCCGTGCATCAGGCGCGGTGCCCGCTCGACCGTGGCGCCGAACGCCACCCCCATTGCCTGGTGGCCGAGACAGACGCCGAGGATCGGCACCGTGGTCCCGGAGCCGAGCAACTCCAAGCAGATCCCCGCCTCTTCCGGCCGGCCCGGACCGGGCGAGAGCACGATTCCCGCGGGCTTGCGCGCGAGGAGTGCGGCGACCGTCTCGGCATCGTTGCGGATCACCTCGACCTCGGTGCCGGTGGCCGCGATCATCTGCACCAGGTTCCAGGTGAAGGAGTCGTAGTTGTCGATCATCAGGATCACGGCCGCTCCTCCAAGCGCTCCGCCAGGGCTACCGCCGCGAGCAGGCCGGCGGCTTTGTTTTCGGTCTCGCGCTGCTCGGAGGCGGGATCGGAATCGGCGACGATGCCCGCTCCCGCGGTCACCGACGTTTCGCCCCCCGCCACCACCAGGGTGCGGATCGCGATGCAGGTATCGAGGTCGCCCGAAAACGAGAAGTAACCGACCGCTCCGGCGTAGGGGCCGCGCGACTCGGGTTCGAGCGAATCGATGATCTCCATTGCGCGGATCTTCGGCGCACCCGAGACCGTGCCGGCAGGAAAGCAGGCGAGCAGCGCGTCGAGCGCGTCGTGTTCCACCGCCAGCTCCGCCTCGACCGAAGAGACCAGGTGCATGACGTGACTGTAGCGCTCGACAAGCATGAATTCCGGCACCCGCACGCTCCCCGGCGTCGCCACTCGGCCGAGATCGTTGCGTCCGAGATCGACCAGCATCAAATGCTCGGCGCGCTCCTTGGGATCGGCGGCCAGCTCCTCGGCCAGACGTTGATCGATTTCCGGATCGGCGCTCCGCGGCCTCGTCCCCGCGATCGGCCGGGTTTCGATCCGGCGCCCGGTCTTCCTCACCAGCATCTCCGGGCTCGCCCCGACCAGCGCCAGGTCGGGCATTTCGAGCAGCACCATGTAGGGGCTCGGGTTCACCCTTCGGAGCGCCCGGTAGAGCGCGATCGGCTCGATTGCCCGGGGAATTCCGAATCGCCGCGCGAGCACCGCCTGGAAGATGTCGCCCGCCGCGATGTGCTCTTTGGCGACCTCGACCGCCTGCCGGTAGGCCGCGCCGTTCAAGCTCGCGCTCTCGGAGTAGGGGGCGAAGGCCTCCGGCGTCAATTTCTGGTGCGCGGCCAACGGGGGAATCGCGACCGCGCCGCTCCCGCCGTCGGCCGTCAGCAACTCCACCAGCCGATCGAGCTGGGCTTCGGCCTCCTCGGCGCTTACCTCGCCCTCGATCTCGTTGGCGATTGCGAGCAGCCGCTGGTACGCGTGGTCGAACGCAAGCACCGCGTCGAACCGGCCGAAGATCGCGACCGGCAGCCCCGGGACGGGCTCGGGCGGACGGTTGGGCAGCCTTTCCACCAGGCGGATCAGGTCGTAGCCGAACGAGCCGACGAACCCGCCGGTAAAAGGTACCGCGCCCATCTCGCCGGGGACGACCGCCTCGATCCGCGACAGCTCGGCGCGCAACGCTTCAAGGGGCGGACCCGGACGATCCGAGCGTACGCCCTCGCGCTCGATCTCCAGCCGGTTTTCATAAAGCCGCAGGATCTCGCGCGGCCCGGCGCCCAAGAAGCTGTAGCGCGAGACCCGCTCGCCTCCCGTGACGCTCTCCAGCAGGAACCGGACGGGCGAGACCGCCGCGAGCCGCCGGTACGCTCCGAGGGGAGTCAGCTCGTCGGCGAGCAGCTCGCGGACGTGCGGGATGGCCTTCTTCTTCGCTTCGCTCTTTGCATCACTTACCGGCATGACGCCTCCCCAACTCGGCCGCGACCTCGGCGGGATCGACACCGCACGCTTCGAGCAGGACCAGCAGATGGTAGAGCAGGTCGGCCGACTCCTCGGTCAACCGTTGGCGGCGATCGGGATCTTGCGGGTTCGCACCGAGGAGGACCCCCGCGAGCGCCGCCTCCACCCCTTCTTCGCCGACCTTCTGGGCGATCCGTTCGGTTCCCTCTTCGAGCAGTCGCGCAGTGTAGCTCTTCTCCGAATCCGCACCTCGGCGCGCCGCGATCACCGCCGAGAGCCAGCCCAGCTCCAGCCGCGCCGGGTCTCGCTCGCCCGGCGGATTCTCAAAACAGGTGCGCGCCCCCGTATGACAGGAAGGGCCGCGGGCGTTCGCCCGGACCAGCACGGCATCGCCGTCGCAATCGATGCGGAGGTCGACCAGGTCGAGCCCGTTGCCCGAGGTCTCCCCTTTGCGCCAGAGGCTCTGGCGCGAACGGCTCCAGAACCAGACCTGACCGGTCGCCAGGGTCCGTTCGAGCGCTTCGCGATTCGCCCAGGCGAGCATGCGCACCGCCCCGGATTCGACCTCCTGGACGATTACCGGAACCAGGCCATCGGGTCCGAAGCGGACTGCGTCGAGAATCGGGGTTGCCGTCATACGTCCTCCTCCAGCCGCATCGGAAATCCCCGCGCCGCAAGCTCCCGTTTGATCGCGGCCACGGTCCAATCCCCCTGGTGAAAGATCGAAGCCGCGAGCACCGCAGCGGCGCCGGCCGAGAGCGCCGCCGCCAGATGCTCCGGCGATCCGGCCCCGCCCGAGGCGATCACCGGCACGTTGACCGCTGCAACCGCCGCCCGCAGAAGGGGAAGATCGTAGCCGTCGCGCGTGCCGTCGGCGTCGATGCTGGTGAGCAGGATCTCACCCGCCCCTCGCTCCACCCCTTCGCGAATCCAGGCGAGCGCGTCTTTCCCGGTGTTCTTTCGGCCGCCGTGGGTCACTACTTCCCAGGTGCCTGCCGGCTGCCGTTTCGCGTCCACCGAGAGGACGACGCATTGGCTGCCGAACCGGCCGGCCAGCTCGGACAGCAGCTCCGGCCGGGAGACCGCCGCGGAGTTGACCGCGAATTTGTCCGCCCCGGCCCGCAGCAGGCGCCGGCCGTCGTCGATCCCGCGCACCCCTCCGCCGACGGTGAGCGGCACGAAGGCCCGCTCCGCCGTCCGCCGCACCCAATCGAGATCGGTGTCGCGCGCCTCCGGCGCCGCGGTGATGTCCAGGAAGACGATCTCGTCCGCCCCTTCGGCCGCGTAGCGCGCGGCCGCCTCGGCCGGATCGCCCTGGTCGATCAGATTCTCGAAACGAACCCCTTTGACCACTCGGCCCTCGCGGACATCGAGGCAGGGGATCACGCGGCGGGCGAGGCCGGAAGGGAGGGCGGTCATGCGAACGACTCCCCGTGCGCCACCGCCAGAGCCTCTTCGAGCGTGAACGCTCCGGAGTAGAGCGCCTGGCCGACGATCGCGCCCGCGATCTCAGGGTAGACCCGTGCCGCGGCGAGATCATCGAGGGAAGAAACGCCCCCCGAGAGGAGAGCCGGTAGGCCGCAGCCCCGAGCGACCCGCCGGGCCAGCGCCAGATTCGGCCCGCCCATCATGCCGTCGCGATCGACATCCGTCACCAACACCGCGGGGGAGGGGCAGCCGATCAGAGCGGCCGAAAGCTCGGCGAGCGAACGCGCCGCCCCTTCGCGCCAGCCGGAGATGCGCACCTCGCCGCTCGTTCCGGAAAGGTCGAGCGCGGGCACCAGCCGCCCCGGGTGGGCCGCGGCGATCTCGGCGAAGAGATCGGGATCGCGGGCGACGAGCGAGCCCACCACCACCCGCTCCGCGCCCAGCTCGAGCGCCGCTTCGATCGATGCCCGGTCGCGCAGACCACCGCCGAGCTGAATCGCGGTTCTCTTTCCCGTCATCCGTCCGATCATCCGTTCAATCATTCGTCCGATCAAATCGCGCTGCGGCGCCTCCCCCAACGCGGCATCCAGATCGACGACATGGACGAGCCTAACCCCCGCCGCGGCGAATCGCTCCAGCACAGCTTCGGGGTCGTCGCCGACCGTCGTCCGCCGGGAGTCGTCTCCCTGGCGCAAACGGACGGCCTGGCCGCCGCGCAGGTCGATCGCGGGCAGCAACTCCATCACTCGCCCCTTTCTGACAGCGCAAGGAAGTTCGCCAGGATCTTCAGACCCGAGGGCCCGCTGCGCTCCGGATGGAACTGGCAGCCGAGCACCCGGCCGCGGCCGGCCACCGAGGTGAAGCTCCGGCCATGAAGAGTGCGAGCGAGCGTCACCTCGTCCGCTTCCTCGGGAGCGAAGCTGTGAACGAAATAGACCCAAGGGTCGGGGGGAAGCCCGGCGAGCAGCGGATGAGGAGCGAGATCGTGCAGCCGGTTCCAGCCAATGTGCGGCAACGGCACCCCGTCCGGCAGACGGACGATCCGGCCGGGGAGCAATCCCAAACCGTCGGTGATGCCGAACTCCTCGCTCGACTCGAACAGCAGCTGGAACCCGACGCAGATCCCGAGCAGCCAGGCGCCCTCGGCCAGGGCTGCGCGCAGCGCCGTTTCGATCCCGCCGCGAAGCACCTCGCGCGGCGGCCCGAAAGCCCCCACCCCCGGCAGAATCAGCCGGCGCGAGGCGGCGATTGCCCCGGGGTCTGCGGTCACCAACGCCGCGCCGCCGACATGCCCCACCACGTGATCAATCGCCCGGACGACGTTGCCGAGGTTGCCGACGCCGAGGTCGACGATCGTGGTCGGGGCGCTCATACGGACAACGTCCCTTTGGTGCTCGGCACGTCGGAAGAGCCGGGCCGAAGCGCCACCGCCTGACGCAGCGCGAGCGCCGCCGCTTTGAACGCAGCCTCCGCCGCGTGGTGGCCGTTCCTCGCCGACAGCACGTCGAGATGGAGCGTCAACCGCCCCCGATCGGCGAGCGCGGCGAAGAAATCGGCGACCAGCGACAGCGGAAACTCCGCGGTCACCCAAGCGTCGGCCAGCTCCGACGGCACGCTCCAATGGAACGACCCGCGGCCGGAGAGATCGACCACCGCCCGCGCCAGCGCCTCGTCGAGCGGGGCGTAGGCATGGGCGAAGCGAACGAGCCCCCGCCGGTCGCCCAACGCCGAGCCGATCGCCTCGCCGATCGCGATCCCCACGTCTTCGACCGTATGGTGCAGATCGACATGGGTGTCGCCGGAGGCCTCCAGATCGATGCCGAATCCCGCATGGGTCGTGAGCGCTTCCAGCATGTGGCCGAAGAAGCCGTTCGGCACCCCGATCCGCCGACCGCCGCCATCGAGCGAGAGAGAAAGCCGGATCTGGGTTTCTTTCGTCGAGCGCGAGACGTTGGCCCTCCTCCTGGGCTCGCCCGGCTCCAGCCTGGCGCTTTGGGGTTCGGATCGCCGACCTCTTCCTTGCTTCGAGAAACAGCCAGGCTGGAGCCTGGCGCGCCCAGGGAACAAACGCCACGCCTTCGAGTGTGCTCACGCTCCGCCTGCGATCTACTCCTC
>JBBSBW010000103.1:0-6835 GCA_038250865.1 Thermoanaerobaculia bacterium | reverse complement strand
TCGAAAAACTCCGGCTCTTCGCCTTCGCCCTGCAACCTGAACTCCCGCGACGACGAGAAAGCCAGATCCGCCCCCCCAAGCGCATTGCTCACCCGGCGCGAATTGCCGACGAAAGCCCAGGCTTGGTTCAGGCGCCCGGAGCGATGCGCTGCCGTCCCCGGCGCCCGCTCCGCGACCTTTAAGGCGAGATCCGCCAACTCGACCGAATCCGAGGCGCGCTTCGCGGCAGCCTTGGCGCTCTCGTCGCACAGTCGGGCGATGAACGCCGGGGTGAGAAACTCGTCGCAGGTCTCGACCCTGAGGATGCGCTCTCGCTGCGGCCGCGTGGCCAGCTCCTGCCAAAACTGTTCCGCCTCCTGCTTTGCCTCTTCGACTTCGATCTCGCGGATCTTCGATTCGAGAAAGGCACGCGCATCGCGGACCACCGCCTCGAACTGCCGGGCGAGCCGGCCCCGGCGGCTGTCGGGGGCGGGCGGGGCGACACCTGAGTTCAGACGGTTGAAGACCAGCGTCACCCAATGGACGGCGGCTTCGAATTCTTCCGGGGTGACTTCGAGGATCGCCTTCGACGTCTCCACCTGCTCTTCCGACAGCTCGGAGATTCCCGTTTCGATCCGGTAGAGCGTCGTGCGCGAAACGCCCAAGGCGCGGGCAAACTTCCCCTGCTCCAATCGGAGCACGGAACATAGCGCTTTGAACGCGCTCGGCAACACCGGGCCAATCGTGGGGGCCATTGTCAGGGTCTCTGTGAAAGTAGGGTGCGGGCCAAGGGCTTTGCGTGACACGGATTTACGGGTCTTTTTCTGCCCCACCAGGCGCTTCGCCTGGTAAACGTCGCCTTCGGGAAACATCGGTTTCACGGCGTACCCAGCGCTGGAGACTTTAAGGTGTTCAAGTTTCTTAGTGCGGTTCGAGCGTAATGTTCGGCGTATGGCCGACGCCCCCAACCGCAATTCGAGCCACGGCCCCGGCGGCCGGGCGCGCACGAGCTTTCCCGGCGATAAGAGCGTCCGCCGCTTCGCCCGAATGCTCATGCACCGCGGCGAGAGCGCCACGAAAGCGGAAGACTTCACCGAGGCGGCGGTGCAGTTCGAACGGGCGGCCTGGGGCTACGAATACTTGAACGACCCGCTGGCCGCCGCCGAAGCGACCTTGGAGCTGGGTCGTAGCCTTCTTTATTTGAATCACGGCGAGTTGCTTCCCGCGCTCGCCGGCCGGATCGAAAATCTGGCGAAGGAAGGGGCCGGGGTCTTGCCGGAAGGCGGCCTGATCACGATGCGCGTCTGGGCCGCGATCCTGCGCCGGGGCGCGATCGAGCCGGCGCCGTTCCTCCATCTGATCCGAATACGGCGGTGCGCCCGGCGCGCTGCCGCGATCACCGCGCTGCGTGACGATGCGTGGCGGGATTTGGGAGTGGCTTCGTGAAGAAGGTGGAACCGATCAAGGAGACGATCGAGAAGGAATTGGAAAAGCAGGCTGGTGCGCGTCGGCGGACGGGGCTGCTGCGCGAGACCGCGCTGTTGCGCTTCCTGCGGATTCCGCACATTCGGCGGGTTCTAGAATTCGTCGCCGAGACACTTTTCCGAGGCGTGAGCGAGCAGCCGATCGAACCGCGCACGCTCGGCGAATCGGCGTCCCGGGCGATGTTGCGGGCCATCGGGCGCGAGCTGCGGCACCTCCAGGATTGCGCGGACGAGGTGGCGGACGGGCCGCGGCAGGCGGATACCCTCGAAGGGGCGCCGCTCGACCCGGCCGACCGGCGGTTGTGCGAATGGGCGGCGGAACAGCGGCGGGAAATCATGCGGCTGGCTGTGCGGTTCGAGCGGCGGGTCGGGCCGGTGCCTGAACCCACCGACGACTGACGGCGGACGAGGCGTACCGCCTCAGCGTTCAAGTGACTCAGGCGTCCGTCGGACAGTACATATCCCGCCGACGCTCCAGGTCGGCGATCACCGCGGCCTTGAACCCCTCGGGGGTGCCGCCGCCGCGCTCCATCATGGCGCGGCGGTATTCGCTGATCTCGACCACTTCGAGGCGCATGCGGATCGTCTGGAACAGGCGGGGAAACCGCTGCCCGGGGACCTGGACGTGGTGGAGCCCGCCGCTGTAGGCGAGGAGCATCCGTCCCTCGCCGAGCGAGTCGAGGATGTCGGCGATCCCGCCGCGCACGCTCATCGGGCGCCCTTCGGAGTCGAGGCCGGTCGCTCGTTTCATTCTTCCCTCGGGCGCTATGCCCACCATCGCGTCGGGATCGATCTGCGAGAGCACCTGCTTCCAGCTCTCGTCGCGAGCCCGGGTGATCGGGATGACGTTTTTGGCGATCAGGCTGAAGAATTTTCCCACCACCGCCCGGTCGGCCGTCTTCTTGGCGACCGGCAGCACGCCGTGGCGGGCGAGCCGCCAGAGGAAATGATTGGGCGACCCGCCGGCAAACAGCGGCTCGAACAGGCTGGTGTGGTTGAGGATCGTGACCAACCGCAGATGGCGCCAGCGATCGGGCGGCGGATTGTTGATCCACTCCATGCGGATCCGATAGAACGTCCGCGCAAACGCCTTGAGCGTAAGGAGGAGGGAGAAGACGAAGAGGTCTCTAAACATATCGGGACGGCGGCTCGAAGTCGGAGGTGCCAGGTGGATGATAAGGGAGAACGCCGGGCGGATGATACGCTTGGCCGGCGGCCCGCCGCACCGTTTTGAGGAGAACCCGAAGATGCCCGAGGAGACGACGAATCGCGCCGTTGCCGCCACCGCACCGAATCGGGCCAAGGTGTCGGCCATCGTCACGACCTTCAACGAAGAGCAAAACATCGCCGGCTGCATCGAGTCGCTCCTCTGGTGCGACGAGATCTTCGTCGTCGATTCGTTCTCGACCGATCGGACGCCGGAGATCTGCCGGAGCTATCCGAAGGTGCGGTTCCTCCAGCGCACCTATTACGGGTCGGCCTCCCAGAAGAACTGGGCGATGGACCAGGTGGAAAACGACTGGATCTTGATCTTCGACGCCGACGAGCGCTGCACCCCGGTGCTCCAGCGCGAGATCGAGACTCTGCTCGCCGTGGGGGCCACGGCCGACGCCTACACCATCCGGCGCCGGGTCTACTTTCTCGGCAAGCTGATCCGCTTCTCCGGCTGGCAGCACGACCAGGTGGTGCGGCTGGTCCGCCAGGGAACCGCCCGTTACCCGAACCGCCGGGTCCACGCCGACATGGTGACCCGCGGCCCGGCGCCGCTGCTCAAGAACCCAATGGAGCACTACATGACCGATGCGCTCGACGAATACGTCCGGCGGATCGAGAAGTACAGCTTCTGGGGTGCCTCCCAGCAGTGGCGGGACGGCAAGCGCTCGGGGATCTTGGAGATCTGGGGCCGCTCGGCATGGCGTTTCTTCCGCACCTATGTCCTCCAGTTCGGCCTCTTCGATGGCATGCACGGCTTGGTCTTCTGCATGCTCCAGAGCTACGGCACCTATCTCAAGTGGTCGCTGCTCTGGAGCTGGCACGTCAACGCGGCGCGCGGCATCCAGCCGAATCTGCCGATCTTCGACGACGCCGAGACGACCTGGCGCGGCCTGGAGCAGGCGACCGGCACGGGATCTGAGTGATCGCGGCGCCGCCGCTTCCTGAGCTTGCGGCGCGGATCTCCGACCGGCTCGCCCGTCGCGGCGCGGAGCTGGTCGATCTCGTCTCTCGCCTCGCCGCGATCGAATCTCCGTCGCACGAACCCTCGACCCAGGCTCCGGTCTTCGGATTGATCGAAGAGGCGCTCGCGCCTGCCGGCCTCGCCATCCGTCGGCTCGCGGGCACTACCAGCGGCGGCCAGCTGCTCGCGCGCTCGACCCGCCGACCGCGAAGCGGATATCAGCTGCTGCTCGGTCACGTCGATACGGTCTGGCCGATCGGCACTCTGTCCGCCATGCCGGTGCGCGAAGCCGAAGGCCGGCTCTACGGACCTGGAGTGTTCGACATGAAGGGGGGAGTCGCGATCGCGGTGTTCGCGCTCCTCGCGCTCGCCGATCTCGAACGGGAGAGCGGCGTGACCTCTGCTCTTGCCCCCGTCCTGTTCTTGAATTCCGATGAAGAGCTGGGAAGCCCCGATTCGGCGCGGCGCATCCATAGGCTGGCGCGGCGCGCGACCCGGGCGTTTGTGCTCGAACCGGCGTTCGGGGCGGAGGGACGGGCGAAGACCGAGCGCAAAGGGGTCGCCCGCTTCGGCTTGCGGTTCCTCGGCCGCGCCGCCCATGCCGGCCTGCATCCGGAACAGGGGGCGAGCGCAATCCGCGAGTTGGGGCGGGCGATCGAGCGGCTTGCCGCTCTGAGCGATCCGGACTCGGGAACGACCGTCAACGTCGGCGTGGTCTCGGGCGGAACCCGGGGCAACGTCGTCGCCGCCGAGGCGCGGGCGGAAGTGGACGTTCGTTTTACCTCGACCGCCGCCGGGGCCGAACTCGAACGGGCGATCCGCGCTTTGGCCCCCACTGTGCCGGGCGTGAGGATCGAAGTGGAGGGCGAGATCGAGCGGCTGCCGCTCGAACGGACCGACCGCAACCGCAGGCTTTTCGCCCAGGCCCAGGAGTGCGCGGCGGCGTTGGGGCAGACGCTCGGAGAGGCCTCCGTCGGCGGCGGCTCGGACGGCAGCCTGGCGAGCCTTCATACCGCGACGCTCGACGGACTCGGGGCGGTGGGCGGCGGGGCGCATGCCGAAGACGAGCACCTGGTCGTCGATCGGCTCGCCGGACAGGCGGCGCTTCTGGCCCTGCTGCTACTTTCTCCCGCGCTGTAGGGAGGTTTCGATTTGCCTCCTCGCTCCTTCGGGCGCCTTCGGCAGCGGCCAGTCGCTGCGGGACAAATCGAAACCTCACCGGGCGCTCTGTAACTTTTGACCCCCCGCAAGCGTAGAGCGGTTCGAACGGCTAATCCGTTGGAGACCGCCATGAGCCACCTGTTCCGAGATTTCCGCTACGGCCTACGCATGTTGTCCAAGACCCCCGGGCAGACGGTCGCCGCCGTCGTCGCTCTAGGACTCGGCATCGGCTTGACCGCCGCGATGTTTTCAATCGTCTACGGCATCGTCCTGCGCGGCTTGCCGCTGCCCGATTCCGGCCGCCTGATCCACCTCGAAAATCAGAACCTGTCGCACGATCAGAAGAGCCTCGAAGTGGGGCTTCACGACTTCCTCGATTGGCGCGCGCAGCAGACCTCGTTCACCGGTCTCGCCGCGTTTGAGCCCACCACGTTTTCGTTGAGCGGCAGCGCGAGCGGCAATGCGCGGCCGGAGCGGATCGACGGCGCGTTCATTACCGCGAACCTGTTCGATCTGATCGGCGCCAAGCCCGCCCGCGGCCGGTCGTTCCTGCCGGGGGAGGATCTCCCGGGGGCTCCTCACGTCGCCATCCTCTCCTGGCAGACCTGGAAGGAGCGCTACGGCGCCGATCCGCAGATTCTCGGCCGGACCGTGCGGGTGAACGCCGAGCCGGCGACGGTCGTGGGCATCATGCCGGAGAAGTTCGAGTTTCCGTTCAACCAGAAGGTCTGGTCGCCGCTCCTGATCGATCCGGCCAAGACGAAGCGGGGCGAGGGCGACACCTACGAAGTGGTCGGCCGTTTGAAGGCAGGCGCTACGCTCGAGACGGCGCGGGCCGAGATCCAAGGAATCTCGAAGCGGCTCGCGGCGCAGTATCCGGACACCAACGCCGGAGTGGATGCGGTGGTGAAACCCTTGATGCAGGAGTTCATCCCCAAGGAAATCTCCAGCCTCCTCTTCTTGATGCTCGCGGGCGTCTTCTGCGTCCTGCTGATCGCCTGCCTGAACGTGGCGAATCTGATGCTCGCCCGGGCTTCGACCCGCACCCGGGAGCTGGCGATCCGCTCGGCGCTCGGCGCCGGCCGCCGTCGCGTCCTGGTGCAGATCCTCGCCGAGAGCTTCATGATCGCGGCGCTCGGAGCCGGCCTTGGATTGGGCCTCGCTTATCTTGGCGTAGCGGGCTTCAATCGGGCGATCGTGCCCACCGATCCTCCCTACTGGCTGCACATCGAACTCGACCGGCTCGCGGTCCTGTTCACGCTCGGCCTGGCGCTGATCGCCGGTTTCGCGAGCGGCCTGTTCCCGGCTTTTCAAGCTTCGCGGGCGGACGTCAACGAGGTGCTCAAGGACGAAGGGCGCGGCTCGTCGAGCCTGCGGCTCGGTTGGTTCAGCCGCTCGATCGTGATCGCCGAGATCGCGTTCTCCTGCCTGCTGCTGGTGATGGCCGGGCTGATGGTGAAAAGCGTGGTCCAAGCCCGCGGCGCGGACGCTCAATACAACACCAAGAACCTTCTGACCTTTCGGGTGCCCCTGTTCGAAGCGGCCTATCCGACGCAAAGCAAGCGCATCCAGACCTACGAGCAGATCCTCGACCGGCTGGACGGCAAACCGGGGGTGACGGCGGTCGCCGCAACCTCGGCTCTCCCCTATAACGGCGCCGGCACCGACTCGTACGCGGTCGAAGGGCGCGCTTATGCCAAGGCGAACGACCTGCCGCAGGCGCGGTTGCAGACCGTCTCGCCCGGATTCTTCGCGATGTTCGAAGCGCGGCTGCTCGACGGGCGCGATTTCACGCGGCTCGATCGGGAAGGCGCCGAGCCGGTGGCGATGGTCAACGCGAGCTTCGCCTCGAAGGTGTTCCCAGGCAAGAACGCCATGGGACAAAGGATCCGCATCGGTCACGGCACCGAAGGCGCCTGGCGGCGGATCGTCGCGGTGGTGCCGGATCTCGGCATGAACGGCTTCCAGAAAGAAGATCCGCAGGGGATCTACCTGCCGCTCGGCCAGAGCCAGGACGACCAGCGGATGTCCTACC
>JBBSBW010000102.1:0-7538 GCA_038250865.1 Thermoanaerobaculia bacterium | reverse complement strand
GAAACCCTCCGTGCGATCTACCTTTTTTCGGATCAGGTCCGAGTCCCGACAACGCCAACAAACGTCACGAGACGGTCAAGAACATGCCTGCCGGCGTCCCTCGAGTGGGGCCGATTTAGCTACACCTGCATGAGGAGTGCCCCAGTTTGCAGTGCGGCGACGTATCGCCGCTTTCGCCCACCCCACGGCGCGAGCGTGAGTAGCTGGTGATTACCTCCACGAGCAATCCTTCATGTACAATCTGCCTGAAGTCACTCGAAGAGGTTAGACGATGGCAGACAACAGTGCTCTGGAAAAACATCCGCCGAAGGTTCCACTCACCATTCGGGTGGGTATAACGGGACATCGTAAGTTGGGCCTTGAATCTTCGATTGCGCTAGGCGCTTCAATGATCACGTTGCTCAAGGAGATTCGGGAAGGTGCATCGATTGCGGCAGCAAAAGTCTCTTTTGCCTATGGAAAGAAAGTGGAATGTCGTCTCGTTTCAGCGCTGGCCGAAGGTGCGGATCGGCTCGCTGCGCAAGCAGCTCTCGATTTGGGCCTGGAGATCGACTATATCCTTCCTTTCGAGCGCGAGGTCTACAAGGGCAGCTTCAAAGGAGGTGCCGAATCACTGGCGGAATTCGATAGATTCTTGCCGCGAGCGTTGCCCGCCTTAGAGCTAGATGGTGGGGTTGATCCAGAACGCTGCGAGGCATTCGGAGATCTTGCGGAGGCACTCGTCGCTAACTGTGATGTCCTCATCGCAGTATGGCGGGGTCAACCTGCAAAAGGAGTTGGCGGAACGCGAGATGTCATGGGGCGCGCAATGGAGCGAGGCATCCCTACAATTTGGATGGATCCCGCTCATCCGGAAACACCGACTTTGATCAAGGCACTTCAGCCAGTACCCGTCGTCGAGCTAGGCGAACTCAAAGACAATCTTGAGCGCCGACTCGTCAAGGAGTTAGTCTTCGATTCGGCAGAAAAAGTCGAGAACGAAAACTTCCTCGGTAGACTCTTTACTTGGTTGGGTCGAAGTAGCAGCGAACTCGAAAAGGCAAAGGATTACTTTGCCGAGACCAGTCGGTTCCTTTCGGCGGTCGATAAGGAAGACTGCAAAGATTCTTGGCGATCGATCTGGGGACGTCTGAGCCGTGAAGCCAGCAAGGTTCATGAGCCAATTACTCAGACTTTTCTTTGGCCCTTCACATGGGTTGATCGCCTGGCAAACTACTACGGACGGCTCTATCGTTCATCTTTCGTTCTCAACTACCTGCTCGGCGCAACGGTGGTACTGTTGGCATTCCAAGGCCACATCGGAACCGCTAAAGAACCTTCGGAGGTTTGGACTTGGCTGGAGTTGATTCTGATCTTGGTCATTCTTATAGTGACCGTTACTGGCGGAGTCAAACGCTGGCACGAGCGCTGGCTCGACTATCGTTGGCTTGCGGAAGTACTGCGCCAGATGCACTTTCTCGCCCCGCAAGCATGGCGACGACCTCCATTTCGAGCTCCTGCGCATATCGGAACTGGCCAGCTTGGTAGGAGCTGGCTGTTCATATATTCTTCCGGATTGCTTAGGGAAGCACCTCTTCCCTTGGTTAAAATTGACCAGGGCTATTTGAATTACTGTCGAGGAGCGGTCATCGCTTTCACTGCAAGCCAAATCAAATACCATGAAGGAAGGAGGACTTCCCAAGCAAGGACCGCTGAACGAATCCACTTGACATGTCTCAGCTTTTTCCTCTTGGCGCTAGCAGGGTGCATTCTGCACTTATTTCACTTAAATTCACAAGTGACCGGTCCAATGGTGATTGTCCTACCCGCATTCGCTTCGGCGCTGGGTGCAATCTTGCACCATGGCGAGTACGAGCAGCAAGCAGAACATTCAGCGGCCCTAGTGACATGGCTCCAAGAGGCACAAACCGCCTGGAAGGGAGGCTCTCCTCGCAGGGAACCGGTAGGGAGAAATGCTGACGCGCTCTCAGAAGCAATTATGGACGAACTCGTTGACTGGCGTGACGCCTTTTACGATAAGCCGACTCCCATGGGGCACTAGGCTAGAGATGATCCATCAAAGGGTCTCACCCCTGGAATACCGCCGCCCCCCACCCGCGTTCGACTCCCTACAACCAACCGAAGGGAGAAAGAACCATGACCACACAACCACAAAAGATCGCAATCTTCGGCGGCGGCAGCGTTGGGAGCGCTTTGGGGAAGAGCTGGGCGGGAGCGGGGCATTCGGTGTTCTTCGTCGTCCGGGGTGGGTCGGCCGAGTCGGAATCGCGACTTTCGGCGCTGATCGAGGAGACGGGCGCACACTCGGGCACGGCGACCGAGGCGGTGGCTTTCGCCGACGTGGTCGTTCTCGCACTTCCGTGGGAGGCGACCGAAAGTGCGCTTGCGGGCGCGGGAGACCTTTCGGGCAAGGTGGTGCTCGATGCGACGAATCCGCTCAAACCGAATCTGGCCGGATTGATCGTGCCGCCAGCCGGGAGTGGTGGGCAGCAGGTGGCGGCTTGGGCGCCGGGCGCGCGGGTGGTGAAGATCTTCAACTCGACCGGATCGAACAACATGGCGAACCCGGTTTATAGCGAGGGTGCCGCGACGATGCTCTATGCCGGGGACGACGCCGAGGCGAAGAAAGTGGCTCACGCTCTTGCCGCGGATCTCGGTTTCGATCCCGTGGATGCCGGCCCGCTCGCCAACTCCGCACTCCTCGAAGCGGCGGCGCTCCTCTGGATCACCCTGGCCTACCCGCAGGGCCTGGGGCGGGAATTCGCACTCCGGCTGATGAAGCGCTAGGGGATTCGTCTCACGAGGGTATTTGATCGAGCCGGTCGACCGCCGAGAAGGCCGGACGGGCAGGTGATAACATTGCGCCCGAGCACCGAACCCGAACGGAGGCCCGCATGACTTTCCTGATCGTTCTCGTCGTAGTGGCCGTGCTGATCGTCTTCTGGGTGGTGGGTCTCTACAACGGCCTGGTCGGTCTGCGCAATCGGTTCAAGAACGCGTTCGCCCAGATCGACGTGCAGCTCAAGCGGCGCTACGACCTGATCCCCAACCTGGTGGAGACCGCCAAGGGCTACATGAAATTCGAGCGCGAAACGCTCGAAGCGGTGATCTCGGCGCGGAATGCGGCGAGCTCCGCGGTCGGCCGCGCGGCGGCGAATCCGGCGGACGGCCAGGCGGTCGCGGGGGCGATGGCCGCCGAAGGGGCGCTCACCGGCGCGCTGGGCAAGATGTTCGCGCTCGCCGAGGCGTATCCCGACTTGAAGGCGAACCAGAACATGGCGCTGTTGCAAGAGGAGCTGACCTCGACCGAGAACAAAGTCGCCTTCTCGCGCCAGGCGTTCAACGACGCGGTGATGAGCTACAACACGGCGCGCGAGCGTTTTCCCGCCGCGATGTTTGCCGGGGCGTTCGGCTTCCAGCCCGCGACGCTGTTCGAGATCACCGTGCCGGTCGAGCGTGAGGCGGTCAAGGTCTCGTTCACCTGAAAGAGGGTAGTGGCTCAGTTTGGCTGCTCGCTCCTTCGGGCGCCTTCGGCAGCAGCCAGTCGCTGCGGGACAAACTGAGCCACTACAGGGAGCCAGGTGATGGATTTCTTCGCCACCCAGGAGCGGGCACAGCGCCACACGACGCGGTTGATGGCGCTTTTCGCGCTCGCCGTGGCCGCTGTCGTGGCCTGCGTCTACGTTGCCGTCCGGCTCGTGCTCTACAAGACGGAAACAGGGGGGAGCGGGCCGTTCTGGAACCCGGACGTCTTCGTTGGGGCGGCGACGATCACCCTCGCGGTGATCTCGCTGTCCACCCTGTACAAGATCTGGAGCCTGCGCTCCGGCTCGGAGGCGATCGCCAATCTGCTCGGCGCGCGGCGCATCGCCCCGAACACCACCGAGCCCGCCGAGCGTCGGCTGTTGAACGTGGTCGAGGAGATGGCGCTCGCGGCGGGCATGCCGGTGCCTTCGGTGGTGGTGCTCGACAAGGAACCGGGGATCAACGCGTTCGCCGCCGGCTGGGCGCCCGGCGATTCGATCATCGGCGTCACCCGCGGTTGCCTCGACCGGCTGGAGCGCGACGAACTGCAGGGGGTGATCGGCCACGAGCTGTCGCACATCTTGAACGCCGATGCGCGGCTGAACCTGCACCTGATCGGCTGGCTCCACGGGCTGATGGTGATCGCTTTCATCGGCTATTGGATCCTGCGCAGCACAGGGGGGCGCAGCGGTGGCAGCGACAAGAAAGGGGGCGGGGCGGCGATTCCGCTGTTCGGCCTTGCGCTGGTGGTAATCGGCGGTATCGGCGTCTTCTTCGGCCGGCTGATCAAGAGCGGGATCTCGCGCCAGCGGGAGTTTTTGGCCGACGCCTCATCCGTGCAATTCACGCGGAATCCGCTCGGCCTCGCCGACGCGCTCAAGAAGATCGGCGGGGCCAAAGACGGCTCGAAGATCGCGAACCCGAACGCCGAGCAGGCGAGCCACCTCTATTTCTCGAACGGCTTGAAGGCGAGCTGGATCGGCGCGCTCTCCACCCATCCGCCGCTCGAAGATCGCATCCGCCGGCTCGATCCGAGCTTTACCGGCACGTTCGCGGCGACCGATCCAGGGCCCGGATTCGTCGCTGCTGTCGCCGGGGCGGGCTCGATCCCCGGGGACGAAGAGCGTCTGGCGGCCGGGGTGGTGGGCCTGGGCGGCCACACGATCGCGGCGCGGGTGGGCACGGTCCAAGCGACCCATGTCGATTACGCGACGCAGTTTCTCGCCAGCCTGCCGGCGGGTTTGAGGGAGCGCGCCAGGGAGCCCGCCACCGCGCCGGCTCTCCTGTTCGCCCTGCTGCTCGATCACGATCCGGAAGTCCGAATCGTTCAGGTCAAAGCACTCGAAGGCGCGGGGCGCTTCCTGTTCGACGAGACGCAAAAGGCCGCCGCGATCCTCGCGACCTGCCCCGACGCGGCGCGGCTGCCGTTGCTCGATCTGGCGCTGCCCGCGCTGCGCCAGATGTCGCGCCCGCAGTGGGACGCGTTTCGCACCACGACCCACGCGCTGATCGTCGCCGATTCGCGGATTTCGCTGTTCGAGCTGGTGCTCCAGCGCGCGCTGGTCCGCCACCTCGGTCCGGTGTTCGGCGGAACCCGGGCGAAGGGGGCGCCGACCGCCCAGCTCGCCGATCGCACGACCGAGGTGGTGCTGGTGCTCTCGGCCCTTGGCCACGCCTGCGGCTCCGACGAACCCGCGGCCGAAGCGGCGAGCTTCGATGCGGCGCTGCGCTTGCTCGGCGGCGAGGCCGGAGCGATCTCTTTCTCCAGCCGCGACGACTGCCCGCCCGAGGTGATCGATCGCGCGCTGCGCTCGCTCGCCGGTTTGGTGCCGCAAGGCAAGAAGCGTCTGCTCGAAGCCGCGACCGCCTGCGTCGTCGCCGATCGAAAAGTGACCGTCGCCGAAGCCGAGCTGCTGCGCGCGATCGCCGATTCGCTCGACTGCCCGGTGCCGCCGTTCTTGCCTGGGCAAGAGGTCTGAAAAATTTCTGTGAATTTAGGGGTTGACATTTCCGAGGAACCCCCTTTATATTCCGCCTCCCTTTTGGAGATCACCGCGATGAAGCGTTGTCCTGAACTTAAATCCATTCAACCCGTGTCGAGCGCTCCGGCCTGTTTACGGCCAGGAACATTCGTCGGCCGCGGGTGGAATCGCGCGGAGACATCTCCACGGTAGGGTAGACATCGATCGGAACGCGAAAGCGTTCGTTTCGAAAGCCTTCCGGGAGCGTTCCTTTCGGAAGGCTTTTTGCGTTTTGGGTGTCCTGTCGTCCGTCTCCGCACGGCGCGTCGTGCCTTTGGCTCGTTCGCGTTCCGCCGCAGGTTCTGAAAGCGGACGGCTTTGCAGCACCAACGGCTAGCTCAGTGGTAGAGCACCGGGCCGCTAACCCGAGTGTCGGGGGTTCGACTCCCTCGCCGACAACCAACCGTCTGATAAACGGTCTTTTGCAAACCCGATCGTCCGGAAGTGCGGGATCGAAAACGCATCACCCGGCCGTACCGCTCTCGCTCGGCGATCCGCAGGGAAAGGGATCGCGAAACAGGGCGGGTAAGCCAACGCACGAAGGTGCCTTGTAGTGTCGTTCGTGCCGCTCGTCAGGAAGCTCGTCGCTTCACGGACCGAGGAAGGTTCAGTACCTCGCTTCGGGTCGCACGATCGGAAAGTCGATCGGTTTCGGCACTCCGCACCGGAGCGCGCGGTGGGCGCGGTCTCGCCCTTCCGGCGATCACTTTTCACAAGGTTTTTTCGGCACTGCCGCGTTGGCAGGGCGTTTTGAAAGAAGGTGGAGCATGACGATCCAGTTCCTCAAAGTTCGCGCCAACGAGCGCGGCCTCCTGTTCCGCGACGGCGCGTTCGATCGCCCGCTCGCGCCGGGTTGGCACCTGCTCGCGGCGCCCTTCACCGACCTTGCGGTCGATCGGGTTTCGGTGCGCGAGCCGTGGCTCGGGCACAAGGAACTCGAAGCGATCGTCCGTTCGGGCAAGCTCGGGAACGAGCTGGTCGCGATCGATCTCAAAGATCACGAGCGCGCGGTGGTCTCGATCGACGGCCGAATCACCGCGGTCTGCGGTCCAGGCGTGCGGGCGCTCTGGCAGGTCGATCGCACGGTCAAGGTCGAGGTGGTGGATGCCCGGCAGCAGCCGTTCGTCCATACCGACCTGCCGCTCGTTCTCGCCGCTCGCGGTGCTGCCGAGCTGCTCGAAACCTCGGTCGTTCCGGCGGGTTGGGCGGGCCTTCTGTTTCAGGACGGCCGCCTGATCGGTCAACTGGCGCCGGGCGCCCATGCGCTCTGGAGGGGCGAAGGGAAGATGCAGGTCTTGGCGCTCGATCTGCGCGAGCAGACGCTCGACATCTCGGGCCAGGAGATCATGACGGCGGATCGGGTGACGTTGCGTTTGAACGCGTTGGTCGGTTTCCGGCTCGTCGATCCGGTGAAGGCCGCGACGACGGTCGACGACTTCCGTCAGGCGCTCTACCGGCAGGCGCAGCTCGCTCTGCGCGAGATCGTCGGCGCGCGTTCTCTCGATGCGTTGCTCGCGGAGAAGGATGGCGTGGTGGGTGAGCTGCGCGAGCGGCTCGCGCCGACGGCCGAAGCCCTGGGCTTGGAGCTCAAGGGTGTCGGCATCCGCGACGTGATCCTGCCGGGCGAGATGAAGGAGATCTTGAACCGGGTGATCGAGGCGCAGAAGGCGGCCGAGGTGCAGCTCGTGACCCGTCGCGAGGAGACCGCGGCGATCCGCTCGCAGGCGAACACGGCGCGGATTTTCGAGTCGAACCCGACGCTGATGCGGCTGCGGGAGCTGGAGGTCCTCGAAAAGGTGGCTGCGAAGGCCAACCTGTCGGTGGTCTTGGGCGACGGTGGCCTGGCCGATCGAGTGATGAAGTTGCTGTAAACGAAGCGGGGGGGCCGGCCGGTGTGGGGACGCGGGCCCCCCCGGGGGCGGTTGTGGGGTTGCCCCAAGGGCGGGGGGCAAGGCGGGGAGGTTTAGAAAGCGTTAGGCGCGTTTTGGGGGG
>JBBSBW010000101.1:0-8232 GCA_038250865.1 Thermoanaerobaculia bacterium | reverse complement strand
GTGATCAGCGTAGGATCAACCCGAAGTCGCAACGCAAAAGAAAACCGATCGTTTGATTTTATGGGGCGGAGGCGGTAGCGGTTTGAAATCTTCGGAAGATTGTTCAACTCGCGGCCAATCGATACGCCTGGAGGTAAGCTAAGTTCTACTCCTGGGCGTTCCAAGAGCACCGATAATGCTCCGCTAAACTCTTCTTTGATTATATCTTCGATTCGAGCTTCGCCGATGTACCAAAATCGACCTCCGGACTCGAGGGCTAATGCGGCGAGGATATCTTCTTGAAAGTCGGACCCAATTCCAATTGTAGAGGTCGTGATTCCGAGTTCGTTGCGGGCTCTACTTGATTCCGATCCAAGAACGCTTGGTTTTTTCTCTCCAGCGTTTGCCTGGCCGTCAGAAAGTAGGATAAGTCGATTAATGTGTTTCTCGCTTGCGTAGGTCTGCAGTTCGAGCAATCCAAGGTACCATCCTTTGGATAGGTCAGTCGTGCCACCTGATTTTAGCGCCTGAATGCGATCTCTTATTTGGGTTGGCGGAGTTTGTGGATTCACGACAGATATGACTTCAGTATCGAATGCAAGTACGGTGAATCGATCGTTCGAGTTTAGGCTGTCGTAGATATCCAGGCAACTCTTCTTTGCGTGTTCGAGCTTGACCCCGTCCATGCTACCGCTTCGGTCTACCACCACGCACAGATTTATAGCGTAATTCGCAGCGTGCGCTTCAATGCTCTTGCTGGTTGCTAGGTCGATCGCGACGTCGATATCAGATGATTGATCGCTCCTGACGACGGGCCGCTCGGTGAGGATAGAGAATTCTAGCTGGTCGGTCTCCACAATTTCCCCTTTTCTGATCTGCTAGTGGCCTGATTTGCTCCCTGTTCTGCGTTGTCCATTATATGACAACTAGAGAAGAGCTTGTCGAGATGTGTTGGTCCCCGGCTGTCCCCCCCCGCAACACCCCCACCACCCACCCCTCCACCATCCCCCCCCGCCACTGAGCCTGAAAATCCGTGTTATCGAACGGCGTAGCCACCTTCCGCGCCAGCCCCGCCGCCTCCCTGATCGCTTCCTCGGTTAACTTCCGCCCGACCAACGCTGCCCCCGCCTCCTCCGCGACACTAGGGCACGACGCGACCGACCCCAGCACTATATTCGCCTTCGTGACCACACCACCCCCGTCCACCCAAACCGCCACCGCCGCCGAAAGAACCGCGAAGTCGATCGACCCCCGCCGCCGAAGCTTCCAGAACGCGCTCCTACAGTGCGCCGCATCCGCCTCCCCAGGCAGCAAGATCTCCGCCAAAATCTCCTCCGGCCGCTTCGTCAAATAGTCGATCCCATCGTTCCGATACAACTCGCCGATCGGAATCGTCCGCTCACTCGTCCCGCCCCCGGCACGTGACACCAGCCGCACTCTCGCCCCGAGCGCCTGAAGCATCGGTGCAGCATCCGACGCCGTATGCGCCAAACACTTCGGCGAGCTGGTCGCGACCCAGCAGGTCTTTCCCTTTTCTTTCAGGCAGTAGTCGATGCCCCTACGCCAGTCCTCGGTTTGGTTGTAGTAGGTGCAGCGGGTGTCGAGGCAGAGGTTGCCTCCGATCGTTCCCATGTTGCGGAGCGGGGGAGAGGAGATCGAATCGACGGCTTCGGCGAAGGCGGGGTAGCGGGATCGGATTTGGGGGTGGTTGGCTACGTCGGAGAGGAGGGCGGTGGCTCCGATTCGGATTTCGCCCTGGGGGTGGGTGGCTTGGATGTTTGAGAGGCCGGGGATTTCCATCAGGCTGACTACGGTCTTGGCGCTCTGATGGCGGCGCTTCATGTTGGGCCAGAGGTCGGTGCCTCCGGCGACTAAGCGAACCGGGGATTGCTGGCCCTGGGCGGCGGCTTCGGCGGAGCCTTCTCCGGCGCCTTCACCGGAAAGAATCGCGGCGGCTTCTTCGATCGATTTCGGTGCGATGTAGTCGAAGGCGGGCAGACGCAGCATCTAGCGCTCCTCCAGCTTGGTGGTCAGCGCCTTCTTTTGGCGGAGCGCCTCGTCTCTCGTGCTCATCGTTCCGGTGGCCACCCCGCGCATGCCCGAGCGGAGCTTCGAGCGGAACTCGTTGATCGCGGTGCCGTCGCCTCCCTGGGCCGGGGTCGGCACGATCAGCGTTTCGCCGAAGTCGACCTCCGGGAAGCTCTTCGGGCCGTAGCGCGCCTCGTTGCCTTTCTTCTTCGCGTCGAGCGCCTTCAGCACCATGTGGGGGTGGATCGGCACCTGATCGACCCGGGCGCCTACCGCGTCGTAGATGGCGTTGGCGACCGCGGGGAGAATCGGTAGAAGCGGGCCTTGGCCGACCTCCTTCGCTCCGTAGGGGCCTTGCGGATCGGGATCCTCGATCAGATAGGTCGTGACCGGCGGCATGTCGAGGAAGGTCGGGCTCTTGTATTCGAGCATCGAGGGGAACTTGTGGACCAGGGCGTTCGAGAGGTGGCGGGGGAGGCGGCGGAAGGCCTGCTCTTCCATCATCACCTCGCCGAGCCCCATGTAGACGCCCCCTTCCACCTGGCCGATCGCCAGGACCGGATTGAGCGCCCGGCCGATGTCGTGGGCGATCCAGACGTGGACGGGGTGCCAGAGGCCGGTCTGGGGATCGACCTCCACCTCCACCACCGAGGCCGAATACGAATAGGTGGGGGAGGGGCCGACCCCCGCGCCGCGGTACTTGCCTGGGGAGCGGGGCGGGATATAGGAACCCACCGTGCCCAGGGTTCCGAAGCGCGCTTCCGCGGCGATCACCGCATCTTGGAACGAGAGCCCCTTCTCCGGATTGCTCGGATCACTGGCGTCAAACACCCGGCGCTCCGCGAACACCAACCGGTCTGCGGGGACCTCCAGCTGGTCGCCCACCGCTTTGGCGATCAGGTCGCGCGCCCGTTCCGCCGCTTGGAGCGCGGCGTTGCCCATCATCAGCGTGACGCGGGAGGAGTAGCTGCCGAGATCGACCGGGGTGAGGTCGGTGTCCGCGACGCAGAGGCGCAGGTCCGAAAGATCGACGCCCAGCACCTCGGCGACGATCCCCGCGAGGACCGAGTCCGACCCCTGGCCGATCTCCGCCTCGCCGCAGAAGACCGCGACGCAGCCGGAGCGGTCGATCTTCAACTGCACGCCCGACTGCGGCATGTGGTTCCAATAGATCGGCAGCCCCGCGCCGCTCAAGTACGAGCCGCAGGCGAGGCCCAGGCCGCGGCCTTCCGGGAGATTTCCCCACCGCTCGCGGTAGCCGCTGCCGGCGACCACCGCCTCGATGCAGCGGTCGAGCGAGACCGAGTGGAGCTGGAGCCAGTTGGCGGTGATCGACTCGGGAGCGACGAGCATCTGAAGGCGCAGGTCGGCCGGGTTTTGGCCTAAGGCGACCGCGATCTTGTCGAGCTGGACCTCCAGGCCGAAGCGCGGCTGCGGCGTGCCGTGCCCCCGTTTCGGCCCGCAGGGGGGCTTGTTGGTGAACGCCCGCAGGCCGTCGAATTGATAGGCCGGCATGTCGTAGGTCACCGTTTCGAGCGCTCCGGTGTAATAGGTCGAAGCCACCCCGTAGCTGCCGTACGCGCCGCCGTCGAGGGCGGTCTCCAGATGGTGCGCGGTGATCTTCCCCTCTTTCGTCACGCCGGTCTTCATCCGCATCGTCACCGGATGCCGGCCCCGGTGGCAGTAGAAGACCTCCTCGCGGTGGAGCACGATTTTGGCCGGCCGGCCGAGCTGGAGCGCCATTTTCGCCGCCACGATCTCGTGGTTGAACGGGTCCGACTTGCCGCCGAAGCCCCCGCCGTTCGAGCAGGCGATCACCCGGATGCGCGACGCCGGCAGCCCGAGCACCTTGGCGAGCGCGCGGTGGAGGTAGTGGGGCGTCTGAGTGGACGACCAGACCGTCACCCGGTCGTCGTCCTCGGGGACCGCCACCGTGGCGTGCTGCTCCATCGGCAGGTGGGTGTTCCCCTCGTAGAAGAAGAGATCCTCGAAGATCCGGTCGGCCGCGGCGAACCCGCCCTCGACATCGCCGAAGCGCATCGAGACCTTCTTGTGCAGATTGCCGTCGTCGCCGTAGTCGTGGATCCGCGGCTCAGGGGTGGCGATCGCCTGCTCGACCGACGCGATGGTCGGGAGAGAGTCGTACTCGACGAGTACCGCGAGCGCCGCCTCGTAGGCCGCGTCCTCGGTGGTTGCCGCCACGGCGGCCACCGGATCGCCCACGAAGCGGACCCGATCCGGGCAGAGGGCGTGCTCGTCCATCGAGACCGGCAGAATGCCGAACGGGATCGGGGTATCGGCGCCGGTCAGGCACCCCAGATAGCCGGGGATTTTCTCCGCCGCGGAGAAGTCGATGCTCCGGATCGTCCCATGCGGAATGCGCGAGCGGACCAGCTTGACGTGGCACATTCGGGGGAAGGTGAGATCGTCGGCGAACTTGGTCGCCCCGGTCACCTTCGCGCGACCGTCCACCCGGCGGAAAGGGGTGCCGATCCAGCGCAGAGGGCGATCGGTGGCGGGTTCGGGATCCGCGATCGGGTCGTCCAGTGGATCGTCTTTTCGGAGCGGCTCGGCCATCGGTTATCCCTCTTCCTGGGGCGGTTTCGCGGTCGCAGCCCTCACCCCCGGCCCCTCTCCGGGTGGGTGTGGGGGTAACGTTAATATGGTCTTTGTTTTGCGCCCCTCTCCCGGGGGGTGTGGGGTTGGGGGTGTGGGCTGTCGAGGCTCCACCGCCCCATACAAAACCTCCCGCGGCGCCACCCAATCCTCGCCTCTCATCAGCGCCGCCGCGCCTTCGATCGCTTCGACGATCTTGTGGTACCCGGTGCAGCGGCAGAGATTTCCGGCCAGCGCCTGGCGGATCTCTCCGTCGGTCGGCGATGGGTTTTCGGCCAATAGCGCTTTGGCGGTCATCAGAATGCCCGGGGTGCAGTAGCCGCATTGCGCGGCGCCGAGGTCGGCCATCGTCTGCTGGAGCGGGTGGAGCGCGTTGCCGATCTGGAGCCCCTCGACGGTCTCGATTCTTTTGCCCTGCATGTCGGCGGCGAGCGCCAGGCAGGAGAGGATCGGCCGGCCGTCGACCAGCACCGCGCAGGTGCCGCATTCGCCCAGCTCGCAGCCGTGTTTCGTGCCGGGGAGGGCCAGCTCCTCGCGCAGGACTTCGAGCAGGGTGTGATGGGTGGGGAAGATCGCGGCGCGCGATTCGCCGTTCACGTCGAAGATCAGAGAGGTCCATCCCGGTGGCATCGATCCGGCTCCTTCAGGTTTTTACCCGGCGCTTACCCCGGCGAAAATGGCTCGCGCTCCGACCCAGATCCACCAGATCCCGACCCCGCGGAAGATCCAGAGCAGGGTGCGCACCCCCAGCAGGAAGAAATTATGTGCCGGAAAGGGGACGGAAAGGGGAGCGCGTTCGTCTTGGCCGAGGTAGCCCCAGGCTCCCCAGGCTCCCCAAGCTCCGATATTGACGGTGAGGCCCACCACCAGCTGAAAGATCGCGGTGGCGAGCGGCAGCTTCTCGTCGTATCCGAATGCCGCGGCGGCGAGTGCCACGAGCAGGGCGAGGAGCGGCAGGAAGATGCCAAGCCGCAACGGCGCTTTCGCCCGGTCGAGCCAGGAGAAGAACTTCGCGGCGGGGAGGCGATGCTCCGGGCAGGTGCGGGCCGCCAGGCGCTCCGCTCCAGCGTGAAGCTCCAGATCGACGGCCTGGTTGGCGTCGGTGAGCATCCGGTTGCACCAGAGGCATTTGGCTCCGCGCACCCGGGCCGCCCAGGGGCGGGCCACCGCGCGATGGGCGACGATCAGGACCAGGCCCGCGGCGAGGCTTGCGCCGATCGGCAAGGGATGGCGGACGAACAGGAACAGCACGACGGGGATGAACAGGAACAAGAAAAAGCCCAGCCCCTGCGCGAACAGGCGGCCGGGCGGGGCCGGCTCGGTCATCTAGAACCCTTCGAGCGCGGCGATGTCGACTTCGGAGTCAGTCTGCCGGTAGAGGCCCGAGCCGTTGACGTTCTGGCCCATGCCGCAGGCCGGGCCGGGCTGGGCCTGCTCGATGCGCACGTTCCGGCCGCTGAAGTTGAACGCCAGGCGGCACCCTTCCGCTTCGTAGACGGCAGTGTCGCCGGTCATCCGCATCGTGCCTGCGACCACCCCGGTGGTGGCGAACGACGGATCGGTGCCGTCCGGCACCCAGAAGGCCGAGAGGCGGAAGCGCAGCCTTTGACCGGGCAGCAACAGGACGTTGAGCTTGTTGGTCAGCCGGCCGGTGAACGCCTCGTATCTGCCGGAGGTGCCGTCGTCCGGCGAGGAGTCGGCGTCGAACGAGAACGGCAGGGCGCGGGCGTTGGTGTCGGTTCCGGTCCAGTTGCCCGAGAAGACTTTGCCTCTCCAGGTCCCCTGGAATTGGCCGGTCTTTTCTCCCCCTTCGCCCACCTGCGACAGCCGGACGTCGTTGCCCTGGGCGGTCCCTTCAAGGCGGATCGGCTCTCCCACGGCTTCGTAGAGGTAGACCCCGGTGATCCGGTCGCCGTCGCGGATCAGCGTCAGCCGCAGCATCTGTTTGCCGTCGAACGCGCCCCGGAAGTGGGTGCGCTTCTCGCGCGCTGCGGCGGGCAGGGCGACGCAAGCGAGAAGCAGCAGTGCGGCGAGCGATCTCGATCGGTCGGTCATGCCTCTAGCTCCTGGCCCAAGCCCCGGAAATCTCTTGGGGCCTGTGACGGAATTGCCGGCGCAATGAAAACCAGATGCCGAATTTTGTTCTCACCTGCGCTCGGAGTGCAAGGGGGAGTCTGTCACTTTTCGGAGCCTTCCGGTGCTACGATTTTTCCGCTAGAACGGAAGCACCATGCAGAATTCACGTGCAATCTCGCGGCCCAAGCAGGGGAGCGGCATGGGCTGCTTCATTTTGTTCCTGGGCGTTTTCCTCCTCGCGGGGATCGGCCTGGCGTGGTTTCTCGTCCGGCCGGTGGTGCAGACGGTTGGCGCGCTCTCCTGGCGCGAAGTCCCGTGTACCATCCTCGAAAGCGGTGTCAAGGAGCATTCGGGCAGCGACGATACGACCTACAGCGTCGCGGTCCGCTACGAGTACGAGGTCGACGGCCGTCTCTACCGGTCGGACCGCTATCGCTTCCTCGGCGGCTCGTCGTCGGGCTACGAAGGCAAGGCCGAAGTGGTGGCGGGCCTTCCTGTAGGTAGCCGCCAGGTCTGCTACGTCGATCCGAAAGACCCGAGCCGCGCGGTGCTCAACCGGAGTTTTGGCGCTTGGGTGCTGTTATCGCTGATCCCCTTGGGCATGATCGCCGGCAGCTTGTGGGTCATCGTGCGGAGCGTCCGCCTGAGGAGTGGCAAATCCCGAGGGACACCCGGCCCGCTGCTTCCGGGCGGCGTCAACTTCGCGGACCTCGAACCGTATCGCTCCTGGCTGCCGGAACCGCACGGCGCGGCGCGGGCTGCCTCCGGCCCGGGAGGACCGGGGGACGACCGGATGGAGCTCAAGCCCTCCACCGGCCCGGTCGGCAAACTGGTCGGCATCACCTGCGTCGCACTGTTTTGGAACGGCATCGTCAGCCTATTCTTGAAAGACGTGGTGGCCGGCTGGAAAAGTGGCCAGGGGGACGGCTGCCATACCGCGTTCCTGGTGCCGTTCGTGGTGATCGGCGTCGGCCTGTTGCTGGCGGTTCCCTACCAGATTCTCGCGCTGTTCAATCCCCGGCCGCACCTGATTTTGGACCGCAGCCGGCTCCGGCCGGGCGAGGCGGCGCGGCTGTCGTGGAGCTTCTCGGGCGCGGCCTCTCGAATCTCCCGGCTGAAGATCACGATCGAAGGGCGCGAAGAGGCGACCTACCGCCAGGGGACCTCCACCCATACCGACCGCTCGACCTTCGCCACACTCGTGCTGTTCGACAGCGGTCTGGCCGGAACGTTCGCCTCGGGCGAGATCGAGGTTTTGATCCCCTCGGGCTCGATGCACTCGTTCGCGGCCTCGCACAACAAAATCGTCTGGAAGCTGATGATCTCGGGCGAGATCGCGCGCTGGCCGGACGTGGGCGAAGAGTTCGATTTGGTCGTTCTGCCCGAAGCGCAGAGGAGGGGGGTGGGTTAGTTAGGCCCCCCGCGCCAGGCGGCTGGCGAAGGCGCCCGCATGAGCGAGGGGCCCCACCAAAACCCCCCCCCCGGGGGGCTCTGATGGGTTGGGGACAACGAACCCCTACCCGCGGGCCGGCG
>JBBSBW010000100.1:0-8500 GCA_038250865.1 Thermoanaerobaculia bacterium | reverse complement strand
CCTTCTGGCTTTGGGTCCCTACCAGGCGATCACGTTGCCTTCGCCGTTCGGGTTTCGGCGGGTCGGGATTTACGTGCGCCGCCGGTCGTTTCGTGCGCACACCGTAACGGGTCTTGGCATCCTGGTTCATGAGGCGTTCCATGCTCTCCAGATCCAGGAGATTCTGGGGGGATGGGGGATCGGGCTGGTGCGGCCGTTTCCGGTTCTTTATCTGGCGTGTGCGGCGGCGAACCGGTTTCTCTATGACGGGCATCCGATCGAGACCGATGCCTACGAGCACGCCGGTCGACGGGCGAGCCGGTTCGAGCAGGCGCTTTCGCAGCGAGCGGTAGGGGGCAGGGTGGCCGACGTACACGTCGCGGAGGCGGCGGCCGAGCAGTCGATCGAAGGGAGCGGTGTCGAGTTCTGGCGGAAGGCTTGGCGAAGCGCCGGGCTCGGAGTGCTGGGACGGGCGATCGAGACGTTGAAGCGAGGTTGGCAACGTCCCGCGCTGCGGCCCGCGGTCGCCCTCGGCTTTGCAGTCGTTGGGCCGCTTGCCGCTCTCGGCGCTGCTTGGCTGGGAGCTTGGCTCGCGCTTTGGAGCGCGGCGACGGCAATTCTGTGGGGGTTGCAGCTCTTGGTGGTGGCGCTGGCGGCCGGGGTGGCCGGATTTCTTTATGGGTTGGGGACCTTGCTGCGTCTCGCCGGCTCGCGCCGACGAGAGATCCTTCGGTAACGCTCTGCGGCGGAGCGGGAGATGGGACCCGCTCCGACGCGTCGGCCTTCGCTTATAGGCTCCGCTTCCGACCGCGGAGGTTTCTCCGGCTACCTTTCGGCTTCGGGCGATTCTTCGCCGCGGGCGGACGGAAACCGCCTCCTCCGCCTCCTCCGCCGCCGCCTCCACCGCCGGAAAATCCTCCGGGTCCACCGGCTCGCCGGTCTTCGGCTTCGGTCACCCGAATTTTGCGGCCTTCCAGCTCGTGGCCTTCGAACTTCTCGATCGCGGCGGCCGCCTGCGCGTCGTCGCCGAACTCGATGAAGGCGAATCCTCGCGGCCTGCCGGTGGCGCGGTCGGAGGGAAGGAAGACTTCGACCACCTCGCCGACCTCGGCAAATAGCGCCTGGAGATCGCCCTGGGTCGTGTAGTCACTGAGGTTGCCGACGAACACTCTCGCGCTGATGATCGTCTCCTTTTCGAAGATCCGTGTCCGCCCCGGGCGGTTCGGAAGTGGGAAGTATACGCGACCCGTTAACTTCTATCCGGCCAACGCTTTTGGAGCGCCTTCGTGGCCTCGAAATGCGCCTTCACCTCGGCGAGAGAATCGCCCCCTGACTTTTCGAGCAATGCGTCGGCGAGCACCAAGGCGACCATCGCCTCGACGATCACCCCGGCCGCCGGTAGAGCGGTCACGTCGCTCCGCTCGTACTGTGAGGGCGCTGCCGACAGGGTGTCGAGGTCGACGGATGGCAGCCCTTTCCGCAGGGTCGCGATCGGCTTTTTATAGGCGGTGATTACGACGTCCTCGCCGTTCGTCACCCCGCCTTCGAGGCCGCCGGCCCGGTTGCTCGGGCGGACGAAGCGACCTTCCGCGAGTTCGATCGGATCGTGGGCGAGGCTGCCGAAACTGCGGCTCGCCTCGATCCCGGAGCCGATTTCGACCGCTTTGATCGCGTGGACCGACAGGACCGCTTGAGCGAGCCGACCGTCGAGCTTGTCGCTCCACTGCACGTAGGAGCCCAATCCGACCGGCACGCCATGGGCGATCACGGTGACCGCGCCGCCGAGCGTTTCCCCTTCGTCTTTTGCCTGTTCGACCAGGGCGATCATCTCGGGTTCCAGCGCTCGATCGATCGCCCGCAGCGGCGAGCCGTCGTCGACGCCAAGCAGATCCTCCCAGGCGGGGGTGGGGCGGTCGACGCCCACCGATCCGAGCGACCGGACGCCGCTTTTGATCTCGACCCCCAGCTCGCGAAGCAGCATCTTGGCGAACGCGCCCGCCGCCACCCGGGCGGCGGTCTCGCGCGCCGAGGCGCGCTCCAGCACGTCGCGCAGGTCGCGCCGGTCGTATTTGAGGCCGCCGGGCAGATCCACATGGCCGGGGCGCGGGCTTTTCACCCGGCGCTGCTCGGCTCGGTGCGGATCGACATCGCCTGCCGCGATCCCCATCACCTGCTGCCAGTTCGTCCAGTCGCGGTTTTCGATCCAGAGCGCCACGGGGGAGCCGATCGTCTCGCCCCCCCGGACGCCGCCGCGGATCTCGGCGCGATCCTGTTCGATCACCATCCGCCGGCCGCGGCCGAAACCGTGCTGGCGCCGGGCCATGTCTCGTTCGAGCAGGGTGAGATCGACGGGAAGACCGGCGGGAAGACCGGTAAGAAGCGCGGTGAGCCCGGGGCCGTGGCTCTCGCCGGCCGTGGTGAAGGAGAGGCGTCGAAGCATTGGCGGGCAGGATATCAGGGCCTGGTTTGGGTCGGGCCAGAGCGACAAAAAATGGCAGGTTGTACGGCCAAAAATTTGGAGTACACTCCGCGAGTCCGTTCCGCTTCGAGTGTCGGCCAGCGCGTTCCTTCACCTGAAGTTGGGGCTTCGAATCCTGGGCTTGTGTCCTGGGTCTCCCCGCGAAGTGGGCTGACGTCGGAGGTTACGTGAGGTCTCCTTCTTGAGGCCAAAAACTGATCTCCGATTGTCGCCTCTCGGTCATCTGGAGTACGCTCCGTACCATAAGGCTTCCATCTGTGAAGACAGGCTTGCCAGACCCCTCGTTCTCCGGGTACGTCGGCGAACGAACGCGCGGGGCTTTGGTTCCGCTATCGCGATCTTGCTTCACCATGGAATTCTGCCGGTGGCGCTCCCTCCTGGGCCGCAAGGCCTCGAACCGACACCTCGGAGGAACCGACCTCGCATGACACCCCTTGCACGTTCTCGTTTCGCTGATTCCTTTGCCGACCTCCTCCCTTCGCTGCGCCCGAAGATCGAGCGGGTGCTCCGCCGCTACCGTGTCTCGGCCCAAGACGCGGAAGATCTGATCCAGGACTCGCTGGTCATCCTTCTCCAACGTTGGGACGAGGTGGAATGCCCGGAGGCCTGGCTGATCGGAACCCTCAAATGGCGCTGCGTGATGCATTGGCGCGGCGCACGCCGTCAACTCGCCGAATCGGTCGATGCGGCGATTCTCGACCTGCTCGCCGAGCCGCAAGCTCCGGCCCAGGAAAAGATTGCCCTCCGAAGAGATCTCGGCCGCGCGCTCGATCAACTGTCGCCGCGCTGCCGCGATCTGCTACGCCTCCGCTACGGCATGGGAATGCGGCCGGGCGAGGTGGCGGCTCAGCTCGACTACCGCCCCTCCAGCATCCGTAAAGTGGTCGGTCGCTGTCAGTTGGTACTTTGCGAGCAGCTGCTCGCGCTCGGCTATCCGGTGAAATCACCGATCAAGCCGCCGCGCGGAGCAGCGTAAGTTTCGCAGTTCTCTTGCTCCCTTCCGGTATCCCCGGAAGGGAGCGTCCCGTCTCGTTCCCCGCTCTCAACCGTCAATTCGGGCAAAATCGATGAACCCCCGCTCGACGTCCGTGCTGAGCAGACGGACGCGCAGCCGATCGCCGACGTCCAGCCCTGCGGCGCCGCGTTCGACCCGGCCCTCGACCGGTGGACGGAATACCCGTGCCCAGGTGCCTTTCTCGGAGGCGCCGGTGACGATCGCGTCGAACGTCTGACCGATCTTGTCGGAAAGCAGGAGAGCCGCTGCCGACTTGCGGACCTGCCGTTCGACCTTCTGGGCGTCGTCCTCTTTCTTCGTGCATTGGCTGGCGAGAGCTTCTAGATCCGGCACCGTATAAGGGGCGGGGGAGCCCGTAAACGCCGCCTTGAGCAGCCGCTGGGTGATCAGATCCGGAAAGCGGCGGTTCGGAGCGGTCGAGTGGGCGTAATCGCGCACCGCGAGACCGAAATGTCCCGGAGGGTCCTGGCCGGGCAGGTCGATCGCGTACTCGCCCGAACCCAGCAGCTTGATCACCGACAGCGAGATCTCGGGGAAGCCCTCCGGATCGGCCGCCCGGCGCTCGTCGAGGAACTTCGCGAGGGCGACGTGGTCGGGCTCGTCGGGCAGCGTGACGTGGAAACCGCGCGCGAGATCGACGATCCGGCTCCAGCGCTTCGGCACCCGCACCACGCGGCGCAGCGAGGCGTACCCCTTGCCGTCCAGGTAGCGCGCGGTCACCCCGTTCGCGGCGATCATGCAGTCCTCGATCAGCTCTTTGGCCCGGTTCTTCTCCTGCGCTTCGAGGTCGCTTAGGTGGTCGTTCTCGAACACCGGCTTCGCCTCGATCGATTCGAGGGTGAGCGCGCCGCCGGCCGCCCGCAGCTTCCGGAGATCCTGGGTCGCCCTGTCCTGGAGCTTCAGGTTTTCGGCCAATCCGGGCACCTCGGCGGCGGCCGGGGGGAGCGGTCCGGTCCCTTCGAGCCAGGCGGCGACCGAGTTGTAGGCGAGCTTCGCTCGATTGAACACCCGGGCGCGGTAGATCTCGGAATCGCAGATCTCGCCATTTGAGTCGAGATCGATCGAGACGACGACCGCGAGGCGCTCTTCCTTCTCGTTCAACGAGGTGAGGTCGGTCGAAAGCCGTTCCGGCAGCATCGGGAAGATCCGCGCCGCGGTATAGACCGACGTGGTGTTCGCATGCGCATGGGCATCGACCGGGCTGCCGGCGGGAACCAGGGCATCGACATCGGCGATCGCCACGTACAGCCGGACCTTGCCGCCGTCGAGCGCCTCGGCGACCGTCAACTGGTCGAGATCGCGCGAGTCGTCGTTGTCGATCGAGCACCAGAGCAGCGCGGTGAGATCGCGAAACCCCGGCCCGTCCGCTTTCGCCGGACCGTGCAACTGCTCGACTTGGGCGGCCGCCTCAGGAGGAAAATCGGGCTCCAAGCCCCGTTCGAGCATGACGCGGTGGGCGATGGACTGCAGGCGTTCGCGGTTGGAGGAGCTGTTGGATTTCATGGCGGTGACTCTACCGCGAAGGGGGGGAGGGGCGAGCGTTGTCCGGGAACAGGTTCTGGAGCTGGTCAGTATTCTGCCGATGCTTGAGATCACCCCAGCGATTGCAGAGATCGTCGACGCCTACGTTTGCCATAAGCTGATGCCCGCAGATCCCTCAGGCGATGCTCTTCACTTGGCGATCGCGTCTCATCACAAATGCGATTTCCTCGTCACGTGGAACTGCAGCCACCTTGCGAACGCCAATAAGTTCGGACATATTCGCCGAGTGAACACACTACTCGGTTTGTACGTGCCGGTCCTTTCGACGCCGCTTGAGTTCCTAGGAGAAAGCGATGAATCCTTCGACTGAATCAACTTTCGATGACGGCGACGACGAGATCGCGCAAGTGCGTGCCGCCCGGCACAGGATCTCGGAGCGCTTCGAACACGATCCTTATCGGTTGGTCGCCTACTACATGGAGCGGCAAAAAGAACTGGCCGATCGATTGGTGAAGGCCCCGGAGGCCGAGGTAGTGCCTGCTGAATTGATTTGATCGCTGGTCCCCGTCGTCGGCAGGCGGCGTTTCGGGATCTGCCCTTACTAAATCAGCCGTTCCCCACGCTGCTTGGAACGCGGACGCGCTTAGCCCCTGCCCTGCAAGCCCGCGGCACGAAAAACCCGTTGGAGTTCGTTCTGCCAGCGATGCCCGGACGCGGCTCGGCCATAGATGCCCTGCACCCGGCTGGCGCCTCGCATCGCTCTCGCGGTCGCCTCTTGCGGATGGTCGAGCAGTTTCTTCATCTGCTCCACAGCGCTTTCGAGGTGCGGTTCGGCCCACACTGCGCCTCGCGGATAGGGACCCACGTCCTTCTCCAGTCGAGCGAGCGAATATTCGACCGGAAACCCCGTCTGCTCGTCGAGATAATCGGTGACCCCGCCGTAGGCGGTGGCCACCACCGGGATGCGTTGGTAGAGCGCTTCGATCGGTACGAGCCCCAACCCCTCCGCTCGATGCAGCGACAGCACGGCATCGCAGCTCGCCAGTAGATCGCCGTAATCCTGCCGCGAAAGCGTAGGGGTCGATAGCACGACCGGAAGCCCGCGGGCCGCCCGGCGGAGTTCCTCGAAAGCCTCGGGATCGCTCTGTACGTGCTGCACCTTCAATACCAGACCGACCTTGCGATTCGTCTTCGCCACCAAAGCAGCCAATGCCTCGACTGCACCTTGCACGTTCTTCCGGCGCGGCAGGCTGCGGAAATCCGCCGCGGCGAAAAAATAGAAACGCTGTGCATCCATGCCAAAGCGCCCTCGATCGGCCTTGCCCTGGACCTCACGAACATACGGAGCGACCCAGCGGACCGGAACCGTGCTCAAGGTTTGAAACGCCTGCTGCGAAAACTGCGAATGTGCCCATACCTCGTCCACGCCGGTGAAACGGTCCGCCCAGGTGAGGGGGAAATGAGCCAACTCCCAGGCCCAGCAGCCGATCCGAAAGCTCCCCTGCAAGAACGCTTGGGGCAGCGTCGACAAAACGGCGGGCATTTCCGCCGCGTTCGCATGCAGCAGCGTCACGGGAAAAGGAGTGCCCTCCGGATGGAAGATGCGGGTTTCGATCACGTTTTCCGAGTAGTCCTGGTCGAGCGGCACGCGGACCAGGGGCATTCCCAGGTCGCACAAAAGCTCCACCGACGCTCGTGCGAGTTCGCCCACGCCGCTCGACGACTCTAGATATCCTGCGACATTGAGACCTGCCACACCCGCGGCCGACGGCGGAGGGGCGATCCGGGGCCGGACGGGAAAAAGCTCGACCAGCCGCCGCCTTGCCGTCGACAGCAGGCTGCGGCACCGCACCTGAAGCGTGGCCTTGGCTGGGAGGGGCTGCGGCGGCATCGTCTCGGGTCCCACGCGCAGCTCGTCGCTCAGCGCGTACTCCCTAAGCGCTTCGCTGGCGAACCATTGCCCAAAGGCTTGCCGATCCTCTTTTAAGGGCTCCGGGAAGATTTCCTGCAGATCGAGGCGCGAAGCGTAGATCACCATCGCCAATTGAGTAATGCACGGCGTCTCAGCCGTCCCGCCGGCCGGCTCGTTCAACCAGCGCGCCAAGGAGCCCGGCGCGCTCAAATCGATCGTTTCGAGCAGCGAGGCGTGCCAGAGGTCGGCATTCGCGGAGTGCGGTGGAACCGTGGCTTCGAAGTGCCCCGCGAGGAACCTCTCCTTTTTCGGATGGACCTTCAACTCGCTCAAGAACGCGGCATCGAGGCCCTCTTTCGCTCCTTCGCCAAAGCGGACCAGCCAGTCCACGTAGCGAGGCAGATCCTCGTCACAGACCCTCGGGAAGGCCCGAACCAGGTCCGTCCGGTGCTCCCAGAGCGCCAGCGCGGCACGGGTGAGCACGCCTTCGTGAAAATCCAGAGGCTCGGCAAGCCAAGCGGCGAAGCTCTCCGGCGACCCGAAGTCAAAGGGGTCGGACCAGCGCGCGCCGGACGGATCGAGCCGATGCAACAGGCGGCGGAACGCCGGAATCACGGGCACCTCCGTGCCCCGGAAGCTACCGTAACCGTAGGCGACCCGGCGAAGACCCGCGTCGCCTGCCGCAAGCACCCTCTCGCTGAAGTCGGAAAACCACGGGCGCAGGTCTTCTCGGTCGACAAGCGAAAGATCGGTCCGGTGTTTCGTGATCCGGTCGTTCGAACCGACCGTAAAACCGCTGAAATGCAAGAAGCCGACGCGCCGGCCGCCGATCGCGGGGCTTCCGTCCTTTACTTCTAGCGTTCGTTGCGAAAGGTTCCACCAGGCGATGTTGTAGATGGGCTCGCGCGCGACGTGTACCCCATCGACGAAGCAGGCCGCAAAGTTCAACCAGATCTGATCCACGAACAGGCCATTCGCGAGGTCGTCGACGCAGAAGCGCTTGAGCCTCTCCTTCCACCAATCGAGGAACGCGCGTGTCCGCTCGTCGAGACAGATGCCGAGGAATCCGAGGTTGAAGACTCCGGCCCGCAGGAACTGCCGCTCGCCGGCCCGCCAACCTTCTTCGAGCGGTTGCGTGATGTGCGGGGTCAGCACGATCGGGTGCTTCTCGAGAGCTTGCACCAGACCCTGAAGCTGATCGAACACCACGACATCGGGATCGAGGAAGAACACCCGGGCGCAACCGCAACGATCCCGCAGATACTCGAGGAAGTAGGGCTTTACCGCCGTGTTCAGCTCGAGCGCGTCATAGCGGAAAGCCATGTTGGCAAAGCCCGGAATGCCCAGCTGGTCCGCGCTGACGATCGTGGCTGGAATTTTCGCACCCGCCGGATGCACCGGCTCGTCGACGACGCAGACGAAGCCCTCCGCGCCGGGATGCGCGGCCAGGTAGCTTTCAATCAGCACCCTCGCTTTGGCGAGATAGTTGTTGGAGGCGATGGTACAGACCGCCACCGGTCGTCCTCGGGTAGTGGTTTCGCTTGCCACCACGCTCCTTCGGGCGCCTTCGGCAGCAGCCAGTCGCTGCGGTGCAAGCGAACCCACTACCCGTTCTCGGCTCTCCATCGCCGCT
>JBBSBW010000099.1:0-8693 GCA_038250865.1 Thermoanaerobaculia bacterium | reverse complement strand
TCCGCCACCTGCTTGCGCAGCCGGCGGACGCCGGAAACGAGCAGCAGACAGGGAATCGCGAGGCAGGCGATGCCGAAGAAACCGAACGCCACCGCCGCGGTATGAGCGCCCACCGGACCGATCAGGTTGCGCGCCCGCCCCCCGGAGGAGACCGTGCGGTGGAGCACGCTCGGGTCGCGCGGATCGAAGCTGGCGAACGAGATCGCGAAGAACAGCGCGAGCGCGAGCAGCACCAGGCCGAGCAGCTCCCTCCCCTTCTCTTCGGAAAGGGTCGGGCGCTCAGCGCGTTCGGTCGTCTTGGCAAGGGCGACGGACAAGTTCTAAGTCTCTCGAAAGGATCTGAGGGTTTTGGCCGTAAGTGCCGGTAAATTCTTGCATAGTTGCCATTCCAGTCGATGGAAGGCCAAGGCTGCCGGCTCCCTGCCGACTCCTTGCCCTCCTCCGAAACGTTTCGCTCTCGCTTCTCGCGTTTCTCTTATGAGGGCGGCCGGAGCCCACAGGGTTCTTCGCGCGAGCGCTGTGATTAGACATTCCACCGCAACGTTCCAACTTGGAAGAAGGGGAGCCCCGGCGCGACGCGCGCCCCGGGCGAAGGGTGCGAACGGGTATGAGTCATGTTCTGGCGATCAGCCTGGGGCCGGTCCAGGAATTCCTCGCCGCGGCGCGCCGTACGCGGGACCTCTGGTTCGGTTCTTGGCTGCTGTCGGAGCTGGCCCGCGCGGCAGCGAAAGCGATCGAGGCGCAGCACTCCGGCAGCGTGATTTTCCCCTCTGCGCTAGCCCTGGCCGACCCGGACGCCACGTTCACCAACAAGATTCTCGCCCGGGTGCCGGACGATCCGGGCCAAGCTCAAAGCGGCGTGGAAACCGCTGAAAAGTGCGATCGAGGCTGCCGGCATCGACCTCCGCGATCACCAGATCTACGCCGCTTCGGACCCTGCCGGGAAGCGGGAAGCACACCCGATCCTCGGCCGGCTGGACGGCAGCCTGCTGTTCGAGGGGCGCCTCGCCGATCTCTTCCGCGACCGGACGGAAGTCTCCGCGGCAAAGCGCCGCCAGCTCGCAGCACCCCTGCGCCGGGCGCTCGCCGACTTCCTCGAAGCCGCGAAGCTTCCCGCCCCCCTCCCCTACTACGCGATCCTCCATGCCGATGGCGACCGGATGGGCGCGGCGATCGACCACCTCGGGGAGCTGACGAAGCACCAGCAGCTGTCGCAACAGCTGACCGCTTTCGCGGGCGAGGCCAAAAGGATCGTCGAGACCGACCACCAGGGAGAGCTGGTCTACGCGGGGGGCGACGACGTGCTGGCGTTCGTGCCGCTGCACACGGCGATCCCCTGTGCCCGCGCCCTGGCCGAGGCGTTTGCCAGGCTGCTCGACGATTTTCCCGATGAGGTAGACGTCAAGCCGACGCTCTCGGTCGGCCTCGGCATCGCCCACTTCATGGCGCCGCTTTCCCGGACCCTCGACCTCGCGCGCGGGGCCGAGAACGACGCCAAGGCGGTCCCGGGCAAGAACGCGCTCGCGCTGCGGATCGACAAACGCTCCGGGCCAACGCTCAAGCTTGCCGGCACTTGGAAGAGGTTCGACCTCGATCTCGAAACCCTCGCGAAGCTCCACGCCCGGGACGAGATTTCGGACAAGGGGGGCTTCGACCTGCGCGAGCTGGCGCGCCTGATCGAAGGGAGCGAGGGCGACGACAAGAAGAACCTCGAAGATCTCGCCGAGAAGGAGGCGGTGCGCATCCTCGCCCGCAAGCAGCCGAAGCATGGCCAGGACAAGGGGCACAGCGAAGCGGTGCGCAAGAGGCTGCGCGAGATCCTAGAGCGCTCGAAGTCGATCGCCGCCTTCGCCGATCGGCTGATCGCCGCGCGCCTGTTCGGCGAGGCCCTGGTGCAATCCGGCCGTCCGATCCCCCCGCTCGAACCCGAGGTTACGTCATGAGCGGCGGCACGATCTTCCTCATCGAGCCGCGCGATCCGCTGATCGCCCGCGATGGCCGGCCCGCCCGGCTGGGCGAAGCGCTCGCCACCCTCCCCTTTCCGCCGCCGGGCATGATCGCAGGGGCGGCGCGCACGCGCATGGCTTCGATCGACGGGGCGTTTTCCTGCGCGGCGGAGGATCTCGACCGCCTGGTCGAAATCCCCGTCCACGGGCCGCTGCTCGCCGAGCTGGAAGAGGAAGGAGACGGTGTCGCCTCCTGGCTCGCGCCGGCCCCGCGCGACGCCGTTTTATTCGGTGACGCGAAGCTCCCGACCCTTCACCGTCTGGCACCGCGCCCGGTACTGCCCGGGGCTCTCGCCGGGGGCTTCCGCGGCGAAGGGACGCTGCCGGAAGGTTCCCTCCTGCCCGGGTTCACCTCTTCCCCCCCGGAAGGAAAGCCGCTCGCCCATCCGCCCGCGTTCTGGCGTTGGTCGCAGTTCGCGGCCTGGCTCGGTGCCGAGGGGCAGATCGAACCCGCGACGCTCGGCCTCGGCCGGATCGAGCCGGAGCCGCGCGTCCATCTCGCGATCGAACCGGGCGGCCGGGTCGGGCTGGAAGGCCGGGTGTTCGAGACGGTCGGCCTGCGCTTCCTCGCCGCGGCCCCCGGTGCCGGCCCGCTCGCGAAGCTGGCGGTCCGCCGGCTCGCGCTGGGCCTCCGCACCCCCGGGGGCGACCTCGGCGCGCGCCGGCTGGAGCTGCGCAAGGAACTCGCCCCCCTCGGCGGAGAGCGTCGCCTCGCCCGCTGGCGCCCTGCAACCGGCGCACCCTGGCCGACGCTGCCGCCGGAGATCCGAAAGCACATCGACAAGACCCGCCGCGCTCGGATCGTCCTGCTCACACCCGCCGAGTTTTCCACCGGCTCGCTCCCCGGCTGGAGCGGCGGCGCGGTCCCCGGGCTTTCGGGAGAAGCGGCGAACGTGATGGCCACCGTCCGCGCCGCCTGCGTTCCGCGCCCGGAGGTGGTCTCCGGCTGGGATCTGCGACGCGGCCAGGCGAAGCCCTCGCGCCGGCTCGCACCGGCAGGAAGCGTCTATTGGGTGCAGCTGGGAGAAGAGGGAGATCTCGGCGCCTGGTGCGATGCGCTCTGGCTGCAACCGGTGAGCGACGACGAGAAAGCGCGGCGAGACGGCTACGGCCTGGCCGCGATCGGCGTCTGGGAGGAGGGATCATGAGCCGCATCGCCCCACCGCCGCCGGAGAATCTTTCGACCGTACGCAAGGCCGTCGCCTGGGAAAAAGAGATCGAGGTGCAGCTGATCACCCGTTTATTCGGGGGCGGAGCGAGGCCGCGCGAAATCGACGAGCGCTCGTGGCTGCGCCCCGCGGCGCTCAAAGGGGCGCTCCGCTTTTGGTGGCGCGCCACCCACGCGCACCGCCCCGAGTACGACTCGCTCAAGAAGCTCAAGGACCGGGAGGATCTGCTGTTCGGCACCGCGGCGCGCTTTGAGAAGAACGAGATTCGCGGCGGCCCGGGATGGCTGTCGGTCGAGGTGTCGGCGGTATCGGCGAATCTGGTTCGAGAGGCGTACGACCCCAAGTCGAAGGTGGAGGCCGGCCAGGCCGTCGGTATCGCCTATTACCCCGCGACGCCACAAAAGAGCAAGGTGACTCACCTGGGGCAAACAGGCAAAGGCAAGGGGGTTCGAGCGCTGATCCGGCTCCGCCTCGAACACGTCGACGAGGATGCGGCGAAGGAGATTTTAGAGGCTCTGAAGGCTTTCCTTTTGCTCGGAGGCGCGGGAGCACGAACACGGCGCGGCGCCGGTTCGTTATCTCCAGCTCACCAAGAGGCCGATATTCCCTGTACCGCGGACCAAGTCGAGCGTTATTTCGCCGAATGGGTACGGGCCGATCCGTCGAAGATCCCGGGGGGAGTCTTCTCTGTCGCGCGCGCCAAGTGGTTCGTAATCGGCAGCGCCTCGAAGAGCGGCGAAGAGGCACAGGAAGCACTTCTCGACGTTCTTCGCGAGTTCCGCCAGAAACGCCGGCATCCGAAAGGCTGGGGCAAAGGCGACTATGGGCCGACGGAGTGGCCCGAGGCCGGCGCGATCCGGCGCGAAGTGGGTACTTGGTCCCACCAGCCGGACGAGGAACGCCGCGGACAGTTCCCCCGCGCGCTCCTCGGGCTCCCGATTGTCTTCAAGTTCCACGACAAGGACAAGAACGACCCGGGGCGGCACACGTTGGTCGGCAGACGGGAAACCGGCGGCGAGATCGCTCGCTTCGCGAGTCCGCTGCTGCTCCGGCCGATCCAAGTCTGGCGCAAAGAGAAAGGCGAGTGGATCAAGGAGTTCCTGCCCATCGCGCTATTCACCGAATCGACGCTTCCCTCGGACACGTTTCCCCACCTGGAACCGACACCCGAAGATGAAGACACGCGGCCCACTCTTTCTGCGCCTCGCACCTTTACCGAGACCTCCTTCGCGAAAGCAGCCCAAACCGCCGACCTGTTCGCCAAGCTCGAGACCGCCTTCAATAACGGCCTCCGCAGCAAGAAATAGAGGAAACCGCCCATGCGTACCCGCCTCGTCCTCGTCCATGCGCTGACCCCGCTTCATGCCGGCACCGGCCAGGCGGTCGGGGCGATCGATCTGCCGATCGCCCGGGAACGGCCGACCGGCGTCCCGATCGTTCCCGGCTCTTCGATCAAGGGAGCGCTCCGCGCCCGAGAGGAGGACAAGGCGTGGCAGAAGGCGATCTATGGCCCCGAGACGCAGGACGCTTCGGACCACGGCGGTGCCGTCCAGTTTTCGGACGTCCACACCGTGCTGCTCCCGGTGCGCAGCCTCGCCGGCACGTTCGCCTGGGTCACTTCGCCCTACCTGCTCTCGCGCTTTGCCCGCGATGCACGAGAAGCCGGGATCGCGCTCGGCGCGGTACCCGTTGTGGCAACCCTCGCCTCCTGCCTCTTGGCCAAGGGCTCGGTCCTGCCCGTGCCGGTCGATCGAACCCCCAAGGTGATCCTCGAAGACCTCGATCTGTCGCCGTCGGGCACCGATTCCGATGCCTCGGCGCTCGCGGCGATCGCCACCACCCTCGGCACGGCGCTGTTTCCCGACGCGGCCGGCGCGACGCCGGAGCAGAAAACCGAGAACGCCGCCTCGCGCACGGCACTCACCGCGCGCCTCTGCCTGGTCCACGACGACGCGATGTCTTACCTGCTCGAATCGGCGACCGAGGTCTCGGCGCGCATCCGGCTCGATCCGCAGAAGAAGACCGTCGCCCGCGGCGCGCTCTGGACCGAGGAGGCATTGCCGACCGAGACCGTCCTCGCCGGGGTCGCGGTCGCAAGCCGGGTGACGCGGGACGGCAAGGAATACTCGCCCGACGACCTGTTCGGCCAAATCGCCAAGACCGCAACCGGCCTGGTCCAGCTGGGAGGCAAAGCGACCGTCGGCCGCGGCAACTGCCGGGTGACGCTGTCCCAGGGTAAGGCGGGAGGTGCCGCATGACACGCGAGCAAACCCGCGCATCGATCGCCTGGGGGCACGTCACGGCGATCGGCGATCAGCACCCAGAGAAATCCACCCCGCGGAAAAGCTACGGCACGTTCGCCGGCAAGCTCCCCTCGCTCCTCCGGTCGGCCGGCCTCTGCCAGACGCTCCACTTTCTCCGCTCCAAGCGGAAGCGCGGCGAGCACCTGAACGGGCCGAACGACATGGCCGCGCACCTGCTGCGCCATCTCGCCGAGCAGCTGGCGCGGGTCTGCCCGGGAATTGCAGTGGACGATCATGCCGAAACGCTCTGCAAGAAGGCGCGCGAGGCCGACCTGCCCACCTATCTCTGGCTCTCGCGCGAGGCGGTGGCGTGCGCCACCTGGTACGCCCGCCTCGCCAAATCCGAGCTGGGCATCGAGCCGACCGACGAACCGCCGAGCGATCTGGACGCCGCGGCCACACCCCCCGAACCGGAGGGAGCGGTCGCGTGAGCCACGAAGGGATCGACAACCGGCGGACGGCGTTCCGAGGCTTGAATACGCCGCCGCCCACGGCCCATGCCGGCCTCTGGATCGACCGCTTCGCGCCCGATCTGGAAAGCGCCGGGGCGAAGGCGAAGCACCTGGAAACGCTCTTTCCTCTCGGACTGAATGGCAAACGCCAGAGCCTCGCGATTTCGCCGCTCTATCCCGCGTTTTTCGAACGGTGGAAACGGCAGATCGACTCTCTGCCTCCCAAGACGATCACGGCAAAAGCGACGGTGCGCGGACGCCTTGCCGTAGGGCTCGGCCAGGAGTCGGCGCTCGAAACCTCGATCGCGCTCCATCGCACCTACGGCGTGCCGTACCTGCCGGGCTCCGCCCTCAAGGGTCTCGCCGCCCACGCGGCGCGGGAGCGGCTCGATCCAGCCTGGAATCCGGAGGACCCGACAGGTCCCTACAACGTCGTCTTCGGCCGGCTGGAAGACGCGGGGTTCGTGACCTTCCACGACGCGCTCTGGATTCCCGAGGGGAACGATCCCCGCCTGCCGCTCGACCTGGACGTGATGACCGTACACCATGGCGACTACTACGGCGCCGGGAAGGTCCCGCCGACCGATTGGGACGATCCGAACCCGATCCCCTTCCTGACCGCCCGCGGCAGGTATCAACTCGCATTGACCGGCCCGCCCGGCTGGATCGAGCGCGCCTTGGAGATCCTCACCGGAGCGCTGGCGGAAGATGGCCTCGGCGCGAAGACGGCGGCGGGATATGGGCGAATGAAGGTGACGCGGGAAGAAGGCGAGTGACCGAGTTGCCATGAGCACCTTCACCCAGAGCGTTCGAGAGGCCCTGCTCAATCCGCGGCGCATCCCGCTCCTTTTTCTCCTTGGAACGTACGTCACGGGAATCGGAGTGAACGACGCCTCCTCATGGCTCGCCGAAAGAATCAAGATTCCCGTCGGGGTGCTCGCGCTCGTCGTCTTCGTTTTGCTCGCGGTCGTCCTGCAGAGTGACTGGTTCTATCGACTCTGGCGCCCGGCGAGCCCACCGGCCGCGATCGTCCCCGCCGGTTCCTGCAAGGGCCTCGTCCTGTTCGCCAGCCTCGGTCCGGGTATCGCAACCGTCGAAGCTGCGATCCGATGGCACGCGGCTGGACTCGAGAAGGTCTGGCTCTTCCACTCCGCCGGATCCGCCGAGGCCGCTCGTTCGCTGGTCACCCACCTGAAGGCGCTCCCGGAGCTTGCGCGCATCGGCTTCATCCTCCACCCACTCGACGACTTCGGATTCGACAATCCGGAGGAGGTCCGAGTGGCCATTGAAGAGACGGTCTATCGCGCCCTGCCCGAGGGCATGGTCCCTGAGGACGTGGTGATCGACATCACGGGCGGCATGAAGACGACGACGAGCGGAGCGTTCCTGGCTGGCCTACCCGAAGGGCGTCGCCTGCAGGTGAACCGCCCCGCCAAAAAAGATGAAGCCGGCCGCGGACTTCTTCCCGGTTCGCCGTACGAGATCCGCATCGACTACCGCGTTCGAAGAGTAAGGCGCCGCCCATGACCCTCGACCGCGGGCAGGAGGTTCTGGTGGCCGCGCATGGCTGAGGGGCACCCACGGCCCGATCGAGAGTACAATCGCTCGCGTTCCTGCCGTTCCGCCTGGTTCGAGGCGCCGGGTATTCAGTAAAGTAACAGCAAACGGCGTGCCAGTTTTTGAGGGTGGGGGCGGAGGAATGGGAGGGGGGTTGCGAACGGAGCCCGAACTTGTTCCTTGACAATCAGTTAGCGAGGTTTCCGGGAGACGAAAAGGAAGCGAAGTGCAGCGTAAGCGAAGCGCAAGTCGAGAGGTAGCGAAAATCGAGCCCATAACCGGCGTAGAATCAAGGCCTTGCAGAGGCGACAGTCGGAACTGCCCTGATCTGGACGAAGGGATTGCGACGATTCGAAGCTGAGGCCGAGCTGCGCTGCGGCTTGACGTCGGAACTGCCCTGATCTGGACGAAGGGATTGCGACGAATACTTTTCACTCATCCTCCGACACTGGTCGAAATTGTCGGAACTGCCCTGATCTGGACGAAGGGATTGCGACGGCGGAATATTCGATCCGGTTGATTCCGGTCAAAAAGGTCGGAACTGCCCTGATCTGGACGAAGGGATTGCGACTTGGACAGCAGATTCAACCTCAGATCGCCAAGTAGGATTGTGTCGGGACTGCCCTGATCTGGACGAAGGGATTGCGACGGAGGATTATCTTGGGCGACCTGCACCAACTTTCCAAGCGCGTCGGAACTGCCCTGATCTTGACGAAGGGATTGCGACGGGGTTCCAGAGGCCGAAAGAGCCTCCGGGGTAAAAGTAGTCGGAACTGCCCTGATCTGGACGAAGGGATTGCGACCTTTCTCCGGCGACTACCAGGTAATGGTCAGACAAGTTGGTCGGAACTGCCCTGATCTGGACGAAGGGATTGCGACGTAGGCCTCCCCGAAAGGCTGGACGGGTCCGTTGGCGTCGGTCGTCGGAACTGCCCTGATCTGGACGAAGGGATTGCGACTTTCTTTTAGAGCGATAGCCTCCTGTACCCTTCCCTGCTGCGTCGGAACTGCCCTGATCTGGACGAAGGGATTGCGACGATCCCGACCCCGATCATCCACCAAGTCCCGAAAAACCACTGTCGGAACTGCCCTGATCTGGACGAAGGGATTGCGACATTGAAACGTAACGTTCCCTGTCATCTGCGGGCAAGTAGTCGGAATAGCCCTGATCTGGACGAAGGGAGGTTGGAGGACCGCTTCGTAGTC
>JBBSBW010000098.1:0-10031 GCA_038250865.1 Thermoanaerobaculia bacterium | reverse complement strand
TCGCCTGGCCGCGCGGCGGTCTGGTCCAGTCGGGGGGTGCGTTCGGTCACCTGCTGGCTGCTTTCTTGGATGCCCGGTTGAGCTTCGCCGGATCGGCGCTGCTGCTCGGTTTTGCGGTGTTGATCGGCACCGCGCTCGCGGGCCCCGGCCTCAAAGTCATCGAATGGTCCGAGCGCCTACCGTTCGACGGCCACCCGCGTGGACGTGAACGCCCCTCCTCCCCTCCTGAAATGCCCGTCGCCCGCCAACTGTTACACTCCGGCGAAGGAGGCACTCCATGTACTTCGACCCGATCTATTTCGTCTTCGTCGGTCCCGCGCTCCTGTTCTCGCTCTGGGCGAGCTGGCGCACGCGGTCGGCGTTTAAAAAGTACTCCCAGGTGCCGAGCCTGCGGGGCTTGACCGGCGCCCAGGCGGCGGCGGAGATGCTGCGTGCCGGGGGCATCTCGGACGTGAGCATCGTCGCGCACCCCGGTTCGCTTTCCGACCATTACGACCCGTCGACCAAGACGCTCGCCCTGTCGGAGCCGGTCTACGCCCAGCGTTCGATCGCCGCGATTGGCGTCGCCTGCCACGAGGCGGGGCATGCGATCCAGCATGCGACCCATTACGGCCCGCTCGGGTTGCGTTCGGCCCTGGTGCCGACCGCGGGCATCGGCTCCAAAATCGGCTACTTCGTCATGCTCGGTGGCTTGATCTTCCACTCGCCGAAAGTCGTCGTGCTCGGCGCGCTGATCTTCTCGGCCGTGCTGGTGTTTCAGATCGTCACCCTGCCGGTCGAATTCGACGCCTCGGCGCGCGCCAAGAAGCTCGCGGTGGAAAACGGCCTGATCCTGCCCCAGGAGCGCGAGGGGATGGACCGGGTGCTGAACGCCGCCGCGATGACTTACGTCGCGGCGGTCGTCTCGTCGCTGATGACCGTCGTCTATTACCTGTTCCGCGCGGGGGTCTTGGGCGGCGGGGGACGGCGAGCCTAAAGCTACTTCACCCTCCCTGCACCGCGCGCGCCGGGTCGACTCCGGCGGCGCGGTGCGTAGGGAACGGCTTGGTCCGACATGAACGAACCCTACGACGCCCTGATCCTCGGTGCCGGCCCGGCCGGGTCGACCGCGGCCCTCACCCTGGCGCGCAAGGGACTTCGGGCGCTGGTGATCGACCGCGCGACGTTTCCTCACTTTCACATCGGCGAGTCGCTCCTGCCGCGCAATTTCCAGCTGATCCAAGATCTGGGTCTGGCCGAACGGGCGGCGAAGCTGCCGCAGACCCCGAAGCTTGGCGCGGATTTCATCACCGGCCATGGCCGCGACGGCGGCTCGATCCGCTTCTCCGACGGTCTGGTCCCCGGCTCGGATCGCGCCATGAACCTCGAACGCGGGCCGTTTGACGCGATGCTGCTCGACGCCGCCCGCGAGGCGGGCGCCGAGGTTCTCGAAGGCGTCGCCGTGCGCGCCTTTCCGCGCCTCGCCGATGGGGACGTGGCGGTCGAGCTGGCGGACGGCCGTACGATCTCCGGCCGCTGGCTGATCGACGCCTCCGGCCAATCGACCCTGGTGGGCAAGCACCTCGGGCTTCGGCGGGTCCTGCCGCACTTGAAGAAAGTCGCCTATTTCGGCCACTTCAAAGGTGTCGAGCGCGCGTCGGGGGTGGAAGGCGGCTACATCCGCATCGTCATGTGCGAGGAGGGGTGGTTCTGGGTGATCCCGCTCGACGAGGAGCGGACCTCGATCGGCCTGGTGCTCGACGATTGCCGTGCCCGCCAGGCGAACGTGCCGGCCGACCGCATGCTCGCCTGGGGGATCGAGCGCTCGCCGCTGGTCGCCGGTTGGACCCAGAACGCCGAGTTCTCGGGCAACAATGGCGTGATCGCCGATTTTTCCTACCGTTGCGCCCCCTACGCCGGACCGGGCTATTTTCTGGTGGGCGATGCAGCGACTTTCATCGATCCGATCTTTTCAACCGGCGTCTGCCTGGCGATGATGAGCGCCGTGCGCGCCGCCGAAGAGGTGGCCGGCCTTCTCGTCGGTGCCAAGCCCCAGTCCGCGCGGCGGCGCTACATTCGCTACGTCGAGGGGAGTTCCTCGGCGTTCTTCCGCATCGTCGACCTGTTCTACGATCCGGCGTTCCGCGATCTGTTCATGTCCGGCCAGGGGCCACTCCAAATTCACCGCGCGTTCATCTCGCTGCTTGCGGGCGAAGCCTTTCCGCGCCCCGCCTTCTCGATCCGCTGGCGCCTGCGGCTGTTCGATTTCTTCTGCTTCGCCCAGCGCCTTTTCCCATTCCAGCCCCGCCGCGAGCGCTGGTCGCTGCTCGCCCAAGCGGTCGTCGGCTCCCCGGAAGAGGTTCGCAATAGGGCCGCCTCTCCGGTCGCGGAAGGCTCGTGATGCCCATGTCCAGACTCGCCCGCCGCTTCGCCATCCTCGTTCTCGCGCTTCAAAGCCTGATGGCGGCCGGCGCCTGTCGGGCCTCTTCGGGCGGGCCGGACGACGGCCGGAGCTTGATCCGGGTCTTTTCGGATCGCATCGAGCTTCCCGCGGTGGTCAACCGCGCCAAGTTCGAGCGCGAGCTGCTCGGATTCGGCATGCCGGGGTATCACCTTCTGGTCTGGAACGAAGGGGGGGCGGCCGGGGCGGCGCTATTTCTTTCCCGGGTCTCCGACCGGGCGATTCTCGCCGCGCTCGAACGGCTGGGATTGAAACCCGGCAACGCCCTCGGCATGGAGACCTGGAACGATCGCAACGACGAACAATCGCCCGCGAGCAACAAGTTGATCGAAGGGCCGGGGGTCGAGGTGCTGGTTCGCCTGCCGGGCGGTAAGAAACTGCTCGGCTTGGGCGACGTCCTCACCGACCCGGCCCGGCGCGGCTTCGACATGCGGTTCGGGGGCCACGAAGGCAACATCCACCTGTCGCACTCGGGATGCCTGATCTGTCTCTATTCCTGCCCCGGCAGCAAGATCGGCAATCGCGCCTACACGGTGCGCGACTACACGAACAAGACCACGACCTTCCGGGTGCGCGACGGCGTCCTGCCGCCGGACGGCAGCGAGGTGATAATCGTCCTGCGGGCCGTCCCGGCGCGCAAACCCTAGCGCCCGGGTTCCGTTTTCTTCAAACGAGAGTAAGCTTTCCCCGTGTTGACAGCTTCTCGCCGCACCGCATTCGCTTCCGCCCTCCTCTTCGCTTTCGGCCTCTTCGGATTCGCGGTTACGCCCGCCTGCGCGGCGAGGGTCCCCGCCGCGCGGCCGGCATCGATCTTCGACGATCCCTACTTCCGCGAGCGGGTACTCGGCGGGCTCGATCATCTCTACTCGATGGATTTTCCCGCCGCCGAGGCGCAGTTCGCCGAGGTGGAACGGCATTTTCCCGAGCATCCGGCCGGGCCACTGCTGCGCGCGCTGGTCCCCTGGTGGCGGCTGCTGGTCGATCCTGAAAACAGTTCGCTCGACGCCGATTTCCTCGCCCACATCGACCGCTCGCTCGATCTGGCCAAACGCCGGCTGCGAAAGAATGACGACGACGTCGACGGCCTGTTCTTCGAGGCGGGAGCCTCGGCCTTCCGGGCGCGCCTGGCCACCTATCGCGGGAGCTGGCTGCGCGCGGGGCTCGACGGGCGCCGGGCGCTCAAAGACATGCGGCGCCTGGCGAAGCGCGACCCGAACAACGACGACCTCGCCTTCGGCATCGGCCTGTTCGATTACCTGGTGGAGGCGGTGCCCGAGCGCTACAAATGGTTGAGGCCGATCGCCCGTCTCTTTCCCAAAGGCGACAAGGCGCGCGGTATGGCGGAGCTGCGGCGCGCCGCCGACCGCAGCCGGTTCTCGAAGACCGAGGCACGCTATGCCCTATTCCAGATCCTCGACCAGTTCGAAGGGGATCTCCCGCGTGCTTCGGCCGAGCTGGCGCAGCTGCGGCAGGCCTATCCCACCAACGCGCTGTTCCACGTCGCCGAGGGCCGAATGTACGCCCGCTGGGGGCGCTGGGCCGAAGCCGGGGTGATCCTCCAGGAAGTCGCCGAGCGCCAAGTGGAGGGCGCCCCCGGCTACAGCGGCGCGGTGGCCGAAGAAGCGCTCTATTGGCTCGCGCGGGTCGAGATGGGGCAGCGCCGCTACGACGGCGCGCTCGAATACCTCGACCGTCTGGAGTTTCTCGCCTCCGAGCGCACCTACGATGTCTATTACCAGGCGGTCGGCCGCCTTCGCCGCGGCATGGCCTATGACGCCCTCGGCCGCCGCGACGAGGCGCTCCGCTGCTACCGCGAGGTCCTCGCCATGAAGAGCGTCGGCGACGCCCGCGACCGGGCGAAGGAATTTCTCGATCGGCCGTTCGCGGGGTAAGGGGTTTCGGCCTTACTTCTTCGCCGCCGCCCGCCCCTCCAAATCGCGCACCGCAGCCGCCAATAATTCATCGCGTCCCGCGGCGATCCCGGCGCGGGTGGGGGAGGCCGGTACGTCCGGCTGCAAGCCGATCCGCTGGAGCTGGCGGCCGTCGGCATGGCGCACGTCGTGCCCGGTGAAGTAGACCTGAATGCCACCGGGTAGAACGAATCCGGTCACATCGCCGTTCGCCCCCGCGGTCGGCTCGCCGACGAAATGGATGTCGCTCGCCGCTTCGAAGAACAGCCCGGAGTGCTCCGACTGGCTGATCGCGCGGTCGTCGATGATCATCGCGATCGGCTTGTCATAAAGCGGCAGGTTGCGGTCGTTCGGAGGCAGCGGCTGGCTGAAGTAGAACCCCGCGTCGGTTTCCTCGGCGGAAAAAGCGGATACCTGCGAGCGCCGGAACTGGGCGCCGATTTTCGCCCCCTTCGTGTTGATTCGAGGTGCAATCGACCAGGCGGTTCCCTGCGGATAGCCGCGCATGTCGAAGATCAGACCGCGGGTGTCCTTGACCGTCTCGAACATCTGATCCACGTCGGCGACGGTGAGACGGACCAGGTCGACGTAGCCGAAGTTGCCGGGAAGGATCTGTACGATCTCTCCCGTCACCTGGGGCGGTATTTTCGTTCGCGCCCCCCGTTCGCGCGTGATCTCGACCTCCTTCGGTGTACCGTCGATCCCTTCGAGCGATAGGTGCGCGACCGTGTCCAGTGCGCCGAGCAGCGGCGCGACCGCGAGCTTGTTGCGCAAGGCGGCCTCGGTGGAGGCGGTATACCAAGGCCGAAAGCGCTCCATCGCCGCCGCCATCGGCTCGCCGTCGATCGCGCGGACGGCATCGCCCGGTGAAATCCCGGCCTTTTGCGCGTCCTCGCTCGCCTGTGTGACGACGACCGCCCCCTCCACCCACCGCACCCTCATCGGGATTCCGGCGCCGCCCAAAAGGCCGATGAAGGCGGGATGACCATAAACGCCGGTATGGCCGTCCGCCACGTGGATCATCATTTCGAGGACCGCGAACGCGTAGTCATGGCCGCTTTCGGCGCGCTCCATCCGTTCCAGGAACTCGGGCAGCACGGCATCCCAGTCGCCGATCAGATGACGATAAGGGTAGAAGAGCGCGATCACGTTCCACGCCCGGATCACCGCGAGCTGGCGATGGTCGAGATCGGGCTCGGTCATCTCCGCGTAGGCCGGATCGGTGCGGAACACGCCGCCGGGAAGCGCCCGGGGCGTTTCGGGCGCGCTCTTCCGCTCGGTGCGCAAAGCGGCGAGCGCAGCGGTCGGCACGCGCCCCTCGTCTCCTTCCGGCACCACCACGTCGGCCGCGAACCCGGCTCCGAACGGGATCTGCTCGCTCACCCTCATCCGGGCCGTCACCCCCTCGCCGAGGTCGAGATCGGTCGTCGATCCCCCGGATTCCGGCGGCAGGCCACCTACCGCGACGATCCGCCCGTCCCCGCACTCCTGGAGCGCCTGAGCGAGGGCAGGCACCGGCGTTTTCGGATCGACCACGAACGCGACCTTCTTCGCCACCGGCTTGAGGTCGGGATCGGGTGAATAGACCGGCTCCAGCTGTTCGAGAAAACCGGAGTAGTAGCCGCCGCTCGACGGGTTGGTCCCGGCGTAGCCCGAGTGCATCAAATAACGCTCCGCGGGAGCCCGGCACGGCCGGCTCACAAAGGCCCCAGCGATCGTGCCGAGCACCCAGGCATCGTCGTCCGACCCATCGTCCGACGAACCATGCCGCAGATCGACCACCACCTCGCGCGCCGAGGCCACCTTCGGCTCCTCGTTCCCGATTTGGGCGTAGACGGCCATGCTTCCGACGCCAGCGATCCGCCGCCCGAGATCGATCTCGAGCGCGCCTCCCTCCAGCTCGCGGAAGAGCTCGACCGAGGGAGGCTTCTCACCCGGAGGCTTCGAAACCGGGAGCTTCGAGACCGGGAGCACCCGGGTCGCCGGATCGCCCAGCGTTCCAAGCATTCCGGCCACCGCCGCCCGGTACTCCTCGGTCGTCCCCGCCGCCCGAATCTTCGGCAGAGCCGAGATCAGCGCCGCATCCCAATCGAGATCCTCCCGATAGGCGAGATAGGGGTGCAGGTAGCGGATTTTGCCCCAAAGCTTGGCGACTTGGGTCAGGCGCTGGATCGGGGTTTGGACGGGGGGAGGAGTCGGCTCGGCGGCAGAAGCGACCGGGGCCAAGACGAGCAGCGCGAGAAGAGAGCAAAGAGCGATGAACGAACGCGAGACACGCCGTACCGGAGCGCTCATGGCGAGACCTCCCGAGAAGAGTAGCGGGTCAAAAGAAGCGCCACCCCGACCGCGAGCAGGCCCGAAAAGGCCCGCGCCAAGTAGAACGAGGGGGTGTCGGATATGACTTGGAAACCGGGAAAGTAAAGGGAGTTCCCATCGGCGATCACGAACGCTTCGAGGAACATCGAGACCCCGCGGAAAATCCCGGCGGTGAGCAAGCCGCCGTGGACGAACAGGATCGTGCAAACAGCCTCGCGCGCAACGAGCGCCACCAGCCCGGCTGCGACGAATCCGGCATCCCGCACCTCGCCGCCGGGCAGGATCGCGGGAAGGGCGAGCGCGGTTCCGGCAAGCGCGGCGACCGCCCCCGCGCCGAAAGGTCCCAGACGCTCGCGCAAACCGGAGTAGACCCCGGCCCGTAGCGCCCGCTCCCAGGCGAACACGCCGAGTGCCACCCACATCGGAAGCGCCCAGATCATGACCCAGGCCAGCCGGCCATTCGCGAGCTTCTGGGCGCCATAGGTAAAGGTGGCCGCGTGGGAGGCCTGGGCGTACACGAGGTAGAGCAGGTCGGCCAACAGAGCCGCGAATCCGGCGGCAACTGCCGGGGCGACCCGGCTGCCGGCCGAGCCGCGCAACGAACCCGCAACATTGCCGCGGGGGACGAGCAGTATCGAGAGAACCAGAACCCCGAGCGGGACGCCCCAGAGCGTCAGGCGGCGATACGTATCCGGGCTGCCCGCCCAGGCGGCGACCGGTCCGACGAACGCGAGTCCGAGGGCGATCAGCAGAATGGCGAGAAGAAGGGCGCGGCGGAAGGGCATCAACACTGAGTCCCGGAGATCATTTCGCGAGACGCTAACACGGTTGGAGTGGTGACCAAGAGGGGAGCCGGTCTGGCTTTGACAAAGTCTTTCAGGAGGCGCTTTCGTTTAAGGACCGACCTTGGGCATCGGCCCCGGGAAGACGTGCGATACTCCCCGGCATTGAGGCGCCGGTTCTCGGCCTAAGTCTTTTGTGTCCTGTTCTTTGTACGGAGGTTCCCGGATCCGGTTCGCAGCGTTCCGGCAGCGGGGCTCACGTTGCGGGGAGCAGATGCACTGCGCTGTGCACAGGTGCATTGCGGCTGTGCACCACTGCAATTCTCCAGCGCACAAGTCCACTGCGGCTGTGCACAGGTGCGCTGACGGAATGCACTTGTGCAAAATGCGGGTGCACCACTGCAAAATCGCAGCGCACATGTGCGCTGCGGCCGTGCACCACTGCAATTCTCCAGCGCACATGTGCATTGCGGCTGTGCACAGGTGCGCTGGCAAATTGCACTGGAGCAATCCGCGGGAGCACCACTGCAAAATCGCAGTGCACAGGGGCAGAACGGCGGCGTACCGGTGCAACCTTCCGGGGGAGCGGTGCAAATTCGGAGGTGGCCTGCGACGGAACGGAGCTCCCCTCCCGAGGGAGTCGGTAGCGGCGCGACTTTGGCGGGGGCCTGTGCACCCCCGTTGCACCCCCGGGGTGCGTGTTGCGCCCATCGGGGCGATCCCCTACAATCCGCCAGCGCTCGCGGCTCCAAGCGCTCCTGCCTCAAATGCCGACGTAGCTCAGCGGTAGAGCAGCTGATTCGTAATCAGCAGGTCACCGGTTCAATCCCGGTCGTCGGCTCCAACGCAGGCCCCCAATCCGCTTGAGAATCTGTCTGGCCAATGCCTGTCAAGGAGTCTATGGGCGAACTGGTCGAGTGTGCCGAACACGGGATGCAGCAGGAGACGTTTGTCTGCCAACACCTCGTAAGCGCATTGCGGACGCGAGAGAGGATTGGTTTCTTCTTCAACGGCTCGCCCCGGGGAGACGCTTGGTGCTCAGAATGCGAACTAGTTCGCATTCGCGAAGGCAGCCATTCGGGCCATTGGAATGAACGATCCGAGGCGTTTGCGGGCATCAAGTTGCTGTGCGGGGGATGCTACGACGAGGTTCGGAGTCTTCAGGGGTACTAGTAATCCGTGCGGACATTCCGCCCGAGCCCGGCAGTTCGATCCGCGTGTCGGGCACGGCGCGGTTCATCGGGACGTAAGAAGGGCGATCTTCGAGGTGGGTCGAGTCCGGACCCGCCCTTACGACCGCTGGGAATGCCGCGGCTTCCTGCGGTGGCGGGCCCATTGGTTGGGCGGGGGCGGTTCCGTCGTGGTTTGCGGGGCGCCGAAAAGAATCGCATTCGCCATGGCTTCCGCGGCGCAGCGATGTCCGATCTCGTTGGGGTGAAAGCTGTCGACATGGATTGCCTTGCCAGCAACGCGCCGGCATTTCTGCATTGGCGCCAGCAGGTCCAGGACCTCGAAGCCGTTGCGGGTGGCGTCGCGAGCGACGGAGGCGTGTTCGTCTCGGAATTTGTAGCCGTCGGTCAGGTGAACGAAATAGGGAAAAACGGCGACCAGAACGCGGAACCGGTGCTCTTTTGCGAGCTTCCCCAACCGCGCGAGCGAAGGTGCCACGGTGTCGCCCGAGATCGCGGCGAGTGCCCGCTCCGACTCTTTCGATTCTGCCTCGTTCGTGTGAGTCGCCTGGGGGCGGAAGACCCGGTACAACAGGAAGCGGTAGAGCGCGCTGTGAATCAGATAGGGGTTCGCCTGCCGCATTGTCCGGGCCGGGCCGATGCGCGCCGCCGAAAGCAGCGTCTCCATAATGTTGCCGTCGAGCCGCTCGCGGTCGCTCAGGGTGTAGGCGACGAGCACCAGGTCGGGCGAAAACTGCAGCCCCTTTTCGACGAAAGACTCGACTTCCTGCTGGGTGTTGTAGCCGGTGACCGATAGGTTCATCACCTCGGCGTTCCAGCCGCTTTGACGGAGATTCTGTTCGAGCAATGCGGGAAACGTCTGTTCGTACCGCTCGACATTGATGCCCACCCCCACGCTGTCGCCGAGCACCAGGATTCTGAACACGCCGGGCGGCTTCGCCACCGGGTGGTCGCGGTCGCGGAAGCCCAGGCGGTTCGCCGTGCCGGTGTAATCGACCAGGTCGTTGGTGAATTCGGTGGTGAGGAGGGAAGGTATCGGCTCGAAGCCGATCAGGGGATCTTTCGACAGTTGGAATCGACCGATCCGGACCCAGCCCACCTCCGGCGCGGTACCGAGCAGGCGAATCAACCCCTCGGCGGCGACCAAAGCGAGCAATAAAGAGGCAAGTGCAAGGGCAATCTTTCGCACGGCTAAGCTTCCGGAGGGGGAAGCTTAGCTTGGAAAAACCGGCGAGAAAAGCCATTTGGGGGAGAACCGCATCGCGCCGGGACCGGCCTGATGCGCCGAGGGGCGGAGTCTCAGTTCTCCGAGATCCCGCCCCTCGATCTGCGCTTTCGCTCGGAGCCGAAGCTTACTTCCGGCCGACCACTTTCAAGTTCAAGAAGCGCCAAC
>JBBSBW010000097.1:0-10046 GCA_038250865.1 Thermoanaerobaculia bacterium | reverse complement strand
GGAGACGAACTTCGCCCAGCCCTTGTCCGCGGCGACCTTCGTCAGCGCCGCCGTCAAGGTCGTCTTGCCGTGGTCGACGTGACCGATCGTTCCGACGTTTACGTGCGGCTTATCCCGCGAGAATTTTTCCTTGCCCATGGCGCCCGAATCCTCTCTCGACTCTCTGCTATCGCTCTAAAACCGGAATCTTGTTCGAAGTCTCGACTCGTAACTCGTTCTTGCTCTCGAACCCTAGCCCGCCGCCTTCGCCACAACCTCTTCGGCGACCGCCTTCGGCGCCTGCTCGTAGCTCGCGAACTGCATGCTGTAGTTGGCGCGCCCCTGGGACATCGACCGCAGGTCGGTCGAGTAACCGAACATCTCAGAAAGGGGTACCCGCGCCTCAATCACCTGGGCATTGCCACGCGCTTCCATCGACTGGATGCGACCGCGGCGCGAGGTGATGTCACCGATCACGTCACCCATATAGGTGTCCGGGGTGACCACCTCGACCGCCATCACCGGCTCGAGCAACACCGGGCGCGCCCGCTTCAAGGCATCCTGGAGCGCCATCGATCCGGCGATCTTGAAGGCGATTTCGGACGAGTCCACGTCGTGGTACGAACCGAAGATCAAATCGACTTCGAGTCCGACCAACGGGAACCCGGCGAGCGGTCCCGTCGAGGCCGCCTCGTGGATGCCCTGGTCGACCGGCTTGATGTATTCCTTGGGGATCACGCCGCCGACGATCTTGTTGTTGAACACGTAGTCTTTTTCGCCCGGACGGATGGTGATCTTCGCGTGGCCGTACTGGCCGCGACCGCCGGTCTGACGAATGAAGCGCGCCTCGCCCGTAGCCTCAGCCGTGATCGCCTCTTTATAAGCGACCTGCGGCTTGCCGACGTTGGCGCTGACGTTGAACTCACGCACCAGGCGATCGACGATGATCTCCAAGTGCAGCTCGCCCATGCCCGAGATCAGAGTCTGGCCGGTGTCCTTTTCGGTGTGGACGCGGAAGGTCGGGTCTTCCTGCATCAGCTTGCCGAGCGCCATGCCCATCTTTTCCTGGTCGGCCTTGGTCTTCGGCTCGATCGAGACCGAGATGACCGGCTCGGGGAAGTTCATCGCTTCGAGCACGACCGGGTGCTTCTGATCGCAGATCGTGTCGCCGGTGGTGACGTTCTTCAAGCCGACCGCCGCCGCGATATCACCCGCCCACACTTCGGAGATTTCTTCGCGCTTGTTGGCGTGCATCTTCAAGAGCCGGCCGATCCGGTCGCTGGTGCCCTTCTTCGCGTTGAGCACCGAGGTTCCCGATTCGACGCGTCCCGAATAGACGCGGAAGAAAGTGAGCTGGCCGACATACGGATCGGTCATGATCTTAAAGATCAATCCCGCGAACGGCTCGTCGTCCGCAGCGCGGCGGGAGGTCGGCTGATCGGTCCCAGGATCGATGCCCTCGATCGCCGGTACGTCGAGCGGCGAAGGGAGCAGATCCACCACCGCATCGAGCAGAGGCTGAACACCTTTGTTCTTGAATGCACTGCCGCAGACCACCGGATGAAGCTTGCCTTCGAGCACCGCCTTGCGAAGGGCGACCTTCAGCTCGGAGATCGAGATCGCCTCGCCACCCAGGTATTTCTCCAGCAAAGCATCGTCGGTCTCGGAGATCGCTTCGACCATCTTCTCGCGCGATTCGATCGCATAGTCGCGATCCTCTGCGTCGAGCGTGTCGAGGCCAACGACCTCGTAGTCGGCGCCCATCGTCTCGTCCTTATAGAGGATGCCGCGCAGCTCGATGAGATCGATGATCCCCCTGAGCTTGTCTTCTTTTCCCCAAGGAAGCTGGATCGGAACCGGACGCGCGCCGAGGCGCGAGACCATCATCGAAACGCAACGCTCAAAATCGGCGCCGACGCGGTCCATCTTGTTGACGAACGCGATGCGCGGGACGTTGTAGCGGTCGGCCTGGCGCCACACGGTCTCTGACTGCGGCTCGACGCCGGCCACCGCATCAAACACGGCAACTGCACCGTCGAGGACGCGAAGCGAACGCTCCACCTCGGCCGTGAAATCGACGTGGCCGGGCGTGTCGATGATGTTGATCCGGTGGCCCTTCCAAAAGCAGGTCGTCGCGGCGGACGTAATGGTGATGCCGCGCTCCTGCTCCTGCACCATCCAGTCCATGGTGGCCGTCCCCTCATGGACCTCACCGATCTTATAGTTGACCCCGGTGTAGAACAGGATCCGCTCGGTGGTGGTCGTCTTACCGGCATCGATGTGGGCCATGATGCCGATGTTGCGCGTGTCTTTGAGGGGTGATTGCCTGGCCATGATTTCGACTGCCTCTGCGATCTACCTTACGAGTTCGGTTACGGGCTGCAGCGTTTCGTTCGCGACTTGACGGATCGGGTCGCTAGGACTACCAGCGGTAATGGGCAAAGGCCTTGTTCGCCTCGGCCATACGGTGCGTGTCTTCGCGCTTCTTGATCGCGGTGCCGCGCCCTTCGGCGGCGTCCATCAGTTCCGCCGCGAGGCGGGCACGCATGGTCTTTTCGCCCCGCGCCTGAGCGGTCGCGATCAACCAACGCATCGAAAGGGCCAGGCGACGGGCCGGCCGCACTTCGACGGGTACCTGGTAGGTCGAACCGCCGACTCGGCGCGATTTGACCTCGACCGAAGGCTTGACGTTCTCGACCGCCTTCTTGAAAACCTTCATCGGATCGTCACCGGTCTTTTCCCGGATCGCGTCCAGGGCGGCGTACAAAATGCGCTCGGCGGTAGTTTTCTTACCGTCGCGCATGACGACGTTGACGAACTTGGTCACCAGCTGCGAGTTGTACAAAGGATCCGGCAGGATCTCTCGCTTGGGTACTTCTCTGCGCCTCGGCATTTTTCTTAATCCTCTGCCCGTGTTCCCTAGCTCTAGATCGGAGAAGTTACGACTTCGGCCGCTTGGTGCCGTACTTGGAGCGACTCTGCTTGCGACCGTTGACGCCGACGGCGTCCAGCGTGCCGCGGACGACGTGGTAACGCACGCCCGGGAGATCCTTCACTCGGCCGCCGCGGATGAGCACGATCGAGTGCTCCTGCAGGTTGTGGCCGACGCCCGGGATGTAGGTGGTCACCTCGATGCCGTTGGTCAACCGCACGCGAGCCACCTTGCGCAGCGCGGAGTTCGGCTTCTTCGGCGTCTGGGTGTAGACGCGGACACAGACGCCCCGCTTCTGAGGGGACCCCTGAAGGGCCGGAGCTTTCGTCTTGTAGACGACCTTCTCGCGCCCCTTGCGCACCAACTGATGAATCGTAGGCATACCGTTCCAATCTCCGTCGTATGTCCTGTTCCAAAATTCCCTATGGCCGTTACGGAGCGAGACGGGCCATCAGCCGCCAAAAGCTGGCAGCGAGACCCTGAGGAACCGCTCCTCACGATGTCCCGAGCGGGGAACTGCGGCTCGGGAACTTGTCTTTAACTCTCGCGGGGAACTCCCCGCGGAGAAGACTCCGCCCCGGTCCCGGGAGGGACCCTCGGCGGCTGGGAAACCCGCGTACCTTACCCGAAGGTGCCAGACCCGTCAAGAGACGGTTCGAGCAGCCGGACGGGAACCAGTTCGGCGGTGAGGCGCAAGATAGCGCATCGCGAGCAGAAGGGGAAGGGGGTGATGAATTTGGGTGAACTTCTTCTCCGAGCGGTCCTCTCAGGCGGCAGCCAAGAGCCGCTTGACGCCGAGAGTATTCCCCTTCTTCTCCACTTGCCAAAGGTCGTACTGGATCTGCTGATTAAGCCAACTCTCCGCCGTCGTATCGAACGCCAGGGAGAGCCGCACGGCCATTTCCGGGCTGATTCCCACGCGTCCATTGACGATTCCCGACAGGGTTTTGCGACTCACGCCCAATGCCCTCGCCGTATCGCTGACCGTCAACCCAAGCGGTTCCAGGCACAGTGACCGCAAAACCTCGCCCGGATGAGGTGGATTGTGCATTCTCATCGTTTCACCCTCAGTGGTAATCCTCGTAGTCGACCCCTTCGACATCGTTCCCCACAAACCCGAAAGTCACCCGCCAGTTGCCGCTGACCCTGACGGCCCAAGTTCCCCGGCGGTCCCCTTTGAGCTGATGTAGCCCGAGCCCCGGGAGGTTCATATCCCGCGAATCCAAGGCCACATTCAAGCGGCCCAGGATGAGACGGAGCCGATCCGCATGTTGAGCTTGAATCCTCGTCGTCTTCCCGGTGGTGAAGAAAAGCTCGAGCCCCTTGTGCTGGAAGCCGAGGATCGCCATGAGATGAGTGTAACCCATACCTTCACGGGTCAACCAGCTCGTTATCGCATTCGAGAGGACACTCCCCCGCTTTCAGCCCGCCCCCCACCGCCCATAGAGAGCGGTAGGAAGGACCCGCCCGGTCGCGTGGTCCCCCAGGCAGATCTCGCCGCTCTCGATTTCTCCCCCCATTCCCGCCAGGGATTCTTCCAATAGGTAGTGCAGGCTTGCGAACGAGGCGCGGATCGCGTAGGTGGTGAGGACCAGGAACAGAGCCTCGGGCGCTAGAAGCTGCCGGCAGAGTCCGAGCACCTCGGGTAGGTCGTCGAACAGCTTCCAGACCTGCCCCTGATCGCCGCGGCCGAACTTCGGCGGATCGAGGAAGATGCCGTCGTAGCTCTTGAAGCGTCGGACCTCTCGGCGGAGGAACGCGACCGCGTCTTCCGCGATCCAGCGGATCGACCGCTCGCCGAGGCCTGAGAGCGCCTGGTTCTCCTTGGCCCAGACGATCGCCTTTTTCGATGAATCGACGTGGGTGACCTCCGCCCCGGCGAGCGCTGCGGCGATCGATGCCGCGCCGGTGTAGGCAAACAGATTAAGCACCCGCGGCGTGCGGCCGGTCACCCGGGCGGCGGCGATTCTCTCTGCCGCCCAATCCCAATGGCTCGCCTGTTCGGGAAACAGGCCCAGGTGACGAAACGGTGTGAGACGCGCCGCAAGCACCACGCTCCCCGCCCGGCCCGGATACGAGATCGGCCAGCTCTCGGGCAGCGGCTTCGGGCAGCGCCAGTTCCCCGAGTCCTCCGCACTTCCGGCCTCGAAGATCGCGTCCGCGGCAAGCCATTCGCGCTCCGGCAACAACCGCCGCCACATGGCCTGCGGCTCAGGACGGATCACGCGAAACGCACCGTAGCGTTCGAGCTTGGCGCCCGCGCCGCTGTCGAGCAGGGCGTAGTCGGTCCAGGCCGCGGCGACCAGGAGGCGGCATTCAGGGTTTTTGGGCATCGGACGGGATTCTAACCCGACCGCAATGGGCCTCGCTTCGCGACCGGAGACCTGATAGAAACCGCCGCACCATGACCTCCATCAAATCTCGTCCTCGCCGTCAGGCGATCGGCCCTTGGCTTGCCTTTGTTTTCTTCTCCATTGTTTTTTCCGCCTGCGGAGGCAGCGGCTCTTCGGAGCCCGCCACTCCGGCGGGTCAGGTCGCCACGGCAACGACGTCCGAGACCGGCTCCGCCGATGCGACCCAGGGACCCCGGCGCCATATCTCGCGCTCCGGCCGCACTGCTTCGGAGCGCGGGCACCTGCGCTTCAGCTACGCCAAGGTCACCAACCCGGACCACGTCGAACTCAAGAAGATCTTCCACGACGAACGTTACTTCGAAGAGGTCGTTGAGGATCTCGATAAGACGTTGATCTTGCCGCGCAATCTCGATGTCAAGCTACAGGAATGCGGAGAAGTGAACGCCTTCTACGACCCCGAGGACAAAGCGGTCCACCTTTGCTACGAGCTACTCGACCATTTCCTGGAGATCTTCGGCACAGACGCCAAGACCGACGAGGAGAACGAAGAGGCCGCGGGCAAGGCGATCGCCGCCCTGACCTTTGTCTTTTACCACGAGCTGGGACACGCGCTGATCGATCTGTACGACCTCCCGGTTACCGGTAAAGAGGAGGATGCCGTCGACCAGCTCGCCACCGTGATGCTGCTCGAAACCTGGGACGGCGAGGAAAGCGAACTTGCCCTCACCGCGAGCGCCGAATGGTTCGACTCTTCGGCCGCAGAGCGCGAAGAGGACCCCGACATGGCCGACGAGCATGCCTTGGACGAGCAGCGCTATTACAACCTGCTCTGCTGGACTTACGGCAGCGACCCCGACTACTTCAAGGACCAGCTGGAAGACTGGCAACTCCCGGAAGAGCGCGCCGAACGCTGCCCCGAGGAGTACCAGAAGATGTCGCACTCCTGGGACACCCTCCTCGGTCCGCACATGGTGGAGGTGCCGGAGGACGAAGAGGCTCCGGCGTCGTAGGAAACCGGGACGGCAGGACGATATCGAGGGGAGATCCGTTACTCTCTCCCTCATGCTCTCCCCCCTGCTCAAAATCGGCCGCCGGATCGGCATCGCGGCGCTGTCGGTGGCCGGCGCGGCGGGTTTGCTCGAGCTGGTCGCCGCGATTCGGGTTCATCGGCTGCGAGAGGAGCGGTCGGGTTTGGGTGATCGGCTGTTCACCGAGATCCGCGGCAAGGGCGAGCCGATCGTCTTCATTGCGGGCTTGCCCGCCACGACAAAGTTCTGGCAGGGCGCGTTCGATCCGCTCGCCGCGGGCCATCGTCTGATCTTCGTCGATGCGCTCGGATTCGGCCGGTCGCCCTTCCCGAATGGGGACTACACCCTCGACGACCAACTCGGCGCCCTGCGGCGAACACTGGTCGCGGCGGGCGCCACGCGGCACGTGACGTTCGTCGCTCACTCGTTCGGCACCCTGCTCGCGGCCTATTACGCGGCGCGTTACCCCGTCGAGGTCGATCGGCTATTCCTGCTCGGAACACCGGTTTTCGACGACGAGGCGGAGGCGCGGGCGCACATCCGCGAGATGTCTTCGATGTCCGGCCTGTTCGTGCTCAACCCCCTGCTCGCCCGCGAGGCCTGCAAGGTCCATGAGGCGCTCGCCTCCCCCGCTCTCGCACGGCTGGTCTCGGCGTCGATGCCCGACAGTCCGCCGGAACTCGCGAGCGAGGCCATGAAACACACCTGGCGGTCGTTCCGAGGCAGTCTGGACATCCTGCTGCACCGGCCGATCGCGACTCCGCTCACGGAGATCGGATCAAAAGTCACGTTCGTCCACGGGCGGCAGGATCGCGTTACTTCTCTGGGGCGAATCCGGACGCTCGCCGGGACCATCGGAGCGAGAGTGCTCGCCACGAACGACGAGCACCTCACCTACCCTCAGGGCAGCGCTGCCCGGATTCGGGCGGCGATCGGGCTGGCGGAGCCCTGATCGCAGCCACGACAACTTTTGTTCACGCCTTGAAATATATATTTTTTGGCCGTACTCTGTCGCTCTCTCTCACAAAGGAGAAGTGACAATGATGCGACGCGTTGCAGTCCTCGGGTTGCTCCTGCTTTCGATCCCGCTCTCGCTTTTGGCGGCCGAAACCAACACATCCACCAAGAAGGATCCGCAAAGCGAGAAGCGAGGAGGAGCAGTGACCCTTCAGCAACTTTTCGGCGACCAAGCTGAATCGGGAACGTGCTGCATCACTTGCTCAAGCGGAAGCCACTGGACGCTCCCGGTTGAATCCGTCGATGAATGCCTCGCGACCTGCGAAATAATCTGCGGCGGCCCTTGCGTTGAAGGCGGGGGCTGTTTCTAGGCCGCCCGGAACGCCGGCCCAAAGATGTCGCCGAATCCTGCCCTGTGCTCCACCAACTGGCCGATCGTGACCTTCGCGCGACGGCGGCGTTCGGGTACTTGGGCAGGACGTCGATCAACTTGTCGTCGAGCCGGAGCTTGCCCTCCTCGCAGAGCCGGGCGATCGCCTTCTTGGTGAAGATCGGGGTTCTCTACCTCGCGGTAAGCGGCGCACCTAGCCAACGCAGGAGGGCGTGCAAAGTTCCCGATCTTCAAAGGAACGACGGCGGCGCCGCCTCGCGCCGACTTCTGCGGCCAATGAAGATCCAACAGAGAAGTCCAGAGATGCTCGCCCCGAGGAATCCGAGTCCCCATCCGTTCTCCAATAGGGACTGCCCCGAGGAGACGGCGGCGATCAGTCCATAGAAAAGTAAGGCTCCCGCCGCGGCGTGAATCGCGACGAACCAGCGGGAGAAGACGGCGAAAACGTGCGGGAGCGGTCGCCAGATCGCGACCCCGGCGAGAATCCAGCCCACCGGAGCCGCGAACACGCCGATCAGTGAAATCGGTCCGAGCACCCCCTGCAAGGTGGCGGCGAAGGGATCAGGGTAGAAAGCCGAATCCATCTCTCAACGTTTGGAGATCATCGCGATGGCGAAGCCCGCGATGGCGATCAGGCTGACGAGCGTCGTCAGGCCGCCAAGGATCACCCCCGTCCAGGCGTGGGCCGCGCCGCGCGCTTCCGGACGCTCTTTGGCGATCTTGAGACCCTTGATGCCCAGGATCAACGCGGGTATCCCAAGGAAGAGGCCGCAGATGAGGGAGAAGATCCCCAAATAGTAGGCGGTGAGCGCCGGCCCGTTCTTGTACGGGATGAACACTTCTGCAATCCCGCTCGAAGATGCGGGAGCGATCCCTGGAGGCCGAGGCGGTTGGGGCGCGGACGGCGGACTTGAAATCGGATCCATGAGGCATCCTCCCCCGAAGATCGAGATCCTGGCACGACAGGGAACGGGTGTTGCGCCATCGTCTCCCGACGGGTGAGAAACCGCAAGTTCCGTTCTGGCGCCCCGCGGCGAGGAACGTATTTCCTGGAAAGCTTCAAGCTTTTACACCAATTTGCCTTTCGTTGCAAGCCACAAGCTGCTCAAATTCGGGTTCCATCCGCGGCGCCCGCCGGTGCGCAAGAAGAAGGGAGAGACCCCGACCGCGGCGAACCAGCCGTAGCCCCGTAGACCTCCTTCCATGCCCTATCCCTCTCTCTCGGCGCGTCCCGGGCACGTGCCGAGAGAGGGGGTTGTTGGGAACGACGACCGCGGCCCGGCCGTGGATCTTGAGCAGCGACTTGACGTGCTGGACGAAGTTGAGCTGTTTGTTGGCGGTGGTGGTCCAGAAGTCCGGCCGGTTGTAGGTGAGGGCCTGGCGGTCGGAATCCCCCTCCTCGTTGACCACGGTGATGCTCGATTTCTTTCCGAACGGCGGGTTGGTGAGCACCACGTCGGCGTGGACATGAGGCTCGTTCCTCAGAGCGTCTTCGGTCGCGATCGGCGGCTCGCGCTCGTCGTCGGTCGGGCCGATGCCGTGGACGTCTTGGGCGTTTCGTTCGAGCAGCCCCTCGTAGGCACGACAGACCGTCGTCGCGCAGGACGTTGCAATAGCTCCAAAGTTTCTGAACCAGACGATCGGAGGTCTCGGCCAGGGGGAGCGGGAGCTTACCGCGGAGCGCTTGCGGAATCGCATCTCGCTTCTGCGGAATGGCACTTCCCGTCTGCGAGTTCGCATTTCCGATCTGCAGGTTCGCATTTCCCATCTGCGGGACTGCATCTTCCGCCTGCGAGACTGCATTTCCCATCTGCGGGACTGCATCTTCCAGCTGCAGAAATGCATTTGCCTCTTGCGTGGCCGCATTTCCCTCCTGCAGGACTGCATTTCACTTCTGCGGGTTTGCATTTCCCTCTCGCGAGACGGCTCAGGCGCGCCGACGGCGCACCGCCCGCTTCTGCCGTCTAACCGCCGCCGCCCGCTGACCCCGAATTCGCGCCAGCAGATCGGCGGCCGGCTCGTCGTTCGGGTCCTGGTCTACGAGCTTCCCCTCGAAGGCCCACTTGAGGATCGATTGGCGGAGGCGGGTGAGGCGGGCGAGGGCTGCCATCCTGCCGTTTGAACGCCGGGGCTCGGCCCCAGCGCGCCTCCTTTGCCGTCGTTTACGTGTTCGAGACGATTGTGGCACACGGGCGGCACGGACGGATCTTCCACCACAGCAGGGGGAATCGCCGAAGTTGGGCGTTCTGCAAGATCAAAAGGGGTGTTTCGCGTCTTAGCACGGCGAAAGGAGATTTTCGCCGTGACCAGTCACGACCATCTGTTCAAATCGCTGTTTCGCGAGTTCTTCCGCGAACTGCTCCTCCTGATTGCCCCCAACCTCGCCGCGCGGCTCGGTCTTGGCG
>JBBSBW010000096.1:0-10276 GCA_038250865.1 Thermoanaerobaculia bacterium | reverse complement strand
TCCGCGAAGCGGCCGGAGGTGCGCTCCGCCCGCTTGAGCCGTGCCCCTTCGCGGAGGAGGGTCGCCTCGGCGAGGAAGGCGAAGCGGGCGGAGGCCCAGGAGAGTCGGCGCCAGAGGTTTGCGGTTGGCTCGGCGTGCTCTCCCTTGGCGGGGCTCCGCGTGAAGCGCCCGCGAGAGAGATCGAGCCGCAGCGTCCGGAGCGCGAGCCGGACGACATGGGCGGCGTGGCCGATCAGCGCTTGGCGGAACGCCGCCGCGTCGTGTTTCTCGATCGCCGCGATCTCCCGGCGGACGTATGGGTGCGAGCGGAACAGCCCCTGACCGAAGACGATCAGACTGCGGGTGAGGATGTTCGCCCCTTCGACCGCGATGCCGATCGATGCGGCACCGAGCGCCTCGGGGAGAAAGTTGCGCGGCCCGCGGCAGAGGCCCGCGCCGCCCAGGATGTCCATCGCGTCGAGCACGATCCGGCGAAGGCGCTCGGTCGATTCCACCTTGAGCGCTCCCCCGATCACCGCCGGTTTCTCTCCCCGGCCGACCGCCCCGGCGGTGAAGACCCGCGCCGCTTCCAACCGGTAGGTCTCGCCCGCGATCCGCGCGAGCGGTTCTTCGATCCCCTCGAACCGGCCGATCGGCAGACCGAACTGATGGCGGACCTGGGCGTACGCTCCCGCCACGCGCGCCGCGAGCTTCGCCCCGCCGACCGATTGGGCGGGCAGCGAGATCGACCGCCCGGCCGAGAGCGCCTCCATCAACATCGCCCAGCCTTTGCCGGCCCCGTCCGGTCCGCCGAGGATCTGGCTCGCGGGGACCAGGACGTTGCGCCCTTCGGTCGGCCCGTTCGGAATCGCGATGCCGGCCGGATCGTGTCGGCGGCCGATCTCCACCCCCGGCGCGGTGGTCGGAACCAGAACGCAGGTGATCCCCGGCTCGATCCCGTGCTCGAGCAGGTTGTCGGGATCGCGGAGCCGTACCGCAAGGCCCAGCAGGGTGGCGACCGGTGCCAGCGTGATGTAGCGCTTCTTCCACGACAGCAGGAGCCAGGGGTGGCCGTCCGGGCCTTTGAGCACCTCGCCAAGCGAAGCGAGCGATGCCGCGTCCGATCCCGCCTCGGGCTCGGTGAGGGCGAAGCAGGGGATCTCCTCGCCGCGCGCGAGGCGCGGGAGGTAGCGGCGCCGTTGCTCTTCCGTGCCGTGGGCGAGCAGCAGCTCCGCCGGGCCGACCGAGTTGGGGATCAGCACGATGGCGGAGAGCGGCAGCGAGCGCGACGCGAGCTTGCCGAAGACCGCCCCGGCGGCGAGCGGCGAAAAGCCGAGGCCACCCCAGGCCGGCGGGATCGACAGGCCGAAGAAGCCCTTCTCGCGGAGAAAGCGCCAGATCGTTTCTGGGATCGTCCGGCTGCGCGCGATTTCCCACGGGTCGGCGAGCCGGCAGACCTCTTCGACCGGCCCGTCGAGGAACGCCTGCTCTTCCGTCGAAAGCTCCGGGTACGGCTCGGCGAGGATGCGACGGAGATTGGGGATGCCGGAGAAGATCTCGCCGTCCAACCAGACCGTCCCCGCCGCGAGCGCCTGGCGTTCGGTTTCGGATAGGCGGGGGAGAAGGCCGCGGCGGGTGAGACGATCGAGGAGGGAGGGCACGGGTCGATTCTAGAGCCGGGATGCCACCGCGGTGCAGCCCTCACCCCCCTGTCCCCCTCTCCCGGGTGGGCTGGGAGTGCGGATGGGAGAGGGGCTGGGGGTGAGGGCTGTCCTACGGCACGCCGCCCACCCAGCTCCCCAAGATCGCCCCGTTGCCGGCACCGAAGATCAAACTGTCGAGCAACGTCTCGGTCTCCCAGCCGTCCAGCTCGGGGCAACCGAGATCGATCACGGCGAAATCGGCCCAGGCGCCTGGGCGAATCTCGCCGGCTTCGATCCCGAGCGAACGGGCGCCGCCGATCGTTGCGGCCTTGAGCAGCACCGGAGCGACCGCGCCGTTAGTGTCGCGCAACGCGCCGCGCGTTTCGGTGCTTACCCGCTGGCCGTATTCGAGCCAGCGCATCTCTTCGAGGAACGAGATCCGCGCGTTCGAATCGGTGCCCAGGGCAAGCCGCGCGGCGGGCTCTCCGTGCGCCGCGACGAAACGCGCGAGATCCGGCAGGCCGTCGCCCAAGTTGCCCTCGGTCGTCGGGCAGATGCAGGCGGTGCCGCCGCCGTCGAGGAAGCGTGCCAGATCCTCCGGAGAGGTGTGGGTGCAGTGGACCGCCGTGATCCCCTCGGCGCTGCCGCAGGCGTCCAGCAGCGCGGCCATCGGCGTCTTGCCGTAGGCGGCGAGGCAGTCCTCGATCTCCTTCTGCTGCTCTTCGACGTGGATGTGAAAAACGAGCCCCTGGCGCCGAGCTTCGCGGTAGATCTCGCCCAACTCGCCGAGGTCAGCTGCGCGCACGCTGTGGACTACCGCGCCGAGCGACTGATGGCGGCTCAAGCGCTCGCGAAGCGCGAGCATCTGCAGCCAGTAGTTGGCGGGGTCGCCGCCGTTGAATCGCTTTTGCGCCGGGCTTAAGGGCTGACCGATCCCCCCGGTGCGGTAGTACGTTTCGAGCAGGACCAGCCGGATTCCAGCCGATTGGGCCGCGGCGAGGATCTCGTCGTCGAACGAGAAGTCGCCCCGCCCCGCATGGTGCAGGTAATGGAACTCGCCGACGGTGGTGATCCCCGCCGCGCGCATCTCCCGGAACGCCTGGTACGACAGCTCCAGAATCCGATCTCGGGTCATCGTCTCGACCAAACCGTACATCGCCTCGCGCCAGGTCCAGAAGCTGCCGGCCGCCCCCGCGGGAAACGTCTCGCCCCGACCGCGCAAACCGCGCTGGAACGCGTGGGAGTGAACGTTCACGAACCCCGGCAACAGCGCCTGCCCGGCGAGTCGCTGAATCGGACCTTCGTTTGAAGTGAGGTGAGGGCCGACGCTTTCGATCCGGCCATCGGCGTCGATCCCGATCCGCACTTTGGGCTCGAACCGCTTGCCGGTCCAGGTCAGGTCGGCTTCAAGAACGCGGGTCATACAGGTTCCTCGCACAGCCGGGCGATCGCCTGTTCCACCAGCCCGCGCGCCTGGGCGTATTCCGCCTTCGGCATCCATTCGTTCGGCTTATGGGCGACCTCAATGGTGCCAGGGCCGAAGATTGCGCACTCGAAGCCGGCGCGGGCGAGCCAGCCGGCGTCGGTGGCGAAGCCGACGCTTCGCATCCCCTCTTGGCCGGTCAGATCGCAAAGCAGGCGATGGATCGGCGCGTCGAGAGAGAGCGACATCGGCGGGCTGTTGGAGAGGATCTCGACTTGTACGCTCACCCCCTCGGGGAGAGGCACTGCGGCGATCGTCGCCTCGACCCGCGGCGCGAGTTGGTCCGATTCGAGTCCGGGCATCGTGCGCACGCCGATCTCGACCACGCAACGGTCCGGTACGACGTTGATCGCCGAGCCGCCATGGACGGTCCCGACGTTGATCGCCGCGAACGGCACCTCGGGGAAGCTCGCCCCGCTCGGCGCTCCTTCCCGTTTGAGCGCGTCGCCGAGGTCCGCGAGAGCCACGATCGCGCGCCCGGCGGGGACGATCGCATTCGCCCCGAGATGCGGGTAGCCCGAGTGCGCGCTCTTGCCTCGGAACGTGGCGCGCATCTTCAAATGCCCCTTATGCAGGCCGACCACTTCGAGCGACGTCGGTTCGCCGACGATCATCGAGCGGGGAAGGGTGGTGAGCCCTCGGTAATCCTTCGCGAGCCAGCCTGCGCCCAGCGTGCCGACCTCCTCGTCGTAGGTGAGCACGAGCGCGAGCGGAGCGGAGAGCTTGTCGGCCCTCGACGAGGTTTCCGCCGCCAGATTCACCGCAAGTGCCACGAACCCTTTCATGTCGCAAGCGCCTCGCCCGACCCATCGGTCGCCGCGGTCGGTCAGGGTGAACGGATCGCTCTCCCATCCCGGTTCCCCTGCGGGCACGACGTCCATATGCCCGGAGAGTGCCAAGCCCTCCCGGTCGTCCCGCTCGGGGCCGACGCGGACGATCAGATTCGCCTTCGTTCCATCGGGCGAGGGATGCCGCTCGATCCGTACCCCCGGCCGGTCCAGATACTCTGAGATGAAATCGCTAAGCGGCAGATTCGATTTCGAGCTGACCGAATCGAACGCCACGATTCGGGCGAGCAGGTCGGGGTCGGAGAGGAGGGTCGGCATGGGAGGCTTTCTCGTAGGCGAGGGGGCGACCGAGCCCACCTGCACTAGAATCCTATGGTGAAAGTTCGACGTTTTTCCCTAACGGTCCGCGAGCTTAGCGAGCGCGGGGTTTAATGAAGGCTCCTGGCCCCCCCGGCCGCGCGACCCTGATCGCGACGCTCACCGATCTGCCGACCGATGCCGATCTCGATCGGTTGGCGGCGCAGGCGGACGTGCTCGAAATGCGGGCGGATCTTCTCGGCGATTTACCGGCCGAGCGGCTGCGGGCACGATTTCCCGGCCGGTTGCTCTACACGCTGCGCAGCAGGAACGAAGGCGGCGCCGGGGAGTCCGCTCCGGACAAGCGGCGCAAGCGAATCGCCGAGGCTTCGGCCGGCTACGACCTGGTCGATCTCGAATCGGAGCGGGATCTCGCGGCCGGGCTGCTTTCCGCCATCTCGCCCGAGCGGCGAATCCTTTCGTGGCACGGCGGACCGACGCCGCTGCCCGGCCTTCAGGCGCGGCTCGAGCGGATGCTCGGCGAACCGGCGTTCCTCTACAAGTTGATTCCGGCGGCGGTTCAGCCTGGGGACGCCTTGGCGCCGCTCCAATTGCTCGCCGAAGCCGGCCGCCGCGACGTAGCGGCGTTCGCTTCCGGTCTGCCGGGCGCCTGGACCCGCCTGTTGGCGCCTCGCCTCGGCGCGCCGGTCGTCTACGGTTCGGCGAGCGACACCCCCGGCGCCCCCGGGCAGCTTTCGATCGCCAAACTGCGCGGCGACTACGGCCTTCCCGATCTGCCGCCGATCCAAGCGCTGTTCGGCATCGTCGGCAATCCCGTCTTCCACTCCCTTTCGCCACGGCTGCACAACGGCTGCTATCGCGCGCTCGACATTCCGGCGCTCTACCTGCCGTTTCACGTCGACGGCTTCGGCGACTTCTGGCTGGACGTGGTCGAAGGAACGGTGTTCGAAGAGATCGGCCTGCCGCTGCGTGGACTGTCGGTCACCGCCCCCCACAAAGAGGCCGCCCTTGCGGTGGCGGGAGCGTCGAGCCCGCTCGCCGAACGGATCGGCGCGGCGAACACTTTGATCCTCCGCGACGGCGTCTGGGAGGCGGAATCGACCGATCCGGAAGGCGTGGTCCTGCCGATCCGCGCCCGAGGCGTCGACGTGAAGGGCAAGAGCGCCGCGGTCATTGGCTCCGGGGGAGCAGGCCGCTCCGCTGCGGTCGGTCTCGCCGCTGCCGGTGCCCGCGTGACCCTGGTCAACCGGAATGAAACGAAAGGGCGAATCGCTGCTGCCGAGCTTCACCTCGCGTTCGCGCCGCTTGAAGGTTTCGACCCCTCCGGCTTCGACATTCTGGTCCAAGCGACCTCGCTCGGCCGGAAAGAGGACGAACCGATGCCGTTCGCGGTCGATCGAATCCGCCCCGGCACCGTGGTCGTCGACCTCGTCTACCGCGCCGAAACCCTGGAGCCCACCCCGCTGCTCGCCGCGGCGATCGCACGCGGGGCGGTAGCGATCGACGGCCGCGAAGTCCTGCTCTCCCAGGCCCTTGGACAGTTTCGGGGGATGACCGGGCGGGAGATGCCGGTGGATCTGGCGCGGGAGCTTTTGCGGGCGCGGCCCGCTTGACAACCCCTACCCCGCCGGAAGACACTCCCCTCCGTCACGGACTCTTGATGATGAACGCCAACCGCACCCCGAACCGCGCTCCTCTCGCGATCTTGTCGATCGGCGAGGGTGTCGTTGCGTCCTCGGTGGCTTCCGCGTGGCGGTGGCATCACCATCATCAGACCTCCAGCTAGGCCGGGACGCTACAGTCCTTGGCCTTGGGGCCCGGGACGAGAACGCGATCGGTTTTCGAGAACTCCTTCCGGCCCCGGAAGGAGTTTTTGTTTTGGGCGCAGACAACGGATTTCTTGAGGGATTTCGCGAGGAAAACTCGTGAGGATTTCGACCGGCTTGCCGATCGGGGTGACGGCTCTGCTGTTCGGAGCCGCCGCCCGTCGGAAGAGTCTGGAGGACGCCCTGGTCGCTCGCCTGACGGAGAACGAGTACTCCGAGGTCGTTCTGCCGATTCTCGATTACGCCGAGCCGTACGAGGCGCTGCTCTCTCCGGCGAGCCGGGGCGAGCTGTACCGGTTCGTCGATCGCGACGGCGAAGTGCTCGCCCTGCGCTCGGACTTCACCCCGCTTCTCGCGCGGCTGATCGCGCCGCGCCTTCACGGACTTACTCTTCCCCTGCGGCTGTTTTATCGCGGCGACGTCGTCCGCTGGGCGGAGGAGCGGGCCGGTCGGCTGCGCGAGAGCTACCAGGTGGGGGCGGAGCTTCTGGGGGAGGACGGCGAGGGGGCGGAGGTCGAGGTGCTGCGGCTGTTTCTCGATTTGCTCGGCTCGACCGGCGTGCCGCGGCCGACGGTGATCGTCGGCTTTGCCGGGGCGCTCGACGAACTGCTGATTTCGGCGGGCGGAGCGGGCGGCCCGACCGGGGCCGGTGATCTGGCCGCGCTTGCCGCAGCCGTCGCGCGCCGCGAGCGTTCGGCGGTTCGCCGGTTGGGAGGTTCGGCGACTTTGCTCGAAGTGGTCGATAGAGGAGTTCCAGCCGATCCGGCGGCGCTCGGGGCGGCGGGAGAACGACTCGCGCGCTGCGCCGGGATTGTGGCTGATCTGGCCAAGGTGCATCCGGAGATTTCGATGGCCGTCGATCTCGCCGAGTTCGCCCAACTGGCCGTCGATCCCCGCCTCGGGACTTCTGACTCTCACCAGCGCTCGTACTACGACGGCCTCGTCTTCCGCGGCTATGCCGGGACGGGCGGCCTCGAAATCGGCGGCGGCGGGCGCTACAACCGGCTGTTCGATCAGCTCGGAGTCGATCTTCCCGCCGTCGGCTTCACGCTCGGCCTCGATGGTTTGACTGCGGTGGCTCCGTCATGATCCGGCTCGCTCTCCCCAAGGGGCGCATCCGCGAGGCGGCGCTCGCGGCGTTCGGAGTCGCGGGGGTCGAGGTCGAGAAGCTCGATCCCGAAACGCGCGCGCTCTCGACCCGGTTGAACGGCGGCGAGGTCGAAGTGCTGTTCTTGAAGGATTGGGACCTGCCGCTCTACGTCGAGCGCGGCATCGCCGATTGCGGCGTGGTCGGCTCGGACGTTCTGGGCGAGGTGGACGGCGACCTGCTCGTTCCCGCGCGATTGCGCGACGGCGCCTGCCATTTTTCCCTGATCGGCAAGAGCCGTGAGCTGCCGAAGGCGGGGGAGCAGATCCACCTCGCGACCAAATATCCGAAGACCGCGCGCCGGATGCTTGCCGAGCGCTCCTGGGGCGCCGAGATCCTGGAGCTGTCCGGCTCGGTCGAGCTGGCGCCGATGCTCGATCTCGCCGACCTGGCGCTCGATATCGTGCAGACCGGCCGGACGCTGCGTGAGAACGGGCTGATCGAAGTGGAGGTGCTCGACGTGATCCATCCCTGTCTGGTCGTCCATCGCGCCGCCTACCAGCGCCATCGCGCGGTTTTGAACGAGTGGGTTGCCCGGCTGGAAGCGGCGGAGCTGGCGCTGTGAGCGGCCTGCTCAAATCGTCGGCGCTTGGCACGGCGGCGGGGGAGCGCGCGCTCGAACGTCTGGAACGGCGCGGCGGCCTGGTGCTCGACCGCAAATTGATGGCGGAAGCGGCGCGGATCGTCGCGCGCGTCCGCCGGGAGGGGGATGCGGCGCTGGTCGAGCTGGTTGCCCGGCTGGACGGGGTGACGGTTGCCCGGGGGGCCGACCTGCGCCTCTCCGCGGTCGACCCGGAGCGGGATCGCGCGAGCCTGCCGCCCGGTTTCGAAGCGGGGCTCGAACGGGCGATTCGTTCGGTCGAGCGCTACCACACGGGCCGAGCGCCCAAGGGCTTTTCCCAACACCACGAAGGAGTCGAGATCGAGCAGGTGGTGCGTCCGCACGCGCGTGTCGGACTCTACGTGCCGGGCGGCCGGGCGATTTACCCTTCGACGGTGGTGATGACGGCGCTGCCGGCTCGCCTGGCGGGCGTTTTGTCGATTGCGGTCGCCACCCCTCCCGCGGCGTACCACAGAAGTGCGGCGCTCCGATTCACGCTCGCCCGGCTGGGTATCGACGAGGTGTGGGGGATGGGGGGCGCGCACGCGGTCGCGGCGTTCGCTTATGGCACCGAGAGCGTGCCGCGGGTGGACAAGATCCTCGGGCCGGGCAATGCCTGGGTGGCGGCGGCGAAACAGCGGGTACAGGGAGACGTAGCGATCGATGGCCTCGCGGGGCCGAGCGAGGTGGTGATCGCGGCGGATTCAGCCGACCCGCGCGTCGAGGCCGGTTCGGTCGCGGCCGACCTGCTGGCCCAGGCGGAGCACGATCCGCGGGCCGCCGCGGTGCTGGTGACGTTCGATCGAAGCTTCGCTCTGGCCGTGCGCGAAGAGCTGGAACGCCAACTTCCGACGCTCTCGACCGAAGCGACCGCCCGCGCTTCGCTCGCGCGGTTCGGCGTCGCCCTGATCGCCGCGACCGACGATCAGGCGGTCTTCGCGATCGAACGGATCGCGCCCGAGCACTTGCAGCTGGTTGGGCGCCGGGCGGAGGCGCTGGCGCCGCGGATCGCCAACGCCGGGGCGGTTTTCCTTGGGCCGCTAACACCCGAGGTGTTCGGCGACTACATCGCGGGACCGAGCCACGTACTGCCGACCTGCGGCTCCGCGCGATTTGCCTCGGGGCTCGACATCGAGGATTTCGTCCGCCGGTTCCATCGCGTCCGTTTCACCAGCGAGGCGGCCCAGGCCGGAGCGGGAGCCGCCGCGGCTCTCGCGGACGCCGAGGGACTCCCCGCCCACGCCGCCGCGGCCCGCAGGAGGCTCGCATGAAACCGCCTCGGATGGCCGATCCCGCCTTGCTGATTCGGCCGGAGCTGCGTGCGCTTCCGGCGTACCACCTGGAGCAGACCGAATGCCGGTGGAAGCTCGATCAGAACGAAGTGCCGTGGGAGCTGCCGCGCCGGTTGAAAATCGCGGTGGCAAATGCGCTGGCCGAAGAGCCGTGGGCGCGTTATCCCGATTTCCATGCCGACGGGCTGCGCCGCGAGCTGGGCAGGCTTCACGCCTGGCCGTGGGAGGGGGTACTGGCCGGCAACGGCTCGAACGAGCTGCTTGCGCTCGCGCTCGAAGGGCTGACGACGATCGGCGGCGAGGTGCTGGTTGCCGAGCCCTGCTTCGGTCTCTATCGGATGTTCATTCAAAAGGCGGGAGCAAATCCGGTCTTCCTGCCGCCGCGGGCGGATCTCGCCCTGCCGATGGACGAGATGCTCGCCGAGGTGGATCGCGTTCCGGAGCGCCCCGTGCTGCTCTGCACGCCGAACAACCCGACGGGCGCAGCGGCGACGTTCGAGCAGGTCGAGGCGCTGCTCGAACGGATGACCGGTCCGCTGCTGCTCGACAATGCGTACGCCGAGTTCTGCCGTTACGACTATCGGCCGCTGCTCGCGAAGTACCCGAACCTGCTGATCTTTCGGACGTTTTCCAAAGCCTGGTCGCTCGCCGGGTTGCGGCTGGGCTATCTGCTCGCCGATCCGCGGCTGGTGACGGAGCTGATCAAGATCAAACTTCCCTACAACCTGAACCGCGCGAGCGCCGCAGCAGGACAGGCGGCCTTGGAAGCCGAGCCAGCGGCGGCGCGGCGCGTTCGCACGATCCTCGGCCGCCGGCCGCAGTGGGCGAAGGCGCTTGCGGCGGCGGGGTTGGAGGTGTTCCCTTCGGAAGCGAACTTCCTGCTCGTCCGGGCGGCGGGAGAGGACGAAGCGGCAAGGAGGGCGGCGGCGAAGGGGATTCGCGACGGGTTGGCCGAGCGGGGGATTCTGGTGCGCGACGTCGGCGGCTACCCCGGGCTCGCCGGGTGTTTGCGGGTGTCGGTCGGGAGCGGCGGTGCGTTGCGCGCGGTCGAGGCGGCGCTCGGAGCGGCATCTCCTGGGCTCGCCAGGCTCCAGCCTGGCGCTGTTCGCGGCGAGGCAAGCGCTCGGGCGAGCGTGTCCAAAGGCGCCAGGCGGGAGCCTGGCGAGCCCAGGAGGAGGGCCAACGGCTGGCGCTCGACG
>JBBSBW010000095.1:0-10297 GCA_038250865.1 Thermoanaerobaculia bacterium | reverse complement strand
TGGCCCCCGGGGGGGTAATATAATTTCCCCCCTATTTCTTTGCGCGCGGGGGGGGGTCGGGTTTGGGGGGGCGCGGCCCCCCGCCGGGTCCATGGTTGTACCGGGGGGGGCGCAACCCCCCGCCCCTACGGTGCACGGGTTGCAGGTGTGTGAGCGGGGGGGGGGGGGCCGCAACCGCGCGGCCTCAGTGGGTTTCGCCGGCCCCACCCCCGGATGGCAGGCCGTTCGCGAGCGGGTCGGGCCGGCCGTTGGGGTCGGTTTGCGTCCCCTGCTCCGCCGAGAGGAACCCGAGCCCGCCGGGGGCGTAGGCGGCGGGGGCGGGCGCAGTCCGGCCGTTGGGATCGGTCACGCTCCCTTGCTCCGCCGAGAGGAACCCAAGCCCTCGGCCGGCCCAGGCGGCGGCGCGGTTGGTGAGCCGGGTGAACAGGTCCCAGGGGGAAAACGGCGCGGCGGCCGCGGGGGCCGGGGGTGCCAGAAGCGACAACACGATGAGAGCCAGGGCGGCGGGCGGCAGGGGGCTCCGGCGGCGGGGCGGGGTATGCGTGGGCATGGAAGGCCCTCCTATAGAGACGCCCGCGGAGCGTCGAAAAGGAACCGGAATGGCCCCCGCGCCCGCGGGGGCAACGCGTTCGCCGCGTTGCGAAGAGCCCAAGCATCGCAGAGCGGGAAGCCAAAATCTCGCCCGCAAGAAGGGATTTGCAGGTTCAAATCGGCGGCGAGGTTGCCGATATCGACAACATAAGAGTTCTTTCCGGTATTTTCAAGGGCTAGAGTAAATTTCGGCCGCCATAGGCAGGATGACAACCGTGTGAATGTCTTCATGTAGATCAGTCAGGTATGACACTGAGGACAACAGATGCAATCTGAAGACTCCTCTTGACAGGCCGCGTTTCGTCGGTCTAACCTCTCGTCCGGTGAAACAACCTAAAACTGTCGAAGAGGACGCAGATATGACTCATGGTGACTTGTGCTCGTTGTCGGGTAGAAGTCGCGTCGTCAACCAGCAAGCTACGGCGTTCTTCGATTCCACGGCATCCGGTGCGCCGGAATGCGAACTCGCATTCGCCGAGATTTTTTCTCCGGAGGTTCTGCCATGACGATCCCCGCCTTCCTGCCGCTCCTCGGCACACGCCCCGTTCCCGACGCCCGCAAAGCGGCCGAAGCGGCCCGCAAATGGGGGCAACGATTGGGCGGCTTCGACCCCGCTCCTCCCGATCCCGAATGGCCGGACGCCGAGTGGGACCGTCTTGCCGCCGCCCTTTTCGACATGATGCGCAATCCCGAGGACTTCGATTCCTACCGGCCCGCCTTCGTGGCCTTCGCGGGACCCGCAGGCATTCGGCTCGCACTCGCGCTGCTCGGTTTTGCCGAAGAGTCCGCCGAGTATGTGTTCAACCTCGTGAGGGCCTCGCTATTCCGGGTCCTGCACGCCAACCCCTCGCACACCGATTTACCGCCCGGCGTCCAGGTCGAGAACTGGGCGCTCTTGGGCGACGCGTATCGCCGAGTGGGAAAACCCGTTCACGCCGAAGTGGCGTTCCAGCGAGCTTTCACCAGCATCAACGAGAGCACCGACGCGTTCACGTTCGCCCGGGTCGAAGACCTATACGCCCGGATGGAAAGAGATCGAGGTGCATTGACCGAGGCGGTTGAAGGATGGCTCAGCGCGCTCGAAGCGTACAAAGCGGCGGGGGCGGAGGCGGCCGTTCTCGATACCGCCGTGCGTCTCGCTTCGGTGCTCTGCGAAGCCGGCGAGCCGCTGACGGCCGAGGGCCTCTGTCGGGGGATTCTCAGTTCCCGGCCCGGGCCGATGCTCGGCTCCTGCCTCGTGCGCGAGGCGGCCTACCTTTCGGCGCGCGGCCGGGACGCCGTGGTCGGTCAGATCGAGCGGATCGCGGAAGCCGGCCTGATGGGTCACGTGTCGGTCTTGGAAAAACGTGACCTCGCCGGTCTGCGTCTCGACCGACTGGCAGAACGGATCGCGGATTTAAGTCCGGGATCTCCCGCCCGCAGCGTCGCGTCGGATACCGAGAAGGCCTATGCCCAATGGTGCCGGGCGCAGCTGCTTTTCGATCGGCCCGTAGCCCGGGGTCTCTTTGCGCTCACTCGCATTCGTCTGGCCGAAGACGAGAATTTCACCCCCGACCTCGCCGCCACGCTCGCCTATTTCGTCGTCCCGCCCGAGCCTCCGGCCCTGCCGGGCGAGCCCACGCCGAAAATCCACTGACCGTTCGACCCCAACGCCCAAGGAGAACGCCATGACCGAACCGCTCCCCTCTTACACGGAATGCCCTTCAAAATCGGCGCCGCAGATCTCCGAGGCCCTGGGCCTCAATCGCCTCAAGGCCGAGCGGATTCAGCTCGCCTTGCTTGAGCTTCCCGGCTGGGTTTTGGGGGCGGAAGCAGAGTCCATCAACAGGCCCTACGAACTGCCGACGGAGGAAGCGGCGGTCATTCTGCTGTGCCTGATCTCCGAGCTTTCCCGCGCTCAGGGGCACGAGGCGAAGCTTCTGGTCTTCGGCCGGAGCCTGACCGTCACCCTTTCGAGCCCCGAGAGCCGCGGCGTCACCGAGGCCGATCTCGACTTGGCGCGGCTGATCTCGTTCGCGGCGTAAGTCGAATGAATCTCGTGGTTAGCGAACGACCCGACGACGCGGGCCGGACAGTCGGCGACGATTTTCGTTCATCCGGCGGCCATCGCCGGGGGGTTGGCGACCGTCGCCGGCCTAATGGCGGCCGTCGCCATGGGGTTGTCTGCGATCGACAACCTATGGGCGGCCGTCGATATTGGGTTGTTTGCCATCGCCAACCTATTGGCGACAGCCGCCAATGGGTTGTCGGCCATCGCCGACCGATTGTCGATCATCACCATTGGGTTGTCGGCGGTCGCCGACTGATTGTCGATCATCGCCAATGGGTTGTGGGCCATCGCCATTGGGTTGTTGGTGATCGCCAACTGATCGGCGGTGATCGACTTCCGGAAATTTGCGGTCGCCATGGCCCCGGCGATCGTCGCCTGAGGGTCGGCGCCCTTCGCCGAACCGTCTCGCCGGATCGCCGCAAGGTCTCGCTTCGCGCAAGTGCGTCAGATCCATCTCACCCGGTGCCGGCAAGCCGCCGTCACTTTTCAGTACGTCGCAGAAAGGAGTCGCGATGAACGCTTCGGAATCCCTGGCCGAACGCATACGTGATTGGGAGAAGTTGGTGAATTCGGTCGGGACGTTGCTCGCGGAAGTACCCCTTTTCGCCGAGCCGCACGCTCAGTTTGCCGAGTTGGTCGAGGACGTCAAGGCGCATGCCGATCGCGAGCAGGTGCTTCGCGGTCAGGCTGCTATGTCGGTCTCTCGGCGCAAGACGCTGGAGGTGGCGACCCGTGCCGCCAGAGCCAAGCTGGTGGCTTCAATGCGCGGCCAATTCGGGACGCAGAACGAGAGGCTGCTGGAATTTGATATCGCGATCGGCAAGCCCGGTCGTCGCGCCAAGGCCGCTCAGGCCGCGCAGGTTCTGGCACCGCCGGAGCCGACACCGGACAAGCCGGTAGCGGCGAGCGCTGCGGCCGGAGGTTGAAGTGAAGTCCCCGGGGGAGAGGGTGTTTCCTTTCCCCCGGGCGGTTTGCCGAACTCGAATTCATTGCATTGAACCTTTGCAGCTCTAGGAGATGGGAAATGTCCAGCTCGAACGAGGCCCGGCGTAGTGCCGCGCGGGCGAATGCATTCCGAGACGGTTTCCTCGACCGACTTATCGCCCGCGACGACGAAGAAAACCCCGGGGACGAGGATCCCGAGCGGGCCGGCGACTGGCAGGTTCACGAAATCGACGGGCGATTTGTCCTGCTGCGCGACTGGGAACGCCCGGGCCTTGATGTCGAGGCCTGCTGGTTCCACGAGCCGGGGCACGCGCACTTGGCGGTCGCCGCTCTCGCTGCGGCGGCCCGCGGCGCGACGTTCTCCTTCGGGCCGGAAACGACCGCAGGGACGTTTCCCATTCAGCGGTCCGACGGGGGAGCGCTCACGGTCATCGGCGAAAGCCGATGGTTCGATTCGGATTTCCTCGAATCGTTGCACGCGCTGGAGATGTCGCGCCGGAGTCCGCGGGCGTTGGCCTACCTTCTCCAAGCGGCCAGCGGGCCGACGATCGAGATGGCGGGACGAATCCTCGAACGCCGGATCGGTCGCAGTTTGGAGAGTCCGAAACGACCGCCGGCTGTCGCGGTAGAATCTGACGTCGCGCCAGACATTGAAGAGCCATGACCCGGAGGTAAGGTATTGCGATGAGACGCCCAGACGAAGAGATCCGCGCGCGCCAACAGCTGGCCATGGTGGTCCGCATGAGCGGCATCACGCACAAAGACATCGATACCGAGCTGGACTGGTGTCGCGGCACGACCAGCCAGCTGCTCAAAGGGCGTACCGAGCTGAAGATGCGCCACATCCTCGACATCCTGGACGTGTGCAAGGTCCCCTCGTCCTACTTCTTCCTGGCGGTCTTTCGCCCGGCGAGCGCGGCCATTCCGAAATCCAATCTGCGCTGGCCGGAAGTCGGGGAGGTGCCGTTCGCGAACATGGTGGCCGAACTCGCCGGCTTCGGCTTTCCACCGCCCGAGCAGCGGGCGCTGCCGCCGCCGGAGCCCGACGGGGCGGCACGTCTGCAGCAGCTCTTTCACGAGCTGGCTGACCGTCTGCCGCAGCTCGTGGCCTTGCAAAAGGAGCCGTCGCCGAGCGGACCGAAGGCGCCCGCCGCTCCTCCTACCGCAAGCGCGGCGAAAAAGGTGCCGAAGCCGGCCGCGGGCGCGGACCGAAGCAAGAAGCCGGGCAAGCGCGGTCGGCCGACGAATAAGACCAAGAGCTGATCGGGCGAGCGAAGTGCGGTGATACGGGCAAAAATCCGCGGCTGGTTCAGCCGGCCTCGCCGCTCTTCCCCGCCAGCCGCTCAAACGACTCGCGGAACGCCTCGGGCATGCGGCAGGGCCGGCCGGTCGATTTGTCGATCCAGAGGTGCTCGGAGTTGCCGGTCACCAGCAGCTCGCCGTTCTTGTGGACTTCGTAGGCGAAGTGGATGCCGCGGCTGCCCAGGTGCTCGCCCCAGCAGGTGACCTGTACCGTGTCGCCGTAGCGCGCCGGGCGGCGGTAGCGGGCGGAGATTCCCGTCACCATCAGCAGGTAGCCCATGTTCTCGATCTCGGCGTAGTGGAAGCCGGACATCTCGCAGATCCGGGTGCGGGCGAGCTCGAACCAGATGATGTAGTTGGCGTGGTGGACGACCGCCATCTGGTCGGTCTCGGCATAGCGGACTTCGATGTCGATCGTGGAGCGGACGGGCTCGGGCATGCGTCGTTCTCCAAAAAAGAGGGTGCTTCAGGCGCGGTCGAGCGGGCCCCGGCTATAGCGAAGGACGGTCCAGAGGATTTTGTAGCCGGCGGCGATCGTGCCGCGGATCGTACCGGTGATTTTGGAGACTCCTACCCGCTTTCGGTACGACACCGGCACTTCGACCACCCGCAATCCGGCGCGCAGGGCCTTGACCTGAAGCTCCGCGGTCCAGCCGAAGTTGGGGTCGGACATGCCGACGCGCTCCAGAGCCTCCCAGCGGGCGGCGCGAAACGGCCCCAGGTCGGTATAGCGGTGGCCGTAGAGCAGGCGGATCAACAGGCAGGCGACGAGGTTGCCGGCGCGCGCCTGGGGGAGCAGTGCGCCGCGCTCACGGCGGCCGAGAACACGCGATCCGATCACCACGTCGGCGGTTCCGGCGAGGATCGGCGCGACCACCTCCGGCAGCTCCTCCGGGTGATCGGAGTAGTCGGCGTCGATGAAAACCACGATGTCCGGCGGATCGTACTCCCGCAGGTGGGCGAGGCCCGCCAGGCAGGCGCTGCCGTAGCCGCGGCGCGCGGCGGGAACGACCACCGCACCCCCGGCGGCCGCCACTTGGGCGGTCGCGTCGGTCGAGCCGTTGTCGGCGACTACGACGCGTCGAACCGGCGGATGGGGGAGACCCGCGAGCACCAGGGGCAGGGAAGCCTCTTCGTTGAGCGCGGGGATGACGACGTCGATCGCGGCGGTTGCATTCATCTGAAAGAGGCTCGTTCGAGTCCGTCCGCGTTGGACGGGGCCGGATTTTATGCCATGCTCGCCGCCATCCGCGGGATCCTTTCCGGCCGCGGGAACACCCGGCCCTCTCCGGGCGGGCATCGGACGGCCTGGTTCTCGGACGCTTCCGCCCCCAGGGTCATCGAGGAGCTTCATGTCGCGCGTTCCTTCTTCTCTCGCCTTCCTCGCCGCAGTAACCCTCTGCGGGATCTCCGCGACCGCCGCCGCATCGGCGGCCGACGCTCTGCCGGCCAAATTCCATCGTCTCACCCTGCCGAGTGCCTCCCCGCAGTTTCCGTTCCCATACACGATCGAGGTCCCCGAAGGGTGGACCGCCCGCCAGGTGCTGAACGATCCGGGTCTCTGGATCGGCCCGCCGGACGGCAAGCCGAACGTCGATCCGCGATTCATCTACGTGCGGATCTCTACCGTCTCGCTCGCAGATCCGAATTCGGTCGTCGCGGCGATCCGCGAGAACGACGCCAAGGACGATACCTGGAAAGCGGTCGTCGCGGTCAAAGAGGTCCACGGCGCGCGCGGCGTGCTGGTGCAGGTCGATCGAGGCAAGGACGCCGAAGCGCGCTCCAGCCTGACGCTCAAGCTGCCGCTGCCCAAAACCAGCGTCGATTTCGTCGGCCAGGCCGGCAAAGTCGACTTCGCCAAGCAGCGTCCGCTCTACGAGCGAATCCTGTTCTCGGCCCAGCCGGTCCCGATGCCCGCGACACCGGCGGCGCCCGCGGCCAAACCGGCGCCGGCCCCCAAGCCCGGCGGGTAGGCGGCGATGCCGATCCATCTGTTCGAAGGGCGCCGGCCCCGGCTCGGCGCACGGGTCTGGCTCGCCCCGTCGGCCCACGTGGCGGGCGACGTGACGCTCGGCGACGACGTCTCTTTCTGGTTCCATACGATCGCCCGCGGCGACGTTCACTGGATTCGGATCGGTGCGCGGACCAACGTCCAGGACGGCTCGGTGCTCCACGTCACCCACGAACGCTTTCCGCTCTCGATCGGTGCAGACGTGGTGATCGGCCACCAGGCGACGGTCCACGGCTGCACGATCGAAGACGGCGCGTTGATCGGTATCGGCGCCAGAGTGTTGGACGGCGCAGTGGTCGAAACCGGGGCGCAGATCGGGGCCGGCGCCGTGGTGGCCCCGGGGCATCGCATCCCGGCGGGGATGCTCGCGTTGGGCATACCGGCGCGGCCGGTGCGCGAGCTGTCGGAGGCGGAGCGGGCGGAAATCCGCGCCATCGCCGCGCGCTATTCGGCGCTCAAGGAGCGATACCGCTTGGAGCTCGCGGCAACGCCGGACGTTCTCGATCCCGAGGCGACGCCGGATTCTCAAAATTAGCGGTCTGCATGCGAGGTCTCTACCAGTGAATACCCGGCGCGGAGCAGGAACGATTGGACCAGACGACATCGGGAGCTCGGTGCTCCTCAAAGCTTGGGTACAACGACGCCGCGATCACGGCGGCGTGATCTTTCTCGATCTGCGCGATCGCAGCGGCGTCGTCCAGGTGGTGATCAAACCCGATCTCCAGCCCGAAGCGGCCTCGGCGCTGGGGGCGGTTCGCTCCGAATGGGTGATCGAGGTCGAGGGCCGGGTGGTGGCGAGGGCTCCTGAGAACGTGAACCCGGAGATCGCGACCGGCATGCTCGAAGTTCTCGCGGACCGCGGCCAGGTGCTCACCCGAGCCGAGCCGCTGCCGATCCCGCTCGACGGACGGGTCGAGGCGGGGGAGGACCTTCGCCTGCGCTACCGCTATCTCGACCTGCGCGGTGCGGAGCTACAGAAGAACCTGATGCTTCGCCATCGGGTGGTCCACGAGGCGCGCAACTATTTTCACGACGCCGAGTTCATCGATGTCGAGACGCCGATCCTCACCCGGTCGACCCCGGAAGGGGCGCGCGACTACCTGGTCCCCAGCCGCGTCCACCGCGGCTCGTTCTACGCCCTGCCGCAGTCGCCGCAGCTGTTCAAACAGCTTTTGATGGTCGCCGGTTTCGAGCGCTACGTGCAGTTCGCCCGCTGTTTCCGCGACGAGGATCTGCGCGCCGACCGCCAGCCGGAATTCACCCAGATCGACCTCGAAATGTCCTTCCCGACCGAGGAGGAGATCTACGAGCTGATCGAGGGCCTGTTCCGGCGCATTTTCCCGCTCTCTCCCCTGGGCATCGAGCTGCCGCGGCCGTTCCCGCGCCTCACCTACGCCGACGCGGTCGCGCGCTACGGCAGCGACCGGCCCGACCTGCGCTTCGACCTGGAAATCCGCGACCTCACCGAACGGCTGGGGGGGACCGGCTTCCGGGGATTTTCCGAAGCGGCGGCGAGTGGGGGCGCGATCCGCGGCTTCGCGATCCCGGGCGCCGCGGAGGCGAGCCGCAAGCAGGTCGACGGCTGGATCGAGATCGCCCGGCGCACCGGCGCAGCCGGAGTGCTGACCTTGAAGCGCAAGGGCGGCGAGACGATCTTCCAGGTGAAAGGCGCCTTGACCGAGGCCGAGATCGAAGGGGCGGCCGACGCGCTCGGTCTCGAAGAGGGGGGGCTAGCGCTCTTGGTCGCCGGGCCGGCGAAGACCGTTGCCGCGGCGCTGGGAGTTCTTCGGCTGGAGCTGGCAAAGACCTACGGATTGATCCCCGCCGGCCGCCACGCGTTCCTTTGGGTGACCGATTTCCCGCTGTTCGAGTGGAACCCGGAAGGAAAGCGCTGGGACGCCATGCACCACCCGTTCACCAGCCCCGACCCGCGCGACTTCGAGCTGCTGGCGACCGACCCCGGGCGCGTTCGGGCCCGGGCCTACGATGTGGTGATGGACGGCATTGAGCTGGGCGGCGGCTCGATCCGGATTCACGATCCGGAGGTCCAAGCGCAGATGTTCCGGTTGCTCGGAATCGACGACGTCGAAGCCGAGGCGCGTTTCGGCTGGTTCCGCGAGGCGTTGCGCTACGGCGCGCCGCCGCATGGCGGGATCGCGCTCGGTCTCGATCGGATGGTCATGCTGCTCGCGGGTGCGTCGTCGATCCGCGATGTCATTGCCTTTCCAAAGACCGCTTCCGCGACCGACCTGCTCACCGAAGCGCCCTCCACGGTCGACGCCCGTCAGCTGGCCGAGCTGGGAATCCAGCTCGCGCGGCCGGCACGCCCGGCCGAGGCCTGATTCGAGCCGCATGGCCTGGACCGAGGATCTGCTGGCCAACCACGCCGCGCTGTCGGAGGTGGACGTTCGCTTTCGCGATTTTGCGATGGCCACCCCCAAATGCCTGGACCTGGACTACCTGTTGAAGTTCGGGTTCCAGGAGCCCGAGTCGGTCTACTACACCGGCGGGCTGCACCCTTGGCCGTTCTTCGTCGGCCGCCAGATGCGTGCCGAGCTGGAGCGCGTCACCCTCGGTCTGTCGCGCCTGCATCGCCTGATCCCGGAACGGATCTTCGACAACGACCCGGAGCGGATCGCGGCCTACTACGGACTCGATCCGCTGTTCACCGAGCTTCTGGTCGAACCGCCGAACGGGCTCGATTCGGCGCTCGCGCGGGCCGACCTGGTGGGATCGAGCGAGGGCCTGAAGTGCGTCGAATTCAACTTCGGTTCCCGCCTGGGCGGCACCGAGTCGAAGTACCGTACCGAGATCTATCGGCAGGTGCCCGAGTTTCAGGAATTCCTGGCGCGGGAGGGGCTCACCTGGGCGCATCGCGACACTGTGCGCGAGATGTTCGCGCACTTCTTCGACGAGGCGCTGCGGCTCGGCCTGGGCAAGGAGGGAACGCTGAACCTCGGCCTGCTGATCGATCAGCCGTTGCTGTTCGGAATGGGCGAGCGATTTGCCCACGAATTCGGCGCCGCTCTACGCGATTCCGGCCTGCCGCTCGACGGCCGCCTGCACGTCTGTTGGCTGCACCAATTGCGCGAGGAGGAGGGGGCGCTTCGCGTCGGCGACGTCCGCCTCCACGGCCTGGTTGAGATGACCATTCGCGGTACCCATCCCGCCGCCTATCCGCTCGCCGCCGCGGGCGAGCTGGTACTGTTCAACGGGCCGATCCACGCGATCCTTTCGGGCAAGCAGAATCTCGCACTGCTCTCCGAGCACCAGGACTCGGAGTGCTTCACCGCCGAAGAGCGGGAGCTGCTCCGCGGCCACCTGCCGTGGACTCGCGTGGTGGAACGCAATGAGGTGCGATTCGACGGCCGCGATTGGGATCTGCCGACCCTGCTCGC
>JBBSBW010000094.1:0-10476 GCA_038250865.1 Thermoanaerobaculia bacterium | reverse complement strand
GTGTTGGCGGCCGGTCCGCAGGGCGGCTGTTACAACCGGACGCGGCGGGGGGTCCGATCGGGACGCCCCGCCCGCGAGAGGTGCGCTTGCCCACGCCCCTTCCCGTCTGTATACTACAGCCATGAACGATTCTCTCCCTGCTGCGCACCTGTTGCTTTCGACGGCCCGGGAGGTGGAGAACCGGATCGAGACGGCTCTGGACGCGGTCGGGCTTTCGCTCGCGAAACTGAACGTGCTTTCTCGGCTGGTGGAGGCGGGCGATCCGGTGCCGCTGGGGAGCTTGGCCGAGAAGTGCAGCTGCGTGCGCTCGAACATGACCCAGCTGATTGACCGGCTCGAAGAGGAAAAGCTGGTCGAACGTTTGGGCGATCCGAAGGACCGGCGCTCTGTGCGCGCCGCTCTCACCGCCACCGGCCGGGAGCGCCATGCCGCGGGGGCGAAGGTGCTGGCGGAGACGGAAGAGCTGATCTTCGGGCGTTTCGCCGAGATCGACCGTCAGGCGCTCGCGCGGATCGCGACGCTGGTTCGCGCTCCAGGATGATCCGCGACGTTCTCTTTTTTTGCCCCATGTTACAGACCTGTATCTTCCGAAACCGAACAGTCCACATCTGCCCTATCGGGATGGAGTTTTTATGACCCAGACTTCGCTGCTGCTCTCGCCTTTCCAGCTCGGCCCGACAAGACTCGCCAACCGGATGGTCATGGCGCCCATGACCCGCAGCCGCGCGGCGGCCGGCAACGTTGCGGCCGACCTTGCCATCGAGTACTACAGCCAGCGCGCGGGCGCCGGCCTGATCGTCACCGAGGGGACGCAAGTCTCCGCGCGGGGCGTCGGCTACCTGGGTACTCCGGGGATCTACACGGAGGCCCAGACCTCCGGATGGCGAAAAGTCACCGAGGCGGTCCATGAGCGGGGAGGCAAGATTTTCGCCCAGATCTGGCACGTCGGCCGGGTCTCTCATCCGGCGCTCCAACCGAACGGCGAGTTGCCGGTCGCTCCGTCCGCGATTACCCCGGCCGGGCACGCACGAACCTTGAGCGGGCCGCAGCCGCACGTCGAGCCGCGGGCGCTCGAACTGGCCGAGATTCCGGACGTGGTCGCCGAGTTCGCGACCGGTGCGCGCTGCGCCCTCCACGCCGGATTCGACGGCGTCGAGATTCATGGCGCGAACGGCTACCTGATCGACCAGTTCCTGCGCGACGGCACGAACGTGCGGACCGACGAATACGGCGGATCGGCGGAAAACCGCGTTCGCTTTCTCCGCGAGGTGGTTGCCGCGGCGGCCGAAGTCTGGGGCGCCGACGGGGTGGGGGTCCGTCTTTCGCCGCTCAGCGGATTCAACGACATGAGCGACTCCGATCCATTCGCCACGTTCGGCGCGGCGGCGAGCGCGCTCGACGGCTCCGGCCTCGCTTATCTGCATCTGGTCGTTCCGGGCAGCTGGGATGCCGAGAGCGAGAACGGAAAGATGACGGCGCACCTGCACGAACGGTTCCGCGGGCCGTTGATGGTGAACGGCGGCTATACCTTTGAGGCGGCCGAGGCGGTCGTCGCCTCCGGCCGGGCCGATTTGGTCTCGTTCGGTTCCTCGTTTCTCGCTAACCCCGACTTGCCGGAACGCTTCGCCGAAGCGGCGCCGCTCAACGCACCGAATCCAGCGACGTTTTACGGCGGCGGTGCCGAGGGGTACACCGACTATCCGGCGCTTCCGGCGACCGTTTCCGCCTGAGAACCGCTACTTCTGGTTTTCAGCCGACTTCGAGCACCAGCTTGCCCCGGACGTGCCCGTCATCGATCCGCTCGTGGGCGCGCCAGACTTCGGCGAGCGGGATGATCTCTTCGATAGAGGGCCTCACAAGCCCTCGATCCGCCCAGCTCGCGAGATCGACGAGATCAGCTCCGCGGGTGCGAACCATGATCCACCGGGCGCGTTGCTTCGGCCCGACCCGGCTGCGGAGCGCCGTGACCGCCCACCAGAAGAAAACTCCGGGACCCGGCCGCGTCGTCACATAGACGCCGCCGTCCTCGGAGAGAACCGCCTGACACTGCGGGAACGACCGGTTGCCGACGACGTCGAAGACTACGGCGTATCGCTCGTCTTCCAAGGCGAAATCCACCGCGCGGTAGTCGATCGCCCGCTCGGCTCCGAGATCCCGTAGGAATTCGAGGTTGGCGGCGCTCGCGGTGGCGGTCGCCTTGGCGCCCAGGATGCGGGCGATCTGAACCGCCAGATGTCCGACCCCGCCGGATGCCCCGTTGATCAACACCCGCTCGTCGGATTGCACCTCGCCGATATCGCGCAGCACCTGGAGCGCGGTGCAGCCCGAACCGGGAAGGGCGGCGGCCTCGGCGTACGACAGGCGGGCGGGGATCGGCGCCACCTGATCGGCTTTGGCGAGCGTCCGCTCGGCGTAGCTGCCGCGGCCGACCCGGAGCGCGCTGCCGAACACCCGGTCGCCGGGCTCGAAATCCGCGACCTCCGGCCCGACCGCTTCGACCTCGCCCGCGAAATCCGCTCCGAGCACCAGCGGGAAACGCTCGTGTACGGCGATCCGGAACTTGCCGCTCCGGAGCTTGCCGTCCATCGGGTTCACCCCTGCGGCGCGCACCCGGACGAGCAGCTCGCCGGTTCCGGGCGCCCGCGGTTCGGGCACGTCTCGAATCGCGAACCGGTCGGTGCCGCCATACGCCTCGATCACCGCGGCGCGCATGAGGTGCCCCGAGCGATCAGCTCGCCCTGCGCCGGCTGTCGACCAGTTTCATTGTCGGCTTGGAGACGAACGGGAGCGCGCCGCCGATGTAGTTGAGAGTCTTGAGCAGGGCGCCGGGCACCCAGTGGACCTTCTTGGCGTGGACGGCGTTCCAGACCACGCCCGCGATCTGCTGCGGGGTGAGTTTGGCGCCGAAAGCTTCGAGCGAGCCCGCGCGGTAGGTCTGGGTGCGGACCATCGGCGTGTCGACGTAGAGCGGCATCAGGTCGGTCACTGTGATGTCGTCCTTGGCGAGCTCGATGTTGAGCGCCTCGGTGAAGCCGCGGATGAAGAACTTGGACGCCGAGTAGGTCGCAAGGTCCGGCACGCCGTAGATCCCGGAGGCCGAGCCCATCGAGACGACGTGGGCGCCTGGAGTTTTCTTGAGCAGGGGAAGCGACGAGTAGATCCCGTTGACCACGCCGATGACGTTGATCTCGACCGTGCGGCGGTGCTCTTCGAGCGGGGTCGCGGCGAACGGGCCCATGCGCATGATGCCGGCGCAATTGAACAGGGCGTCCATCCGCCCGCCGCTCCAGGCGCCGAACTCGGCCACCGCCTTCTGGTAGTCGGCGCCGTCGCGGACATCGAGCTTGCGGGTGAAGCAGCGCTCGGCTCCCAGCTCCGCGGCCAGGGCCGCGAGCCCTTCGTCGTTCACGTCCACCAACCCCACGCGCCAGCCCCGGGAGACGAACAGGCGGGCGGTCTCGCGGCCGATGCCGGAGGCCGCCCCCGTGATCAGGATCGCTTGGGCATCTTTTCGAGTCTCTTGGGCCATTCGAGCCGCCTCCCGCCGGGCGATGCCCGGAGTGCTTCGTCGAGGTGCGGCGAGAATTGCCGCGCAGCGGCATTCTAATCGAATCGCCCTTTTTTCTTCGCATCCACCGTTAAGGCTGCTCGTTCTTCGCCACCTGGCCGCCTTTCATCACGAACCGAACCTTCTCCATCGTCTGGATATTGGCGAGCGGGTCGCCGGAGACGGCGATCACGTCGGCCTGCTTCCCCGCTTCGAGGGTGCCGATCGTCTTGCCGAGCCCGAGCAGGTCGGCGGCGCTTTGGGTCGCCGCTCGGAGAGCCGCGGCCGGCGCCATCCCGAGATCGACCATCAGCTTGAATTCCTGGGCATTCACCCCATGCGGTGAAACCGCGGAATCGGTGCCGAAAGCGATCTTCACCCCCAGGGCAAGGGCGTTCTTGAACATCTTCCCGCGGACGGCGACGGCCGCTTTCGCCTTCGCCTCGATCTCGGGCGGATAGTGGCGCTCTGCCGCTTTGCCTACCACGTACTCGCCCGCGAGGAGCGTGGGCACGAGGTAGGTTCCGCGGCTCACCATCATCTTCAGGCCTTCGTCGTCGAGAAACGAGCCGTGCTCGATCGAGTCGGCACCCGCGCGGATCGCGACTTTCGCCCCGTCGGCCCCATGGGCATGGACGGCGACCTTCTTGTGCAGGCGGTGCGCCTCGTCGACGATGGCGTTCATCTCGTCTTGAGTCACCTGGGACGTGTCCACCTCGTCGGTCAGGGAGAGCACGCCGCCGGTGCCACAGACTTTGATCACGTCGGCACCGTATTTCACCTGGAAGCGAACCGCGTCGCGAAACTGATCCGCTCCGGCAGCGATGCCGTCTTCGATTCCGCTCTCGTGGCCGAACCGCAGGTAGGGAAAGCCGCCATCGTCGCAATGGCCGCCGCGGGCGCCCAGCGCGTGGACGGCGACCAGCATGCGCGGCCCCGGGATCACACCGGCCGCGATCGAGTTGCGCAGACCGACGTCCACGTATTCCCCCGAACCGACGTCGCGCACGGTGGTGAAACCGGCGAGCAGCGTCTTGCGCACGTTGGCCGTCGCACGGATCGCCTGCTCGGGCACGGTTCGGCGGAGATTTGCGATCGTGTCCTCCGCCCAGTTGTCACCCGACTCGAAGGAGAGGTGAGTGTGGCTGTCGATCAAACCGGGCAGCAGGGTCGCATCGCCCAGGTCGATCACCTCGGCTCCCGCCGGCACCGCGAGACCGACGCCGACCGCTTTGATCGTCGATCCTTCGACGATCACCATGCCGTCCTTCACCAAGCGATCGGACGTACCGTCGAACATCCGCGCCGCCTTGAGGACGGTTACGTGCGGAGGCGGCGGAGCGGCCTGCGCCGCCGCGATCGTGGGGTACACCATGCCCGCCGCCAGGGCGAGCGCCAGTTTCAAACCACTGCGCATCGAGAATCCTCCTCCGAAGTTCGGGAGGAGAGGTTAGCCGGTTTTTCGTCGCGGGCGCCGCTCGGGCGCCGCTTTGCGCGGATCGTCCGGCCAGGAGTGCTTGGGGTAGCGGCCTTGAAGCTCTTTTTTGACCAGCGGGTAGGTGTTGGCCCAGAAGCTTGCGAGGTCGCGGGTGACCTGCTGCGGCCGGTAGTTTGGCGCGAGCAGGTGCAGCAACACCGGAACTTTCCCTGCCGCCACGCGAGGCGTTTGGTCGAGCCCGAACAGCTCCTGAATGCGCACCGCGAGCACGGGCGGTCCGTCGCCTTCGGCCGGATAGTCGAGCCGAATCAGGCTGCCGCTCGGCACTTCGATCCGCTCGGGTGCCTCGCGGGCGAGCGCCTGGGTTTGCGTGTAGCTGAGGGCGCCGGAGAGCAGGTCGCGAAGCGGCGCTTTACGCAGGTCGGCGAACGTGCGCCGTCCCCGGGCGATTGCGGGCAGCAGCGCGCGGATCTCGTCCTCGCCCGCCGAAGGAAGTTCCAGCTCGGGAGCGACCCCGCGCAGCCAACGCCAACGCGCGAGGAAACCCGCGATCTCCGGTTCGTCGAGCGTCAGGGCGCGGGTCAGATCGCGGCCGGCCGCTTCGGCCAGCACCCGTGCCGCCTCCTCGGCCGGCGGCGGGACTTCGCGCTCGGCGAGAACGAGATCTTCGAAGCGGGTGCGGCGATGGGCGATCACCCGTTCTTTCTCGGCATCGAACGCGACCTCGACCTCCTCGGTCAACCGCTCCCGCGGTAGATCGCCGGTCTCGACCGCCGAGGCGATGCGCACCCGCGCCTCGCCGCCCGGATCGCGACCGGCGCCGTCGAGATCGATGCACGCGAACAGGTCGGCGTTCGAGACCGAACTCTCCTCGCCGAGGCGGACGCCGCGCCCGCCGACCATCACCGCGCGCGGACTCCCCGGCTCGCGGCGCTTGGCAATCCGATCGGGGTAGGCACAAGCGATCGCCGCCAGCAGCGCGGCGTCGCGATCGCCCGCCGTGTCTTTGGACTTCGGTAGCGACCGGGCAAACTGATCGCCCGCCTGAATCACAAATCGCGCGGCACCCGACGCCAGCTCCCCGGCGGCGGAAGAGGTCTCCCGTCCGCCGCTCCTCGCGAACGCCTCCAGCGCATCGAGGCGGTCGAGCAGGTCGGAACGCGAGACATGGACCGCCTGGCGCCGCCCCCGAGTGCCGGCGGATGCCGCGCGGCGAAACGGATCGCGCTCGCCGAGGAGAGCCGCGACGAGCGCCGCCTCTCGCCCGACGCCGCGCGCTTGCCCCTCGATCAGCAGTCGGGCGAGACGGGGATGGATCGGCAGCTCCGCCATCGCCCGGCCCCGCGCGGAGAGCCTTCCCCCTTCGATCGCGCCGAGCCGATCGAGCAGATCCAAACCCCTCGCCAGAGCTGCGGGGTCCGGGGCTTCGAACCAGCCGAAGGCGGATAGATCCGTCTCGCCCCAGGCGAGCAACTGGAGCGCGGTACCGGCGAGATCGACCCGCGAAATCTCGGGACGCTCCCGCTCGGGAAGTGTTGCCTGCTCGCGTTCCGGCCAGAGGCGATAAGCGAGTCCCGGACCCTCGCGACCGGCCCGGCCGGCGCGCTGGGCGGCGGACTCGCGGCTCGTGCGCGCCAGGTCGAGCCGATCGAGACCAAGCCCCGAGTCGTAGCGAAGAATGCGGGCGAGGCCGGAATCGACCACCGCGGCGACGCCCGAGACGGTCACCGAGGTCTCCGCGACGTTGGTCGCGAGGACGATCTTCCGTTTCAGCCCGGGGGCGATCGCGGCATCTTGGGCCTCGGCGGACAGATCGCCGTAGAGCGGCAGGAGCGCGCAGCCCGCCTCCGCGGCTCGCGGCGCGAGGATCTCTGCCGTGCGCTGGATCTCGCCCACGCCGGGCAGGAACGCGAGCACCCCGCCTCTCGATTCGGCGAGCGCCAGCCCCACGGCGACTGCGACCCGACGCGGGATCTCGCGCGGCTCGATTCGCAGATCGGCGCCTTCCAGATACCGGATCTCGATCGGATGAAGCCGCCCCGGGCTGTCGATCGTCGGCGCACCACCGAGGAACTCCGCCAGCGGCCCGGGGTCGAACGTCGCCGACATGGCCACTAGGGCGAGATCTGGGCGCACCTCCCGCTGAACCCGACGGGCCATCGCGAGCGCGAGATCGGCGGCGAGCGTTCGTTCGTGGATCTCGTCGAAGATCACCAGGCCCACGCCATCGAGGAACGGATCGGCCTGGAGGCGCTGGACCAGGATCCCTTCGGTGACCACGAGAATCCGCGTCTCGCGCGTCGCTTTCTTCTCGAACCGGACCTGGTAGCCCACCTCGCGGCCGAGCACCCACCCCTGCTCCTCGGCGATCCGCCGCGCCGCCGCCCGGGCCGCCACCCGCCGCGGCTCGGTCATGACGATCGTTCGGCCGGCATTCAATCCGGCGATCCCCGCCGCGAGCAGCCCCGGGGGCACCCGGGTCGTCTTGCCCGCTCCGGTGGGCGCCCGCAGCACGGCGTTCGCCTGAGCGCGAATTGCGACATCCGAGGCCCCGCGAAGCGCGACATCCGAAGACCCCTGAAGCGCCGCGATCAACTCGGGCAGAACGGAATCGATCGGCAGCGGCGCGAGAGAAGAGGGCATTGAGGCGCCATCATCCCCCGTCTCCGGCCGAGCGGCTAGAATCCGCTGCCATGAGCGACCATCAGCCGACCCTCTTCGACAAGATCCTCTCCGGCGAGATCCCCAGCTACAAGATCTATGAGGACGACCAGGTCTTCGCGTTCCTCGACATCGGCCCGCTGTCCGAAGGGCACACGCTGGTCATCCCGAAGGAGCGCAAGGCGCAGCTCGACCAGCTCTCCGACGAATCGGCCGCCGCGCTCGGCCGCGCTCTCCCACGCATCTGCCGCGCCGTGATGCGGGCGACCGGCGCCACCGACTACAACATCCTCCAGAACAACGGCCGGGAAGCCCATCAGGTGGTGATGCACGTTCATTTCCACGTGATCCCGAAGTTCGGCTCACAGGGCCTCGGCCTCGGCTGGAACGCCGGCAAACTCGGAGATTCCGCGGCGCGCGACCTTGCCGAACGGATGCGGCAGGCGCTGGCGGGCTGATGCAAGCGATTGAAATCCACGGCGCCTTCGGCCTGGACAACCTCGCCCTCGTCGAGCGACCCGAGCCGGTTCCGGGTCCGGGGCAAGTGGTCGTGGCCATGCGCGCGGCATCGCTCAACTACCGGGATCTGATGATGATCCTGGGGTCTTACAACCCAAAGCAGAAGCTGCCGCTCGTCCCTTGCTCGGACGGGGCGGGAGTGGTGGTCTCGGTCGGGCCGCAGGTGACGCGGGTGGCGATCGGCGATCGGGTGGCGACCACCTTGAATCCGCGCTGGATCGCCGGGGAGCCCGCGCGCGAGCTGGTGCGCTTGACCCTCGGTGGGCCGCTCGACGGTGTTCTTCAGGAGCGGATGGTGTTTTCCGAAGAGGGGGTCGTCCGGGTCCCCGCCCACCTTTCGGATGCCGAGGCCGCCACGCTTCCCTGCGCCGCGCTCACCGCCTGGTCGGCCCTTGAGGCGGGGCACATCGGCGCGGGCGATACCGTGCTGGTGCAAGGAACCGGCGGGGTCGCGATCTTCGCGCTCCAGCTCGCGAAGCTGCGCGGAGCGCGAGTGCTCGCCACCACCCGCCGGGCCGAGCGGGCTGAGCGCCTGCTCGCGCTCGGCGCCGAGGAGGTCATCGATTCGCGGCAGAATCCCGATTGGGGAGCCAAAGCGCGAGACGCCGCGGGCGGCCGGGGGGTCGATTTGGTGGTCGAGATCGGCGGCGCGGGCACGCTCGAACAGTCGCTCAAAGCGGTGCGCATCGGCGGCACCGTGGCCCTGATCGGCATCCTGGACGGCAACGCCGCCGCGATCCCCCTCACCTCGATCTTCATGCAGGCGATCCGGCTCCAGGGCGTTCTGGTCGGCTCCCGCGAAACGTTCGAGCGGATGAACCGGGCGATCGAGCTGCATGGCCTGCACCCGGTGATCCACGAGACCTACCCCTGGACCGACGTACGCGCCGCGCTCGAAGCGATGGCGGCCGGGGATCATTTCGGGAAGATCTGTCTCGCGTTTTGACTCGCTTCCCCCTCGCCCGCTAACCTCGGCCACCTTGAGGCTCTGGTCCTCTCTCTTCCACGTGCTCCCGGAGATCACCCATGCAACTCGGAATCCTCGGCTTCCCCAAAGCCGGTAAGACGACTCTTTTCAACACGCTCACCGCGTCGCACCAATCGACCGACAAATTCAGCTCTTCGGCCGAGACCAACATCGGCGTCGCCCAGGTGGCCGACCGGCGGCTCGAACAGCTGCGCGACCTGTGGAAGCCGAAGCGCTACGTGCCGGCGACGGTGCAGTACATGGACATTCCAGGCATGCGGAAGGGCGAGTCGGCGGAAAGCCTGGACCTCGCGAAGCTCAAGAACGTGGATGCGCTGGTCCACGTGGTCCGCGCGTTCGCAGACGCCGAGATCCTCCACGCTGAAGGGAGCGTCGACCCGGCACGCGACGTCGAGATCGTCGACCTGGAGCTGATCCTGGCCGACCATACCCTGGTCGAAAAGCGGCTCGATCGGCTGGACAAGGCGAGCAAGCGCGGCCTGAACCCGGAAGAGCAGCGCGAAAAAACTCTGCTGGCCGACATCGTCATGCCCGCTCTCGAAAAAGAGATCCCGCTGCGCGAGATCGAGCTCGACGCGGACGACGACCGCCGTCTGCGCGGCTTTCAGCTCCTTTCGGCGAAGCCGATGCTTCTGGTGATCAACGTCGACGAAGCGCGCGTCGCGACCGCCGATCCCGCCGCGCTCGGCATTCGCCTGCGCCCCGCGGTCCGGGCGGTGGTCGTCTCGGCGCCGATCGAGGACGAGATTTCACGCCTGCCGGCGGCGGAGCAAGTGGACTTTCTCGCCTCGCTCGATCTTTCCGAACCGAGCCTCGCGCGGGTGACCCGAGCGAGCTTCGACCTGCTCGGCTTGATCGCCTTCTTCACGGTCGGCGAAGACGAAGTGCGCGCCTGGACCATCCGCCGCGGCACCCGGGCACGCGAGGCCGCGGGCACCATCCACTCCGACCTGGAGCGCGGATTCATCCGGGCCGAGGTCGTCGGCTGGGAGGACCTGCTCCGCTTGAAGACCCTCGTCGCCTGCAAGGAAGCCGGCCTGCTCCGGTTGGAGGGCAAGGAGTACGAGATGAAGGACGGCGACGTGACCAACATTCGGTTCAACGTGTAACCCAACTGCCGAGCCCTCGAAGGAACGGAATCGATCCCGGTCCTTGCTCGAAACCTATGCTTGACACGTCAACCATTGACCTGCAATGATCCGCCTGTGAACGAGAGCGTCCTCCAGCGGGAAATCCGCCAGAACCGGCCGTTTCGCTCTTTAGCCCAGGAAGCCATGCTCGGATTGATGCGCACGGCCGACGTGGTTCGCCGCTCTTTCGGCC
>JBBSBW010000093.1:0-11248 GCA_038250865.1 Thermoanaerobaculia bacterium | reverse complement strand
GGGGGGGGGGTAGTAATAGGTAATAGATGGTGCAGCCAGGAGGAGTCGAACCTCCAACCTACAGATTCGTAGTCTGTTGCTCTATCCAGTTGAGCTATGGCTGCGTAGGCAATGCCACTGCAGGGGCGGAAGGATAGACGAAAAGGTCCCCGGGCGGCAAGGGCGAGATCTTCCGGGGTGGTTTTGCGGCTTGGCGCTCGTTCGGGGGGTGGACGGGTTCCGATAGAGTTGGGGGGTGAGCCCCCGGTCTTTTGCCTCCGCGTTTCCCCTTAGCCGATGAGTCCGCTTCGCGAACGGCGCGGCTCGGCATTGGCGCGGGTGTTGGGGGATGCCGTGATTGCGGCCACCGCGCTCGGGTTGGCGTTTTGGCTGCGGATTCACCTTCCTTTGCCGTTCACCACGGGGCTGCTGCCGCCGGATCGGATCTCGTTTCTCGGGCGGGAGGGGTTGGCCGCGGTGGTGGCGCAGCTTCTGGCGCTCTATTTTCTTGGGTTCTATGACGCCGACCGGCCGCTCACGGTGGCGGAGCTTTCGCGCCGGCTTTTGCCAGCGACCTTGGGCCAGGCCGCGTTACTCGCCGGGTATCTGTTTTTCGCCAATCGGACGTTTCCGCGCTCGGTTCTGCTGCTTTATGCCCTGCTCGACCTGGTGCTGCTGGTGGTTTGGCGCAGGTGGGCCAACCGGCGCGGGCCGCGGAGCCATCGCCGGGTGGTTCTGGTAGGTGAAGGGGCTGATGCTCTAGAAATCGCCACGGCAATCGCCGCCCACCGTTGGCACGGGTTGGAGGTGGCCGGGTACGTGACGCTTACCCCCGGGGGCAATGGGCAAGGAAGCCCGGACGATCCGCTGAGCGGCGGGGCCGCGGCGCTTGGACCCTGTTTGGGGACGATCGACGATCTGCCCGCTTTGCTCGCCGCGGGGACGATCGACGACGTGGTGCTTGCCACCGGGGAGGACTCTTGGCAGACCCGGCTGCTCGACCGGATCGCCGGGAGCCGGCCCGATCACACGAACGTCCTTCTGCTGCCCGGGCCGTTCGAGAGCTTGATCGGCCGGATGCGCTATCGCTGGGTTCACGACCTGCCGTTGATCGAGGTGGTGCGGGAGTCCGAATGGCGGATCAACCGGCCGGTCAAGCGGCTGTTCGACCTGGCCGCGGGGATCCTCCTAGCTCTCGTCCTGGCGCCCGTTTTCCTGCTTGCGGCGCTTGCTGTCCGCCTGACCTCCCCAGGTTCCGTCCTCTACCGCCAGGAGCGCGCCGGGCGCGATCGCCGGCCGTTCACGGTCTACAAGCTGCGGTCGATGCAGGTCGATGCCGAGGCGACAAGCGGCGAGGTGCTGGCCGAGGTCGACGATCCGCGCCTGACGCCGATTGGGGCGTTCCTGCGTCGGTTTCGGATCGACGAGATCCCCCAGCTGATCAACGTGCTCGCCGGGAGCATGAGCCTGGTCGGCCCGCGCCCCGAGCGCCCCGGTTTCGTCGAGCGGTACCTCGCCGAGGTGCCGGGCTACGCCGAGCGCTTTTCGGTGGCGCCCGGCCTCACCGGTCTTGCCCAGGTGAACGGGGATTACCACTCCAGCCCGCAGAACAAGCTGCGCTATGAGCTGGCCTACATCGCCAACTGGTCGCTCGGGTTGGATTTCTCGATCCTGGTCCGGACGGTGAAGATCGTGCTGACTTCGCGGGGGGTGTAGGCGGGATGTAATCGAAACCCAGACACCCAGACACCCAGACACCCAGACACCCAGACACCCAGACACCCGGGAACCCAGACACCCGGGAACCCAGGGCGTTGCCCTGGGCTAACGTAATCCGCCCCGTTGGGGCGGGCGACATCGGCCGATGTTGCGACGATGCCCGCCCCGAAGGGGCAGCCCAAGGTAGCCCGGGGCAACGCCCTGGGTTCCGGGGTTCCGGGGTTCCGGGGTTCCGGGGTTCCGGGGGTTCTGGGTTCCTGCGTCCCGGGGGTTCCGGGGTTCCGGGTTCCCCTGGGTCCTTGGGTTTCTTGGGTCACAGCTCCCCGGTAATCCAACACCCCCCAAGCACGCGCGTTCCCCGATAAAACACCGCAGCCTGACCCGGCGCCACTCCCCGCTGGGGGGTCTCGAACTCGACCTCGGCCCGGCCGCCGGGGAGCGGGCGGATGCGCGCGGTCACCCCGGGGTGGCGGGAGCGGATCTTCACCGTTGCCTCGACTCCCTCTTCGGCGTCTTCGGGGGGCGGGCCGATCCAGTGGAGCCGCTCGGCTGTGAGGCCCCGGGCGAACAGATCTTCGTCCGAACCCACCACCACCCGGTTCTTCTCGGGCTCGATCTTCAGCACGTAGAGCCGGTTGGCCGAGGCGAGCCCCAGCCCCCGCCGCTGGCCTACGGTGTAGCGGTAGTAGGGCTCGCCGCGGCCCAGCTCGTTGCCTTCGCGGTCGACCAGGATCGCCGGGGTGCCGAACGCCGCGGGCTCCCCGCCGACAGCGTCTCGATCCGACAGGATCTTGAACCGCTCCGGCGCGGCGGCGGCTTCGCTTTCGACGAACTCGCGTATCCCTCCCGCGACGAAGCAGACTTCCATGCTCTCGCCCTTTTCGGCGACCGCTAGACCCGCCTCGCGGGCCAGCTCGCGCACCCGGGTCTTGGTGAGTTCGCCCAGGGGGAACTGCGAGGCGGCGAGCTGCTCGGCCGATAGCTCGAACAGGTAGTAGCTCTGATCCTTCTCCGGGTTCGTCGCGGTGTGCAGCTCCGGCCCTTGCGGACCTTCGACGATCCGCGCGTAGTGGCCGGTCGCGAGCTTTTCCGCTCCGAAGGCGCGCGCCTTCTGCCAGAGCAGGTCGAATTTGATCCAGGTGTTGCAGGCGACGCACGGGCTCGGCGTCCGGCCGGCCAGGTAATCTCCGACGAACGGATCGACCACCTTTTCGCGGAACTCTTGGTCCATCCGCAGGGTGTAGTGGGGAATCCCCGCCTGCTGGGCCACGCGCTTGGCGTCGGAGAGGTCGAGCGCGCCGCAGCAGCGGCCGTTGCTGACCTCGTCCGAGCGATCCCAGAGGAGCATCGAGAGGCCGACCACCGGGTGCCCCTCTTGGGCGAGCAGCCAGGCGACGACCGACGAATCGAGCCCGCCGCTCATCGCGACCGCCGTCAGACCGGCCGTGTTGTTCGAATCGCTCATCGTGACACCGGAACCGGCGCGAATCGGCGGAGAGCGGCCACTTCGCGCGGCAGCGCCTCTAGGAAGGCGTCGATCTCCGCCTCGGTGTTGGTCATTCCGACGCTCACCCGCAGCGACGAAAGCGCCTCTTCGGGGGAGAAACCGGCGGCGAGCATCCCCTTGCTCGGCTCGACCGTGCCGGAGGAGCAGGCGGACCCCGTCGAGACCGCGAACCCGGCGAGGTCGAGGCGGATCAAAAGCGCCTCTCCTTCGACACCTGAAAAGGCGATATGGGTCGTGTTCGGCAGACGCGGGCGGTCGGTGCAGTGAATGCGGGCCTCGGGGATTTGGGCGGACTCCAAGATTCCCCGCTCGATCCGATCGCGCAGCCCGGCGAGGTGGCGGTGCCGTTCGGCAAGCTCCCCCGCGGCAATCTCTGCCGCCTTCCCCAAGCCGACGATCGCCGGGACGTTCTCGGTCCCCGCGCGGCGGCGGCGCTCCTGGCTGCCGCCCACCAGGTAGCCGTGGAGATCGAAACCCTTCCGCAACCAAAGCGCCGCGGCACCGAGCGGGCCGTGAAACTTGTGGCCTCCCAGAACCAGCGCGTCGACGTCCAGGTCGGCCACCGAGACGGGGATCTTCCCCACCGCCTGGACCGCGTCGCAGAGCACCGGCACGGCGAACGCGCGGGCGGCGCGGGCGACTTGGGCGACCGGCTGGATCGTGCCCAGCTCGTTGTTCGCGAGCATCAGCGCCGCGAGGCTCGCGGCGGGGCGGTCCGGTCGAGGCTCTAGCGCCGCGATCATTTCGTCGGCATCGACCGTTCCGCCGCGTGGCGCGATGCGATCAATCTGGAAACCCCGCTCGCCCAGGCGGTTCGCCGCTTCGCGCACCGAAGGGTGCTCGAATCCGGAGGTCACGACCCGCTTGGGGAGCCCGTCCTTCGAAGGGGCGAACGCCAGATCGAACAGCACCGCGTTGTTTGCCTCGGTGCCGGAAGAGGTAAAGACGATCTCGGCCGGCCGGGCGCCGAGGAGCGCCGCCACCTTCTCGCGCGCCTCCTCGACCGCGTTCCGCGCCCCCTGGCCGAAAGCATGCAAGGACGACGGGTTGCCATGGCGTTCCCCAAGCCACGGCAGCATCGCCTCTCGGACCCTTGGGTCGAGCGGCGACGTTGCGTTGTGGTCGAGGTAGACAGTGGCCATGGAACGGGTATTGTAACCGGTGCCGTCCACCGGGGTGGGCATTCCAGCCCCCTACCGAGGACGGTTTTACGAAAGCGGGGCTTCATGCGTCGATTCACGGGGACGGTCGCTCTACTCTCTCTCGCCGGAGCGCTTGGGTTTTCGATCCTCACCTCCCCTGCCCACGCAGACGATCCGAAGGCGATCACCGTACCTCCCGATCTGCCGACTCCGGCGACCGCTCCCGCCGCCGCTCCTCCTCCTGCCGCACCGCCCGGCGATCCAACCGCCGTTCCAACCGCTGCTCCAACCGCCGTTCCGGCCGCCTCCCCCGCCGATCCGAAAGCCGCGCAGCCGGCGCCCGCCGCGCCAAAAAAGCCGAAGAAACTCGACCGGGGGACCCAGAAGAAACTGCTCGCGGCGCTCTCCGAGGAGTACCGCGCCTGGTTCGAGGAGGTGTCGATCCTCCTGTCCGACGAGGAGAAGGCCGGGTTTCTGACCCTGGAGAAGGACTATCAGCGCGACGCGTTCATCAAGCAATTTTGGGCGGTCCGCGACCCCTACCCCGAGACCGCGAAGAACGAATTCAAGGATCGCTGGCAGGCGACGATCGAGCAGGCGCGAGCAAGCTTCGGCAACGTGTCCGACGACCGCTCCCGGCTGATGCTCTTGAACGGCCCGCCGGACGGCCGGATCGTCTCGCGGTGCTCTACCGTGCTCTGGCCCTTGGAGGTCTGGTATTACGGCCGCGGCAATCGCCTGCGGGAAGAGTTCATCCTGGTCTTCTACCAGCGCTGGGGCGCCGGGCAGTTCCGCCTCTGGTCGCCGGGCGAGGGGCTCGACACCCTGTTTGTCGATGGCGGGAACAACGCTTCGCTCGAACGGGTGGCGAACGAATGCCGCGACGGCGACCAGCTCGCGGGCGGGATCAGCTGGGTGGCGAAACAGGGGCTCGGCTACATGACGCTCCAGCTGCAGATCGAAACGCCGCCCAAGGGGCCGAGCGGCGAATGGGTGGCGACCTTCAACTCGTATTCGACCGACGTGCCACCCGACGCGCCCGGCTTCCCGGCGAAGCTCGACCTTGCGTTCCCGGGCAGGCGTCAGAACCGCACGGTGGTCCAAGGGGTGTTCTCGGTCAACACCGCCGACATTGGCCAGTCGAAGCTCGGTGAGCATCGCTCGTACAACCTGCAGATGACCGGCGAGGTCCTCGAAGGCAAAGTGCTGTTCGACAGCTTCCGCTACAAATTCGACTTCCCCGGCGAGTTTCCCGCCCAGGCCAATCTGCCGCTCGTGTTCCAGCGCTACCTGCGCCCCGGGCGCTACAAGATGGTAATCAAGATCGAGGACATCAACGGCGGCAAGTTCCACCGCTCCGAGCGCGATCTGATCGTGCCGCAGGTGGATCGCGAAGAGCCGCCTCCGCCGCCTGAGGACGCCGCCACGGCCGCCCTGCTCGCCGAGGCGAACTCGGCGATTCGCCGGGCGGAAAACACCCTTCAGATCATCCCGCCGACGGGCGAGCTGCAGACCGGCATGCTCCGGTTCGACACGCTCACCACCGGGCCGGACATCGCAAAGGTCACGTTCGGCCTGGACGGCAAACCGCTGCTGACCAAGACCAAGCCGCCCTACAGCGTCGAGCTCGATCTGGGTACCCTGCCGCGCTCGCGCCAGTTGACCGCGACCGCCCTGGACGCTTCGGGCAAGGAGCTGGCGAGCGATTCCGTGGCGCTCAACTCGGCGGGGCAACGCTTCCGCGTCCACCTCACCGAGCCGGTGCGCGGCAAGCGCTACGTGAAAAGCCTGACCGCTTCGGCCGAGGTCCAGGTGCCGGACGGCGAGCTGGTCGAACGGGTCGAGCTGTTCTTGAACGAGGACCGGGTGGCGACCCTTTACCAAGCGCCCTACACCCAGCCGATCGTGCTGCCCAAGGATCTGGAGCTGGGCTACGTCCGGGCGGTCGCGTATCTCACCGACGGCAACTCGACCGAGGACGTGGCGTTCGTTAACGCGCCGGACGACTTCCAGCAGCTGAAGGTGCAGTACGTCGAGCTGTACACCAGCGTCTTCGATCGCGCCGGGCATCCGGTCGACGGGATGGAACAGAAGGATTTCTCGGTCATGGAAGACGGCGTGGCGCAGGAGATCAACCGCTTCGAGAAGGTGACCGATCTGCCGATCCATGCCGCGATCCTGCTCGACACCTCGGCCTCGATGGAGCCGAACCTCCCCGCGGCGCGGGCGGCGGCGCTCGAATTCCTGGAGAAGCGGATTCAGCCGAAAGACCGGGCCGCAGTGATCACCTTCAACGATCGGCCGAACCTGACCGCGAAATTCACCAAGGACTTAGGAAACCTCGCGGGCGGCCTTGCCGGGGTGAAGGCCGAGCGCGGCACCGCGCTTTACGACAGCCTGGTCTTCTCGCTCTACTACTTCAACGGGATCAAAGGGCAGCGGGCGATCCTGCTGCTCTCCGACGGCAAAGACGAGAACAGCAAATTCTCCTACGAGGACGCGCTGGACTATGCCCGCCGCGCCGGGGTGACGATCTACTCGATCGGCTTGGGCAAGGATCTCGACAAGCGCAAGCTGACCAAGCTCGCCGAGGAGACCGGCGGCCGGTCGTTCTTCGTTCAGAAGGGGGAGGAGCTGTCGGCGATCTACAACGAGATCGAGCAGGAGCTGCGCTCGCAGTACCTGATCGCCTACCAGTCGACCAACAGCTCGGACGACACGAACTTCCGCACCATCGAGTGCAAAGTCGGCAAGCCGGGGCTGGAGGCCAAGACGCTGCGGGGGTATTACCCTTAGGGTGGGCATCTCAGCCCCCGTTCCCGTCAATTCGTCCCACGCCGTTGTCGGGATCGGCGAGCGCGCGTAGGATCACCCGACGATGTCGAAGTTCGGTCGGGGCTCGGTAGGTTTTCTCCTCACGGCGGCTCTCGCCGGAGGAGCCGTGGGAACCTTGGCCGTCCCGCGAACCTTGCAGGCCGCCAAGCCCACCGCTCCGGAAACGCCGGCCCAGGTTCTCGGTTCGGAGCTGGCCCCGCGCCATCAGCAGTGGCTGGAGGACGTGGCGCTCCTAATCTCCGCCCCGGAGCGCAACGCCTTCCTGGCGCTCAAACAGGACTACCAGCGCGACTCGTTCGTCCGCCGCTTCTGGGCCGTGCGCGATCCCTACCCCGAGACCGGCCGCAATGAACTCGAAGACCGCTGGAAGGAGCGTTCCGAGATCGCCCGCCAGCGCTTCGGCAACCTGACCGAAGACCGGGCGAAAATGATGCTCTGGAACGGCGTCCCGGCCAAGGTCGAGGAATTCCGCTGCCCGGAGGCAACGCTGCCGATCGAGGTCTGGTCGTATACATCGAACGAGCTGATCCACGGCTTCTTCAACCTGATCTTCTATCAACCGACCGGCGGAGTTCGCGGCGCCTACCGCCTCTGGTACCCCAACGAAGGCCCCTCGCGCCTGCTCAACCTCACGGTCTCCGCCGTGCCGCCGAGCCAGCTCGGCACACCGGGCGACAGCGAAACGGCCGCGGCGCGCGCGATCTCCTCCTGCCCGCGCGGCGATTCGATCATCACCGCGCTCTCTCAATCGATCGACTGGAGCCAGGCCGAAACGAAACTCCCGCTGGTGCCGAAACCGGGCGACGAATGGCTCAAGAGCTTCCTCTCGCGCTCGACCGATCTGCCGGAAGGGGCGCGGCTGCTGCCGGCCCGGCTCGATCTCGCCTTCCCCGCCCGGCGCCAGAGCCGGACAATCGTCCAAGGCCAGCTCGCGGTCGCCAAGACCGACGCGGGGCTCGCGAAAGTCGGCGATCGGTCCTCCTACGACTTCGTGGTCGATGGCGAGGTGCTGCGCGAAGGCGAGCTGTTCGACCAGTTCCGCTACCGCTTCACCCTGCCCGAAACCGACGCGCGCGGCGCGGATATCCCGCTGATCTTCGAACGGACGCTCCGGCCCGGCCTCTACCATCTGATCGTCCGGGTGGAAGACGCCGGGGGCAAGCGCTATTTCCGCGACGAACGCGAGCTGAACGTCCCGGGCCTTCCCGATGTGGCCTCTGTGGAGGTGGCGAGCGCCACCGCCCCGGTCGGCACCGGCGATCCGCGGCTCGCCGAGGCGAACGCCGCGATCCCGGCCGGCGAACAGACCGTGCGCATCCTTCCCCCGAGCCCCGGCTTGAAGACCGGCACGGCGCGGGTGGAAGCGATCACCACCGGCGAGGGGATCGCCAAGCTGTCGTTCGAGCTGAACGGCCGGGCGATCCTCGCCAAGTCGCGTCCACCCTGGAGCGTCGATCTGCCGCTTGGGCCCCAGCCGCGCGCCCACCAACTGAAGGTCCGCGCCTTAGACGCCCAGGGCGTCCAGCTCGCGAGCGACGAGATCCTGCTGAACGCCGGGCCGCACCGCTTCTCGGTCCGCCTGGTCGAGCCCCAGCCGGGGAAGAGCTACACCTCGAGCCTGCGCGCCCAGGTCGAAGTGGACGTGCCGCAGGGCGACGAGCTGGAACGGGTGGAAATGTTCCTCGACGAAACGCGAGTCGCCACGCTCTACCAGCGACCGTTCGTCCAGCCGATTCTCCTCCCCGAGGGGAATCAGGTGAGCTACGTCCGCGCGGTGGCGTACCTGCGGGACGGCAATTCGGCCGAGGACACGGTGCTGATCAACGCGCCGGAATCGGCCGAGGTGGACGTCGATTTCGTCGAGCTCTACACCTCGGTCCTCGACCGCCGGGGCCGACCGGTCGAGGGACTCGAAAAGAAGGACTTCAAGGTCACCGAGGACGGCGTCGAGCAGCCGATCGTCCGCTTTGAGAAGGTGACCGACCTGCCGATCTACGCGGGCGTTCTGCTCGACACCTCGGCCTCCATGTCCGAGGAGCTGACCGAAGCGGTCCAAGGCGCGCTGCGTTTCTTCGACACCGTGATCACGCCCAAAGACCGGGCGATGGTCCTCACCTTCAGCGACAAACCGGTCGTCGCCGTGCCGTTCACCAACGACAAGGAAGTCCTGGCCGGAGGGCTCGCGAACCTGGTCGCGGAAGGCAACACCGCGCTCTACGACACGATCATCCAAGCCCTGTTCGATTTCGGCGGTCTGCGCGGCAAGCGGGCGATCCTGCTCCTCTCCGACGGCCGGGACGAGGGAAGCCACTACACCTACGCCGATGCGCTGGAATACGCCAAGCGCTCGGGCGTCGCGATCTATTCGGTCGGCATCCACCTCTCGACCAAAGACGCCGACGTGCGCTTAAAGCTCCTCCAACTCGCCGAGCAGACGGGAGGCCACTTCTTCTTCGTCGACAAAGCGAGCGAACTCGAAGGGGTCTACAAGTCGATCGAGGAAGAGGTCCGCAGCCAGTACCTGCTCGCCTACCAGTCCTCCCAAAGCGGCAACGGCAGCCGGGACAAGTTCCGCCAGGTCCAGATCAAGCTCCAAAAGCCAGGCCTCGAAGCGAAATCGATCCCGGGCTACTATCCGTAGCCGCGACGACCGATCGCATTTCCCCGCGCACTCGTTAGCTGAGAGCGATTCGTCGGGCCGGAAAGTTCTCGCCGCCACTCCCGAACGCCGCACCTTCGTCCGGAAGCGCCAGCAGCGCTTCGGGAGCGAAATCGGCTTCATCGGACCAAGTCACGACACCGAGAAGATCGTCCAACTTCGCACGGCCGAAGGCGTGGGGGTTGCGCAAGGGCTCGAACACGGGGCCGGTCAGCAGGGGCGCCAAGTTCACCCGCTTCTTGACGCCGTTGTTGAACGTAACGGTCAGGTGGCTCGGACCCGAGACGGAGACGGCTGTGACGCGCAGAATCATCTTCCTACTCCAAGGGAGAGATCTTACTCAAGGGTCGATGTTCGGAAGCCCACTGCCAGTTCGATCGTAACTCTGCCTGATGAAGTGCCGCCCATTCAAGAACCAGGGAAAGGGCCCGGACCGGCAGCTTTCCCTGGATGATTCCAATCGGGTCAATGCCGATCTCCGCCTCCGCCCCGCGGTAGATCGCATGGAAATGCGGCGGATTGTGATCGTCGTAGTACATCGAGATGGTGATACCGAAGAACTCCGAGACTCTCGGCACAGGACCTCCAGGGCCAAAGTATATGAGACGGCAGGAGGACTCCGCATGCTCGGCTCCGGGCTATGATGCGCGAACCTTGACAACCCACCGAATCCCCCTCCCGCCCCTCGTCTTAGGCTCCGCATCCCCCCGCCGCCGCGAGCTGCTCCTAGGACTGGGGCTCACCTTCACCATCCGCCCCGCTGATCTGGACGAAACCCCGTTCCCCAACGAGCAACCGGGACCCTACGTCCTCCGCCTCGCTAAAGCCAAAGCCGCGGCTGTGGTGCAGGCCGGAGAGCTGGCGCTCGCGGCAGACACCGTCGTGGTCCTCGACGGAGAGCTGCTCGGCAAACCGACCGACGAGCAAGACGCCGAAAAGATGCTCGCCAAGATCGCCGGCCGCGAACACCTGGTCTACACCGGGGTCGCCCTCCTGCATGCGGCCGAGCCGGCTCTTCGCGAAGCCTCAAACCTCACCCTCTCAAAAGTCCGCATGGCGCCGATGGATGCCGAAACGATCGCCTGGTACGTCTCGACCGGCGAGCCGATGGACAAAGCCGGCTCCTATGCCGTCCAGGGTCTCGGGGCGCTGTTCGTCGAGGCAATCGACGGGAACTACACGAATGTGGTCGGGCTGCCATTGCCGGCGGTCAAGGCGTTGTTTGGGGAGTTGGGGTGGGGGGTGTTGGATTGGGCGGGCGGGCGGTAGGGATAGAGGACCCACAGAGCCGAAGACCTTCGCCGGAGGGAGCTTCTCCCCGGGCGCGGGGGGGAACACCCCCGCGGGGGTTGGGGGGGCGCCGCGCCCAAAAACCCGAGGGGGGCGGCGGGGCCCCCGGCGCAAGCC
>JBBSBW010000092.1:0-12398 GCA_038250865.1 Thermoanaerobaculia bacterium | reverse complement strand
CGGAGCATCTCACGCACCTTATCGGCCATCTTGGGGATGTCGATGAGGGGCTTGATCAGCGGCTCGTCTCCCATCATCAGGTTGATCTTGGCTATCCCCTCGGCGTGGTCCCCCATCCGCTCCAGGTCGGTGATGATGTGCATCACCCCGGCTATCAGCCGCAGGTCCGCCGCCATCGGCTGCTGGGTGGCCAGCAGCAGCAGGCACTTCTCCTCGATCTCGAACCGCTTCCGGTTTATCTTCATGTCGTCGGAGACGATCATCTCCGCTTCGCTACGGTCCCGCCGCTTCAGCGCCTCAACGGATCGATCTATCGCCTTGTCCACCATGCTGCCCAGGATCAGTACGTCGTCTCTTAATCCAGCCAGCTGCCGGTCGAAGGTCGCCCTGGTGCTAACCGTCATTATTCGTCTCCTCATGAGCCCGGCGGGCTGCGAATACTACTAAAGGGCTATCGGTCTCACCAGTGTAGTGATCGGAAACCCGGACTTCAATGATGGCGATGCCGATATGTTAGCCGAAGCGGCCGGTTATGTAGTCCTCGGTCCGGCGGTCTCGGGGGTTGGTGAACAGCAATCGAGTCTCGCCGTACTCCACCAGGCGGCCGATGCGGTCGTCCCCCGCCAGCATGAAGGCCGTGCGGTCGGACACCCGGGCCGCCTGCTGCATGTTGTGGGTCACGATGATGATCGTCACCTTCTTGCGCAGCTCGTCGATCAGGTCCTCGATCTTACCGGTTGCGATCGGGTCCAGGGCGCTCGTCGGCTCGTCGAACAGCAGGATCTCCGGCTCGACCGCGATCGCGCGGGCAAAACCCACCCGCCGCCTCATGCCGCCCGAAAGCTGCGACGGGACTTTGTCGGCCACCCCCGACAAACGTACCAATTCGAGGCACTCCTCCACCCGGTCCCGCCGCTCGGCGGCGGTCATCTGGGTCTGGCGGGTGAGCGGAAAGCCGACGTTTTCGCCGACCGTCATCGAGTCGAACAACGCACCTTCCTGAAACGACATGCCGAAGCGGCGGCGAAACTCGGTCAGTTCACGGTTGGAAAGCGACTCCATTGCTACGCCGTCGATCTCGACCGTTCCGGCATCCGGTTTGAGCAGGCCGATGATGTGCTTCAAGAGCACGCTCTTGCCGGTCCCAGAGCCGCCGATGATCACCAGCGATTCGGCCTTTTGAATATCGAGGTCGACGCCGTCCAGGACCCGCTTCGGCCCAAAAGACTTCATCAGGCCGCGGATGCGGATCTTCAAGGTTTCGCCGCTCGTCGGTGCGGGCGGGCTTTCGTTGGATCGTTTCGGTTCGGTCACTTGCTGCGCCTTTAGAACAAGAGCCGGGTAAGAAAGAAGTCCGAGATCAGAATCGCGATGCTCGCGAGCACCACCGCCTTGGTGGTCGAGCGGCCGACGCCCTCGGCGCCGCCGGTGGTGTAGAACCCTTGCTGGCAGCCGATCACCGCGATCAGGAAGCCGAACACCGCCGCCTTGATCAACCCCGAGAACAAGTCTTTAAGATCCATGAACTGGAAGCTCGCGTGGAGGTAGCTGATCGGGTTCGCCCCCATCAAGGGGACCGAGACGAGGTAGCCGCCAGCGACCCCCAGCGCGTCGGCGAGCACGACCAACAGCGGCAGGGTGAGCACGGTAGCCCAGACCCGCGGCACCACCAGGTAATGAACCGGATCGGTCGCCATCACCTCGAGCGCGTCGATCTGCTCGGTGACCCGCATGGTGCCCAGCTCGGCACCCATCGCGGAGCCGGAACGCCCGGCGACGATCAAGCTCGACAGCACGGCGGCGAGCTCGCGCACCATCGACAGCGCGACCAACGTGCCGACGTACGATTCGGCGTTGAAGCGCCGGAGCACGGTGAACGTCTGGAGCGCCATCACGCCGCCGGTGAAGAGCGCGGTGAGCAGGACGACCGGAATCGAGCCGAGCCCCACCCGCACCATCTGGCGAAACAGCTCGCGCACGTCGTAGGGCGGCCGCGGCGTCCAGGCGAACAGCCGGCCGACCAATTGGGTGAATCGACCCAGCTCGAGCAGAAAATTCTCGACCGGCCGGGGGAGCGCCACGTTCGCCAATCTCTAATCCTCCCTCGAAAAGCGCGAAACGATATGGTCGAGCCGACCGCCCCGAAGGTAGCGCCGCGGCAGCCGGAGGCCGAGATGGCAGAGGATTTCCCAAGAGATCGTACCCGCCTGGCGCGCGAGGTCGACCGCGGTGATCTCTTCTCCGCCCTGCCGACCGAGCAGTACGGCCTCGTCCCCCAAAACTGCGTCGGTATCCGTGACGTCGAGCAGCGTCATGTCCATCGTCACCGAACCCGCGACCGGCACCCGCCGGCCGGCGACGAGTGCCTCGGCCTTGCCGGTCAGCCGCCAAGCGTAGCCGTCAGCATAGCCTACAGGCACGACAGCGATCCGACTCGGCCGCTCGGTCACCGTGCGCCCGCCGTAGGAGAGCTGAGTGCCGGCCGGCACCTCGCGCATTTGGACGATCCGGGCGACCAGCGACATCACCGGGGCAAGGCCGGTCGCCTCCGCGGTCGTCGCCGGGGCCACCGGATCGATGCCGTAGAGGCCGATCCCCATCCGCACCAGGGTGTTCCGCGACGACGGCCGATGGAGCGCCGCGGCGGAGTTCGCCATATGGATCTCGATCGATTCCCTTTCCGATGGGGTCAGCTGGGCGAGCACGTCCTCGAAGCGCTTTTCCTGCCGGTCGTTCTTCGGGTTGCCCAAGTCGTCGGCGTTGGCGAAATGGGAGGCCAGACCGGTCATGCGAAGCTGCGGCGAGGAGCGCAGGATCTCCAGAGCGCGCGGCACCTCGGCGAGCGGCACGCCGAGCCGGCCCATGCCCGTATCGACCTTCAAGTGCAGGGTCTGGGGCGCGCCAGGGGTGCTCCCCGTGCTCCAATCCCGCCAGAGCGCCAGCTCCGCGAGACTCGACACCGCGGGCGTGAGCTCATAGCGGCGATAGAGCGCGAGCCATTCCGGCCGCGCCGTGCCGAGCACCAGGATCGGCAGATCGACGCCCGAGCGGCGAATCTCAGCCCCCTCTTCAAGCAGCGCCACGCCGAGCCAGTCGACGCCGGCCGCTTCGAGCGCCCGCGACACCCCTGTGGCACCATGGCCGTAGGCATCCGCCTTGACCACCGCGAGGATGCGCGCCGAACCCATTCGGGCACGCAAGGCGGCGAGGTTCCGATCGAGGACGTCGAGATCGACGTCCACCCAGGCCGGGCGCAAGGCCGAAGCGAGCAGCTCCGCCTCGCTCGCCCGCTCCACCAACGGACCGGTGGCGGGGGCGTAGGCCATCGGTTCAGAACGGGGCAGAGTGATCGAGGCCATGGCGGTCCAAATTGCGGAAGCTGGTGGTTTCGCCCAGGAAGACCAGCTCGACTGTGCCGGTTTCGCCGTTCCTGTGCTTGGTGATGATCAGCTCGGCGAGCCCTTTCTTGTCCGGATCGTCCTGGTTGTAGACCTCATCGCGATAAACGAACGCCACCATGTCGGCATCCTGCTCGATGGACCCCGACTCGCGAAGATCCGAAAGCTGCGGCCGATGGTCGCTCCCCCGCCGCTCGGGGGCTCGCGAGAGCTGGGAGAGTGCGATCACGGGTAATTCCAGCTCCTTGGCGAGCTGTTTCAAACCCCGGCTGATCGCCGCGATCTCCAGGTTGCGGTTCTCGTATTTGCCCCCCGCCTGCATCAGCTGGAGGTAGTCGAGGATCACCAGCGCGAGCCCTTTCTCGGCTTTTAGACGGCGCGCCTTCGAGGCGATTTCGAGCAGGGTCGGGTTCGGCGAGTCGTCGATGTAGAGCGGCACGTCGGCGGTCGCGCGAACGACCTGATGGACCCGCGTCCACTGCTGGTGCGACAGCGTGCCGGAGCGCAGGCGGGAAAACGACACGTCGGCTTCCGAGCAGAGGATGCGCAGTGCCAGCTCCTGCTGGCTCATTTCGAGCGAAAAGACTCCCACGGTCCGCTTTTCGCGGATTGCCACGTGTTGGGCCATATTGAGCGCGATGCTGGTTTTACCCATGCCGGGGCGGCCGGCGATGATGATCAGGTTTCCCTTGTTCAGGCCATGGGTGATCCGGTCGAGATCGGTAAATCCCGTGGGGATGCCGATCAGGGTCGAGCCCGGGCGCTCTTCCAGCTCTTCGAGCGTGGTGTGGAAGACGTGGGAGAGAATGACAAAGCCGCGTTGGACGGCTTCTTCGCCCAGCCCCAGAATCGCCTGCTCGGCGCGGCCGAGAGCCTCGGCAGCCTCGACGCCGCCGTCCAGGCAGTCGCGGATGATCTTGCCCGAGGCCTCGATCAGGCGGCGGCGGACCGAGCGCTCCTTGACGATTTCGACGTAGGAATCGAGCCGGCCGAGGTCGGGCAGATCGAGATCGAGGTTCGCGAGGTAGGAGATCCCCCCCGCCTTCTCGAACAGCGCCTGCTGCTCCAACTTCGCCTGAACCGTCCGCAGATCGATCCCGACCTGCTCCTCCTGGAGTTCCAGCATCACCCGATAGAGGATCTGATGGCGCTCGCCATAGAAATCCTCCGGTTTGAGCCGCCCGGAGATCGTCGGCAGCAGCGCCTGATCGAGCATCACCCCGGCGAGCACCGCCCGCTCGGACTCCTCGCTGTGCGGGAGCGCTTTTTGAGGACTGAGGGTTTCGAGCATCGAGGGGAGTCAACACGGATGGCGCGGCGAACATTCTCCCGCAACGGCGGTTGAGCAGCAAGCGGTAGGGGCCGCCCCGACAAGGGAACCCTGCGATATCTTCTTGCGGACGGTTCGCTCCGATGCCCCCGCCCCCCAAATCCCCCTGGCGCCCGTTGCGCTACCCCCTGCTCCGCTCGCTCTGGATCGCGAGCGTGGCATCGAACGTCGGTACCTGGCTCCAGAGCGTCGGCGCGTCCTGGATGATGACGACGTTGACGCCGTCCTCCACCCAGGTGGCGATGGTCCAGGTGGCGACCAGCCTGCCGATGTTTCTGCTCGCCCTGCCGTCCGGAGCGCTCGCCGACGTGATGGATCGGCGCCGGCTGCTGGTGGTCACCCAGAGCTGGATGCTCGCTTCGGCCGCAGGGCTGGCGTTGGTTTCCGCTTTGGGTGGGGTGACGCCGGGACTGCTGCTCCTGTTCACCTTCCTGCTCGGGTTGGGTACCGCGTTCAACGGCCCGGCCTGGCAGGCGATCCTGCCGGAGCTGGTGCCGAGGGAAGAGCTGCCCGAGGCGATCGTCTTGAACAGCGTCGGGTTCAACATCGCCCGCGCCGCGGGACCTGCCTTAGGTGGCTTGATTGTCGCGGCGGCGGGGCCGACCGCCACGTTCGCCTTAAACGCCGTCTCGTTCCTTGGGGTGCTCGCCGTCCTCCTCCGCTGGAAGCGGCCGGTCGAGGAGTCGGTGTTGCCCACGGAGCGTTTTTTCGGCGCGATGCAGACGGGGGCGCGCTACGTCCGCCACGCTCCCGAGCTGATCGCCGTGCTCTGGCGCGGCACGGCGTTCGTCTTCTGCGGCAGTGCCCTCTGGGCGCTCCTGCCGGTCGTCGCCCGCGTCGAGCTGGGTCGCGGGCCGGGGGCGTACGGCCTGCTGCTCGGTCTGCTCGGGGTCGGCGCGGTCAGCGCGGCGTTCGTCCTCCCCCATCTCAAGAGGAACAACTCGACCGACCTGGTGGTGATCGTCGCGACCCTGGTTTTTGCCGGAGGAATGCTGACCCTCGCATTCGTCCGAAACTTTCCGCTGATTCTGTTCGCCATGCTGCTCGCGGGCGGCGCCTGGCTTTCGGCGCTTTCGAGCATGAACGTGGCGTTTCAGACCTCGCTCCCCGCCTGGGTCCGGGCGCGCGCGCTGTCGGTCTATCTCCTCACCTTCTACGCCGGCCTTTCCGCCGGCAGCGCGCTCTGGGGCCTGCTCGCCGACCATTTCGGACTGCGCGTCTCGCTCGTCGCGGCGGCCGCCACCACGGTCGTCGCCCTTCTGGCGACCGCCCGCTTCCACCTGCGCTCCGGCGAGGGGCTGAACCTCTCCCCCTCGCGCCAATGGCCGGCGCCGATCGTCGCCCACGAGCCGGAGCCCGACCGCGGACCGGTCCTGGTGAACGTCGAATATGAGGTCGATCCGGCCCAGGCCGCGGAATGGAGCGCCGCCATGCGCGAGCTGCGCCGCTCCCGCCTGCGCGACGGGGCCTACGAATGGGGTCTGTTCGCCGACGCAAGCGAGCCGAACCACCACGTTGAGCAGTACCTGGTGGCTTCGTGGATCGAGCACCTGCGCCAGCACGAGCGGGAAACCGTCGCCGACCGCGAGCTGAAGCGGAAGATCCGGACCTTCCAGACCGAACCCGGCCCGCCGAAGGTCCGTTATCTGATCGCCGAACGGCCGGGGGACCCGGCAACCCCTCGGCCCTTGTCCTCCCCCGATCCACCCGCATAACATCCGCAATGTCCCGTCGTCGAATTACGAAACGAATGCGCCCCCACTTATTTATCGAGCCGGATCACCCGGTGGACGGAGCAACCTGCCCTTGAAAACCAAGATCCTCGTTACCGGCTCCCTCGGCCAGGTCGGCTCCGAGCTGGTGCCCGCCCTCCGCCGGCTGTACGGCCCCGACAATGTCGTCGCTTCCGATGTCCGGATGATGAGCCGGGAGCAGCTGTTGCGCACCGAGGGGCCGTTCGAGTTCCTCGATTGCACCAACGCCCGCCAGATCCAGGAAATGGTGCGGCGCTACGAGATCGGCACCATCTTCCACCTGGTGGCGCTGCTCTCGGCCACCGGCGAGAGCCGGCCGCAGGTCGCCTGGGATATCAATATGGGGAGCCTCTACGGCGTCCTCGAAGTGGCGCGCCAGAACCGCTGCGCGGTCTTTTTCCCCAGCTCAATCGGTGCCTTCGGCCCGAGCACCCCGCGCGATCTGACCCCTCAAGACACGCTCCAACGCCCGACCACGATGTACGGAGTGACCAAAGTGGCGGGCGAGATGCTCTGCGACTATTACCACGACCGCTTCGGGGTCGATGCGCGCGGTGTGCGCTTCCCCGGCATCATCTCCCACGGCGCCCCGCCGGGAGGCGGCACCACCGACTACGCGGTCGAGATCTTCTACGAGGCGATCCGGCACAAGCACTACACCTGCTTTTTGAAGCCCGACACCCGCCTCGACATGATGTTCATGCCGGATGCGGTGAAGGCGACGATCGACGTGATGGAAGCCGACGCCGGCAAGTTGGTCCATCGCAACGCCTTCAACGTCACCGCGATGAATTTCACGCCCGAAGAGCTGGCCGCCGAGATCCGTAAGCACATCCCCGATTTCGTGCTCGACTACCGGATCGACCCGGTCCGCCAGGCGATCGCCGACAGCTGGCCACGCTCGCTCGACGACGGCGCCGCGCGCCAAGAGTGGGGCTGGCAGCCGCAATTCGACTTGCCCGCGATGGTGAACGAGATGCTTGTGAACCTGGAAATCAAGCTCAAGCAGGAGATCGACGAACATGCCCGTTGACCGCTTTCTCCCCGCGCTCGCCGCGGAGCTCGACGCGCTCGAACAGCGCGGCACCAAGAAAGGCGCCGAGTCGGTGATCGTCGGCGTCATCCCCGCCTCCGGCGATCTCGGCCCGCGCTACCGCCTCGCGGGCGAAGGCGACCGGCCGTTCCTCAAGATGAACTCGAACAACTACCTGGGGATGGCGCTGCGCCCCGAGCTGATCGAGGCGGAAGAGCACGCGAGCCGCGCCTATGGAGTGGGACCCGGCGCGGTCCGCTTCATCAGCGGCACCTACACCGCGCACACCGACCTCGAAGCGCGCCTCGCCAAGTTCCACGGCCGCGAATCCGCGATGCTCTGGAGCAGCGCCTACACCGCGATGATCGGCGTCCTGGTGCCGCTGATCACCCCGGAAACCGTGGTTGTAAGCGACGAGCTGAACCACAACTGCATCATCAACGCGATGCGGCTCGCGCGCCCGAAAGACAAGAAGATCTACCGCCATCTCGACCTTGCCGACCTGGATGCCAAGCTCACCGAGGCGGCCGGAACCTGCAAGAGGGTCATCCTGGTCACCGACGGAATCTTCAGCATGCGCGGCGCCAATGCTCCCTTGCCCAAGATTCTGGAGATCGCCCGCCGCCACGACGAGCACTTTCCGGAAAACGTCGTGGTCCTGGTGGACGACTCCCATGGCGTCGGAGCCTTCGGAGCCACCGGCCGCGGCACGGAAGAAGCGACCGGAGCTCCGCAGGCGGACATCCTGCTCGCAACCCTGGGCAAAGCGTTGGGCGTAAACGGCGGCTACGTCGTCGGCAGCAAAACCCTTACCGACTTCTTGCGCGAGACCTCGCCCACCTACATCTACTCGAACCCAATCACCGTCGGCGAATGCGCTGCGGCGCTCCGAGCGATCGACCTGCTCGACAGCCCGAAAGGGATCGAGAGCCTCGCGCACCTCCGCGCGATGACCGAGCGCTTCCAGCACGGGCTTCTACGGTTAGGCTACGAAACCATCCCCGGAACGCACCCGGTCGTCCCGCTGATGGTCCGCGACACGGCGAAGACCACGGCGCTCGTCGCTCACCTTCGCGCTCACGAGATCCTCGCCACGGGATTGAAGTTCCCGGTGGTGCCGAAGGGCGACGAATCGATCCGGTTTCAGGTGTCGGCGGATCACACGCCGGCCGATATCGATGGTGTGCTGGCGGCGTTGGAGGGGTTTGCCGGGCGTTGGGACATACATTGACGACCTAGCGGTTCGATCGAGCCCGCAGCGTCACCTCGTGGCGGCCGACGCGGATGTTCCCGGACAGCTGTCCCGGAGACTGGCCCGAGTCGGCCTATCTGCTCGTCGATGGACAGGTCGTGCCAGTGGACGCCGGTCCCGGAGAGGGGCTCATAAGGGTCTGGCCTTCGTCGATGTCTTTCGGCGTGTGATCCGCCGGCCTCGCACCTCGATCAGCCTGGCGGAAATGCGGTGCCTGGGGTGAAGGCACTCACACCGCATCGGCACGAAGGGGTCCTCTTCTCCGGCCATGTCCGAAATACGGCTAACCAAACAGGTCAAGGAGTCTCCCAATGCGAACTCGAATCGCGCTTTCTCTCGTTGCTGTCCTCATTCTGTCCGCCGCCGGGCGTCAGCGCACTTTCATGGGGATGCCCGTGACGGAAATGGAGTTCCCGATCGCGGCGGGACAAAGGTTTCCCTGCCCGTGACCGACGCCGGACCGCTCCCGGCCGAGACTCGCGACTTCAATGTGGAAGCGGCGGGAGCCAGCGTGCAACCGGCATTCTTCGCGCCGAAGCAGCCGACGCTCGCCTGGGGGTTCGCTCTGACGATCAAGAAGGGCAAGGCTCCGAAGCGAGTCGTCGTCGAAGAGGTCTTCCCGACCGAGGTCGCCACTGTGCTCGTCGATGACTCAAAGCCAGTTCTCCAAGGTACTTCCTGGAACGGCAGCTCCGCCGGCGTCGATCCGACCCCCGCCTCGGCTTCGTGGGTATTCGCCGAAGGCGCGACCATCTTCGTCGTCCGTTTCACGATCACCCCGGAGAAGGGCGGCCCCGTGATCCTGTACCAGCCTGTCTGGTATTCGGCCGAAACCAAAGGCCTGATCCGCCGGTCGATTGGGACGATCCGAGGCAACGGGTAAAGAGCACACAAGAATCGGCGTCGGGCCGGAGAGAATCTCCGACAGGCTGGAGAGAATCCGCATCGGAACCGGGAGAATCCCCAACGGGCGCACAAGAAACCAGGATTCTCGCACAAGAAACTGCCGGGCACGTTCGGCGCCCGTCGTGAAAGCGGGCGGCGATGGTGCCGACCGGGGTTTCGAGGAGGAGGTCCCCGAGCATCGCGGCCCAGGCGCCGAGGGGGTCGATGTAGGGTAGGCCCCGGCAGCGCAGCGAGCGGCTGGCCGTGGTCGCGCAGGCAGTCGACGATCCGGCCGTGTGGAGCCTTCGGCGCTTCGGGCGGGAGCGTCACCTTCTCGGCTCCTGCGGCAGCGCTGCCCGGAGTGCATCTACTACCTGCCCAACGGCAAGTGGTGCGACCTGCCCGAACTGCCGGTGCCCGTCGAGCCCCACTGGTGGTGCCGGCTCTGGAAGATGTAAGCGGCTAGGGACGGCCGCCGGGCATGCTGTATTCGAAAAGTCCCGGAGCGGCCGGGGTGGCGGCGTACAACGTCCAGCCGCCCTCCGCCCTCGGTTGCAGGTCGAGCCCGACGACTTCGGCGCGCAACGTCCGCGAACCCAGCGCTTGCCAGCTCGTGCCGGCGTCGAGCGAGCGGAAGACTCCGCGGTTGGTTGCCGCGAACAGCATCCGAGCCGCAGGCGGAGCCGCGTCGGCGGAGGAAGTGAAACCGCTGGCCAAGAGCCTGTGGACTTGGGTTTCCGACGGCAAGCCGCGGCCCCACGACACGAAACTCCGGCAACCGTCGATGCTCCGCCACAGCCCGGGATGGGGCCCGCCGACCGCCGCCAGGAGCGGCGATGGTGCGCCCGGAATCGGCTGACTTGGCGGCAACGTCGCAAGCGCCTTGATGGGGGGCGACGGCAGGCCTTCGGCGAGACATGCCTGCCAGGGTCGATCGCCGTTCGAGCGCACGAAGAGAGCGGTGCCGCCGGCATACGTGGCACCGTTCGCAGGATCCTGAGCCAGCGCCCGCAGGAAACCTGTCCGAGCCGATGGCGTGCCACCCGGGTCGATGCCGTCGACGGACAGTTTCCAGCTGCTGCCCCCGTCTTCGCTCTGCCAAGCCGTCGGAATCGGTAAGGCGCCACAGAACGGCAGACCGCACGGGACATACTGAGCGCCCGCGGCGAGGACCGTGCCGGAGGCGGTGACCAGCACGTCGTTCAGCAGGCCCACCGTGCTCTCGGCACGGAGCCAGTGGGCGCCTCCGTCCCGGCTGGCGAAGATCCCGGCGGTGCTGGCGGCATACACCCGGCGCGGCCGGTCCGGGTCGAAGGCCAACGCCATCACGACCGGCGCCGCGCCCCGAAATGCCAGGCCGAGATCCGAGGGTTGCCAAACGCTCCCGGCCGCGGTCCGGCGCTCCAGGCCCGCGCCACCTCCGCCAAACTCCGTACCCGCCGTCGTCGCGACCAGCACGTCTCCTTCGGTCCGCGGGTTTGAGGTCGGTGCGACGGCTACCGCGCTGCCGCCCAGCGCCGTCAGCCCTGCCGTCACCGCCTGCCAAAGTTCGCCGCCGTCCCGGCTGATCAACAGGCCTCGCCCGAACAGACCGGCGACCACCGTCCCCTCATCGTTCGAAGACGTCGCCACCGTCTGCAGAATCGGCGTCTGTCGCTCGCGGCGCCAGGTCGCCCCGGCGTCCGAGGTTCGCCACAGCTCGCCACGGGCATCCCGGCCGAAACGGTTCACGGCCACCACGACCTTTCCCGGCGCTTGCGGATCGATGGTGATGGCCGCAAAGTCGATCTCGCCATCCGGTCCGAGACCGGCGAGCGAAGGCCGCCAGTGCCCGCCGCCATCCAGGCTCTTGAAGACGGTCGCGCCATCAAGGTTGGCGGCGTACACGTTCGTCGGGGTCTCGGGATCGACGGCGATGGCGACGACGAACACCGCTCTCGGATTCGCGGACAGCCCTTCGTTCATCAGGTTCCAAACGCCGCCTCCGTCAATGGTTTTCAGCACCCCGCCATTGGTCGCCGCGTAGACCACCGCCGATCTCGAAGGGTCGACCGTCAGGTCATGGACGTAGAAGCCGATGGCGAGGGGCGCGGTCGGCTGCCAACTGGCGCCGCCGTCGGCACTGCGCAGGATCGCATCGCGAGTGGTCGCGTAGAGCACCGAAGGGGAAGCCGGTGAGCGCGCGAGCAATGCGACCGGCGGCCCCGCGGCCACCCAGCTCGCGCCTCCCGATGTCGTTCGGAAGAGTCCGGCACCGGTCGCCGCCAGAAGGATCCGAGGGTCGCGCGGGTCGATGTCGAGATCGCTGATCCGGAGCCGGCCCGGCGTGTCGAGTCCGTGACTCGCGCCGCGCCAGGAGCGTCCGCCGTCGACGCTTTTCCAGACCCCAGCGTCGGCGGTCCCCGCGTAGAGGATCGCCGGCTGGTTCGGATCGAACGCCACGGCGGTCACCGTACCGCCGGTCACACCCGAAGGAGTCCAGCGGTTAACACCAGCGTGGAGAGTGGAGGCGGCTGTTCCGAGGACGAGCAGCGCGACGCTCAGTCGAGCGCGCCACTTCGAGTCCGGTTGTAAAGCACCATAGGATAGTAAGCCGAGGGTTGAGCTAGTGTAGTGCCTCACGCAGATGTTGTCTTATCGAGTGCGCGCCGGGCTCGACCAACCTTCTCGAGGATCTGTTCGGTTCGGGCAGTCCAGACGAAGGGTTTTGGCTCGGCGTTGTGATGGTCAATGTAGCCTCGAATCG
>JBBSBW010000091.1:0-13764 GCA_038250865.1 Thermoanaerobaculia bacterium | reverse complement strand
TCCTGGGCGAACGACAGGGGGGAAGAGGCGCCGCGCGGCTGCGGTTCGAGCGGCGGAATCTCGGCCGAGAGCTCGCCGCTGCCGCCGAGGATGTGCTCCATCCCCTCCTGCTCGATCGCCGTCGCGAGCCGGCCGAGGTCGGGCGCTTCGAACACCCGGCGCAACGGCAGCTCGACGCCGAGCACCTCGCGGATGCGCGACACCATCTTCATCGCCAGCAGCGAATGGCCGCCGAGGTCGAAGAAGTGCGATTCGACCCCCACCCGGTTGAGCCCCAGAAGCTCCTGCCAGATGCCGGCGAGCAGCTCTTCGATCGGCGTCCGCGGCGGCGTCAAAGCGGTCTCGGCCGCACTGGAACCGGCGGCCGAATCGGGGGCGGGAAGGGCCTTGCGATCGACCTTGCCGTTGGGGGTGAGCGGCAGCTTGTCGAGGTGCTGGAACGACGACGGGATCATCGGCTCGGGCAGGCGGCCGCGCAGATAGGCGAGCAGCGTCTCGCGCAGCACGGCGCCCGTGCCCAAGCTGGCGCCGGGCCGCTCGACCACGTAGGCCGCGATCCGCTTGTCTTCGGTGTCTCCGATCACCGTAGCCGCCGCCTGGGCAACGCCCGGATGCCCGCCGAGCACCGCTTCGATCTCCTGCAACTCGATCCGGTGGCCGCGGATCTTCACCTGATGGTCGATCCGGCCCAAAGCTTCGAGCCGGCCGTCGGGCAGGAAACGCGCGAGGTCGCCGGTCGCGTAGAGGCGCGCGCCGGCACCTTCCGAGAAGGCATCGGGCAGGAAGCGCTCGGCCGAGAGATCGGGGCGCGCGTGGTAGCCGCGGGCGACTCCGGCGCCGCCGATCCACAGCTCTCCCGGCACGCCCCAGGGGACCGCATTGCCGTACGCATCCACCACGTAGACGACGGTCGCGGGGATCGCCCGGCCGATCGTGATCGGCGAGTCTTCCGGCTCCACCCGATCAAACGTCGACCAGACCGCCGTTTCGGTCGGTCCATACATGTTCCAGAGCGAGGCGACTTTGCCCCGCAGCTCGGCGGCGAGCGCGGGCGGCAGCGCCTCGCCGCCGACGAGAGCCTTCAACTGGGCCGAGCCCGCCCAGCCCGAAGCGAGCAGCACGCGCCAGCCGGAGGGGGTCGCCTGGAAGATCGTGGCACCGCTCGCGGCGAGCAGGTCCGCCAACAGCCTGCCGTCCGCCACCTCGTCGCGTCGCGCGATCACCATCCGCGCGCCGACCAGCAGCGGCGCGTACAGCTCCAGCCCGGCGATGTCGAACGACAACGAGGTCGAGGCGACGAACACGTCGGCGGCAGACACGCCCGGCCGTTCGATCATCGCCGCCAGGAAACTCGCCAGCGCGCCGTGCGACAGCTCGACCCCTTTCGGCCGGCCGGTCGATCCCGAGGTGTAGATCGTGTAGGCGAGGCCGGCCGGCAGAGCGCGCGGCGCCAGCTCGCCGCCGTCCCCTTCCGTCTCGTCCGCGAGCGCCCCGTCGCGGCCGAGCGCCACGGTGATTGGCGCCAGCGTTGAAAGCACCGCGAGCGGCGCCGTCCCCTCTCCCCCGGGATCGGCATCGACGATCAGGGCGGCGAGCCCGGCATCCGCGGCCATGAAGGCCAACCGCTCCGCCGGATAGCCAGGATCGAGCGGCACGTAGGAGGCACCCGCGGCGAGCACGCCGAGCGCCGCCACCGGCAGCGCCGCCGAACGCTCGACAGCGATACCCACTTTCGCCTCGCGGGAGACCCCGAGCGCGATCAGCCGGCGCGCGAGACGGTTCACCCGGGCCAGCAGCATCGAGTAATCGAGCGATCCGGCGGCATCGATCACCGCGACTTCGGCCGGCGTGCGCAGAGCCTGCGCGGCGAACAGCGCCGGCACGGTCCACGTAGCCTGCCCCGCTTCGCCCGAGCCCGCCGCGGTTACGGGACCACGGCCGGCCGCAAGCAGCTCTGCGCGCTCCGACTCTCCAAACAGCGGCAGGTCGAACAGCCGCGTTTCCGGCCGTTCGGCAGCACCGACGAGCAGCGTTTCGTAGTGGCGCGCCAGGCGCTCGATCGTCGACTCTTCGAACAGGTCGGTCGCGTACTCCCAGCGGATCGAAAGCCCCGCGGGCGACAGGCGCAGATAGGGCTGCAGATCGACCAACGCGGTCTCTGGAGAGACGTTTACCGGCGCCATCACCAGCTCGCCCGCGGCACCCCCTTCGAACGGCGTGTTGACCAGGTTGAACATCAGCTGGAACAGCGGGTTGCGCGCCAGGTCGCGGCGCGGGGCCAGCTCTTCGACCAACCGCTCGAACGGCAGGTCCTGGTGGGCGAACGCACCGAGCGCGGTCGCCTTGGCCCGGTCGATCGCTTCGCCGAACGTCGGGTCCCCCGCCATCGACGTGCGGAGGACCAGGGTGTTGACGAAGAAACCGATCAATCCTTCGACATCGGTCCGGGTGCGGTTCGCAACCGGCGTGCCGAGCACCGAGTCCCCTTCGCCGACATAGCGTGCGATCAGCGCCTGGAACCCGGCGAGCAGGACCATGTAGGTCGACGCGGAACGCCCGCGGCCGAGGGCCTCCAGCCGGGCGACGAGGCCGGCGCCCATCGCGGTCGGAATCGTCCGCCCGCGGTGGCTCGCCACGGCCGGCCGCGGCCGGTCGGTCGGCAGCTCCGAGGCGGGCAGTGCGGCGAGCTGTTCGCGCCAATATCCAAGCTGGCGATCCAGCTCGCCGCCCGCGAACCAAGCGCGCTGCTCGACCGAGAAATCGGCGTACTGCAGCGGCAGCGGTGGCAACGGCGAGGGCCGGCCGAGTAGGAACGATCCGTAGACCTGGGCCACCTCGCCGAACAGCAGGCCCATCGACCAACCGTCGGAGACGATGTGATGCATCGCATAGACCAGCGCATGCTCGCGCGGACCGAAGCGGAGCAGCCAGGAGCGCAGGAGCGGCGCCCTGCCCAAATCGAACGACAGCGCGAACTGCGCGCGCGAAAGGCGCAGCAACTCGCCCTCGCCGCGCTCCGCCGCCAAGCCCGCGAGGTCGATCTCCGCGGTCCGCAGCACGAGATTCGGCTCGACGATCTGCACCGGCTCGCCGCCGACCTCCGCAAATCTCGTCCGCAGCGTGTCGTGACGCCGGCCGACCTCGCGCACCGCCGCATGGATCGCCCCGCGATTGACCGGACCCGAGAGGCGGACCGCCCCGCCCAGGTTGTAGAACGGGTTGCCCGGGGTCAGCCGGTCGAGCAGCCAAAGCCGCGACTGAGCAAACGAAAGCGGCCCGCTCACCCGCCGAACCCGCCCCGCCTGCTCCGCCTGCGCAAACTGCGGCGCCTTGCCTGCCTGTGCAGCCTGCCCTTCCCCCGCTGCCCCAACCGCCGCAACCTCGCCCGGGTCCCCAATGTCCCTGCCAACCTCCCCATCGATCACCGCCGCCAGCGCCCCCAACGTCGGAGCCTCGAACACGCGGCGCAACAACAGGTCCACGCCCATCGCTTCGCGCACCCGCGCCACCAGGCGCATCGCGAGCAGCGAGTGGCCGCCGAGCTGGAAGAAGTGCGATTCGACCCCGACCGCGTCGATCCCCAGCAGTTCCTGCCAAAAGCCGGCGAGCCGTCTTTCGGTCGGCGTCTGCGGCGGCTGCACACTCTCGACTGCCGCACCGGGAAACTCGGGCGAAGGCAGCGCCTTCTTGTCGACCTTGCCGTTCGGGGTGAGCGGCAGCCGATCGAGGCGGGTGAACGTCGCCGGCACGTACGCCTCCGGCAGGCGATCGCGCAGATGCGCGCCGAGCGTCTCGCGAAGCGCCGCTCCCTCTGCGAGGTTCGCACCGGGCCGTTCGACCACGTAGGCCGCGATCCGCCGATCCTCTTCCGGCCCGACCACGATCGCCGCCGCGGCCAGCACGCCGGGCGCCTCGGCGAGCGCGTTTTCGATCTCTCCCAGCTCGATCCGATGACCGCGGATCTTCACCTGCTGGTCGATCCGGCCCAAGATTTCGAACCGTCCGTCGGAGCGCAGGCGCGCGAGGTCGCCGGTTCGATAGAGCCGCGCCCCCGGCGCGCCCGAGAACCGGTCCGGCACGAAGCGTTCCGCCGAGAGGTCGGGCCGCGCACGGTAGCCCCGCGCAACCCCCGCGCCGCCGATCCACAGATCTCCCGGCACGCCTTGCGGCATCAGTTCACCGGCGCCATCGACGACTCGAATTTCCGTCCCCGGCACCGGCCGGCCGATCGTGATCGCTCCCTCGCCCACTCGATCGAGCGTCGACCAGACCGCAGTCTCCGTCGGGCCATACATATTCCAGAGTGCTCCGACCTTCGGCCGCAACTCGGCGGCGAGCGCGGGCGGCAACGCCTCGCCGCCCACCAAGGCCTGGAGATCCTGCGCGCCGGCCCAGCCCGAGGCGAGCAGCACGCGCCAGCCTGAGGGTGTCGCCTGAAGAATCGTGGCGCCGCTTGCCGCCAGCAGATCCGCCAGCAGGCGGCCGTCCGCCACCACGTCGCGGCGGGCGATCACCGTCCGCGCGCCGACCAGAAGCGGCGCGTAAAGCTCCAGCCCCGCGATGTCGAACGACAGCGAGGTGACCGCCACGAACACGTCGGAAGCGCCGATCCCCGGCCGTTCGATCATCGCGGCAAGGAAGCTCGCGAGCGCGCCGTGCGACAGCTCGACCCCTTTGGGCTTACCCGTAGAGCCGGAGGTGTAGATCGTGTAGGCCAGGCTCTCGGGCACGATGCGCGGCAGATCGCCGCCGCCTGCTCCTCTGGCCCTGCCGACGATCTCGCCGCCGGCCGTCAGCTCGATTACCGATCGGATCGAATCCGCACCAAGCGAAGCCAGGAGAGCCCTCCCCTCCCCTTCGACGATCAAAGCGGCGAGCCCGGCATCCGCGGCCATGTACGCCAAACGCTCGACCGGATACCCCGGATCGAGCGGCACGTAGGAGGCTCCCGCCGCGAGCACGTCGAGCGCCGCCACCGGCAACGCCGCCGAACGGTCCACCGCAATGCCCACCTTCGCCTCGGCGCCGATCCCGAGCGCACCGAGATGCCGGGCGAGCCGCTCGACCCGTGCGCCGAGCGTCGCGTAATCGAGGGTCTCATCAGACGTGACGACCGCCGTGGCGAACGGGGTACGAATCGCTTGAGCCGCAAACCGCGCGGGCACGCTCTTCGGAGGGGCCGAAACGATCGGCCCGGTGCCGGCGCGCAACAGCTCGACGCGCTCCGCCGCAGCGAGCAGCGGCAGCTCGGACAGACGGCTCTCCGGATGAGCCGCCGCTCCCGCGACCAGGTTAGAATAGTGTCCGGCCAGGCGTTCGATCGTCGCCGCCTCGAATAGATCGGTCGCGAATTCCCAGCCGATGTTGACCCGATCCGCCGACTCGAAAAGATAGACTTGAAGGTCGAACGGCGCGGCGCCCGTGCGCATCCCCAACATCCCGCCGAGCTTTTCGTAGGTCGCGTTGTCAACCCCCACCGGCATCAGGTTGAACATCAGCTGGAACAGAGGATTCCTCGACATGTCGCGGCGCGGCGAAAGCTCCTCCACCAGCCGCTCGAACGGCACGTCCTGGTGGGAATAGGCGCCGAGCGCCTCGTTCTTCGTCCGTTCGAAGATTTCGCCGAAGGACGGATCGCCGGAGAGGTCGGCGCGGAGGATCAGGTTGTTGACGAAGAACCCGATCAGCAGCTCCTCGTCGCTGTGCGAACGGCCGGCGATCGGCACGCCGATCGCCAGATCGGTTTGGCCGGAATAGCGAGCGACCAACGCGTAGAACGCGCCGAGCAAGGCCATGAACGGCGACCCGGCGCGCGACCGGGCAAGTTTCGCGAGCGGGCCGAAGACCTCCGCGCCGAGGATCGAGCGCAGCGTCATGCCGCGGTGGCTCGGCACCGGCGGCCGCGGCCGGTCGGCGGGCAGCTCGGTGATCGGCGCACGGCCGAGACGCTCCCGCCAATACACGATCTGGCGGTCGATCTCGCCGCGCGCGAACCGTTCCCGCTGACGAATCGCCACGCCGGAGTAGCTGATGCTTAGGGGCGGCAACGGCGAAGGCTTGCCGGCACAAAACGCCAAATAGATCGCGAGCAACTCGCGCCCGAACACGCCGAGCGACCAGCCGTCCGAGGCGATGTGATGAAAGCTGTAGATCAACGCGTGGTCGGCCGGCGCCAGGTGCAGGAGGGCGAAGCGCGCGAGCGGCGCCCGCGCCAGGTCGATCGGCCGGTGCAGTTCGATCGCGGTCAGCCGCTCCGCTTCCGAGGTCCGCCGGGCGGCGGGAAGCGGGATGAGATCGACCTGCCGGAGCCGCACCGGCACGTTCGGATAGACGGTCATCCGCGGCCGGCCTTCCTGATCGCCAAAGCTCGCGCGGAGCGTCTCGTGGCGCCGCACCACCTCGCGAAGCGCCGCGCCGAACGTCCGGACGTCGACCGGCTGATTCAGCCGCTGCGCCGATCCCAGGGTATAGAAGGAGTTGTCCGGCACCAGCCGGTCGAGCAGCCAGAGCCGCTCCTGAGCAAACGACAGAGGACGTTCGATCCCCTGCATTGCGACCGGAGACTTTGCGTCGACGCCGGCAGCTGCAGCCGCGGAAATCTCGATCGGAGCCGGGGAAGGGGCCGCCGCGCCGAGCAGTCGGCGCTGTTCGTCCACCCCCTGGGCGATCGCCGCGATGGTCGGCGTGGCGAACAGAGTGTCCAACGGCAGGTCGACGCCGCACGCTTCGCGAACGCGCGAGAGGACCCGGGTCGCGAGCAGCGAATGGCCGCCGAGATCGAAGAAGTTGTCGTGAACGCCCACCTCGGCGACCCCGAACAGGTCGCTCCAGATCGCCGCGATCCGGCGCTCGCTGTCGGAGCGCGGCGCCACATAGGCGGTACTCAAGGCCGGCCGCGGATGGGCCGCGACCTGCGCCGACGCCGCCACCGCAGCAGCGGCAGCCGTCGATCCGGGAACCGACGCCGCCAGGCTTGGGCGTGCCCGGGAAAAATCGAGTGGCCCCGGCCGCGCTTCGAGGAAGAAACGCTGGCGCTCGAACGGATAGGTCGGCAGCTCGACCTTCCGCCGCTTCTCGGATCCGAAATAGCGCCGCCAATCGATCTCGCCGCCGCGCGCCCAAAGCTCCGCCGCGGCGCGCGCCAGCCGCTCGACATCGCGGATCTCCTCTTTCGGGTGGCGCAGGCTAGCAAGCACCGCTCCCGCCGACGCTGCGACCGCCGCGGGCTGACGCCGCACGAGCGTGCCGAGCGAATTGCCCGGCCCCACCTCCAGGTAGATCGCGCTCCCTTCGTCCGCGAGGGTGGCGAGCCCGTCGGCGAAGCGAACGGCATGGCGCAGATGCGCGGCCCAATACGCCGGGTCGGTAGCCTCCGCCGGCTCGATCCAGCGGCCGGTGCGGTTCGAGACGAAGCGCCGCTCCGGCGCCTTTCGGGTCACCGCCGCCACCGCCTGTTCGAACTCGGCGAGAATCGGCTCCATCGCCGCGCTATGGAACGCATGCGAGGTGTGGAGACGGCGAGTTTCGAGGCCGTCCGGCAGCTCGGAGCCGATCGCCGCCCGGAAACGCTCGATCTCCGCGGCGGGTCCTGCCACCACCACGCTCTCCGGCGCGTTGATCGCGGCGATTTCGAGGCCCGAGTAGCCGGAGGCGAGCCGCTCGGCCACCCAAGCCTCGCCGCGCGGCACCGCGAGCATCGCCCCTTCGGGCATCCTTTGCATCAGCCGGCCGCGCAGCGCCACCAGGCCAAGCGCGTCCTCGAACGAGAACACGCCGGCCAGATGGGCGGCCACGTACTCGCCGACGCTGTGGCCGATCATCCCCGAAGGCTCGACACCCAAAGACAGCCAAAGCCGCGCGAGCGCGGACTCGACCGCGAACAGCGCGATTTGCGTCCACTCGGTGCGGGCGAGCAGCGCCTCGGCCGCCGCGCGCTCGTCGCCCGCTCTGCCGCGGACGAACAGCACGTCGCGTAGATCGCGGCCGGAGTTAGATCCCAGCGCTTCGGCCGCGCGATCGATCTCGGCGCGGAACACCGGTTCGGCGGCATACAGCTCTTCGCCCATCCCCAGGTACTGCGCCCCTTGGCCGGGAAAGAGAAAGTGCACCGGCCGCTCGGCATGGAGAGCGGACGGCGCGGTGAAGCTGCCGGCGCTCTTACGCGCCGCGGCAAAACCGGTCGCGGCATCGACCACCACCGCCTGCCGATGGCCGAACACCTTGCGGCCGAGCGCCGCGGTATAGGCCACGTCCGCCAGGGCGACATCGGGATGCGCCGCCAGATGCGCGGCGAGCCGCTCGCCCGCGGAATCGAGGGCGGCGGCGCTTTTCGCCGATAAAACGACGATCGAAAATTCGCGCGACGCTCCGGAGACCGGCGCGGCGGGCGCCTCTTCGAGGATCGCGTGGGCGATCGTGCCGCCCATGCCGAACGAGGAGACCGCGGCGCGGCGCGGCGCCCCTTCGCGGACCGGAAAGGGCGTCGCCTCGGTGTTGACGAAGAACGGCCCGCTCGCCAGATCCATCTGCGGGTTCGGCCGTTCGAAATGAAGGGTCGCCGGCACCTCGCCGTGCTCGACCGCGAGCACGGCCTTGATCAATCCGGCGATGCCCGCCGCCGCGTTTAGATGGCCGATGTTGCTCTTGACCGAGCCGAGCGCCGTGGTGCCCGGGCGCGAGCGGCCAAACGTCTCGGCGAGCGCCGCCACCTCGATCGGATCGCCGAGCTGGGTCGCCGTGCCGTGCCCTTCGACGAAACCGATCGTTTCCGGCTCGACCTCGGCGAGCAGCTGCGCGGCGCGGATGGTCCTTGCCTGTCCCGCCGCGCTCGGTGCCGTGTAGCCCAGGCGCGCGCCGCCGTCGTTGGTCACCGCCGAACCCTTGATCACCGCGCGAATCCGGTCGCCGTCGCGGATCGCATCCTCCAGGCGCTTGAGCACGACGACGCCTAAGCCGCTGCCGAAGATCGTGCCGGCCCCCTGCTCGTCGAACGACCGGCAGCGGCCGTCGCGCGAGAAGATTCCGCCCTCGCTCCACGGGTACCCCTCGTTCTGCGGAAAGAGGATCGACACGCCGCCCGCCAACGCCGCGTCGCACTCGCCATTCAACAGGCTCTGCGCCGCCACGTGGACCGCCACCAGCGAGGTCGAGCAGGCGCTCTGGATGGCATAGCTCGGACCGATAAGATCGAGCTTCCACGACACCAGCGTCGGCAGGTGGTCCTTGTCGGCACCGAGCAGGCCGCCGAGCGCGCCGGTATCGACCCCGCTCGGCAAGACGTTGCGGATGTAGTAGGTCGAAATCGACGAGCCGGCGAAGACACCGATCGGCCGCCGGTCGCGAGCCGGGTCGATCCCGGCGTCTTCGAGCGCCGCCCAACAGGCTTCGAGGAACAGCCGGTGCTGGGGATCGAGTACCTCGGCCTCGCGCGGCGAGACGTCGAAGAACCGGGCGTCGAACAGCTCGGCCCCGGCGACCTCGGCCGCCGCCTTGACCCAGCGCGGATCGCCCACCTGGGCCGGATCGGCGCCGCGCGCGATCAGCTCCTCGGGGGAAAGGTCGACCACCGACGAGACGCCCGCGATCAAGTTCCGCCAAAAGCCCTGGACATCGTCCGCCCCGGGAAATCGCCCGGCCAGGCCGACGATGGCCACTTCGAGGCCGGTTCTAGTCCCTTCGTCGCTCATCGTTCGTCCCCGTCCGGTACGCCGGATGGACCGGCCCCCTGCCTTCGTAGAAGCCGCATCCGGCGGCGGTCCTTGCCCGCTTCGATCACTTCCGCGCGCGCCTCGACCCCGGCGACGTCCGACGTCGCGCCGCCGTCCAGGTAGCGGGCGAGCGACGCCACGTCGGGGTGGCGGAACAGGTCGATCACCGCGATCTCGCGCCCGAGCTTTTCGGCCAATCGTCCATGCGCGCGCACCAGCAGCAGCGAGTGGCCGCCGAGGGCGAAAAATTTGTCGTGACGGCCGACCCGGTCGAGCCCCAGCACCTCGCGCCAGACCTCGGCGATCACCCGCTCGGTGTCGGTTTTGGGCGCCACGAATTCGGCCGAGGCGGTCGAAGCCGCGCGCGGCGCGGGCAGCGCCCGGCGGTCGATCTTGCCGTTCGGCGTGAGCGGCAACCGTTCGAGCGCCAGCCAGAGCGCCGGCACCATGTATTCCGGCAGCCGCGCGCGCAGAAACTCACCCAGCTCTTCGGCCGATGGCGTGGGCGCGCCGGGCGCGACGACGTAGTAGGCCACCAGCCGCTTGGCGCCGTTCTCCTCCGTCCGCGCGACGACCACCGCCTCGCGGACTCCGCCGTGGCGCGAAAGTGCCGCCTCGATCTCCCCCGGCTCGATGCGGAAGCCGCGGATCTTCACCTGCGCATCGGCACGCGCGACGAACTCGACCTCGCCATCCAGCCGGTAGCGGCCCAGGTCGCCGGTGCGATACATCCGATCGGCCGGATCGCCCGACGCCGACGCCCCCGCCCGCGGCGCGGGCACGAAGCGCGCGCGAGTCATCTCCGGATCGCCGAGATAGCCGGCCGCCAGGTGAGGGCTACGCACAGCGATCTCGCCCACCTCGCCGAAGCCCGTCGGCCGGCCTTCCGCATCGAGCACCAAAAGCTGCACGTCCTGCATGCCGCGGCCGAGGGGCAGGATCTCGCGCCGGGTGGCAGCCGAGGGCGAGGTTGGGTCCCCCTCCTCGCTCCTCGGCAGTGACCGTTCGACGACGTGGTAGGCCACCGCGCGCTGGGTCTCGGTCGAGCCATAGAGGTTGATGCAGGTGAGGTTCGGCGCGATCCGCTCAAGCCTCGCTACGTCGAGCCGGGTGAGCGCATCGCCCACCAGCAAGGCGCGACGCAGCGACGGCACCGCCACCGGCACGCCGCGCGACGCCGACAGCTCGGCGGATTCCGCGATCAGCTGCCCCATCGCCGGAGTGAGATGGGCGACCGAAACGCCGCGCTCGGCCATCCAGGCGGCGAGCCGGCCGGGGGTCGTAATGTCGCTCGGATCAGGCACGGCGATCGAAGCGCCCAAGCTGAGCGGCGTGAACAGATCGCGCTGCAACGGATCGTGCGCGAGGCCGGAGAGCAGGCTGAACACGTCGGCTTCTCCGAGCGCCAGTTCCGCGCACTGCCACGGCAGGAAATGCGACAGCGGCCCGTGCCGGCCGACGATTCCCTTCGGCTGGCCGGTCGAGCCGGAAGTGAACGCGACCAGCGCCGGATCATCCGGGCCGATTTCGATCGGATCGATCCCGCCGGCCGGAGCCGGGGGTAGGGCCTGGGGTAACGCCGCGAGCACGGCGGCAGCTCCGCCGACGGGCAGATCCACCCGGATCGCCCCGGCGCGCGCGAGCCATTGGTCGACCTCCGGCGGCAGCGGCCCCGCGGCTTCGAGCCGGACGAACGCCCGCGGTTCAGCGAGGTCGAGCATCGCGACGATCCGCGCCGCCGGATAGGCCGGATCGAGCATCGCAAACGCGCCTCCCGCTTCGAGCGCGCCGAGCACCGCGGCCGGCAGCACCGCGCTCCGGTGGGTCCAGATCGCCACGCGTTCGCCCCGCGCCAAACTTGCCAAACCTTCCCCCGGACGGCGCAGCCGCGCGGCGATCCGCGTCGAGGCTTCCGCCAACTCGCCGTAGCTCCAGCTGCCGGCGCGATCGGCCACCGCCAAGCGCTCCGGCCGGCGCGCCGCCTGGTCCCGGAACAGATCGACCACCGAGCCGCGCCAGGTGGCGTCGAGCGGTGCCTTCGGATCGGGCAAACCGGCATCGGCCGCCGCGGTCCGCAGACGGATCTGCGAGATCGGCCGATCGGGCGCCGAAAGTGCCTGGACCAGCGCCCCTTCGAGCTGGGCGAGCAGCTCGCGCATCCGCTCCGCGGTGAACAGGTCGGCGTTATAGACCAGGCGCAGCAGCAGCCCGTCGGGCGACTCGGAGGCGTAGATGGTGAGGTCGAATTTCGATTCGACCTCGGGCACCGAGATCGGCTCGATCGCGAGCCCCTCGAACCGCGCTTCGGCGCGCGGCAGGTTCAGCATGTTGAGCAGAACCTGGAAGATCGGCGTCCGCGAAAGATCGCGCTCGACATCCAGCTCGCCGAGCAGCCGCTCGAACGGCACGTCCTGGTTGGCGTAGGCGCCGAGCGCCGTGTCGCGCGCGCGGCCGACCAGCTCGCGAAAGCTCGGGTTGCCCGACAGGTCGGCGCGGAGCGCGAGTGAATTCAAGAAGAATCCGATCAGCCCTTCCAGCTCCGGCCGGCCGCGGCCGGCGATCGGGCTGCCGATCGCGAAATCCTCCTGTCCCGACAGGCGGCCGAGCACCAGCGAGAAGATCGCGAGCAGCACCATGTAAGGGGAGGCGCTGGTCATCCGCGCCATCTCGGCAAGCCTCGCCGCGAGCGGCGGCGGCAAGACGCGGACCTCGCTGCCGCCGCGGAAGCTCTGGATCGCCGGCCGAGCGAAATCGGTCGGCAGTTCGAGCGCCGGCACGCCGGTCAGACGATCGCGCCAGTATTTGAGCTGCTCGGCAAACCCCTGATCGGCCCCCAACCGCTCGCGCTGCCAGACCGCGAAGTCGGCGTACTGCACCGGTAGCTCGGGAAGCGGCACGAACGTCCCCGCCGGACCGCTGGCCGCCGCCGCCGCGACTTTGGGGTACAGCGCCGAGAGTTCGCCGATCAGCACGCCCATCGACCAGCCGTCGGTCACGATGTGATGAATGTTGAGCAGCAGCGCGTGCTCGTCGGGGCTCCGGCGGATCAAGACGGTCGAAAACAACGGGCCGCGCGCGAGGTCGAACGAGCGCCGGGTGTCCTCGGCGGCGAGGCGGTGCATTTCGGCGTCCCAACGCCCGGCAGCAAAGCCAGCCAAATCGACCAGCGGCTGGGCGAGCGCGCGGTGGCCGGCGGTATCTGCCACGGGAGGATCGATCACCTGCCGCGGCACGCCGCCGCGCTCGACGAAGCGGGTGCGCAACGACTCGTGCCGGCGGGCGATCTCGGCGAAGCAGCGTGCGAGTACGCCGCGGTCGAGCCGGCCGAGCAGGCGCACGGAGACCGGGATGTCGAGCGTCGAGGTGCCCGGCGCCATCCGGTCGATTACCCACAGCCGCTCCTGCGACCAGGAAAGCGGCGCCTCGCCTTTGAGCTCCGCCGCACGCCGAGGGATCGCCGCGCTCTCCGATAGCTCGACCCCTTCTTCGGCCAGCAACAGGGCCAGCAGCTCCCGGTCCTGCTCCGAAAGCCCGGCGGCGCTGCCCAGATCGTCGATGCTGCTCATCCGGCACTCCCCTTCTCCTGCGGGCTGCGTCCCACTTGAAAAATCGGACGCAGCGCAACGCCGCTACCCGTACTGCGGCGCTTTTAAGATGTGCCACGAACCCGCCAGGGGTCCAGGCGCCATCCTTATTTTGTCGTTGGCTGGGAAGCGAAAGGAGCCACGCGCGGCAGCTCCCATCGAACGGCACGAAAGTCCACCCGATGGATAGTGCGACCGGCAAGCCGAACCGGGACGTTGGGAAACCTGTCTACGAGTGTCCGAGGCATCGCGCAACGAACTGAAATTGCAGGGCCAAAGCTCCCTCGACGGAGACGACGGAGCCGAAGCAGGCGCCTATATCTGGCCCGCTTGGGAGGTGGTACGGCTGAGCTTGGCGAATCGGATGTATGGGCGTCTGGGCCTTCGCTTCTCCCCCGGGACCGGGGGGGGACCACGCCGCGGCCGGTTGGGGGTTGGGGACCGGCGGGGGGCCGAGGGGGGGGGGGCGGGGC
>JBBSBW010000090.1:0-13935 GCA_038250865.1 Thermoanaerobaculia bacterium | reverse complement strand
CGCGCCGGAAGCTCGATAACGAGGGGACCGGTGCCAGATCCTCAACCCGCGCCTGTACCGCGACCGCCGCCACCAGCTCCGCCCAGGGGCGATCGATCGGCAGTCCGTCCCAGCCGGGGGAAAACATTTGAAGGATGCGCCCCGGATGGAGCAGGCCGGCGAGCGCCCGCGCGAACGCCGCGCCCCCCGGATCGGGAGCGGCATGGAGGATCGCCGCCGCCTTGCCCGGCAGTGCTTCGATCGCCGCATCGCCGGTCGCGGGAGTTCCGTCCACCGGTCCGATCGCCCCGACCACCAGGCCGTCGGCGATCAACAGCCATGCCGGTCCGAACGCCACCGCCCCGGCGAAAGGCGCCGCATGCAACGGCCGGTCGAGCAGCCGTTCGAGCAGCCCCTGGCGCTCCTGCACCCCGAGGTCCCTTCCCGGCCAGCTCGCAGCGACTGCCGGGACAGCCAGCACCGGCTCCACCGAAACCCCGGTGTAGGTCGGCACGGTAGCCTCTGCTCTCTTGGGGTTGGCCCCGGCCGGCTCAGGTATCGCCACCATCTTCTCCGTCCTTGTCGCAGTCCTTTCGGTCTTGTCCCCGATCCCCATCGCCGCCAGCAGCGCCTCGCGCATTTCTCCGGCGCTGGCGTACCGCTTGTCGGGCTCCACCTCTAGCGCCCGCTCGATCGCCGCGGCCAGCCGTGGTGGCACGTGGGGGGCGAGGGTCCGCAGGGGGCGCGGCGCTTCGGTCAGGATCGCGGTGGCGATTTGCAGGAAGTCGTCGCCGCGGAACGGATAGGCGGCCGAGATCAGGAAGTAGAGGACCACGCCGGCCGAGAACAGGTCGGAACGGCCGTCCACCTCCTGCCCGCGCAGCTGCTCGGGGGAGGCGAAGCGAGGGGTGGCGAGCAGGTAGCCGGCTTGAGTCTTCACCAGGTCGGAGCCGCGCAGCCGGGCAATGCCGAAATCGGTCACCTTCAACCGGCCGTCGGCGAGCTGCATCAGGTTCGCCGGCTTGATGTCGCGATGGACGACTCCCGCCTTGTGCGCCGCGTCGAGCGTCGCGAGCAGCTCGGCACCGAGCTGGGCCACCTTCTCGGGCGCCATCGGACCGTCCTCGCGGATGACCGCGTCGAGCGAGCGCCCTTCGAGCCACTCCATGGCGATCCACGGATTGCCCGACTCGTCGCCGATCCGATAGAGCGTCGCCGAGCCCGGATGGGATAGGGCGGCGGCGGCGCGAGCCTCCTGGAGGAATCGGCGGTGGTACTCGTCGGTGGTCCTCTCGTCGCGCCCTTCGAGGGTTTTTGCGCGCAGCACCTTGATCGCCACGGTCCGCTCGAGCGCCGGCTCGAAAGCGCGGAACACCACCCCCATCGCCCCTTCGCCCACGCGCCGGTCGATGCGATACGGGAAGGTGGCGGTCGGTTCAGGTGGCGGAAAGCTCATCGGATCGATCCCTCGGTAGGCACACTCTGCAATACGCCCTTTGCCGGATTTCGGATCGCGGTTACCGATCGCATAGAGTTCTCTTCTGGCGGAGGAGGAATCGCAATGGTCAATGCCGTGATCCTGCTGGTGGTGGAAAAGAACAAGATCAACGAGGTGGCCGAGCGCCTGGTCGAGATGGACGGAATCACCGAAGTCTACTCGGTCGCCGGCCAGTACGACCTGGTGGCGATCGCCCGGGTGCGCGACAACGAGCAGATCGCCGAGGCGGTGACCCGCCAGATGCTCAAGATCGAAGGCATCCTGCGCTCCGAGACGCTGATGGCGTTCCGCGCCTTCTCGCGCTACAACCTGGAGCGGATGTTCTCGGTCGGTCTGGAAGAAGGTGCCTGAGGTCCCCGGAGCCGTGCTGTTCTTCGACGGCGGCTGCGGCCTCTGTCACAACAGCGTGCGCCTCCTGATCGCGCTCGACCGCAAGGGCAAACTGACCTTCGCCCCGCTCGGCGGAGAGCTATTCGGCGAGCGCGTCTGCCCGGAAGCCCGCGCCGGCCTGCCGGACAGCCTCGTCCTGTCGACGCCGGACGGCAAGCTTCACGTCCGCTCGAACGCCGTGCTCCGCGCGCTCGAAGAGATCGGCGGAATCTGGACCTTCGAAGCCAAGCTCGGCCGACTGATCCCGGCGGCCCTCCGCGACCGCTTGTATGACGCAATCGCCCGCGCGCGCCACAGCTGGTTTGCGAAACCCAAGACGGTCTGTCCCCTGATGCCGCCTGAGCTGCGGGCGCGGTTTCGGGACTAGTCCCGCGCAACTTCCCGCCCGAACGTCTTGCCCACCGCGTCGTGCAGCTCGCGCCATAGGGCGAGCGCCTTGTCGAGTCGGCCGCGCATCTCCTCAAAGACCTTGCGCTGGGGCGCGGTGGGGGCGGAATCGGCCCCTTCGAGATCGGATTCGAGGCCGGAGAGGACGGCGCCGACGACCGAGAGGTCGGTGTCGCCGCCGCCGCTGTTGAGCTTTGCCAGGTCGTCGCGGGTCGCTTTCGCGCGATTGGCCAGGCTTTTGGCCGCTTTTCGCTCTCCGGTCGCGAGCGGGGCGAGGCTCTTGTCTAGCTCTTCGATCTTTTCGAGCGCGTCGACGGTTTGGCCGAGGGCGCCGACGACCTCCGCCGAGAAGGCGTTGCCGGCCGCGAGGTCTTCTAACGTCGCGGGGCTGCGCGGATCTTTTTCGATCACCAGCGGGCGCTCGGATGTCGCGCCTTCGACGGTCAAGCGGACGCGGTAGGTACCGGGGACGACGAGCATCCCCTGCGGCACCGTCGCCGTGTCGCGGTCGGGCACCGCGGCGATCGTGAAGTCGTAGTCGGTCGCTTTGGGCCGCGGGCCGCGAAGGTCCCACCAGAAGCGGTTGTGTCCCGCCTTGACGGTCGGCACCGCCGGAGGGAGCAACCAGCGGTCGGCGAAGTATTGACGGGCGTCCGGGCGCTCGGGCGTTTCGGCGCTTGAAAAACGGTGTACGAGGGCGCCCTTGCCGTCGAGGATTTCGATCGTCACCGGACCTTTGGCTTCAGCCGGCAGGAAGTAGTCGATCGGCACGCCCGCGAGCGGGTTCGGCGTGGTCGGAAACTCGGGCGGCAGCGGAGTGTCTTTGTTTTCGTTCGGGGTGATCCGGATCGCCGGCCCGGGCGGCGCGAGCGTCAGGGCGCGCGCGGCGTCGAAGCTTGCGCGCAGGGGAGCGACGTCGTCGAGCACCCAGAGGGCGCGCCCTTGGGTGGCGATCACCAGGTCGCGACCTTTGACCAGCAGGTCGTTCACCCCCGTGGTCGGCAGGTTCAGCTGGAGCGACGCCCAATGGACGGCGTCGTCGAACGAGACGAAGACCCCTTTGCGCGTGCCGGCATAGAGCAGGCCCGTGCGCTCCGGGTCTGCGCGCACGACGTTCACCCAGCCGTCGGCGGGCAGGCCCGCCTCGGCGCGCCGCCAGTGGGCGCCGAAGTCGTGCGTCACGTAAGCCCAAGGCGAGCGGTCGTCCAGCCGGTGGCGGTCGATCGCCACATAGGCGCTGCCGGGCTCGGAGCCGGCGTCGATCTGCGCCACCTGGCTCCAGGCGGGGAGATCCGCCGGCGTGACGTCGGTCCAGTGCGCGCCGCCGTCTTTCGTCAACTGGATGCGGCCGTTGTCGGTGCCGACCCAAAGAAGGCCGGAGACGACGCGCGACGGGGCGATCGAGAAGATCGTGCCGTAGCCGCAGGCGGTGGTCCGCTCGATCGGCGGATCGAACTTGCCCGGCTCGGGCGTGCACCCCGGCGCGTTCGGCACGGCGCCGGTCAGGTCCGGGCTGACCTCTTCCCAGGTCTGCCCCTGGTCGAGCGAGCGGGAAAGCACCTGCGTCCCCTGGTAGAGCGCATGGGGCGGGCGCGGATCGATCGCGATCGGGGTGATCCAGGTGGTCCGGTTCGGCACTGTCGGCGGCCGGGTGCCGTAGGAGGAGACCGGCCAGGGGGAGACGTTCGAGACCCGGCCGGTGCGCGCGTCCCAGCGGCTGATCTTGCCGCCCAGTCCGCTGCCGTAGACGACGTTCGGATCGACCGGATCGGGCAGGTCGCCGTCGCGCTCGTCGCCGCCCACCGAGTGCCAATCGCGATAGGTGAGCTGGCCGTAGTTGCTGCGGGACGAGACCGAGACCGTGCCGCTGTCCTGCTGGCCGCTGTAGACGCGGTAGGGGAATTGGTTGTCGATCCCCAGCCGGTAGAACTGCCCCGTCGGCTGGTTGTACCAGGGGCTCCAGGTCTTGCCGCCGTTCACCGAGACGGTGGTCCCCTGATCGCTCGCGAGGATCATCCGCTCGGTGTGCGCGGGGTTGATCCACAGGTAATGGTAGTCGTCGCCGCCGGGCGAGCCCTTGATGTAGACGAAGGTCTTACCGCCGTCGGTCGATTTGCGGAACGACTGGCCGGGGAAATAGACCACGTCCGGATCGTTCGGATCGGCGAAGATACGCCCGAAGTAGCTGCTCGGGATCGAGCGGCTCGCCATTTCGAGCGCCCAGGTGGTGCCGCCGTCATCCGACCGGTAGAGCCCCGCGCCTTTTTGTGCGTCGACCGCGGCGTAGACGCGCCAGCCGTGGGTGGTCGGCGCCACAGCGAGGCCGATCTTGCCGAGCGAGCCGTCCGGCAGCCCGGTGCGCGGCGCCGCGGCCCAGCTCTTACCGCCGTCGGTCGAGCGCCAGATTCCGCTGCCGGGGCCGACCTGCGGCACGTGATAGCCCTGCCAGGGATAGAGCCGGGTCTGCCAGAACGCGGCGTAGAGGACATCCGGCACTTCTCGGTCGGCGGAGATTTCGACCGCGCCGGTGTTCTCGTCGACGAACGCCACCCGGGACCAATTCTTGCCGCCGTCCTCGCTGCGATAGATGCCGCGCTCCGGATTCGGCCCGAACAGGTGGCCGAGGGCGGCCACCAGCAGCACGTTCGGATCGCGCGGATCGACCCAGATCCGGCCGATATGGCGCGTCTCGGCGAGCCCCATCGAGACCCAGGTTGCCCCTTCGTCCTCGCTCTTCCAGACGCCGTTGCCGTCCATCACGTCGAAGCGGGTCTGAGTCTGGCCGCTGCCGACCCAGAGCGTCCGCTTGCCCGAAGGCCCGGGAACGACCGCGAGGGCTCCCACGGAAGAAAACGGCGCCTGGTCCGAGAGCGGTCGCCAGGTGACCCCGGAGTCGTCGGTCTTCCAGACCCCGCCGTCGGCGGCACCGAAGTAGTACGTGTCGATCTCGTCCGGCACTCCTGCGGCCATCACCGACCAGCCGGCGCGCAAGGGGCCGAGCAGGCGCCAGCTGAGGTCCTGATAGGCGGCGCCCGAGGTCGGATCGACGGCGTGCGCAGAGGGTGGCGTGAGAGCGACCCAGGCGGCGAGGAGCATCAGGGTGGAGCCGAAAACTAGGACACGTTTCATCGCGATCATTCTCCGGTAGGTCCACTGGCAGCCGGACGATACAGGACGGCGAGCACGTGGGGTACTCTTGATTCCCCGTTCTCTGCTTCTGATCCCATGAAACCCGGCGACCGCATCGGCCACATCCAGATCTCGGAGCTACTGGGCCGAGGAGGCATGGGCGACGTCTACGCCGGCTTCGACGAAAAACTCCAGCGCGACGTGGCGATCAAGGTCCTGCGCGAAGGTCGTTGGCAGCGGGTGGCGCGGGCGCGCCTGCTGCGCGAGGCGCGGGCGCTCTCCCGGCTCGACCATCCCCACATCTGCGCGATCTACGACCTGATCGAGACGCCGGAAGGCGATGCCCTGGTGCTCGAACGGATCGTCGGCAAGAACCTGCGGCAGGTGGTGCGCAGCGGCAAGCTCGATCGGGTCGCCCGGCTGCGCATCGCCGAGGAGCTGGCCGAGGTGCTGGTGGCCGCCCACGCCCACGGCATCGTCCATCGCGACCTCAAGCCGACCAACGTCCTGCTGACCGCCGAAGGGGCGGTCAAGGTGCTTGACTTCGGTCTCGCCTATTCGCCCGAGGATGGGGAGGTGGCCCTGGTGCGCTCCTTGCGGCCGGCAGGCGAGGGGGCCGGCGAAGCGTCGGCGTCGAAGGAACCCTTGGACGAAGATTTGGAGACCGCCGAACTCAGGTATTCGTCGGAAGATTCTTCGCTCGAGCGCGAATCGACCGAGACCTACCGCACCCAGTTCGGCGAGGTGGTGGGTACCCTGCCGTCGATGAGCCCCGAGCAGGCGCGCGGCGAGCCGGTGACGTTTGCGAGCGACCTGTACGCGTTCGGCCTGCTGTTGCAAGAGCTATTCACTGGCCAGTCGGCCTACGATTCGACGATGCCGACCCCGCGCCTGTTGTATGAGGTCCAAGAGGGGCGCAGACGGCCGCTCTCCGGAGTCGGAGCCGGGCATGCCGAGCTGATTCGGGCGCTCTGTGCCGTCGCACCTGAAGATCGCCCGACCGCCGCGGCGACGCTCGCCCGGCTGCGCCGAATTCGTGAGGCCCCGAAGCGCTGGGCGCTGCGCGCAGCGCTCACGGCGGCGATGCTGCTGGCGCTAGCCGGTGTGGCGAAATACACCTTCGACTTGAAACGCGAACGCGACGCGGCGATCGCCTCCGAGGAGCGGGCCGAACGGGCGGGCGGCGAGGCGGAGGGGGTGGTCGATTTTCTGGTCGGCATGTTCCGGGTCGCCGATCCGGGCGAATCGCTGGGCAACCGGATCACCGCCCGCGAGCTGCTCGACCGCGGTGCCGAAAGCTTGAAGACCGATCTGGCGAACCAGCCGACCCGGCGCGCCCGGCTTGCGGACGCGATTGGCCAGACCTACCAGCGCCTCGGCCTCTACCCCCAGGCGGAGGCGCTGCTCTCCGAGGCGCTCGAATTGAACCGCCGGCAGTTGGGCAATGACAGCGCCGAGGTCGGTATGAGCCTCTATCACCTCGGCGCCCTTCACCTGATCACGTTCGGCGAAAGCGAAAAGACCCTCACCGAGGCGGTGCGAATCCTGGAGAAGGCCAAAGGGCCGAACGCTCCGGATCTGGCGGCCGCGCTGAACGGGCTCGGCACGTTTTACGGCCGCAAAGGCGACGCCGCGCGGGCCGAGCCGCTGCTCAATCGCGCGCTCGCGATCCGCGTCAAGGTGCTCGGCCCCGAAGACCCTTCGGTCGCGGCGACGCTCAACAACCTAGCGATCGTCGCCTCCCGGAGGGGAGACTTCAAACGGGCCGAATCGCTGTTCCGCCGCGGCCTCGCGATTCGCGAAAAGGTCCTGCCGCCCGACCATCCCGACGTCGCGGTCAACCTGGAGGCGCTCGCGGTCCTCTACGACAGCATGGACCAGCCGAGAGTGGGGGTAGTTCTGCATCGCCGGGCCCTCGCGATCTGGGAGAAGGTCCTCGGGCCGAGCCATCCGCGGCTCGGCCTGCTCCTGTCGAACCTGGCGAACACCGAAAACGCGCTCGGCGCCCGGCGCGAGGCCGAAGCACTGCACCGCCGGGCGCTGGCGATCCGCGAGGCGGCGTATGGCCCCGATCATCCGGATGTGGCGATTTCGCTCCATGGTCTCGCGAGCGTCTTGTGGGACGAGGGCCGGAAGGTCGAAGCCGAGGCCACCCTCCGGCGCGCCCTTACGATTCAAAATCGCCATCTGGACGGCGACGACGTCGAGCGCCGGGGCACGCTCACGGATCTCGCCGCCATGCTGCGCGCAACCGGCAGGGCCGGCGAAGCCGCGGCGATTCTGGCGATCTTGCCGGCACCGCCCGCCTTGGCGAGTCCCGCCCCTCCGGCCGCGGCCGTCAAACTGAAGCCTTCGTAGTCTCTCTCGGATGAGATCCGACCGGGTGGCTAGCCGGGAATTCGGATAGCCCCGGTTACCGCCCTTCGCGGTCGTCCACCCAGATCCGCACCGTGTCGCGATCCTCGGTGACGGCGACCAGCTCGCCGCGGCCGTTCTTGGCCAGGGCGTCGATCGCGGCGGAAAAATCGAGTTCGCCCGGATCTCCGGAGAGGAGGGCGTCGACCACCGGAGCCGGGATGCGGACGACCGCTTCGCCGTTGCCTTCGTGAGGATGGCTCGCGCGGAAGACCAGATGGCCGCCGGCTTTGCTCACCGAGAGCCGCCCTTCGCGGTCCTCGAAGGTGGCGATCTTCGCCTCCGGCAGGTTGCGGACTTCGCGCCAGATCTTGCGCAGCTGGGCCGGCGGGATCTCGTGGTCCTCGATGACGATCCTGCTGCCCGAGTGAATTCCGTCGGGAACCAGCGCCGCGAGGGCCTGGACGAAACTGACCGGCACGTCGATCGAGACGTGGCCGCTGCCGTCGCCGTGATGACGGGCCGCATGCCCTTCGGTGCCGCTTTGAATGTCGAGGTGAAAATAGGGACCCGCGGCGGACGCCGGCAGGGAGAGGGCAACGAGCAGGGCGGGCAGGAGGATGAGGGAAAGCACGTGTCGTTTCATGTTCGAGTTCTCCAGGTGATGTCTATCCAGACGAGCGCGGAAGGGCCAATGTTTCAAGCCGCCAAGGCCGCCGCGGTCTAGAATCGGCCGATGAACGAACCCGAAGGCCCGCCGCCCGCGGTCTCCCCGGAACGGCGGGCGGCAGTCCCGGTGATCGCTGCGGTCGCTGCGATCGCCGCGTGGAGCCTGCTCGGGGCGCTCTGGCTGCTCGCTGTCGGTGCGCGCTTCGGTGGGGCGGTGTCGCTGGCGAAAGTGGTTTTCCCTCTATCGCTCGCGGCGACGGCGGTCTGGGCCTTCCTCTGGATGCGCACCCACGTTCGAACCCGGCAATGGTTGATTCCGGCGCTGCTCGCGCTGTCGCTCGTCGTCCGCCTGATCGGCGCTGATCACGAGGTCTCCGGCCGCTATTGGGGCGACGAAGGGACCTACTACCAGCATGCGACCCAGATCAACGAGGGGAAGATCCTCACCCGCTCGTTCGTCTACCCGCATCTCACCTACGACCTCTACGCCTTCGTGCTCTGGCTCGCCGGGCTGTTTCCGGGCGCGATGGAGAGGGCGGTGCGCGCACTCTGGGGAGTGACCGTGCCGCTCGAACGGGAGTGGCTGATCCTGCGCCTGGTGGCGGCCCTACTCGGCGCGTTCACGGTCGTGCCGGTGGCGCTCCTGGCACGAAGGATCGCGGCCAAGGCGGCGGCAGCTCGGCCCCATCTCGGAACCGTGGCCGGGGCGTTCGCCGGCCTGCTGCTGATCGCGAATCCGCACTTCAACATGGGCTCGCACCTGTTCATCTGCGACGCTCCTTCGGCTTTTTTCGCGGCGGTGTCGCTCGCCTTCGCCGGGCGGTTGCTCGATGCCGAGAAGAATCGCGACTACGTTGCGGCGGGAATCTGGGCCGGGCTCGCCGCTGCGACGAAGTACCCCGCCGGGGTGGTCGCGATCGCGATCGTCGCGCTCTGGGCAAGCTGGCGCTTCGTGAGATTCGACGAGCCAGGAACGAAACCGAGACGCTGGAGCTGGGGCCTCCTCTGGGCGGGGCTCGCCGCGATCATGGCCTTCGTAACCGTGATGCCGAGCCTCGCGGTCTACCCGGACATCGCCCTGTTCGGCCAGCGCGGCATGCTGTTCGGTGCCCGGCAGTACGCGCTCCACGGCTGGATAGGAGTGACGCCGCAAAGTAACGCGACGTTCTACCTGCAACTGTTGGTCGAATCGTTCGGCCCGGCGACGCTGATCATCGGCCTGCTCGGCCTATTCGCGCTCGACCGACCGACGCGCGGCCGGTGGCTACGGATGGCGGTCTTTCCCGCGCTCTTCGTCGGCCTTCTGTTCTCGATGGCGATGGTGGTCAAGCGGAACCTCTACCCGGCGATGCCGCCGCTCGCCGCCCTTCTCGGGGTCGGCCTCGCCGCGGCGGCGGTTTGGGCACAGGGCCGCATCGCCGAGCGCCGCCTGAGGTTACGTTTCGCGGTCGTGCCGCTGCTCGCCGCTCTCTGCCTGGCTCCGCCGGCCTGGCGGACGACCATCGAGACGATCGGCTACGCCCGGGCCTCCACGCGAGAGCTGGCGGCGGCCTGGGTCTACGCGAACCTGCCGCCGGGTGCACGGATCGTCAAAGAGCAGTACACGCCGAACTTTCCCGACGGCACGTTCGAGATCGTCCCCACCCGCTTCGCCGGCCGGCTGGCCGAGCCCGAAATGCGCGAAGCGGGCAACGACTACCTGTTGCTGGCAAGCGACGCCTACAAGCGCTTTCTCGACCCCGAGCTGCTGACCAAAGAGCACCACAAGGGGATCGCGCACAGCTATTCGACGATCCTCGGGAGCTATCCGAAAATCGGCGAATGGATTCCCAACCGCATCCGCCTCGGCCCGATCGTCCAGCTCTACCGCCTGGAACCCCTCGCCGCCGACTGCCGCCCCGGCGGGTCGCTCCTCGCCCGCGACGCCCACGTCCCCGACCTGCGCATGCGCACGGGTCCGACTGTGGCCTATCAGCTACCGGGCCAGTGGGTGCTCTTCAAGGGCTGCTTCGCGGCGGGGAAGTACTCTTTCCATCTCGACGGAACAATCGCCGGTCCCGGCTCGCTCCGCGCGGTCGACGCGGCGAACCGCAAGGTCTTGGAGGCGCCGTTGGGGGGCGAACCGGTGGCGGTGGATCTGCCGGCTCGGGGCAAGTATTTCTTCTACGTGTCGCTGCCGGAGGGGAGCCGACTGCGGAGGGTGACGCTTGAAACAGCCGGTTTAGTTCCCGAGCGGTGAGTGCCACCCGGGAATTGAAGGTTTCGGCGATCTCGGCGTAGGACACCGTGGGCGGCGGCCAGTGGCGGTCACTGGGGAGGGGGCTGGGACTGCGAGGCCGCAGTCTTTGGCTCCTGTGCTTGCGGCTTGCTTTCGGCTACGGGCGAGGGCTTGGCCTCTCGCGGTGGTATCGGCGTCCCGTTGACCGAAGCCTCAGGTACTTGCCGCCAATCGGCGTCTTGGAGGTCTTCCTCGGGAACTTCCCAGATGCCGTCTTTCGCCAAACGGGGCGCAAGGATTAGTGAATGCGCGCCTGCCGCAAGCGTAATGCGGCCGGGGGCAAGAGTCACCCCGGCAAGCAAAACCCGGTCATAGGCGGGGTAGGAAGGGTCGAACCGATCCAACGCCAAGCCGTCGTTCGTTTCACAGATCAGATAGACCAAGCCGTCTCGTCCCACGGTCATGGCGCGGTACAGCGGCTTTGCCACGACCGGGCTGACTTTTTTGCGGTCGAAGGTGAAGCCAACCGCCGCGCTACTCTTCTCCAAGTGGGCGTAGTCCGCTTCCGACCGCTCGGCCCAGACCACTTCACCTTTACCCACACGCAGCTCGTCTTTCAACAGACCCGAGGCGGTGAACCGCCGGAGGCGGTAGGCGTTTCGGTCGGCCACCCAGAGCTGGCCGTGGGGCGCCAAGGCGATCAGGGTTCCGAATTGCCCACGAAGCGACTCCATCTGGCTCGCTCCGGTGGTTTCCCGTTCATCGGGCACTGCGCCGTCAACCAGAGTCTCCCAGCGCTTGCCATCCCATTTCTTGATCAGGGGCGGTGCCGCGAGCTGGGGCGCTTCCCCAGTCACGAGATCGAGCTCGCCGGGAAGAACGCCCACCACCGGCCCATCGTCCGCGGCCAATGAGGAAACCAGCCACTTGCTTTCCAACCGCAACTCACTCTGACCCCCGCGAAACACCTCAAGGCGGTTCGGGGTCCGGTATGTCACCCAGACGTCGCCAGCGGAAGAGAGCGACGCGGTATCGACCGACCCCCCCCTTTCGTCCTGGGCCTCCGCCCCTTCGAGCTGCCCGCGGGGGACCAACCGGCCCGCGGAGGTCAGGGCAAAAAGATCCAAGGTGTCGCCGCGGAGAAGGTAGGCACGGCCCTGTTTGTCGGCCTGGACGAACTGAATGCCCGGCCAAGCCGTAGCCGGGTTGTCGGGAAGTGTGAGCGCGCGGAGCTGGGCAAAACCTTCCGCCCCCTTCATCTCTGCATTCTTCTCAACGGCCTTGGGTGCGCTTGAAGCCTGCACGGCACCCAGCGCATGGGGAAGCGCGAGAGCTAGAAGAAGCGCGATCCGGCGCGGTGCAATCACCATTAGTTCGCCCTTTCCCAACACTCGTCGGAGCAATATTCGGAGAGGATCTCGCCAGTCACCGTGTCTTCACAGTATACGCAGGTGTAATGACAACAGACCCAGAGACCGCACCGCGAGTAGCTGTACGACGAGCATCGAATCCCGGCTGAAGCAGGCTGCGCAAACCCGGCGAGTACGCCGAGCACCAAAGCGACCCCAAAAATCATGCGTTTCACGGCCAAGCCCTCCTTTTGAAAAAGTAGCATACGGCAAAACTCCGTACTACATTAGACCGTGCGCACCAGGCGTGAAACGTGACAAGAAATGGCGGAGACCCGCCTCCGCCCCTACGGGAACGGCCACCGCGGCCGGGGCGCCGCGGAGCGTCGCTGGGACCGGAATGGCCCCAGCGCCTTACCCCGCGGGGCGCGCGCCGTCGCCTTGCAGGCCCTCGACCTGGCGGATCGCGGCGGCGAGGTGGCGCTCGGTGGCGCGCTGTTGGGCGGCGGCCTGCTCCAGCAGGACGATCGCCTTCCACGCTTCGCGCTCGACGTCGAGTTCGGCGAAGGTCTTGATCAGATGCCGCGCGGCTTCGGCGATCTCGGCGTAGAGCCCCTGGCGGAGCCAGATGCCGCAGAGGTCGAGCATCACGAGAGCTTGGTGGTAGGGGAGGCCCATGGCGCGGAACTCGCCGACGAGCTTCCACAGCTCCTCTGCGGCCGGCACGACGCAACCGACCCCTGCTACGCACTTCGCCTCCATCCAACGCAGCTTGCGGATCTCGACCGGCGAGGCGTGGGGTTCCAGGCAGCGGCGGAGGTCGGGGAGGAGCTGGCCGGCTTCGTTGTAAAGGCCGGCGCGGATGTAGCAATCGACGGCGTTCTTGAAAGCGAAGGTTGCCATTTCGATTTCACCCGACGCTAACAGAGCGTCGAATGCGGCCATGTGAAGCGTGCCAGATCGCGCCAATTCCCCCACCTGCCAGGCCACTGAACCGCGCTGCATCAGTACCTTGCCTAATGCACCGATGTCCCCCGTCGTCCGCTGAACTGCATCTAGCTGTTTCAGTAACATATCCGCGCACTCGAACTGTCGCGCGTCCATAAAAGCCGAGGCTTCCAGGCTAGCGATCTCGACGATCAGCGGCAGGCCTTCCGAACCCTTTCTCGCCTCTAACCGTGCCGTTTCCAGTTCGCCGATCGCCGCCTGGGTCGAGCCGGCGAGCCGCCAGGCGTTCGCCCGCTCGGCCCGGGCGCGTGCCGCGAGATCCCACAACAGAGTCTCGTCCGTCTCCCGCTCGGCGAGGGCCAGCGCGGCGTCGAGCGCCTCGGCGGCGAAATGAGTGTAGTCCGGTAAAGCGCCACCCCGCATCGAACGGGCCACCCGGACCAATCGGTCCACCCAGGCGAGCTGGGCCCAAAGCGGATCTTGCGGCTTCGGCGGGCCGGCCGTTGAAACCGCCCCCGGACCGTCGGGCGCCGGGGACTGGCCGACCAATTGGCTCCAGGCGCGGACCTTCTCGCGCAGACCGTCGAACGCCTGGTCGATCGGCGCGTCGTAGTCCGCCTCGGAGGGTACCGGCGCGAACGCCCGGGCGTGTCCTGCGAGCACCGGCCGGCAGAGGGCGGCGCACTCGGCGCAACCGGCGAGCAGGTGCCGGAAAACGCGTAAACGGTTCGGGGAGTCGAGCGTTCCGGCGAACAAGGCTTCCATTTCCGCTCGGGCGGGATGAACGCCGCCAAATACGGCGTCGGTCGGCTGTGGCTTCGCCATGGTACGGAGCACCCTCCCCATTTACCAGCAATCGATCACGAACCAGGATACGTCCTTGAGGAACCGATTGTCGCATGGTTGCGCAACCGGCGGGAAGAGAAAGTTCTCCCGAATTCCGTTCGAGCCGGAGGGGGACTGCGTAGGGTCGGAGCTTGCCTCCGCCCGGTGCCAAGGAGGATCTCGGGCGG
>JBBSBW010000089.1:0-15001 GCA_038250865.1 Thermoanaerobaculia bacterium | reverse complement strand
CGCCCCACCGGCCGCGCTGGTGCTCGGCGCTCCCGGGAAAAGCTCCTGGGGTAGACTCCGCCGCCATGCAGGCCTTTTCTTCGGTCCTCCTTCTCGGCATCGCCGGGTTTTCGATCGCCACGGTGGTCGCGGCGCAGCTCACCCCCCAGCCGGCCGCTCCGGAAGCGGCTGCCGCAGCTGCAGCCGCGGTGGAATCGGCGCGGCCCGAGGCGAGCGTCAGAGTGGGCAAAGTCACCCGGGAGCAGGTCGAAGAGGCCGCGCCGGAGTGGACGCTCGCTGAAGCGAAGGCCGCTCCCGACGCCACGGCGGCGCGCGCGTTGGGGAAGGTCTCCCCCGGGGCGACGATCACGATCTACCTCGGCACCTGGTGCGGCGACAGCCGGCGGGAGGTCTCGCGCCTCTGGCGCGCGCTCGACGAGATGGGCGGCGACTTTCCCGCCGCGGTCGAGCTGATCGGGGTCGACGAGGCGAAGAAAGAGCCGGCGGATTTGCTCGCCGGAGCCGACGTGCGTTACGTGCCGACGATCATCGTCCGCCGCGGCGGCAAAGAGGTCGGCCGGATCGTCGAATCCTCCCCCAAGGGAATCGAAACCGACCTGCTCGACCTGCTGGAAGGGCGCGCCTCGGGCGTGCTCAGCCTGCGGACGGATCTCGCTTCGGAGAGCCCGAAACCGTAAGACGCCGGCCCTGGTGCCCGGCGGATCTGCCGCCCGCAAAGCACCTGCCGAATCCTCCCTGCAACCTTGTTCGCACACTCCCGTATTCAGCCATGACCCGAGGGACGGACCGGACCGACGAGGAATTGGTCGCGGCGGCCCTCAAGGGCGAGCCCGACCGCTTTGGCGATCTGGTGGAGCGCTATCAAGGGCGGCTGGTCAACTATTTGTTCCGGCTGCTCCGCAACACCGACGACGCGCACGAGTTGGCGCAGGAGGTCTTTCTCAAGGTCTACCAGGTTCTGGATCGGTTCGATCCGCAATACAAGTTCTCCACCTGGCTCTTCCGGGTGGCCCAGAACGCGGCGATCGATCAGATCCGGCGTCGGCGTCTCAAGCTGTTCTCTTTGCAGCAGGAAGACGCGGGCGGCGAGTTGCGGGAGTGGGACATCCCTTCGGGGGAGCGCGGCCCGTATGGCGAGCTGCGCAACCAGGAACGCGGGGGGGCGATCCAAAGCGCGATCGACGCCCTGCCCTGGGAGTATCGCGAGCTGATCCTGCTCCGCCACTTCGGCGAGCTGGCGTACGAGGAGATCGCGAAGCTGAAGGACATGCCGCTCGGGACGGTGAAGAACAAGCTGTTCCGGGGGCGCCAGATGCTGAAAGAGAAGCTGGCTGATTTTCTGACGGATTGAAGGGAATGCAGGGCGGGATGAGTGTGGGATCGACGGGTCGGGTCCAGTGGAGTCCAGGGAAATCCTCGGGGCGGACGGACCGATTTTACGGATGACGGAAACGTTTCTGGCAAGGCGGACGAGTCGAATCATGGCGAATCTAGAGGACGGCGCGTACTTTTCCGAGGGGCTCGAGGCGGATCTCGAGCTGGATCTCGGGGCTCTAAGCGAACTGCCCGCGACCGAACGGGCCGCGTTGGCCCGGGTCGGCGGCCTGCTCGCCGAGAGCCGAATTGCCGTGCGCCCCGATTTCCGCACCGCGGTGATGGCCGCCCTGCCCCCCGCCGGCTGGGAATCCCGCCATCCCCGCACCTGGAGCTTCCCGCTTGCCGCCTGTTTCCTGCTCGCGACGCTCGGCGCTTCGACCGTCGTCTTCTTCCTCGGCGGCGGTTCGGTCGCGGAGGTGGGCGCCGGATCGAGCCTGCTCGGCGCCGCGGTGGCGATCGGCAACCTGTTGCAGGCGGCGGTCCTCGCGGGTGCCGGCCTGCTCACCGCCACCTGGAAAGGCTTCGGCATGGCGATCGGCGAGACGCTCTCCTCGCCCCTGCGGATGATCCTGTTCGGTGCGGTGGTGGTGGGCCTGAACCTGCTGCTGATCTCGCTCGTCCGGCGCCGCAAAGAAGCCCCGGGCATCCTGCGCGCCAAACGGTAGGGGCGGGGGTCAAGCGGGGGTCCGCCCCCCGCGGTTTTTCCGCCCCCCGCGCCTGCTAGACTCCCGCTCACTTTGCACGAACCCGACCGCGCCGCGGCTTTGCGGCACGTCGACCGGCCCGGTCTCATACACCGGCGGATTCTGGCCCTGGCCTGGGGGGCCTGGGCGAGCGGCTTCTGCTCGCTCATGCTGCTGTCGTTTCTGCTCCCCGCGATCCAGAAGGATCTGGCGGTTCCGGATTCGAGCGTCGCTGCGCTCACCGGGATCGGCGTCGGGATGACCGGCGTCGGCGGTTTCCTGTTCGGCTGGATCAGCGACCGGTGGGGTCGGCGCGCCTCGTTGGCTCTGGCGATCGGCGCGTTTTCGCTCGGCAATCTTCTCTGCGCCGTGGCCGGCGGTGACGCTGGGGCTGCGCTGCTCTTCCTCGGCCGGGCGATCGCCGGGCTGGGGATCGGCGGCACCTGGGGCGGCGGTCAGGCGATGATCGGTGAAACGGTGCCCGCGGCTCTGCGTGGACGTTACGGCGCGCTCGCCCAGTCGGGCGCCCCGGTGGGATTGGGGCTCGCGGCGATCCTCGGCTCGTTTCTCGCCCCCGTGATCGGCTGGCGCGTCACGTTCGGCATCCTCGCTCTGCCCGGTCTCTCGCTCCTTTTCTTCCGCCATCTGCCGGAATCGGACCTCTGGCTCGCGCACCGGGCCAAGGTCTCGACCGGCGACGGAGAAGCCGGCGAGATCGCCCGGGCGCGCCGGCCGGTGCTCGCGCAGTTGGTGGCCCCCGATCAGTTGTCCACCTTCCTGCGCGCGTTTCTGCTCACCGCGTTCAACATGAGCGCGTACTGGTTCGCGGTGATCTGGCTGCCTCGCTACCTCCAGAAGGAGCGGGGACTGTCGATCTTCGGTACCGGCTGGTGGACGCTCACGTTCGTCGCCGGCTCGTTGGTCGGCTATCTGTCGTTCGGCTGGGTCTCCGACCGGATCGGCCGGCGGCCGGCCTTCGCGCTCTACTGCGCGGTGACCGCCTTGGGCTTGGCGCTCGTCACTCTCTTCTGGGCGGGGTTCGCGGCGCAGCCGGCGATCGGTCTGGCGTGCCTGTTCGTCGCGGGCTTAGGCACCGGCACCTGGTCCTGCTACGGACCGTATTTCTCCGAGCTGTTCCCGACCCGCGTGCGCGGCACCGCGATGGCGGTGATCATGAACTCCACCCGCGGCATCCAGTACCTCGCGCCGCTCGCGATCGCCGCCGTCGCACGATGGGCTCCGAGCGCGGGGATGGGCGGAGGCATCGCGCTCGCTGCGGGTTTCGCCCTGCTCGCGGGAGCCTGGGTCTGGACTCTCCCGGAGACCGCCGGGGCGGCGATCGAAAACTAAGGCTGGAAAATCAAGGGAGGTAGGCGTTTGAGCGATTCGGCATCGATCGACTCCACCGCGCCGGGGAGCGTGGGCACCGAAGGGGCCGAAGGTTTCCGCCGCGCGGTATCGCGGTGGGAGATCGTCGGCTTTTCGGTCAACGACGTGATCGGCAGCGGCATCTATCTTCTGCCCGCCACGGCTGCCCTCTACCTGGGGCCGATGAGCGTTTGGGCGGTGATCCTCGCGGGGTTCGCGGTCTTGCTTCTGGTGCTCTGCTTCGCCGAGGCCGCGAGCCATTTCGATCGCGCGGGGAGCGGGTATATCTACGCCAAAACCGCGTTCGGCGATCTCGCCGGGTTCGAGGTCGGCTGGATGACCTGGCTCGCCCGGCTTTCGTCGGTCGCCGCCCTGTCGGCCGGCTTCGCCCAGGTGGTCGGCGCCAAGCAAGGGGAGCCCGGCTGGTACGCCGCGATCCTCCTGTCGCTCGCCGCGCTCACCCTGATCAACATCGTCGGCGTCAAATCGGGCGTGCGCACCTCGGTGTTCTTCGCTGTCGGCAAGACCCTGCCGCTGCTGGCCTTCATCCTGTTCGGCCTGCCCAAGGTGTCGTTGGCGCTCGCCACCCACGGCAGCGCGATCGACACGAAGAAGCTGGGCGAGGCGGTGCTGCTGCTCCTGTTCGCCTACGCCGGTTTTGAAAACACCGCGGCGCCCGCGGGGGAGTTCAAGAACCCGAAGCGCGACGTGCCGTTCGCGCTGATCGCCCAGATCGTCATCGTCACGCTGATCTACTCCGCGGTCCAATGGGTGGCGCTCGGTACGCTGCCGGACCTCGCCCATTCGAAAAAGCCGCTGGCCGACGCGGCGCAGGTGTTCCTCGGCACTTGGGGTGTCGTGCTGCTGACGATCGGCGGCTCGCTCTCGATCTTAGGCACCAACAACAACACGGTGCTCGCCGGGCCGCGCTACCTCTGGGCGCTCGCCCGGGACGGCTTCGGGCCGGCTTACCTCGCGAAGCTCCATCCACGGTTCCGCACCCCCGCGGCGGCGATTCTCACCCAGACCCTGATCGCCTTGCCGCTCGCCCTTTCGGGAACGTTCGCGAGCTTGGCGACGCTGTCGGTGATCGCCCGACTCGGGACCTACGTCGGCACTGCGGCGGCGGTGCCGGTTCTGCGGCGCAAAATGCCGGCGAACCCGGGCGCCTTCCGCCTGCCGCTCGGACCGACGATTCCGATCCTCGCCTGTATCCTGTGCGCCGTTTTCGCGGCGAGCGCCGAGCCGAAGAACCTGATCGCCGGAGCCGTCGCGGCCCTGGTCGGCGTGGTCATCTTCAAGTTGCGGCGCCCCGTTTCCACAATCCCTTCGGAGGAAGCATGAGCGAAAAAATGCCTCAGACCTACGCGAACCACGCGAAGCTGGTCCCGCTGTTTCATTTCGTCACGTTCGGCATTCTGACGATCAACCTGATCGTCCGTATCGTGCAGCTCTACGGCGCGCTCACCCGCCTCGAATCCGAGGGGCCGCTGTGGCTCTGGGTCAATCCCGTGCTCAACGTTCTGGTGGCCGTGGCGCTGGTCCTGCTCGCCTGGTTTGCGCGGGTGTTTCCGCTCAAGGTCCAGGACCGCGTCATCCGCCTGGAGGAGCGCCTGCGCCTCGCCCAGCTGCTGCCCGAGGATCTGCGCGGCCGGATCGGCGAGCTGCGGCCAGGCCAGTTCGTCGCCCTGCGGTTCGCGAGCGACGGCGAAGTGACCGATCTGGTCCGCCGGGTGCTCGGCGGGGAGCTTCAGACCAACGACCAGATCAAGCGCGCGATCAAAGAGTGGCGTCCGGACTACGTCCGGGCGTAATGCCCTGGAACCCGGGCCTATTCGGTTAGGAGTAGAATCTCGGTAGAGAGGCACCTACTTGAGCCTGTGGCTTCCGTACGAGAGTCGGGTTCTTCGAAGAAGGAGACTGTGATGAAACACCTTGGAATTACCCTCTGCCTCGCCGCCCTGGCGCTCCCGATGGCTGCGGTCACCGCGGGCACCGCGGGCGCCCAGGAGATCCGGGTCAACTCGACCGGCGATATCAAGCAGCGGACCCCCGCGGGCGCGTTTTCGGGCGACGGCGGTTTTCTGGTTGCTTGGGTGAACGAGCGCGACGGCCTGGTGGCCCGCTCGTTCGGACCGAACGGCCAGCCTCGCGGCCTCGACCGCGTCCTGGTGGCGAACGTCAACCTGCCGTCGGTCCCCGGCGAAGGGGACGTCAAGGCCCAGCGCGAGCCCGCCATCGCGGCCCTGCCGAACGGCAATTTCCTGGTCGCTTGGAGCGAGGAGACGGCGCACCTCAAGTCCGACATCTTCTACGAGAAGCGCACGGTGCTCGACAAGGAGATCTTCGCTCAGCGCTTCGATCGCGCCGGCAACGCCCAGGGTGCCAAGTTCAAGGTCAACCAGGTCGCGGCCGACCTTCAGGAACGGCCGAAGATCGTGGTGTTCGGCCGCCAGGCGGCGATCGTCTGGTCGACCAACGACGGCGCTACCTCCGTGAAGGCCAACGAGGGGATTTTCCTGCGCCGGTATGACTTCCAAGGCAACGCGCTCGCCGCCGAAACGCGGGTCGGCGCGCCGGGGGCCTTCGGCTACAACCCCGGCGTGGTGGCCGATGCGGCGGGCGGCTTCGCGGTCTCCTGGGACGGTCCGGACGCCGATGGACGCGGAGCGTTCGCCCGCTTCTATGACGCCACGGGCGCCCCGCGCGGCGGCGCCGTGCAGCTCAACACGACCACCTTCGGCGCTCAGGGCCGAGCGTCGCTCGCGCAGCTGGCCGACGGCTCGTTTCTGGCGCTCTGGCAGGGCCAGTTCGAAACCCCGCTGAAGAGCAGGATCTACAGCCAGACGGTCAGCCGGACCGGCCGCGTCCTCGGCGTCGAGCGTCAGGTGAGCGACGGTACGCTCCCCTGGCATCTATCGCCGATCGCCCTGGCGCGCACGGGTAAGAACCCGTCGGCCACCTGGGTCGAATGGAACCCCTCGTTCCCGATCGGCGTCTTCGGCGTCGACCTCTCGGCCGGCGTTCCTTCGGGGGCCAAGGCGAAGCTCAACGATCGCCAGATCGGCGCGGCGTACGAAGCGTCCGCGGCGATCAACGACCGGGGCGACCTGCTGCTGGTCTGGGAAGGCTTCAACGGCGGCGACAAGCCGGGCATCACGGCGAAAGTCTCGCGCGCCAACTAAACGCACCGACGTTTCCAACCGGTAGGGGGTTTCCAGCAGAATGCGAGACGCCCCCTACCCCTCCTCTTTCAGATTCTGCCTCCTGGCGATCTGGCTGACGTCCGCCCTCGCCTGCCCCTCTCCTTCGTCGTCTCGTGCCGAGGATCCCTTTCCGGGCGCCTCGGCTTCGAGCCCAAGCTCAGGCGGACCTCGCTCTCCCAGAGGCGGCCCCGTGAGCTACCGGCGCGTCGATCCGCGCGATCCGTCGTCGGTCGCTCCGGCCCGCGAAGAGCTGATCCAGGCCCTGAACGACGAGCGGCTCCGCGCCGGGGTGGCGCCGCTCCGGATCCAGCCCGCGCTCACCCGCGTCGCCCAGGCGCGAGCCGACGAAATCGAGAAGCGGGGAGCGCTGCCGAACGGGGCAGAATCGACCCGCATGCTCGGAGTCGTCCAGCGCCGGCTGGTGGACCAGGGCTATACCGCCCACGGTTGGGTCGAAAGCGTCGTTTCGAGCACCGGGAACGCCGCCGAGGTGATCGCCTATTGGCGCACCGATCCGAGCTGGAGCGACCTGCTGCGCGCCGACTATTCCGATCTCGGCCTTGGGGAGGCCCGGCTCGGCGAGGTGCCGCTCTACCTGCTGCTGGTCGCCAAGGCGGAGGTGGAGGTCTACGACGTCGAGGTCCACGACCTCAGCGATCTCGGCGCCACCCGGGCCGCGATGCTCGCCGGGGTGAACCGGCTGCGCGCCGAGGCGGGGGTCCCGCCGCTGGTCGAAAACTCCCGCCTCGACGCGGCGGCGCAGGAGCACGCCGAAGACATGCTGGCCCGCAACTATTACGAACACAAATCGCCGGAAGGCAAAGACGTCGGCGACCGCCTGACGGCCGAGGGGTATTCGTGGCACCTGGCGGCGGAAAACCTGGCGGCCGGTCACCTCACCGTCGCATCGGCGCTCGACGCCTGGATGCAGTCCTCCGGCCATCGGGCGAACCTCCTGCGCCCCAACGTCACCGATTTCGGCTTCGGCCTTGCGGTCGGAGCGTTCGACAGCCGCTACCGGGTGCTCTGGGTCCAGACCTTCGGCGCGCCGCGGGAAGGCCTCTGACGCACAGACGCCCCCTCCTGACCTCCCCCCGGACCCAACCCACCCCCTCCCCGGGGGGAGGAACCCTCCGTTCGGCGTATTCGGTTCGCCGGAGCGCGGGTTGCCCAGCCGGGCTATCATTCCAGCCGTGAGCGATCGAGACACCCACCAGCGGCGGGCGATCCGCAACGCGTTCTGCGAAGCCGGCCGGCCGCTTTCGCCGGTCGAGGTTCTGGCCGCCGCGTCCGCCGAGGTGCCGAACCTGGGTACCGCGACGGTCTACCGCACGGTCAAATCGCTGCTCGAATCGGGCTGGCTGATACCGGTCGCCCTCCCCGGCGAGCCGCCGCGCTACGAGCTGGCCGGCAAAGATCACCATCACCACTTCCACTGCCGGGCGTGCGGCAAACTGTTCGAGCTGGAAGGCTGCCCGGAAGGGCTGCGCCAATTGACGCCTGCGGGATTCCACATGGACGCTCACGAGGTGGTCCTCTACGGCCAATGCGCCGAGTGCGCCTGAGGCGCCGGCCATGCGTCTCGAAACCCTGATCGCGGCCCTCTGCTGCGCATGGATCGTGTTCGCCGCGGGCGCTCACGCGGTCGTTCCCTGGCGCCACCGTCGATCCACTCCCGAAGCGCGCCACCCCTGGGCGCTCGCCGCAGCCCCCCTGCTGGCGCTCGCGGCTCTCGTCTTTCTCACCCTGGTCGGCCGCTCGGAAGACGCGGTGCTCGCGAGCCACCTCGCGCCCTTTTCCGCCAGCCCGGTGATCCTCGCCCTCGGCACCACCGCCGCCGCGCTCTGCTTGGCGGACCTGCTTCTCGTCGTCGGCTGGCGCCGGCTGGAAGATCGCGGCTGGCCGATCCTCGCCCTCTTCGGAGGGGCATTCACCCTCGCCCAATCGTTCGCCCTCGCCGCCCTCTCGGCAGGAGACAGCAAAGCGCCGCCCTCGGCCCTCGTCCTCCGCGCCGCGGTCCTCGCCGCCCTGGCACTCGCCGCGAGCGAAGCGATCACCTCCAACACCCCCCGCCTCCCCCAATTCGCCAGCCTCGCCGGCCTCTGCCTCCCCCTCTTCGCCTTCGGCCTGCCGCAGGCGGTCCGAGAGCCCTTCGTCTCCGCCGGAGGCCTCGCGTTCCTTGGAGCGGCGGCAGCCCTTCTGTTCGCCACAAGGTTTACCCCCAATCCCAACCGCCGCCGAGCGCTGGCGCTCGCCGGCCTGCTCCTCGCTACTTTCGCCTGGGCCAAGACGGTCGATATCGCAGGAGCGCTCGGCGACCAGATGCCCCCCGTGGATGCGAGGGAGATGGAGTAGGAATTGCGGGACCAGCGCCGCCCTCCAAATTTTCCGGTAGGGGATCCAGTCGATGAAAGAATGGCCGCATGCGCGAGACCACTTTCACAGAGCTGAGAAACCACGCTGAGTCCTATTTCGATTTCGTCGAAGGGGGCGAAACAGTCCGGGTGTACCGCAACGGCCGACCGGTTGCCGATATCGTTCCGGTGAAGGCAGGGATACCGGCCTGGAAGAAGGCCCCCCAGACGCGGCTCTCTTTGGGCGATCTGAGCCTAACCGACGAGGTCCTGGCGGATCGCGACGAGACGCGATGAAGGTATTTTTCGATACCTCCGCGCTGGCCAAGCGCTACGTCGAAGAAGAAGGGTCGGACAAGGTGATCGCACTCTGCGCCTAGGCAGAGGCCATCGGGGTGAGCGTCTTGGTATTGCCGGAGCTGATCTCGACTTTGTGCCGACTGGTGCGCGAGGGCCGACTTTCCGCCGAGGACTACCAAAACCTCAAATCTGCGGTGCAGGCCGACCTTTCCGACGCCGATCTCTGTGACCTCTCCCAAGGTGCTTTCGAACAAACCCTACGCTGCCTTGAAGGCCATCCCTTGCGGGCGCTTGATGCTCTGCACGTTGGGAGCGCTCTGACTTATCGGCCAGATCTTTTCGTCTCTGCCGACCGTCGCCAAGCGGAGGCGGCTCTCCAGGAAGGCCTTTCGGTTCTGGATCTCTCCGTTTGATCTTTCGCGGAATTCCCAAGGCCAAAGAATAGATGGCGCGAGTTTCTGTGCGCATTATGAGGAAATCATGATACCGTTCGAATTAGCCCTCCCGAACCTGGGGCGCACGGGCCGAGTTGACAGAATCTTGACCGACTGGGAGCTCGAGGATTACGAGCGTAGAGCGCTCAATGTCATGCTCACCGTTCTCTTTCGAGCTGACCACAGGTTGGCGGTTGGGAGCATCATCTTCAAGGAAAAGGAAGCGGGAATTTACTACGCGAAGGCCACCGGGAAAATCCAGCTTCGCCCGCGACTTTGTCGAGGTCCAGAGAGACCGAACGAGGAGGTCACCTTTCTTGTCCGAGCCATCGAGAAAGATCGCAAGACGATCCCTCCTGATGCGTCGCGCCGAGCCGTAGTGATGCAGGATCGAGTGACCAAAGACCCGACGCTTCGGAAACGATACAAAGCGGTTCCATACTCGAAGAGCGGGAGTTAGAAATGGAAGAAATGAAAGATACCCTGGCCGATGAATTTGAGGACAAGGAGGCCCGCAGGCAATACGCGGTCGATTTTCTGAATGCGCACATCGCGCTTCAGATCAAGGCTCTGAGGCAGCAACGGGGATGGAGCCAAACAGACCTGGCCACACGTGCCGGCAAGCACCAGTCCCAGATTTCGGCGATGGAAGGCATCGACTTCCGCTCTTGGAAAATCTCGACCTTGATGCAGTTGGCAGAAGCTTTCGACTTGGCGTTGACGGTGAAGTTTGAAAGCTTTGGGCAGTTCTTGGAAGATTCCTTGAACGTTGATCGCGAGTCCCTGGAACGGCCTTCTTTCGATGAGGATCCTGCCTTTGGCGAAGAGGCAAAAGCGCAAAGAGATCCCAGGAGAAAGCTGCGGCGGCTGGCGAGCTGAGCGAGACTCTTGATTCGGCTGGGGAGGGGAGGGGCAAGGTTAGGATCGACACGATGGGGGGCGGTCTGAAGTAGAGTTTCCCCCCATGAGCGACAGGGACACGATCAAGGTTCTCGCGGTGGTGAAGCGGGCGGTGGACGCGGCTCCGGGCACGAAGCGCGACCTGGAGACTGCGATGGGGATCGGCCATGGCCGAATCAACGATCTGTTCGATGGCCGGCTGGAACTGCGCGCGCGCCATATGACCGGTCTCGCGCGTTATCTCAAGGTGCCGGCGGCCGACTTCTTCAGCGTGGCGCTCGCCGAGTCAGAGCAGGTGGCGCCCAACCGTCTGGCCGAGTGGATTGATCCGAATCCCCCGCCACCGTTCCAGCGCAAGCAAGCCGCGCCGTCCGGCACCGCCGACGACATGCGCACGATGATCCGGGAAGAAGTCACTGCCGCGCTCGCCGCCAAGAAGTAAAGCGCGTTCGCGCGCCAAGAAGCGCGCGGCAGCGTCCGAATGGTTCTTTCTGGGTCGGATCTTCGTGATCTGTCGTGGCAAACCGCTTCCCGTCCCAGGAAGCGGCTATCGGTCCCAGGAAGCGGCTATCCGTCCCAGGAAGCGGCTATCCGTCCCAGGAAGCGGCTATCCGCCCCAGGAAGCGGCTATCCGCCCCGGGAAGCGGAGATAAGCCCCAGGAAGCGGCTATCCGTCCCAGGAAGCGGAGATAAGCCCCAGGAAGCGGCTATCCGTCCCAGAACCGCGAACGCGGTCCCGAAACGCGGCTTCCTGCCGCGGAATCGCGCATTCCGCCGCGGCAAGCGGCTTTCCAGCTCCGCAAGCGGCTTGCCGCGCCAGGAACGCCGGTTCTTTCTCGGAAAGCGCCGATCCGCGCGAGCTTCGCTCTTTCCGCTGCGGAAAACGGCTTGCCGCCGCCGATCGAGAGCCGAGAAGGCGGAAAGCGCTCAGACCGGGTCGCTGTGGACGAACACCTTCGCCGGAGCGAGATCGCGCTCGATTCGGCGCAAGACGCGCACGGTCCGGTCGTGCGCCTCCTCAAACGTCGCTTCGCGCGGAATCTCCAGGTGGAGGTCGATGAAGCGCTGGCCGCCGCTGCGCCGGGTCTTTAAATCGTGCATCCCCACCACATCGGGTCGAAACGACTCGACGATCGCGCGAACGCGCACCAGATCCTCCTCTGGCAGGCCGCGATCCGACAGGTCGGACATCGCGCCGAGCGCAAGCTTCGCCGCGGTGCGAAAGACGAGGCCCGCCACACCCAGGGCGACCAGCGGATCGGCCTGCGCCCAGCCGGTGCCTTGAACGATCAGCAGGGCCACCAGCGCCGCGCCGTTGGTCCAGAAGTCGGTCGCGTAATGGAGAGCGTCGGCGGCGAGCGCCGGGCTGCCGGTCCGTACCGCCGCGCGGCGCAGCCAGGAGGCGACCGCGACGCTCACGCCCAGCGAAACGACCAGCACCAGCGCGCCCCAGCCGAGCTTTTCGGGGGCGGCCCCCGAAATCAGCCGCCGAAGGCTCGCCACCACCAGACCGCCCGCCGCGATCGCCAGAAACAACCCCTGACCGAGCGCCGCGAGGTTTTCGAACCGGCCGTGGCCGTACGCGTGGTCCTCGTCCGGAGGCCGCGCCGCCCGGCGCATCACGAAGAAGTTGGCGGTCGAGATGAACACGTCGATCAGCGAATCGAGCGCCGCGGCGCCCAGGGCGAGCGAGCCGGTCGAGATCGCCGCAGCGCCCTTCAAAACGGTGAGGAACGCCGCCGCCGCGATCGCGACCAACGGCGCGCCGCGCCCGGAGAGGTGGTCGTCCGTCCCGTGGCCCGGCACCGGGCCGGTCGCGGATTCAGCCACCGTTCTTCCCCAGCAGAACCTTCGCCTCGGCGATCGGCGAAGCGTCCTCGACCGGCTTGTCCGCCGTAGGCTTCATCGCGGCGAGCCGCCTCAAAATCGCGATCGCCTCCGGCTTGGCCGCCGAGCGGTATTGCAGCAGGGCGTCGGCCAGGTAGAGCTGGTTGTACGGGTTCTGCGGCGCGATCGCCACCGCTTTCCTCAAAGAGTCGATGGCGAAGTCGCGATCGACCCAACCGGTGATGAACGGTACCTTCGGTGCGAGCGTATTGAGACGGCCGAGCAGTCGGTAGCCCCCCGCCTCCTCGAAGCGCGGATCGCCCGCCAGCACGATCTCGCCATAGCGCCGCACCTTGTCGCCCACCCCCTGCCGCGCCGCGGCCAGCTTGCCGAACGCATCGCCCCAAAGCCCCCAATCGACGGCGCCCCAAAGGAAGACATAGCCCGCCTCCGGCACCCCGGCGAGAGCCTTGGCCGCGGCGGCCGGAGTCATCGCATCCAGCTTCGCCCGGCCGCCCACTCGCTTCCCCAACTCGCCGATCGCCGCCTCCGCCACCTCTTTGCCCCGCCCGAACGCCGCCTGCTTCGCCTCGGAGGTGGTGGCCACGTACTCGCCCCTAAAGTGCAGAGCGCGCAGCAGCTTCCAAGACGCCTCCAGCTGCCCCGGCTTCGCCTTCAAAGCCTTCTCATACCCCGCAGTCGCCTGATCGATCGGCCCGGCGACCGCCCGCGCCCCCTTAGCCCCCTCCGCCCGCCGGGCAAACGCGGCATCGCCCTCGGCAATCGCCTCAGCCTGGGCGAGCAGGGGGGCGGTGGAAAGGAGGAGGGCGAACGTGACCCAGAGGCCAGGGTGGAGGGCACGCAGGGAGGGGCGCCGGGACATCACAGGCGAGCTGTTCATCGGCCGATTCTTTCACGGGGAGAAGCCGACGGCAGCCCCTCACTCCGCCTCAGCCCTCACCCCCTCGGTCCCCCTCTCCCAGAAGGAGAGGGGGAAGAACAGCCACGGGCGGGGGCGCCCCTCTCCCGGGTGGGCGGGTGTGCGGGTGGGAGAGGGGACGGGGGTGAGGGGCTGTCCGGCAAGGTTGGGCGGGTGCTGGCGGGGTAGAAGGCGCGCTTGGTTCCGAGGTGACTTGTCGATTTCGCCGAGGGCTCTATACTTCGATCGCACAACGGAGACCGACTATGCCTACCGCCCTGCGAGTTCCGGATCTCTTCGAAGTTCTCCAGCGACTGGAGCCTTCCGAATTGGATCGGGTGGCGGGATGGCTTCTCCGGCTGCAGGCGGATCGTCGCGCTCCGCGCCTGGCCCAGAGGGAATCCGAGCTTCTGGCTGAAATCAACCGGGGCTTTCCGGAGCTGTCGCTCGTGAGGTTCCGGCGGCTGGTCAGGCGACGGCGTCAAGGTAGCCTGTCGCCGGCAGAGGTGGAAGAGCTTCGCGGACTTTCGGATCGTTTCGAGGAGATCGAGGCACACCGAGCCGAGCGGTTGGCCGAGCTTGCGGGCTTGCGCAAGACGACCCTGCCCGACCTGATGCGCGAGTTGGGCATTCGGCCGACCGCGAATGCCTGACCGGCTGAGCGTCCGTGGCCTCAAACTACGAGTCCGCGCCCGGGCGCGGGGCTGTTGCGAGTACTGCCGAAGCCAGACTACCGCGCGGCTCTCCAGGAGATCGAGGCGCTCTTGATGGCCGGCCCCAACACGCCGGAAGGCGAACGGCTGGACGTATTGACGACGCGGGTCGAGTCGTGGGAGCGAAAGCACTATCCGATGCACCACGCCGCCAGCGCCGAAGGCGCGATCCCATGAAAGCCTGGGGCAACGCCCCAGGACAGGATCGATAGGAAAAAACTAAGGGCCGAAGGCCCGCGCCATGCTTCTTAACCTTTCCATCTTGTGATCACCGGTCGGCGAGGGTACAGAGAAAAAGCATCACAACAGCCACGGGCGGGGGCGCCCCTCTCCCGGGCGGGCGGGAGTGCGGTTGGGAGAGGGGACGGGGGTGAGGGCTGTCCGGCCAGCAATCCTACCTGACTGATCAGGGACATTCGGAGAGCCGCAGCGCGCCGCCGTGCCCGGCAAGGTCCATCTGCGTCGCAATCCCACCTGACTGATCAGGGACATTCGGAGCATCGCGAGGCTACTCGACCGTGTAGGTGGAATCGAAAGTCGCGATCCCACCTGACTGATCATGGACATTCGGAGAGATGGCGGGACGACCCAGAAGGCCGTCTCCCACGCACAGTCACAATCCCACCTGACTGATCAGGGACATTCGGAGAAGCTTGAGGCCGATAAGAAAGAGCGTCGCGACAAAGAGCGTGTCGCAATCCCACCGAATCGCGGCTTCCTTCAAGCCAAAGTCGCAATCCCACCTGACTGATCAGGGACATTCGGAGACTATGGGGTCCGGTTGTTAAAGTGCCGGAGACTCTGGTCGCAATCCCACCTGACTGATCAGGGACATTCGGAGGTCCTTATCCGGTCCTCGCCGTGGACCGCAACCTCGGCATCGTCGCAATCCCACCTGACTGATCAGGGACATTCGGAGT
>JBBSBW010000088.1:0-15788 GCA_038250865.1 Thermoanaerobaculia bacterium | reverse complement strand
TGACCAAGCTCCCGGCTCCCTCCTGAGAGGTGAAGCCGCAGAGTGTGGCCCCCCAGCGGACGGCCAAAACCGCCGCTAAGCGTTAGAGGGTTGCACAGGAGTAGTTGTCGCCAGTGCACAGGAACAATTGTCGCTGCGCACCACGATCGCGGCGATCCAGGCGGCGAAGACGTTGGAAAGAAGCTCGCTCCCGAGTTGGCGCGGGCTCATCGCCTCGCCACCCGAAGGGCGATAGAGAAGAAGCCCCGACGGGCCGGTCTTGATCTTCTCGGTCCACGCGGCCCGCTGCTCTTCCGTGGCGTTCTTCATGTCGATCGCCGGATAGAAATAGAGCCCCGGGTCGGGGATCGAAGCGCCGAGATCGCCGAGCACCTTTTCCTCGTTGGGCAGGCCCTGAAACCCCATCTCGCCGAGCGGCGTCACCATGTGCGAAATCGCACCCCAGCCGAACATCACGAGACCGTCGGCAAGGGCGGCGAGCACGATCTTCTTCGTGGCTTCCTCCGTGAGTTGGAAGCGGAGTCTACCGCGGAGGTGGACCGAGGGTGGATCGGCTCTATGGCAGGATCTCGATGCACCCGTCCGTTCCATGCACGCGGATCCGTGTATAGGATGGGCTCGCTGTCACGGCAGAGGTGTTTGAGACAGACGAGTACGAGGTTCGGGAGCGAACGTCTTGACGGACCTGTTCAGCTCAAAGGTCTGGAGTGCGCCATCGACAAAGAGCGAGAGGCTGCTCCAGTCGAATCGAGTCCGTGCCCATCCCTCCTGGAGCAGTGGTGTGGACGGCTCACGATCGAGCCGGACCGCCCAACAGGGCGCCAATCCCGCGTCCTTGAGGGCTACCTCGAAAGCGTCCCGGCGGACGAGGAGAGTCTGGCTGCATGGAGGTCTCCAACCTCCTTCGGTGTTGCTTTCGCAGAAGAAAGCCAGCGTTTCTCCACTAGAATTGATGTACTGCCTACCCTGGAGGTCTACGAGCCGAAGCGCCCGCCGCAAAGGTTCAGCCGGTATCTTGATCTCCTTTTCGCCCTCACTTGAGTCCCAGTGAAGCCTGCAGGTGGCAGCCCGAAGGTCCAGGAAGACGGGGTGGCCCTGCTGATCCAGAGTCTTGTGGCGCCAGAATCCGTAAGAATCCCGCAGCCACGGTGCCCAGAGGGCCTCGTGCGGGTCAACGTAAGAGGCGACCCGCTCGATGCTGGTTTTAAAATCGGAGAGGTCCTCGGTGATGGCTCTCGCCTCTGCATCTTCGGCAAGCACAGAGGAGAGTTCTTGAGAGAACAGGGCACAGGACACCCAAAGAACGACTTTCGCCTGGCTGTGTGACTCCTGGAGTTGGACGAATGCATTGAGCACGATCCATTCGTGCTCCTGAGCCCAGGAAGGAAGAAGGCTGGTCTCGGGGAACAATAGCGGTCCTATCTCGGGCAGAGGCGCTTTCTCCGCCCATTCATTCGCACAATCCACCTGGGTCGCCCCGCTGAGTGGAATGCTGGGAATGAGCTGCGGAGGAAAAAAGCCCTCCCAAGCAGGAGCGCGCGTTGCGAGGGCAACATCCGTCGCCGGATTCGTGGCCTCGGCGAGTAGCGAGGGTTCGACCGGAGGATCGATGACATCGTTGTCCAATCTCACGGCAAGCCGGCCTGCCAGATAACCGATGAGATCATGCGCTGCGAGCCATACATACTTCTCGGCGAAGGTCATGACCGTGCTACGGCTTCCGTGGCTGGCAGGACGGTGCTGGCGGAGGATAGCGGCGTCTGGGCCCAAGATTTCGCCTGGTTTGCCTCCATTGGGCTTCCCGAGGAATCTCTCGTAATCCCAACCGAGAGATCTTGCGTGGGCCGAAACGTAGCCAAAAGCGAGTTGCCGCTCTGTCAGTGCTTCAAGCCCGTAGGCACTGGCATGAAGCGCCAGCAAAGCCTTGGCTGCGCTCGGCAACTCGGGACTCTCAAACAGGGCCATCGCTGGACTGGCCTGCTCTTGGTTTCCTGCGGCAGCAGTCTCCTCAGGGGTTTGGTCCGGGTCGTGCCCCGGGATGGTTGCCTCCATGAGGGCCACTATTTCCTCAATCCGTCTTTGAGCCTCTGATTGGCTTGCGTTCATCTCCACCTGGACCAGCGACTGCTCTTCCAGGGCGGCTTCGGCGGCTCTCCGCGCAGCAGCGCCGGCACCTTTCCTCAACTCCTCAGCCACAAAAGGCCGGAGGACGAAACCGCTGATTTCCCTAAGGGGCGGCGGATCATTGGATTCCTCCTGGTCGTCCAACCAACTCCTCGTCATCCGGCTGAAAAATGGATCTATCGCGCTAGGCACCACATACCAAGCCAGGTCGTTGGTCGCAGGTGAAGCGCCATTCTCGCCACCATAGTCTTCGATGCGCTGAACCGCTTCCAAGTCGATGGGCAGGAACTCCGGATCGCGGACGATAGGCTGGCGGAGAGCGTCAAGCCTCAGTGGCTCGAGTTGGACTCCGCACGCAAAGGCGCGTTCGACCAGTCCTTTGGCTGAATGGCGGACAACGATGTTGTTCGTGCCGAGCGGTGCGCCAGAGACGAAGAAGCTATCGATAATCCATTCGCAAAGAGGCTTCCAGGCCGCATCGGGCCGGGTCAGGCAGGCGGCACCGTACGCTGCGGACAGGAGGTCTTCCCTCATCTGCGGGTCGTTCGTTTCAGTCGCCGTCGCCAGCAGTTGGAGAAGACCTTCGGGTTGTTTGCGCCCCCACTGGGCAAGCTTCATTCGAATACGGCGACGATTTCTGTTGTCGACCGTCGTCGTGGCCCAGGCCAGAAGCAGAGGAGCGGCATCCCAGGGATCGTCTTCTGCGATCTCGAGCTCTTCGAGAACACGGTGTCCGGACCCTTCCCAGACACCGCCATGGTTATGAGGCAGATAGGAAGGGCCCGACCAAAAGAGATCTCGGTCTGCGACCCGGAACGGCAGGAGCATCTCGTGAACGAAATGCGCCCCGAAAGGCCAACCTGGAACCCGCAGGCCAGGTACGACAACCGCATCCAGCACCTGGCGGCAGCTCGGCATGTTCCGACTAAAGATCTCTGCGATGAAATCCCGGTACTCCAGAGCCCGTTCCCGGGAAAGCATGGGAATCGCAGACAACTGGAGGCTTTCACGTTGGTCGGCTGGAAGGCTGTTCTCCCAAAGCTTCGATTCAAAGTATCGATGCCCTTTGGCTGCCAGGAGCGAAATGGTCATCACTTGGGCATCGGATCTCTCCTGGAGGTAATCCGGCATGTTGGGAGCTTCTGGGTTTTTCAGCGCCAGTTGGCACGCCTCTTCGGCGAGCAGATGGTCCATCAGTACTTCATAGGCGGGCTCCCAGGCCCCTTCTTCGTCTTGATGACCGTCCCAGGACTCCGATTGAAAGAGCAGCAGGCCCCAATCCCTGCATTGATCCAGAATCCAAAGTAGCCTATCTGGCTGGAATACTCCCGCTGGCAGACGCGATTCGGCAGCCCGGATGGCCTCCTGGGTAGATAGGGGGCCCTGGCGAAGACATTCTCGAGCGAGGGCGCGGAGCGAATATCGAACCGGAGATAGGACATCCGACCATGCGTCGGGAGAGAGGTCACGGACGGCCCCCTCGACGTAATCAAGTTTTCTGTGCATCAGGCGGACAAGGGATACCTCATCGAGTGAGAGGCTTGCGAAGCTCTGCCCACTATTCAGCTCGGCAAACAACCGCACCGCCAGGGGAGTGCGGAGAGCCCATCTGAGGGCCGGCGGAGCTTCAATCCCGCTGGCGCGGCAGTAGGCTGCAAAGAGTTCCGACATGTCGGGATCGGAACCCTGCAGCCACACGCGGTCGAGCGAGCCGGGATCCGGCAGCCTTGCATCAAGGCTAGGACGCAGCGAGAACGCGAAAAGGATTCGAGGGAAACGCCGGATCAAAGGGGTCAGCTCACCGAGCAGATCGGCCCAGTCGCCGGAACGCGAGGTCTCATCGAGCCCATCGACCGCGATCAGAACCCGGGTGCGAGCCTGTACTTCGGCTGGCTGCATCTGAGTTGCCCGGCGAACGTCTGCCTGCGCGGCAGATGCCTCCAGCGCATCAAGGATCTGCGGGAGAGTCCAAGCCGGTTCACCGACCGCATCTCGCAAGATTGATCCCCAGCCTTCGCGCGGCTTCAGGTCGCGAGCACGCAGAAGGAGGGCCGGCGCGCCTTTCTGGAGCTGAGCTTCGACCAAGCGGGCCAGGGCGTGGGTCTTGCCGGCCCCCGCTTCGGCGACGTACATGGGATGAAGGCCAAACCGGTCCAGGGTTCCGGGAACGGCTTGCCTCTTGTACCAGTGAGTCCAAAGACGATCGAGGTTCCTCTCGACCCCCTCGGTAGGGCTCATGCGGAATTCTTTCGGCTTTCGTGACTTCAGCTCTTCAAGGAGCTCCCAAGCTGCTGTGAGGGAGACAGATTCGTACTCCCAAGGAGGGAGAGGGAAGGCATTGCCTGGCTGGATGGTGTGTTGCAGGGCTTTCGTTTGGATCAGAGCCGCGTCGAGGCTCGCCAGGGCGGCTTGGAGGCGGTCCTCCATGTTCTCACGGGGCCTCAGGTCGGGCCGGGTAAGCAGGCGCTCGACCTCACCCTTGGCGTGACCCAGGAGTCCAAGGAGTGTTTGCACTTCGCTGTGCCATTCAGAAACGGCTGCAGGACCTTCCAGCCGGATCGTGGCATCGCCTTCGATCTCTCCGGCCTGGTGCAGGTTGGGGAAGTAACGCCGGCTGAGCCAGCCAAGCTTTTGGCGCTCGAAAGACAGCCGCAGGTTATCGAAATTGACGGCGGTCTGGTCAAACCAGTACCGCGTGAGCCCTTCGTTTCGAGGCGCGGCCAGCAACTGTGTCAGGCGGGACTCATCCCACAGCTCGATGGCGAGGCCAGGGTGGCCCTTGCCCTGATCTGTGACGAACTTGACCCAGCGCTGACGTTCCGTGGTCTTGACACCAGACTTCTGGTCGCCCAAGTTCCGGGGAAGAGCTACGATGTAGCGGATGAGCTGTGGCCGTACCTTTACCGCGGTGTGGAAGGATTTCCGTGCCTGGGCAAGGCGGCTTGTGGTGAGCGGCTCTCGGAACCACTTTGCCTGCAAGCCGACCACTGCGCCATCACGGAGGGTGGCATAGGCCTCGACCCCTCCGTCTCCTCCGGCTCCATTGACAAAGACGACTTGCTCGAGCTGGTCCCCGTACTCCTCCTGGCACCACCGTTCAAAGAGACAACCGGTGAAGGCCTCGAAGGCACGTTCGGGGGAGTCTTTATGCGTGTTGAAACGAGTCCAATCCATATCCCCGGCTCCGAGCGTTATTCCCCGATTCGAGCCAGCGCCGCATCCATGAGCTGCGTTGAGACATAAAGCCCCTTGCGGCGCAACTCGTCGAGAACCGGTCGGGCCAAGGGGATTCGGCCGGTGGTACGGGCACGAAGGACGATGCCGAGGGTTCCGATGACGGGGAGCCCGAAGGATTGAGCGCAGCGGCGGGCTGCAAGGTCGTCAAGGACCGCACGGCTGCCAACGGTCGAAACCGTAAGGGCAAGAACCTGCGACTCTCCAGGGCCGAGGTCCCAGGCCTCGATCTCCGGAGGGACCTGAATCGAAGGAACGATTCGGCATCGATCGTGATGGGCGATCTCGACCATCGTTGGCTCGCCATCGGGCTGAGCGCCGACTTCCGCCGCCACTCGCTCCGGGATGAGGAGCTGGTCCGCCAGCTCACTCAGGAGAGAAAGCCGCCCGATTTTACCCAGAAGGATGAGAGGAGAGGCGTTTACGATCCAACACCTACTCATGCTCCATCTCTTCGATCAACTCCTCAAGCGTCGCCTGGACGGCGGGAACCCTCCGTCGAAACAGCTCTTCGAGGAACTCGCCACGCGAGAGGCCGGCGATCTCGGCGGCTTTCTCCTGGGAGACCTGTCCCTGGGCGTACCACTGGACGCAGGCGGCAACCCTCATCTCGCGCGCAAATTCGGGCGGCGACAGGCGGAGAGCGGAGAATGTGCTCGGTGAGAGATCGTAGGTGATCAGTGCCATGGCTAGGGCCTCATGGATCGCGCGAGAACGCGCACTCCAAGTGTACCTCCGATCCGCCTTCCGAGACCCCGGCCTACGTCGCCCCCTGATTCAACAGATCCGCGCCGGCCTTGGCGATCTGGCCGTCTTCACTCGCCTGGACGCCGGAGACGCCGATCGCTCCGATCACCGTCCCTTCGTGAATCAGGCGTAGACCCCCTTCGAGCGGCACGGTGCTTGGCAGGCCGAGGATCACCAGGTTGCCGGCTTTCAGCAGCGCTTCGTGGTACTGCGTGTCGCGGCGGTAGTTCGCGGAATGGGCGGCCTTGGCGAGGGCGATTTCGACGCTCGCGTTGGTCGAGCCGTCCATCCGGCGAAAATACATCAGCCGTCCCGACTCGTCGACGATCGCGATCGAGACGTTCCAGCCGTTCTTTTTCGCCTCGACCTCTGCGGCCAGGGCGATCTCCTCCGCGGCCGCGAGGGTGAGTGTGGTCTTCTGGGCGAGCTGCGGCATGGCGTCTCTCCGTCGCGGGGTTGATTCGGGTGGTTGGGTCGCGTGGTTGAATCGGATGTTTTAGGGGATTCGGGCGATGAAGTCGATCTCGACCAGCGCCGCCTTGGGCAGTGCGGCCACCTGGACCGTCGAGCGGGCCGGCCGGTGGTCGCCCATGTGCTCGGCGTAGATCTCGTTGAGTTTGGCGAAGTCGGCGAAATCCTGGATGAAAACGGTCGCCTTGAGCACGTCGGCAAACGAGCAGCCGGCGCTCTTGAGCACCGCCTCGAGGTTCGCGAACACGCGCCGGGCCTGAGCCTCAAACCCTCCCTCGACCAGCGCTTGCGTAGCCGGGTCGAGCGCCACCTGGCCCGAGGTGTAGAGCAGGCCGCCCAGCGAGACCGCCTGCGAGTAGGGGCCGATCGCGGCCGGTGCGTCGTCGGTGTGGTGATAACCAATCTTGTCAGTCGTCATGGGTTCACTCCTGAACGGGACCTTCGTAGACCCCGATGTAAGGCAGGTTGCGGTAGCGCTCGGCGTAGTCCAGACCGTAGCCTACGACGAACAGGTTTTCGATCGGAAAACCGCAGTAATCGATCGGCACCTCGATCTTCCGGGCTTCCTTCTTGTCGAGCAGGGTGCAGAGCCGGACGCTCCGGGCGCGGCGGAAGTGGAACAGGTCGAGGATCGTCCGCAGGGTGTAGCCGCTGTCGACGATGTCCTCGATCAACAGCACGTCCTTGTCGCGGATCGACAGGTCGATGTCCTTCTTGATCCGCACCTCGCCGGGGCTGGTGCTGCTGCCGTAGGAGGAGGTCTGGAAGAAGTCGATCGCGCAGGGAATCGTCAGCCGTTTGAGCAGCTCGACCATGAAGAAGACCGAACCCTTGAGCACGCCGACGCAGATCAGCCGGTCGCTGGTCGCGAAGTCGCGATCGATCTCTTTGGCCATCTCGGTGATCCGCTTTTCGATCGTCTCCTGGGAGATCAGCACCCGCACGTCGTGTCCCATCCCGGACCTCCTGAAGTAATATGACTCGGCTCGTCCAACGTACCCGAACGGAACTTCGCACATGCCCAGCGTTCCAGAGCTTCAACTTCTCCATCGGCGCTATACCGACCTGTCGAATCGCTTCCGGGCGGCCTGGACATTCCATCAGTTTCTGCAGGGACTGGCGAAAACCGTCCTCGATCGTCAGGGCGCGGACCACTCGACCGCATTTCAAGACCTGTACAACGAACTCAAAGAGATCTCCCAGGACTTGAACGCCGCGGCGGGCGACCTGCTGAAAGTTCGGCTCGACGCCGTGGACCGCCGACTCTCCGACCTGATCTCAGCGCTGGAGGCTGAGGATAGCAAAGTCGGCGCGAACTCCCTGCGCCAATTCTTCAAGCGGGTCCGCGGCTACGACGAGAAGATCCTCACCCAGCTGGTCAAGTTCTACCTGTTCGCGCCGCGCCGCGAAGGCTGGCCCCCCGCGCGGCTGGACAAAGTCGACTTCCTGCTCGCCCGCCTGTCGGAAGAGGACGGCGAAGGGCAGCTCGGCCAGGGCCTGCGCCTACGCGACACCCGCCATCTGCTGGAGATCTTCGACGGCCTGTGGATGCTGCTCGGCGCGCCGCCGCTCGCCCCTGAGGTGATCGCCTACCGGCGCGACGAGGTGGAATCGCTGCGCGCCGAAATCCAGGCGGTCGAGGGGCTGGACCAGCTCTACGAGCGCGAGGTGATCCAGCGCTTCCGCGAACTCAAGCACGGGCTCGCCGATTTCTACTTCGAGCCGTCGATCCTGATCTCCGTCCAGGCGACGAACCTGGTGCTCCGGGCGCGCATTCAGGAGCTGTACCAGAAGGAGGAGCGCCGCTTCATCTCGGAATACCAGCGCATTTTCGAGCTGGAGCGCCAGGTGTCCGGGAACGAAGAGCTGGATCAGGATCTCACCGCCTTCCGCGAACAGATCGAGCGCTTCGAGCAGCGCATCCGGAGCGACGAGTTCAAACTCGAAGACCTAGCGCAGATCCGCGAGAGCGTGCGGCACCTGCTGCCCCGGCTCGCCGAGGCGGGCGGCAAGGACCCGGCGCGGATCTTTGAGGACACGGGAGAGATCGAGCGGGCGGCGGCCGGCTCGGCGGTCGCCTCGCACTTCGAGCTGATCGCCGACCACTTCAAACGCCTGGTCGACGCGATCCAAGACTTGCCGCCCACCACCGGCCCGCGGGAAGCGACTCTCACCCCGGATGTCTTCCCCCTCCGCCTGGAGGCGCGGGAAGTCCTCGCCTGCCGACGCGTCTGCGGCGGAGACGATTCCGCCGCATCGATCGAACGCTTCGTCCTCGAATCCGCGGCGCTCCGCCTGCGCACCAACGAACAGGCCCAGGAAATCTCCGGCCTGCTCGACGAAACCGCCCGCACGGGAGCCTCGCCGATCTTCGATCAGGCCCGCGAGACCTGCCGGGTCGCCGACCTGTTCCTCTTCCGCTTCGACCACGAAGTCCACCAGGCCGTCCTCCGCTCCGACCTCGCCGGAGCGCGCGACCTGGAACTGCTCCGCATGCGCCTGATGCGCGACTACTCGGGCCTCTGGCTGCTTGCATATCGGCCGGAATTCTCGATGCGGTAGGCGAGGGTGGGCCTCTTCACATGATCACGCGGGTCGAAGCTCTCGGTTTCCGCTGCCTGCGCCACGTCTCGCAGCCATTGGATGGATTTCACGTCCTGATCGGCCCGAACGCCAGCGGCAAGACGACGTTCCTCGACGTCGTGGCGTTTCTCGGCGATTTGGTCTCTGGCGGGGTGGAGAAGGCGGTCGGCGAACGGACGGCGAACTTCCAAGATCTGACCTGGCGGCGAGAGGGAGAGCGATTCGAGCTCGCGATCGAAGCGCGGATTCCCGAGGAACTGCGGAGCCGATTGCTGAACCCGGCGTTCGACACGGTGCGGTACGAGGTCGCGTTGCGCTTGGATCCCCAAGCTCGGGAAGTCGGGTTCGAAAGCGAGTCTATCGCGCTGCAAATCGGTGCTACCAGGGAAGAAGTCCCGCCGACACTTCTTCTTCGGTATTCAATCCAACGGGACCAGGAGAGCATTGCGACCTTCGCGTCCGAAACCTTCAGCAACGAAGGGCAGGGTTTCCGTTTCAAGTTAAGTCCCCGCCGCTCGGCGCTCGCCAACGTTCCCGAGGATGAGTCGAAGTTTCCCGTGGCCACCTGGCTCAAGGCTCTGCTCATGGACGGTGTGCAGCGCCTCGTCCTCAACAGCCTCTCGATCCGGCAGGCGAGTCCGCCCGGGCAGGGGCGGAGGTTGGGGGCCGATGGCTCGAACCTTCCTTGGGTCGTTTCGGACCTCGAACAGAACTCACCCGAGCGGCGGCGCGAGTGGATCGGCCATCTACAGACGGCGCTGCCGGATCTCGAATCAGTTCGTACCGTCGAACGGGCGGACGACAAACACCGATATCTGATGCTCGGCTACCGCGGTGGAGTCGAGATCCCCTCGTGGATGGCGTCCGACGGCACCCTTCTCCTCATGGCCCTCACAATCGCTGCGTACCTGCCGGCCTTGACCGGCACTTTCCTGATCGAAGAGCCGGAGAACGGGATTCACCCTCGCGCTGTAGAGACGATGTTCCAATCTTTGTCGTCTGTATACGGCGCCCAGATTCTTCTGGCGACCCACTCGCCCGTCATCTTGAGCCTGGTCGAACCGGAGCAGCTGCTCTGCTTCTCCAAGAACCCCGAAGGGGCGACCGAGATCGTGCGCGGCAGCGACCTGCCGGCTCTCAAGGAGTGGCGGGGAGAGACCAGCCTGGGAGTTCTTTTCGCCTCCGGTGTGCTCGGCTATGCCCAGTGAGCCCGAGCTTGGCGACTTGGTGCTCTTGGTCGCAGACGCCAACATGGAGCAGACGGTCAAGGGGCTCCTGTCTCGGCCCGAGGCGCTCGGGATTCGGGCGGTGACGTTCGAAGTGATCAAGCACGTGGAGCGCGACCCGGGCTGCCTGAAGGGCGCCGACCTGTTGCGCCTTTATCGGGACCGGTATCGCCACGCTCTCGTCCTCTTCGACCGAGAGGGCTCAGGGCGTGAAGGCAGTTCCCGAGAAGTCTTGGAGCGAGATCTCGAAGAGCGCCTGGCGTCCGATTGGGGAGAGCGAGCCCGAGTGGTCGTCCTCGATCCCGAGCTGGAAGCTTGGCTCTGGAGTGATTCGCCTCACGTCGATGCGGTTCTCGGCTGGGGCGGTCGAGCCCAGTCATTGCGCTCCTGGTTGGTCGATAGGAATCTTCTTGTCGCTGGAGCCGTCAAGCCCCAGCGGCCGAAGGAAGCGGCGGAAAAGGCGCTTCGCCAGGTTTGGAAACCGCGGTCCTCCGCCCTTTATGGCGAGCTGGCGCGCAAGGTGAGCTTCAAGCGATGTGAGGACCCGTCGTTTCGCCGACTGCTCGCGATTCTTCGAGGCTGGTTTCCGCCGAGAGGGTAGCCCAGGGCAACGCCCTGCGGCCCCGGATCGTCCCTGCGCTCGGCCTAGCTCTTCACAGCGGTGCTTTATTTGTTGTCACGTTGAACCGCTCGCGCGCACCGCATAGGGTAGAGATCGCAGTCTCGCGATTCCCTACGCCCTGGAGACCGTCCATGCGCAAGCAACTCCTGTCGATCGGTTGTGCCCTGTCCCTCGCCCTGGTGCTCTCGGTTCCCGCCGCCCATGCCGAAGTCGACCCTCTCGCCGCCCTGTTCACCCCGGCTCCGATTTCGCTCGCGACCTGCACCGCCTGCACCGGCAATTACACCACCTCGCCGGGCGGCGGCGTCGCCTCCCACTGGGGCATGGGCTCCAGCTGCGCCGCGGCGCAGACCGATCTCACCAACCAGACGCGGAGCGCGGCCAACTCGGTGTGCTTCTCGATCGACGACTATGGAACCTGTAGCTTCTCGGTGGTGGTCACCGGGGCGTGTTGGAGCCCGAGCTACGGCACGTATCAGGTGGACGGCTACGCCAACTACAAGTGCAAGGTCTGGGTCGGTGGCCCCGGCTGCATTCTCCCGTAACCCGCGGACTCGTTGAGCCGTCGAGGCGAGGCCCCCTGGGGGCCTTGCCTTCGTATCCCACCGGAAGACCCCGCCAGATCCCTCAGGCGCCGAGCGCTCGGAAGAGCGCGAATGGATCGCCCCACACCTGTTCTCATTCCGCGTGTCTTAGTAAAAGTTCGAGGTTGGGTGGCGCCGCCCGTTTTGGGCGGTCGCCTCAATTTTCGGCAACCGGGATCTTGTTGAACCGGATTCTTCAGTCCGCTGAGGGATCGTCCAATAGATCGGAGTCACTCGTGGCCACGCGTTCATTTCTTCCCTTTCTTTTGAGTTCGGTCCTGACGCTTGCCGCCCAGAGTTTCCAGCTCGCAGCCCGGGCGGACGAAGGCCCCAGGCTCGTGTCCGAGGTTCAGCTTTCTCCGACGGAGAAAGTAGCCACCATCACTGGGCTCCCAAGCCACCGCGCGAGCGGACCCCTGTACGCTGAAGCCCCTCCCGCTCCGGAAGGCCTTGACCTCGAAGAGAACGAGGAGGAAGAGCAGCTGGGGGCGCCCGTCCTTCAAGATGCGCTCTACCTTCCGCCCAAGCAAAGGGTGGAAACCAAGAGCGCCCTCATTGATGATCAGATCCGCGTGCCCGGCACGTTCGTCGTCCTGCGCAACACGACGATCACGCCGAACAATGGCTTCATCAGCAACGTGAACGAGCCCAGCGTCGGAAGCCAGGGGGACGGGATCTTTACCAGCTTCAATTGGTACGCCGCGGTGTCGACCAACAATGGAGCCTCCGTCTCTTACGTCAACCCGTTTACGCTGTTTCCCAGCTCGCCCAGCGCTTTTGCCGGCGGCTTCTGCTGCGATCAGCGAGTGGCGCAGGACTCTTCCCGCAACCTGGTGTTCTGGTACCTGCAGTACCTCACGACGGGGATTCCTTCCACCACGAACGGCGTGCGCCTGGCCGTCGCCCACGGGCAGGCGGGGCTGGCCGCCAACGCTTGGAACTATTACGACTTCACCCCCGCGCTCCTCGGGCTTCCCGACGGCACCTGGCTCGATTATCCCACCTTGCAGACGAGCGCGAACTATCTCTACTTCACCACCAACATCTTTACCTCAAGCAGCTCCTACTATGGCGCGCTGATCGCCCGGCTTTCGCTCTCCCAGCTCGATAGCGGATCTCCTCTCACGTTCAACTTCTTCACCGTCGTAGGCTCCTACGGCAGCATCCTGCCGGTCAACGGCGCGGCGGCGGAGGGGACCCGGCCGGGTAAGACGACCATGTACTTTGCTTCGGTCAGCTCAACGACCTCGATCAAGGTTCTCACTTGGCCCGAATCGAGCACTTCGCCCACGGTGAGCACGGTGAGCGGCCTCGCCACCACGGGCCTCGATTTTTTCTCCTGTCCGGGTCCGGACGGACTCGACCCCTGCACCCGCGGCAACGTCCGGATGCAGACGGGCTGGATCACCGGCACGGAGCTGGGCTTCATGTGGAACTCGTCTCTAGACGACGAGCTTTCTCGGCCCTATCCGTATATCCGGGCGGTTGTGCTCAACCCGACGACGCTCGCCGTCCTCTCTCAGCCGGACATCTTCAACACGGACAGCGCCTGCCTCTATCCGGCGATGTCGGTCAACGAACGAGGACATCTGGGCGGCACCTTCGACCTTCTGGGCGGCCTAAGATTTCCCACCATCGTCGCCCTCATCCGGGATGATCTTTCCCCCGATCCGGCGATGAGCGGCTGGGAGGGCTATGGGATCGCCGCCAGCAACTTCGGAACCCCCGGGCGGTATGGGGACTACAACGGATCGATGCCGCACGAGAAGTACCCGAAGACCTGGCTGGCCGTCGGCCACCGGCAAGTGGGCGGCAGCGCCAACGCCAACAGTGTGACGCAGAACTATTGGTTCAGCCGCGAAAGAGACAATCCGGCGCCCGCGGCTTGTACGAGCTTCGCGATCAGCGAGCCGGGGGCCAATCCCTCGGCGGCCGCCGGCTCGCAATCCATCATGGTCGCCGGTTCGCCCGGCGGCTGCACGGGAAGCTGGCCGGCCACCGGCAACGGCTCCTGGCTCACGGTGTCTCCGACCAGCGGATCGGGCTCGGAGTTCGTCGCCATCTCCTGGACGCAAAACACCTCTCCGTCGAGCCGGTCGGCCTCGGCAACGATCGCGGGCAAGAATTTTCTCGTCAACCAGGCCGGTGCTCCGCCGGTCTGCTCGAGCTTCTCGATCAATCCGACCGGCGCCAACCCCTCCTCGGCCGGCGGCTCCGAATCCGTCACGATCACCGGCTCTCCCGCGGGGTGTCTGGGGGGCAACTGGTCGGCCGCCGGCAACGGCTCCTGGATCACGGTGTCCGAAAGCGGCGGAACGGGCTCCGGCACCCTCACCGTTTTCTGGGCGGCCAACGGCATCCCGCAGAGCCGCTCCGGCTCGGCCACGATTGCGGGCAATAGTTTCCCGGTCAACCAGGCGGCCGGTGCCGGTCCCACTCTGCCGAAGGCTCCCGCCGACTTCGACGGCGATGGCGTTTCCGATTGGGTGGTCTACCGCAACGGAACGTGGCTCTATTTCGGTCCCTGCCTCCATCCGCTGAACGAAACCGGAGCCGTATTGAACCCGGCCTGCAGCCGCTGCGTCGCGACGATCTGCGCCGCCGACTCCTTCTGTTGCGCGACCGGCTGGGACAGCATCTGCGCCGGCGAAGTGAGCCTCTGTCAATGACAAGTCAAACGAATGGCGCCCGCATCGACCCGGTTAGGAGAGGTGAGCTTATGTTTCGGAAGCTGCAAGTTTCGATTTTCGCCCTGGCTTTTTTCGCGGTCGCCATCTCACCGGCCGCGCTTTACGCCGCCTTCCCGGTCTTTACGGGAGGCGACGCCAGCTGCATTCCCGCCCCGGGGGATTACGACGGCGATGGGGACGTCGATTTCGCACAGCTCTGCGGCGCGGCCTGGCACTTCTACAACCCGGACGGCTCCTACCTCAATGGCATTTTCGTCGGCGTCACGGGAGGTAAACCTGTTCCCGCGGACTATGACGGCGACGGCAAAACCGACGTGGTGCTATTCAACGGCGGTGCTTGGCACTTCTACGATTATGCGACCGGCGCCTACCTCGCGGGGTCCAGCGTCTTCGTCGGAGGAAACGGCACCCCCGTCCCGATGGACTACGACGGCGACGGAACGGCGGACTTCACCCAATACGCCAACGGCGCCTGGCACTTCTACAACGACAATGGCTCGTACAACCGAGGGCTGTGGCTCGGCAACACGCCGGGCAACGTCCCGGTGCCGTTCAACCGGGACTCCAATCCGGCGGAAGAGGTCGTCCTCTTCAACAACGGCGTCTACCACTTCTTCGATTTCGACACCCTCACCTACCAGGGAGGGGTGGCCCTCGGTACCTTCAGCCAACCGGTGCCCGCGCCGATCGACCTCGACGGCGACGGCATTCTGGAATTGGGAGTTTTCGACTCGGGCACTTGGCACTTCTACTCCAGGACAGGGGCCTATTTAGGGGGCGTCTTCACCGGGAACGCCGCCGACAGGCCGATTTCTCGGAGGCTGTTGCCGTAAGGCTCGCAGGGCGGGGCGGAGTTCTGCTCCGCCCTTGCCGAAGTCTCCCCCGAAGCCCAATCCTCGCGTACCGCCGCGCGAAACCACGCAAGGATCGCGGGCGAACCACGCAGATCGGCGGGCGAAGCCACGCAAAATAAGGCTGAAACCACGCAAAATGCCCGAAATTCGCCGCAATGGCCCGCGGAGCCACACAGAAATTTGCCGAAGCCACTCAGAAAATCACTCGAGTCACACAGGCGACCCTCCAAACCACGCAACCAGGCGGTCGAACCACGCAAACCAACGATGAGGTCACCGAAGAAATCATCTCGCTGGACCGAAAATCGGGTCGAATCACCGACGAAGCGGATCAACTGGGTGGCTTGAGGGAATTCGTAGGTGGCCTCACCCAATTTCTGGGTGACATGAGCGAATTCCTGTGTGGCTTCGCCGCAATCTGTGTGGCGTTGTAGCCGCTCACCAAAATCCGTAGAAATCTGGACACATAGCTCGGCAGCAGCAGAATCACCCCGCGCCCCGCGGGGGGGTGGTGGGGGTCCGGGGGAGGCGGGTTATGCTGCGGGGAGCCGGCGCAAAAGAAAAAGACCCCGGTAGGCGCCGGGGTCCGGTAGGTATTCCGCCACCCGTTGAGGGTGAGGCAACACCAAGCAGGCAGTGAGCCTCGCACAGGC
>JBBSBW010000087.1:0-15921 GCA_038250865.1 Thermoanaerobaculia bacterium | reverse complement strand
GCGGTGGCGACCGCGGTGGCCCGGGGCGACCTGTCGCGGAAGATTACGGTCTACGTCTCGGGCGAGATACTGGAGCTGAAAAACACCATCAACACGATGGTCGACCAGCTGAACGGCTTCGCGGGCGAGGTGACGCGCGTGGCGCGCGAGGTGGGCACGGAAGGCAAGCTCGGCGGCCAGGCGCAGGTGCCGGGGGTCGCGGGCACCTGGAAGGACCTGACCGACAGCGTCAACCTGCTCGCCGCCAACCTGACCACCCAGGTGAGAAACATCGCCGAGGTGACGACCGCGGTCGCCCGCGGCGACCTGTCGCGGAAGATCACCGTCGACGTCAAAGGCGAGATCCTGGAACTCAAACTGACCATCAACACGATGGTCGACCAGCTGAACGCGTTCGCCGCCGAGGTGACGCGCGTGGCACGCGAGGTGGGCACGGAAGGCAAGCTGGGGGGCCAGGCGCAGGTGCCGGGGGTCGCGGGTACCTGGAAAGATCTCACCGACAACGTCAACGTCATGGCGGTCAACCTGACCGAGCAGGTGCGCGGCATCGTCAAGGTGGTGACCGCGGTGGCCAACGGCGACTTGAAGCCGAAACTGACCGTCAACGCCAAGGGCGAGGTGGCGGCGCTCGCCGAAACGATCAACGACATGACCGGCACGCTGGCGACCTTCGCCGACCAGGTGACGACGGTCGCCCGCGAGGTGGGCGTCGAAGGGCGGCTCGGTGGCCAGGCGAACGTGCCGGGCGCCGCCGGCACCTGGAAAGACCTGACCGGCAACGTCAATCTGCTCGCCGCCAACCTGACCACTCAGGTCCGCGCGATCGCCGAGGTGGCGACCGCGGTGACCCAAGGCGACCTCACGCGGTCGATTCAGGTCGAGGCGCGCGGCGAGGTGGCCGAGCTGAAAGACAACATCAACACGATGATCGACAACCTGCGGTTGACCACCGACCGCAACACCGAGCAGGACTGGTTGAAGACCAACCTCGCGCGATTCACCGGCATGCTCCAGGGGCAGCGCGACCTCGCGACCGTCGGCCGCATGCTGCTGTCGGAACTGACGCCGCTGGTCAACGCGCACCAGGGCGTGATCTACCGGAAAGAAGGGACCGAATCGTCTGAGCTGAACCTGGTTGCGACCTTCGCCGACGACGGCCGCAACGGTCACCCTCACGTCGTGAGGCTCCACGAGGGGCTGCTCGGCCAATGCGCCGCCGACAAGCGGCGGATGGTGATCAACGACCTGCCGGCCGAGACCGTGCCGGTCAGCTCCGGGCTGTTTCAGGCGACGCCCCGGAACGTCATCGTGCTGCCGGTTCTGTTCGAGGACGAGGTGAAGGCGGTGATCGAGCTGGCGTCGCTCTCCGCCTTCACCGCCTCGCACCTGGCATTCTTGGAGCAGCTCACCGCGAGCATCGGCATCGTGCTCAACTCGATCGAGGCGACGATGCAGACCGAGGGGTTGCTGGTGCAGTCGCAGCAGCTCGCGGCCGAGCTGCAAAACCAGAAGCGTGAGCTGCAGCAGACCAACGAGCAGCTTGCCCAAAAGGCGCAGCAGCTGGCCGAGCAGAACGCCGAGGTCGAGCGCAAGAACGAGGAGATCGAGCGCGCCCGCCGGGCTCTCGAAGAAAAGGCGACCGAGCTGGCGCTCACTTCCAAGTACAAGTCCGAGTTCCTGGCCAACATGTCGCACGAGCTGCGGACGCCGCTCAACAGCATCCTGATCCTCGGCCAACAGCTGGGCGACAACAGCGAGGGGAACCTGACGGGCAAGCAGGTCGAGTTCGCGCGCACCATCCACGGCGCCGGCACCGACCTCTTGAACCTGATCACCGACATCCTGGATCTGTCGAAGATCGATTCCGGCACGGTCACCGTGGTGGCTGAGGAGATCAACGTCTCGGGCGTCCTCGACGCCGTCGCCCGGCCGTTCCGCCACGAGGCAGAGAGCCGCCGGCTCACCCTCGAAGTCCAGATCGATCCCGCCCTTGCGCCGACGATGGTCACCGATTCGAAGCGGGTCCAGCAGGTGCTCAAGAACCTGCTCTCCAACGCCTTCAAGTTCACCGAGCAGGGGGGGGTGCGCCTCGCCGTTTCGTCGGCCTCCGCGGGTTGGAGCTTCGAGCATCCGATCCTCCAGCGGGCGGCGAGCGTGGTGGCGTTCGAAGTCTCCGACACCGGCATCGGCATCCCGCCGGAAAAGCAGCGGATCATCTTCGAGGCGTTCCAGCAGGCGGACGCCGGCACCAGCCGCAAATACGGCGGCACGGGCCTCGGGCTCGCGATCAGCCGCGAGCTTGCGAACCTCCTGGGCGGTGAGATCCAGCTGCGCAGCACGCCGAACCTCGGCAGCACGTTCACGTTCTACCTACCGCAGACCTACGTCGGTCCGTCCGCCCCGGCGAAGAGTTCTCCCAGCGACAAGGCGACGACCACCTCGGTGTCCCTGCCGGTGGTGCGCTCGGATCGGCCGGTCGAGCAGATTCCCGACGACCGGGAAGAATTGGAAGAGGGCGATTCGATCCTGCTGATCGTAGAAGACGATCCGCACTACGCCCGCATTCTGCTCGATCAGGCGCACGCCCACGGCTTCAAGGCGTTGGTGGCGATGCGCGGTACGGACGCCCTGGTGCTGGCGCGCGAATTCCGTCCCGCCGCGATCTCGCTCGACGTCTTCCTGCCCGACATGCTCGGCTGGACCGTCCTCAACCAGCTCAAGCAGGATCCGACCTTGCGCCACATCCCGGTCCAGATGGTCACCCTGGACGAGGACCGCCAGCATGGGCTGGCGCGCGGCGCCTTCAACTTTCTGTCGAAACCGACCACCAGCGAAGGGCTGGATGCGGCGGTCGCTCGGATCAAGGACTACGCCCAGCCGCGCCGAAAACGGTTGCTGGTGGTCGAGGACAGCGAGGCCGAGCAGCTCTCGATCGCCGAGCTTCTGGGTCACGACGACGTGTCGATCCAGGCGGCGGCCACCGGCCGTGAGGCGCTCGCCGCCCTGCGCAGCGAGTCGTTCGACTGCGCCGTCCTCGATCTGCGGCTGCCCGACATGTCCGGCTTTGAGGTGCTGGAAAACATCCGCGACGACTCGAGCCTCGCCGATCTGCCGGTGGTGGTCTTCACCGGCAAGGAGCTGTCGCCGGAAGAGGACGCCCGGCTGCACACGCTCGCCCGGAGCGTTGTGGTCAAGGGGGTCGAGTCGCCCGAGCGGCTGCTCGACGAGACCGCGTTGTTCCTCCATCGCGTGGTCTCGGACCTGCCGGTGGAAAAGCAGCTGATGCTCGACCGCCTGCACCAGTCGGACGACGACCTGGTGGGCAAGAAGGTGCTGGTGGTGGACGACGACTTCCGCAACATCTTCGCATTGAGCAGCGTGCTGGAGCGCCGCGGCATGGCGGTCTTGACCGCCGGCACCGGCCACGAGGCGATCGCCACTCTCGAATCGACGGACGACGTGGCGATCGTGCTGATGGATATCATGATGCCGGAGATGGACGGCTACCAGACCATGCATGCGATCCGGCAAAATCCGCGGCTCCAGCGGCTACCGATCGTCGCGCTCACCGCCAAGGCGATGAAGGGCGATCGAGAGAAGTGCCTGGATGCCGGCGCCTCCGACTACCTGGCGAAGCCGGTCAATACCGAGCAGTTGCTTTCCGCGCTCCGCCTATGGTTGCATCGCTAGATGTTTCGGTGGGCTCGCCAATGATCCCGAGCGACAAGGTCAACATCCTGCTGGTCGACGACCAGCCCGGCAAGCTGTTGACCTACGAGGCGATCCTCAGCCAGCTGGGCGAGAACCTGATCGTCGCCAGCTCCGGGAGCGAGGCGCTTGAACATCTCCTCAAGACCGACATCACCGTGGTCTTGATGGACGTCAGCATGCCGGAGCTGGACGGCTTCGAGCTGGCCGAGATCATCCGCCAGCACCCGCGCTATCAAAAGACGGCGATCATCTTCGTCTCCGCGGTCCACCTTTCCGACCTCGACCGGCTGAAAGGCTACGCCTCCGGCGCGGTCGACTACGTCTCGGTGCCGATCGTCCCGGAGCTGCTGCGCGCCAAGGTGAGCGTGTTCACCGAGCTGTATCGGAAGACGCGCGAGTCGGAGCGGCTGAACCAGGAGCTGGAGCAGCGGGTCGCGGACCGCACCGCGGAGCTTGAAGCCTCGATGGCGAAGCAGACTGAGCTGACGCACCGGCTGCAGGAGGCCGATCATCGCAAGGACGAGTTCCTCGCCCTCCTCGCTCACGAGCTGCGCAACCCTTTGGCGCCGATCCAGAACGCGGTCAACATCATGCGCCGGCCGGAGGCCGGAGACGCCGACCAGGCCTGGTGCCGCGAGGTGATCGAGCGCCAGGTCGCCCAGTTGACGCGCCTGGTGGACGATCTGCTCGACGTCTCGCGGATCACCCAGGGAAAGATCAAGTTGCGGTTGGAGCCGCTCGACGTCACGACGATCGTGCACCGGGCGATCGAGACCAGCCAGCCCTTGATCGACTCGCAAAAGCATCGGCTGAATCTCACCGTAACTCCGTTGCCGATCCAAGTTTTAGGCGATCCTGCCCGATTGACCCAGGTGGTCGCCAACTTGCTCAACAACGCCGCCAACTACCAGGAGCCAGAAGGCGAGATCGATCTCGAAGTTGACCGGGAGGGCGAGATGGCGGTGATCCGGGTGAAGGACCGCGGCATCGGCATCGCACCGGAGATCCTGCCGAAAATCTTCGAGCTGTTCCTTCAGGGCGACCTGCGGCCGTGGGTGGGTTCTCGGGGAGGACTGGGCATCGGTCTATCGCTGGTGAAGACCCTGGTGGAGATGCACGGCGGAAATGTCTTGGTCACGAGCGACGGCGAAGGGCAAGGCAGCGAATTCGTCGTCCGCCTGCCGGCGCTCATCGACACGACGGCCCTGCCGAGCACCGTTCGCGAAGATGTGTCCGAGCACCGGGCGAGCCCGCGGCGGGTCTTGGTGGTCGACGACAATCGCGACGCGGCGGAGAGCTTGGCGATCCTGCTCAAGCGCGACGGTCACGAAGTCGAGGTGGCTCTCGATGGGCAAAGCGCTCTTTTAAGGTTCGCGGGCAGGAAGCCGGACGTCGTGTTGCTCGACCTCCTCTTGCCCGGAATCGACGGCTTTGAGATCTGTCGCCGTATGCGGCTGGGGGGGCTTGCCGACTGCCGAATCATCGCGATGACCGGATTCGGGCAGCAGAGGGATCGAGAGCGCTCGAAAGAGGCCGGCTTCGATTTCCACCTGGTCAAGCCCTTCTCGATGGAAGAGTTGAGGCGGTTGTTCCAAACCCTGTGACCTGCGGAATTGGAACGAGCGAAGTGACCCCGAGAGCCGGCTGGCCGAGTTGGCGCAGGCGCATCTGGCCGCCATCGTCGAGTCGTCCCAAGACGCGATCGTGAGCAAGACGCTCGAAGGCGTGATTCGGACCTGGAACGCCGGGGCCGAACGGTTGTTTGGCTATACGGCCGAAGAAGCCATCGGCCGTTCAATCACCTTGGTCATCCCCTCGGAACGGCTGGACGAGGAGAAGGACATCTTGGAACGCATCGCCCGCGGCGAGCGGATCGAGCACTACGAAACGGTCCGGAAGGCCAAAGATGGCCACTTGATCCACGTCTCGCTGACCGTCTCTCCCATGCGCGACGCCGACGGACGCATCATCGGCGCCTCGAAAGTCGCTCGCGACGTGACCGACCGCAAGCGGGTGGAGGAGGCGCTGCGCGATGCCAATCAGCGCAAGGACGAATTCATTGCTTTGCTGGCGCACGAGCTTCGAAATCCGCTCGCCCCCTTGCGCAATGGTCTGGAGATCATGCGGCTGGCGGCGGACGATCCTGCCGCCGTCGCCGAATCGCGCGAGATAATGGATCGACAGCTTACCCACATGGTGCGGCTGATCGACGACCTGCTGGACATCTCGCGGATCGGTCGCCACAAGATGGAGCTGCGCCGACAGCGGGTCTTGCTGGTCGACGTTCTCAACAGCGCGATCGAGACCGCGCGTCCGGCTATCGAGAGTGCCGGTCACGAACTGACGCTCGTCCTACCGGCGGAGCCGATCTATCTCGACGCCGACCTGACGCGACTCGCGCAGGTGTTCGGAAATCTGCTCAACAACAGCACCAAGTACTCGGCAAAGGGCGGGCGCATCTGGATTGCCGCGGAGATCGAGAGCGGGCGGGTCTCTGTTGCGGTCCGAGACGCCGGAATCGGCATTCCGGCCGACGCCCTACCCGACATCTTCGAACTGTTCAGTCAGGTCGATCGTTCGATCGAGCGGGCCACGGGTGGGTTGGGCATCGGACTGGCTCTGGTCAAAGGACTCGTCGAGATGCACGGCGGGACGGTCGAGGCGAAGAGCCCCGGCCCGGAACAGGGCAGTACCTTCACCGTCAGGTTGTCGATCCTCAAAGCCGCGACCGAACCGTCGATCGAGCCTCCCGCCGGGACGGCGCCGGAGACCGAGGCATCGAAGCGCCGGCTCCTCGTGGTGGACGACAACCGCGACTCCGCGCTATCCATGGCGAAGATGCTAACGCTGCTGGGCAACGAGGTGCGAACGGCACACGACGGCACCGAGGCCGTGGCGCTCGCGGAGCGGTTTCGCCCGCACGCGATTCTGATGGACATCGGGATGCCCAAGCTCAACGGCTACGACGCGACGCAACGCATTCGCGAGCAGCCGTGGGGAAAAGACATGGTGGTCATCGCCCTTACCGGCTGGGGTCAGGAGGCCGACCGGGCCCGGTCGAAAGAGGCCGGATGCGATGGCCACCTGGTCAAGCCGGTCAACCTCGAAGATTTGGACCGGCTTCTCGCCACGTTGCAGGACCGAGGCCTCGAATAGATCGGGCTGAAGGATTCAAACCACCCGCGCGCCCGCTCCTCCTTGAGCGATCAGCCCCAGCAGCTCCTGCCCATACTTGTTGGCGATGCCGGGGCCAATACCCGGGACGTTCAGAAGGCCGACCTCGTTGTTCGGCCGGTCGCTCGCGAGGGCGTAGAGAGTCCGGTCGGTGAGGATTCGGAACGCCGGGACCTTGCGCTTCTTCGCTTCGGCGAGGCGCCAGGCGCGGAGGGCTTCGACCAGCGGCGCAGGCGGTTCGGCGCTCGGTGCTCCAGGGGCGGCTCCCGGTCTGGACTTTCCCAGTTTCTCGCTCTTGGCACGATCTCGTTTCTTCGGCCCGCGGTCGGGCGGCGCTTCGGCGAGTATCAGTCCGGCGAGGCCCGTATCGTCGATCTGGTATCCGGTTGCGGTCAGCAGGGCGCGCTGGAAGTGGATCTCGCGGCCGTCTTTTTCGAACGAATCCTGTTGCAGGCGAAGCAAACCCGCGCGCACGAGAGCTCCGAGCAGCTGCTCGAAGGCGCGGCGATCGAAGCCGGCCTGAAGGCGTTCGCCGTCGCCGATTTCGCGGAACAGCTGGCCCGTGGTCTGGCCGTCGCGCTCGCGCAGGGCGTCGAGGATCGCCGAGAGCACCGAATGCTCTGCGTCGGTGGCGGCGCGCGAGCTGCCCAGCAGGCGGCGGTCCGGAGCGCAGATGTCGCAGACGCCGCACGGCGCACCGGAGTCCTCCTGGTCGCCGAAGTGGCGGATCAGATGGAGCATGCGGCAGCCGTGCCCTTCGGCGTAGCGCAGGATGTCGTCGAGCTGGCCCATCTTATGGCCGCTCTGCTCCTGATACGAGCGGCGGTAACCCGGGTCGCCGCGCGACACCCGACCCTCGGCGTCGACTATGGCGCCGCGATGGATCCACAGTTTTTCGAGCGCGCGCTCGAACAGCTCGGGGTCGAGCTTCAACCGCTTCGCGAGGTCTTCCGCCGGGCGCGGCTCCGGGGTGAGCGCCTTGGCGATCGCGTCAAGCACCTCGAGGTCAGGGTAGTCGCGGCCGTGGAAAAACTCATGCGTCCGGCGGTCGGCAAACGAGTAGAGCAGGATCGCCCGCGACGGTAGGCCGTCGCGCCCGGCGCGGCCGATCTCCTGGTAATACCCTTCGAGAGAGCCCGGCAGGGCGGTGTGGATCACCGTGCGGACGTTCGCCTTGTCGATCCCCATGCCGAAGGCGATCGTGGCGACGATTACGTCGAGCCGGCCGTCCAAAAACGCGCTCTGCACCCGCTCACGTTCGGCCGCCGCCATTCCCGCGTGGTAGGCCGCCGCGGGCATTTCGACCGACAGCTCGGCGCCCAGCGCATCGGCTTCCTTCCTCGTCGGGGCGTAGACGATCGCCGGCCGAGCGCTGGGATCGGCGAGCGCCGCGCGCACCGCGTCGCGCCGGGCGGTGGGACGCAGGGCGACCGCTTCGATTGCGAGGTTGATCCGGCGGAAGCCATGGATGAAGCGCAGCGCCTTCGGCATTCCGAGCTGGACCGCGATGTCGTCCTGCACCCGCGGCGTCGCGGTCGCCGTGAGCGCGATCACCGGCGCGGGGCGCAGCTTCGGTAGGCGTGCCCCCAGCATTCGGTACTCCGGGCGGAAATCGTGCCCCCATTGCGAGATGCAGTGCGCTTCATCGACCGCGACGAGGCCGGGCTTCGTCCGGGCGAGAAATTCGGGAAAACCCGGCACCGCGAGCCTCTCGGGGGCGATGAACAAGTAATCGAGCTTGCCTTGCAAATAGTCGATGCAGACCCGCCGCGATTCCGCCCGGTCGCGGCCGGAGTGGATGCGCTCGGCGGAGAAGCCCAGCTCGCGGAGCTTCGCCACCTGATCCTCCATGAGGGCGATCAACGGCGAGACCACCAGGGTCGTCCCCTCCCGCGCCAGACCCGGCAGCTGGTAGCAAAGCGACTTGCCGGCCCCCGTCGGCATGATCAAGAGGACGTCTTCTCCCGCCACGACCGAGCGGCAGACCTGCTCCTGATAGGGCCGAAAGGAGCCGAGGCGAAACCGGGTCGCGAGCAGCACGCCGAGCCGATCGGGTCCGCTGGGGACCGTCAGCTCCGGAGCGGAGAGAGGAAGATGAGGAGGCTCGGGGTCGAAGGGCAAGGGGTCGGAATCTCCCGCAGCGGAGATTTTAGACCAAACGCCGACACCGTCCGCGGAAAAGCATTGAACTTTTCGCCGCATCCTTCCAACACCGCCTCCTTCCGAGAAGGTAGGGCGTTAGACTGCAAGCGATGCCCCGTTCCTCTCCAACGCGTCCAACGCGCGCGAGGCCGATTGCGGTACCGGCCGCACCGCTCGCGGGCTTCACGCTCCGCGAGGCGGCCGGGCTGGTCGGCATCACCGAGTCGCGCCTGCGCGCCTGGGTGCAATCCGGCGTGATCTCCCCCGGCGCCGGAACCTCCGGAGAGTCGCGCTTCCATTTTCAGGATCTGGTCCTGCTGCGCGCCGCCCGCGAGCTGAGCGATGCCAGAGTGCCCGCCCGGCGCATTCGCCATGCGCTCGAACGGCTGCGCGAACAACTGCCGCAGGGACGGTCGCTCTCGGCCGTGCGCATCCTCGCAGAAGGGGGAGAGGTGGTGGCGCGCGACGAGCGCTCGACCTGGATTCCCGCCTCCGGCCAGGCGCTGTTCGATTTCGCGGTCGCCGATCTCGCCCGCGAAGCGGCGCCGTTCGCCCGCCGGAGCGTCGCGCGCCTGGAAGAGGAGCGCGACCTCGACGCCGAGGATTGGTATCGCCTCGGCTGCGAATTCGAGGAGACCGACGTGGCCGAGGCCGAACGGGCCTATTCCCGGTCGCTCGCGCTTAATCCCGACCACGCCGACGCCCATTTGAACCTCGGCCGGCTGCGCCACGAAGCGGGGGCGCCCGAGGAAGCCGAGCGCCATTACCGGGCGGCGCTCGCCGCCTCGCCCGGCAACGCGACCGCCGCGTTCGACCTCGGCGTCGCCCTCGAAGACCTCGGCCGCTTGGAAGAGGCGGCGGCCTCCTACTACGCCGCGCTCGACGCCGATCCGGGCTACGCCGATGCCCACTGGAACCTCGCGGGCGTCGCCGAAAAGATGGGCGCCACCGCCGAGGCGATCCGCCACCTCTCGGCCTACAAGAGCTGGCTCGACCGCCGAAGGTAGCAGACCGGTAAAAAGCCCCGAAAGTTGCCCGCCGTCCCCCGGGATGGTAGCCTTCCGCGGTTTCTGAGGGTGATCCCCGCAGGTTTTAAGGCAGGCAATCGGCGCGAAGATTCGGCGGTTTGCCGTTTTCGATCGAATTCGATCTTGGAAGAGGTTCGAGACCCATGAGCAGCACGCATCTGACCCGCAAAGAGATCAAGCGCGACGAGGTGGCCGAGGCCGTCGGGCGCTCCGTGGATTATGCCCAGTCCCATGGCCGGACGATCGGGTTGGGCATCGGCGCCGCCGTGCTGGTGCTCCTGGTGCTCCTCGGTTTCTGGGGTTTCCGCGCCTCCCAACGGGGCAAGGCGAGCGTGGCGCTCGGCGAGGCTCTGCAGCTGGCCGGGGCGCCGATCCAGGCGACGGGAGCCAAGCCGGACGATCCCGATTCGCCGAGCTTCGCGACTCCGGAGGCGCGCCGCGCCCGGGCGAAGAAGGCGTTCGAGAACGTCCGCGAGGGGTATCGCTTTTCGGCGGCGGCCGACGTCGCCACCGTCTACCTCGGCCAGATCGCCGCGGAAGAGGGCAAGCTCGACGACGCGCGGAAGTTCTGGGAGGACTACGTCGACGACCACCCGAACGACATGCTCGCCGGCAACGTGAAGCTGAACCTGATCGAGCTCGACCGCCGGGCCGGCAAGACGGACGCGATCGTCGCTTCTCTGGAAAAAATGCTCGACGCCTCCGATGCGCCGCTGCCCAAGGACGCGATCCTCTACGAGCTCGCGACCGCTTACGAGTCCGCCAAGCGCGACGCCGAGGCGAAGAAGACCTACCAGCGCATCCTCGACGAGTACCCGCAGTCGGGCTACCACACGCTCGCGCAGCAGAAGGTGGGCGGCGGATCCGGCTCGCCGCTCGGTCTCTCGCCGGGCTGATCCGGCTCCTTCCGTTCTTTCGCCCACCGGCCGATGACCCTCCCGTACGCGTTGCTTGAGCGGAAGCGCTCCGGGGGGGAGCTGTCCACGGCCGAAATCGGCGAGATCGTCCAAGGAGCAGTCGACGGCTCCTGGAGCGAAGGGCAGCTCGGCGCTTTCCTGATGGCCGTGGCGATCCGCGGCCTCTCCGAAACGGAAACCTCCGCGCTCACCCGCGCGATGCTCGATTCCGGCGAGCGCTGGCGGCTCGCCGAGGATCTACCAGAAGTCTGCGACAAACATTCTACCGGGGGCGTCGGCGACAAGGTGTCGCTCACCCTCGGACCGCTGCTCGCCGCCTGCGGCCAGCCGATCGCCATGCTGGTCGGCCGGGGCCTCGGCCACACCGGCGGCACGGCCGACAAGCTGGAAAGCATCCCCAGTTTCTCGCTCGATCTCGACCGCCGCCGCTGCTTGGCATTGCTCTCCCGCTGCGGCCTCGCGATGGGGATCGCCACCGCCGCCGTGGCCCCTGCCGATCGGCGGCTCTATTCGCTGCGCGACGCGACCGCGACGATCGATTCGATTCCGCTGATCGTCGCCTCCATCCTGTCAAAGAAACTCGCCGCCGGCCCGGCCGCCGTGGTGTTCGACGTCAAGGTGGGGGAGGGCGCGTTTCTGCCGGAGCTGGATCGGGCGCGCGAGCTGGCGAATCGGCTGGCCGGCACCCTCGCGCACCTGGGGATCCCGGCGACCGCGTTTTTGACCGACATGAACCAGCCGCTGGGGGTCTGGTCGGGCAACGCGGCGGAGGTGCTCGAAGCGATCGAATGCCTGGAGGGCGGCGGCCCCGCCGACTTGCGTGAAGAGACTCTCGTGTTCGCCGAAGAGGCCTGTGCGCTCATGGGCCGGCCGATCGGCCGGGCGGCGCTCGAACGCTCGCTCGACGACGGCTCGGCGCGCGAGCGCTTCTTCCTCTGGGCGGAGCTGCAAGGGGCCGACCCGAAATGGTTGGCCCACCCGCGGCTCGACCTCGCTCCGGCCGAGCATTCGCTGATCGCTCCGCGCACGGGCTTCCTCGCCCGCGTCCGGACGCGCGAGCTGGGCCTCCTGCTGGTCGAAGCGGGAGGCGGCCGTGCCCGCCCCGCCGACCCGATCGATCACGGCGTGGCTCTGGCCGTCCGCGCGCGCCTCGGCGCGCGTATAGACGCAGGAGATGAGCTGGGGCACCTTCACCTGCGCACCGCCGACCCCGCGCTCGCCGGGCGTTTCGCCGACTGCTTCGAGATCGCACCCGATCCGGTCGCCGCTCCGCCCCTCGTGGTCGAGCGGATCGGCTTCCCCGACCGTTAGGGCGGGGCGATCACTCCTGTCTCGCCTTAGACTCGCCACGGCACTTAAAGGCAGGGGTGCCTGCGCCCTTAGGCCGTTCCTTACCCAATAGCTTCATCCGGCCCGACCACCCTTGGAGGAATCCGCGTTGAATAGCGAGAAGTATTACCTTAAGCCCAATGTGCTGGCCGAGCCGCTGGTCGGCAGCTGGTATGCCTGGCCGCATCTGCTGCCGCCGGCCACCTACGGCTTGAACGTCCTCGAACGCCATCTGTCGATCATGAAGTCCTACGTCCAGGCGCCGATGGTCCACTGGGCGGCGGTGAAGAACCCGGCGATGCTCGGCGGGCCGTTCGTCAACTATCCGCCGAACCGCGCCAGCGAAGTGAAGGCGTTGGTCGATTGGACGCAACGCGAGCAGGCCGATCTGATCGTGCTCGCCAAGGCGATCAAAGAGCTCGACGAGATGCTGCGCAACGAGGCGAAAGGGTTCTCGCTCGAACCGCTCTATCCGCGCGTGCCCGAGCCGCTGCGCGGCTACGTCGAGCTGCTGTACGACCTCAACAACAACCCGTCGTTCCGCCTGATCGAGCGGCTGCTCTATTCGAGCAAGTATTACCGCACCGATTACCAGGAGCTGTCTCTGCGTCTGATGGAGGACGAGCAGGACCGGCCCTTCGTCCTTTCGACGCCGAACCTCGCCGGGCCGGAAACGGTCCGCTTGAAGATTCCGTTCATGAGCCCGGGCATAGACGAACTGTTCAAGATGAAACGGGCGCCGCAGACTTTCGGCTTCATCAAGGAGATTCTCGGCCTTCCCGACGAGCACGACGAGCGCTTCCGGACCTTCCTGACGACCGAGGAGCCTGCCCCCTATCGGCGCTATGAGGGCAACAAGCTGCGCACCCGCTACTTCGGCCACGCCTGCATTCTGGTCGAATCGCCGGGCTTCTCGATTCTCTCCGATCCGGTCATCGCCTACGACGAGCACGAGGGCCTGCCGCGCTACACCTACGCGGACCTGCCGGACGAGATCGACTACGTGGTGATCACCCACAACCATCAGGACCACATCCTGCTCGAATCGATGCTCCAGCTGCGGCACAAGGTGAAGAACATCATCGTGCCGCGAAACGGCGGCGGCTACCTCGCCGACCCGTCGCTCAAGCTATTCCTGCAGAAGGTCGGTTTCAAGAACGTCTACGAGATCGACGAGATGGAAACGATCGAGATGGACGGCGGGTCGATCACCGGCATTCCGTTCCTGGGCGAGCATTCGGACCTGAACATCCTCACCAAGATGGCCTACATGGTGAAGACCGAGCAGGGTAGCCTGATGCTCGCAGCCGACTCGTGCAATGTCGAGCCGCGCATCTACGAGCACGTCCGGGCGGTCACCGGCCCGATCGACGTCATGTTCCTCGGCATGGAATGCGACGGCGCGCCGCTCTCGTGGCTCTACGGTCCGCTGATCACCAAGCCGGTCGATCGCAAAATGGATCACTCGCGGCGCCTCTCGGGCTCGAACTACGAGCGCGGCATCGAGATCGTGAAAAGCTTCAACTGTCGCGAGGCCTACGTCTACGCGATGGGCATGGAACCCTGGCTGCGCTACATCATGGCCAAGGAATACGCGCCCGATTCCGATCCGATGATCGCGTCGGACAAGCTGATCCAAGACTGCCGCGACCACGGAATCACCGCCGAGCGCCTGTTCGGCGAAAGGGAGCTGGCGGTTTCGGGGGCCTGAGTTCGGCGCCCGGCAAATCGTCATCGTGCTCCCCTCTCCTCTCCGTGAGGCGGAGGGGCGCGCGACCGTGCCCGCTCCTCGGACGAGGCCACCCTGACGGTTGACAGTCCGGTCGAAAGTCTTTACGTTTTGGGTTGCAGAGAAGTGAGGTCGCGAAATGCGTAAGCGAGTTATCATTGCCGACGAGATCCAGCTTGACGGCGAAATCCTGAAAGTCGAGTCGAAGACCGCTCGGGTCTTAGGTTCCCTTGTAGGGCGCGCCCTGGCGGAGCCGACCGGCGCAGTCGTCGGCTGGTTTGTCGGAGCGAGCGGCGAGCGCTCGGAGATCGAGCTCGTTCCCAGACGCGATGTCGTGGAGATCACGAAAAATCAATCCGGGCGATACCAAGTCGTCGTGGGTGATGCCCGAGGGCCTGCCCCGCAGAAGCGAGTGCCGGGGAGCGCCAAAGGCCTGTTGACGGTTCCCGACGACTTCGACGCGCCGATCGAAGACTTCCGCGATTACCGGTAGGGCTGGCAACTTTTGCGAGCCCTGCTGGATACTCACAGCTTTCTCTGGTTCGTCTCCGCGGACCCCAAGCTCAGCTCCAAGGCAGAAGCCCTTATCTCCGAAGGCGCAAATGAGCTTCTCTTGAGCGTTGCCTCCTTGTGGGAGGTCTCGATCAAGGTCAGCCTCGGGCGCCTGCCCCTTGCCGCGCCGGTTCACGAATTCATCCCGGAACAACTCCGCCGTAACCGGATCGACCTCCTGCCGATCGAGATGAGCCATACTTTCGAGGTCGCTCGGCTGCCATTCCACCATCGAGATCCGTTCGACCGCCTGCTGATCGCTCAAGCTCTTGTCGAAAACCTGCCGATCGTGAGCGTCGACTCGGCATTCGATGCCTACTCGGTCGAGCGGATCTGGTAGGCGATAGCCTCATTGGAAGCGCTGGCTGCCCGGTTCCGCAGGAGCCGAGAATGGATGCTTCCCCCGCATTCAGCCGGGCTGGGCTGGTACGATCCGTCCTCATGAGCGCCGAGGAAACGATCATCGTCACCTCCGCCCCCCTTTCGGAGGGGGAACTCCGTCGCCTCGTCGGCGCTTTCTTCGACGACATGGTCAAGTTTGAGGTCGATCTCGGCACCGGCCGGATTGCGGTGGGAGGCGAGCTTCATGCCGATGGCGAGGCTCTCCTCTTGGAGCAGGGTAGCCGGCAAGAGGATCTCTGGGGTGGGAACTTCTATCCGGACCGGGCGGGCGACGATCGAATCGAGTTTACTTCGCTGATCAACATCAGGCCGTCTCAGGGCAACCGAAGCATGTTGATCGAAAGCCTAGAGATCCGTGGCCGCGTTCGCTCCCTCGCCTTGGGCTTGCTGGCTCCGGAGAGTGCCGAATGACGGCTCCTCAACATGCCGGACTGAGCCTGGAACGCTGGCAGCGGTTCTCGCTCGATCAACAGCTCTTGATGATCGCGAACGAGATGAGTCGCGCCAGCAAGTCTCTGGAACTGGGTGAGATCGAGAGTCTTCGGTCTTCCTATGAGCGGGCGCTTCGTCTGGTCGAGTTGACCGCTTCCGGTGCAATGCGGATCACCTTCCGCCGGGAGCTTCTGCGCTGGCGCGGGCTTCTCGCCGAGCTTTTCCTCGATCCGGGAAACGCCGGCCAGCACGAGGCCGCCCTCGCAGTCCTCCTTCTTTTCACGTCCGCGACCGCGGCTCAGCGCCCCTTTCTGCTTCCTTCCAAATCGTAAAACGATTCATGGAGCCCTCTTTTCTCGATCATCGCGGCTGCCGCTTGGCGTGGAAGATGTGCGGCAACGGCCCGGCGATCCTGTTCATCCAAGGCACCGCCGTCCACGGCGACGGCTGGCTGCCGCAGGTAGAGGCCTTTTCGGATCGCTTCGCCTGCATCACCTTCGACAAT
>JBBSBW010000086.1:0-16421 GCA_038250865.1 Thermoanaerobaculia bacterium | reverse complement strand
GGCAAAATCACTGCCGCCCGAGTATCCGGAGACGCGATGAGTGCCACCTCGACGATGCCGATGATGATGCTGGCCTTTGCGGACAACCCGCTATCGCACATCCTCCAGCATCCGCTGGTGCAGAAGCCGGCGCATCTGGGGCCGCTCACGCCGAACGGCGTGATGACGGTCCTCTCCGACCAGATCGTGATGATGATCGCGGCCGGCCTGCTGCTGGTCCTATTCGTGCCGGCTCTCGTCGCCCGGAGGAAGGCCAAGGACGCCCTGGGTTCGCTGGTGCCCTCCGGCTTCGGCAACGCGATCGAGACGATCTGCGTCTACCTCCGCGAAGAGGTCGCGCGCCCTAATCTGCAAGAGCATACCGACCGCTTCGTCAAGTACATCTGGTCGGTGTTCTTCTTCATCCTGACCATCAACCTGTTCGGCCTGCTGCCGATCGCGCCGGTCTCCAAGCTCTTTGGCATGCACCTGGGCGGTACCGCCACCGGCAACATCTGGGTCACCGGCACGCTCGCGATCTGCACTTTGCTGATGATGGTGATCAACGGCCTGCGGCTGGGCGGCACCAGCTATCTCGCGCATTTTTCGCCCGGACCGCTCTGGCTCGCGCCGCTGCTCGTGCCGCTGGAGCTGATCGGCATCTTGGCGAAGACCTTCGCGCTCACCGTCCGTCTGTTCGCCAACATGCTCGCCGGCCACGTGCTGCTCGCCGTGTTGCTCGGCTTCATCGTCAACGCGATGGCGAAGATGGGCGCGGTGGGGCTCGGAATCGCGATTCCGACCATCGCGGGTTCGGTCGCGATCAACCTGCTGGAGATCTTCGTCGCGTTTCTCCAGGCTTTCATCTTCACCTTTCTGACCGCGCTGTTCATCGGCCAATCGGTGGTCTTCCACCATGGCGACGAGCACGACGCACACGATCATGGCGATCACGCCCACGAGTCCGCGCATGGCGCGACGGCTCGGGCGCACTGAAACTTGAAACCCGGTAGCTCTCTAGAAACTTCGCCAGGCCGTTCTCGGCGCGGGGCGAACGAAGAAAAGGACGAATCTCAAATGAGCAAGAAAATGGCGACCCTCGCGCTGCTCCTGATGGCCACCGGCATGCTCCTGATGCTGGTTCCCACCCCCGCCGCCGCGCAGGCCGAGAACGGCGTTGCCGCGGTTCCCGTGGCGGAGCACACCCTCATCACCACCGATGGCGCCCGGAAGCTCGGCGGCGCGATCGGAGCCGGCCTCGCCCTGATCGGCGGCGCCGCGGGAATCGGCCGGATCGGCGCCTCCGCCGTCGAGTCGATCGCCCGGCAGCCCCAGGCGAACGGTCAGATCTCGACCGCCATGATCATCACCGCCGCCATGATCGAAGGCGCGATGCTGTTCGCGGTCATCGTCGGCCTGCTCGCGGTTCTCTAAAGCTGTCCGTTCGAACGAACGCACTCTGAGAAGTCCGGTCGGGTGGCAATGCCCGGCCGGACCGCTGAGAGATCCACGCTTTTCAGTTGAGGGCTTACCGCCGATGTTGCGAAAGACAAGCTTCCTCTGGACTCTCGGCCTCCTGTTCGTCGGCGGGCTGATGCCGGCCTTGGCGCAAGAAGCGCACGAGGGCGGGTCGGTGAATCCGTTCTCCGGCGACGTCGGCAACGCGATCTGGACGGTCCTGATTTTCGGTCTCGTTCTGTTCGTGCTCGGCAAGTACGCCTGGGGACCGATCCTCGGCGGCCTCCAAGCTCGCGAGGCATTCATCCGCGAAGCGCTCGAAAAGGCTGACCGCGACCGCAAGGAATCCGCGGCGAAGCTGGAGGAGTACGTCGACAAGATCAACGCCTCGCGCGCCGAAGCTTCGGCCATCGTCGAAGAGGGCAAGCGCGACGCCGATGCCTTGAAGGCCAGGATCGAGCAGGACGCCAAGACGGAAGCACAGGCGATCATCGCTCGCGGCAAGCGCGAGATCGAGATCGCGACCGACACCGCGATCAAGGACCTCTATGCCCGAAGCACCCAGCTCGCGACCGAGATCGCGAGCGGCATCCTCGGCCGGGAGATCCAGGCGAAGGATCACGACGCCCTGGTGGCCGACACGATTGCCCGCCTTTCGGCCGGTAGAGCCAACTAGAGACCGATCCGATGAGTCAGGGAATCGACAACAACACGCGCGCCCTCGGTCGCCTCTATGGCAAGGCGCTGCTCGATGCGGCGACCGAAACCGGTCCCGCGGAAGCGGCGGCGCTTTCGGCGGAGCTGATCGAGGTCGGGGTTCTGCTCGAACGCGAGCCCGATTTCGCGGCGTTCCTCGCGAGCCCCTCGGTCGATGCCAAGTTGAAGACGGCGGCGATTGAAAAGATCTTCCGCGGCCGAGCGAGCGATCTGCTGACCGACGCCCTTCAGGTGATCGGACGCAAAGGGCGGCTCGCCGGTCTCGCCGCGATCGTCACCGGGTTCCAATCCGAATACCGCGACGCGCGCGGCATTCTGTCGGCAACGGTCGAAACCGCCCGTCCGCTGTCCGAAGAGCAGCGCGCCGATCTAGCCACGGCGATCGGCACCTACACCGGCAAGAGCATCGAGATCACCGAACGCATCAATCCGACCCTGCTCGGCGGCATCGTGGTCCGCGCCGGGGACGAGCGGATCGATGGCACCGCAGCCTCCGCCCTGGCTCGTTTCAGCGCCCGCCTCGACGCGCGCGCCGCGAGCGAGATCGCGAGCGGCACGTCCTACGCGGAAGCGACCTAAAAGGCCGAGACTAGATGACCGGCCCGGTGATTCGGGTCCAGGTTGAGGAACACATACGATGAGATTCAAGGTCGACGAGATTGCATCGGTCATCACCGAAGAGATCCGCCAGTACAGGAGCGCCGCCGACGTGGCCGAGACCGGCACGGTGCTGGAAGTCGGCGACGGCATCGCCCGGGTCTACGGCCTGGCCAACGCGATGGCCGGCGAGCGGGTCACGTTTGCCGACGGCGCCTCCGGCCAGGTGTTCAACCTGGAAGAGAACTCGGTCGGCATCGTCATCCTGGGCGACTACAAGGGCATCCGAGAGGGCGACGAGGTCCGCCGCACGGGAGAGCTGCTGTCGGTCCCGGTGGGAGAAAAGCTGATCGGCCGCGTCGTCGATCCGCTCGGCCGCCCGATCGACGGCAAAGGCGACATCGTGACCGTCGAGCGCCGGCCGCTCGAATGGAAGGCCCCCGGCATCGCCGAGCGCCAGCCGGTCACCGAGCCGATGCAGACCGGAATCAAGGCGATCGACTCGATGATTCCGATCGGCCGCGGCCAGCGCGAGCTGATCATCGGCGACCGCAAGACCGGCAAGACCGCCATCGCGGTCGACGCGATCATCAACCAGAAGGGCGGCGACGTGATCTGCGTCTACGTCGCGATCGGCCAGAAGGAATCGACGGTGGTCGGCGTGGTCGACAAGCTGCGCGAAAACGGCGCGCTCGACTACACGATCGTCGTCTCGGCCTCCGCCGCCGACCCCTCGCCGCTCCAGTACATCGCCGCCTACGCGGGCGCCGCGATGGCCGAATACTTCATGTATCAGCAGGGGCGCGCCACCCTGGTGATCTACGACGACCTTTCGAAGCAGGCCCAGTCGTACCGCCAGCTGTCGCTGCTGCTCCGCCGCCCTCCCGGCCGCGAAGCCTACCCGGGCGACGTCTTCTACCTCCACTCGCGCCTGTTGGAGCGCGCCGTCAAGCTGCGCGACGAGTACGCGATCGTGGCCAAGGACGCACCGGCCGACACGAAAGACCGGAGCCTGGCGAAGAAGCACCCCGAAGGGTTCGCCGCCCCGGCCGATGTCCGCCCGGACGACGTCTTCGGCCTCTACCACCGGCCGCACGGCAAGGACAAGGCGGAAGCGTTCCACGCGACCCTGTCCGACAAGGACAACTACCGCGTCCACCGTTTCCCGGACAGCGGCGGCTCGATGACCGCTCTGCCGGTGATCGAAACGCTCGAAGGCGAGGTCTCGGCCTACATTCCGACCAACGTGATCTCGATCACCGACGGCCAGATCTACCTGGAGCCCGACCTGTTCTTCGCCGGCACACGTCCTGCCGTCAACGTCGGCATCTCGGTCTCCCGCGTCGGCGGCAACGCCCAGCGCAAAGCGATGAAAAAGATCGCCGGCTCGCTCCGCCTCGACCTCGCCTCGTATCGAGCGCTCGAAGCGTTCTCGCAGCTCGGCACGGAAGTCGACGCCGCCACTCAGCGCCAGCTCGATCGCGGCGCGCGCTTGGTGGAGCTGCTCAAGCAGGGTCAGTACCAGCCCTATCCGTTGCCTGAGCAGGTGGTCTCGATCTTCTCCGCGACCCAAGGCCTGCTCGACGATCTGCCGGTCGCCCAGATCCTGCCGTTTGAATCGGCGCTTCTGAAGCACATCCGCCAGGAGTCGCCCGAGATCCTCGACCAGTTGGCGAAGACCGGCGAGCTGCCGGACGAGCTGGCCGGCAAGATCCGCACGGCGGTCAACAACTTCAAGCCCAACTTCCTCAAATCTCAGAAAGAGGCGGCGGCCGCAGCCTGAGGGCTGAAGCCAAGCCTCCTCCTATCGAGCCCAAGGTACCGACATGGCCAACCGGCGAGTCCTCGTCAAACGACGCAAGTCGATCCGCAACATCCGCAAGATCACGCGGACGATGCAGCTGATCGCGACCGCGCGTTTTCAAGCGGCCTACAACCGGGCCGTTGCGACCAAGCCGTACAACGAAAAGCTCGCCGAGCTGGTGGCGGATCTTTCGAGCGCGGCGGCCGCCTCGGGCGGGGTCGAGCATCCGCTGCTCCAAGAGAACGATTCGAACAAGACGGCGCTGGTGGCGATCACCAGCACCCGGGGCCTTTGCGGCGGCTACAACTCGAACGTCCTGCGGGTGGCGATCGAACATCTGGACAGCGAAGCAAAGCTCGGCCACCCGGTGGACGTCCACATGGCGGGCAAGAAGGGGATCGGCTACTTCCGCTTCTTGAAGCGCGAGATGAAGGAGCAGATCACCTCGGTCGGCGACGTGCCGCGCTTCGACCAGGTCGAGCCGATCGCCAACGCCCTGATGGACCAGTTCATCAAGGGCGAGATCAGCGCGGCCTATGTCTCGTACATGAAGTTCGTTTCGACCGGCACCCAACGCCCGGTGGTCGTCCAGCTCCTGCCGCTCGCGCGGAAGGCGGAGACCGAAGGCGAGCCCACGGCCCCCACCGGAGAGGTCGAGTTTTCCCCCAATCCGCAGAAGCTGCTCGACAGCCTGCTGCCCGCCTCCGTCCGCGTCCAGCTGTTCCAGGCGTTCACCGACGCCGTGGTCTCCGAGCAGGTCGCCCGGATGGTCGCGATGAAGGCGGCCACCGACGCGGCCGGCGACATGATCAAGTCCTTGACCCGCGAATACAACCGCGCCCGCCAGACCGCGATCACCATGGAGCTGCTCGACATCGTCGGCGGCGCCAACGCGCTGGCCTGACCCGCGGATAGAGAACCAAGATAGAGCGCACACCTTCGGGAGCTTGCGAACGATGAGCAACAATATCGGCACTGTCACCCAGGTCATTGGCTCGACCCTCGACGCACAGTTCGCGGAGGATCAGCTGCCTTCGATCTACAACGCGCTCAAGGTCGAGCTTTCGCGCACCGTCCTCGGCGAGACGACGACGGAAACCCTCTGGTGCGAGGTCGCCCAGCACCTGGGCGGCGGTCGCGTCCGCGCCGTCTCGCTCGGTTCGACCGACGGCCTGCAGCGGGGAGCGAAGATCCTCGACACCGGCAGCGCGGTGCAGGTTCCCGTCGGCGTCGAGACGCTCGGCCGCGTCTTCAACATGGTCGGCGAGCCGATCGACGGCCTCGGCCCGGTCACCGCGACGAACTTTCGGCCGATCCACAGCGATCCGCCCGACTTCAAGGACCTGTCGTCGAAGACCGAGATCTTCGAGACCGGAATTAAGGTCATCGATCTGCTCTGCCCGCTGGTCCGCGGCGGCAAGGCCGGCCTGTTCGGGGGCGCCGGCGTCGGCAAGACGGTCATCATCCAAGAGCTGATCGCCCGCCTGGCGCGCTTCCACTCGGGCTACTCCTGCTTCGCCGGAGTCGGAGAGCGGACCCGCGAAGGCAACGACCTCTGGCTCGAAATGCAGGAAGCGCAGATCGGCAACACCGGCAAGCGCGTTATCGACCAGACCGTCATGGTCTTCGGCCAGATGAACGAGCCGCCGGGAGCCCGCCTCCGCGTCGCCCTCTCCGCGCTCACCATGGCGGAGTACTTCCGCGACCAGACGGGCGTGGACACGCTGCTGTTCGTCGATAACATTTTCCGCTTCTCGCAGGCCGGCTCGGAAGTCTCGGCGCTCCTCGGCCGCATGCCGTCGGCGGTCGGCTACCAGCCCACCCTCGGCACCGAGATGGGCGAACTCCAAGAGCGAATCACCTCGACGATCCGCGGCGCGGTCACCTCGATCCAGGCGATCTACGTCCCCGCCGACGACTACACCGACCCGGCGCCGGCCACCGCGTTCGCCCACCTTGACTCGACCGTCAACCTCGAACGGTCGATCTCGGAAAAAGGCATCTACCCTGCGGTCGATCCACTCGCCAGCTCCTCGCGCATCGTCTCCCCCGAGCTGATCGGCGAGCGCCACTACAAAGTTGCCCGCCGCGTCCAGGTGGTCCTCCAGCGCTACCGCGACCTCCAGGACATCATCGCCATCTTGGGCATCGACGAGCTGTCGGAAGACGACAAGGTGATCGTCCGCCGCGCCCGCAAGATCGAGCGCTTCCTCTCCCAGCCCTTCTTCGTCGCCGAAGTCTTCACCGGCTACCCCGGCATCTACTGCTCGCGCGAAGACACCATCCGCTCCTTCGAAGAGCTCTGCGACGGCAAGTGGGACCACCTGCCCGACGACGCCTTCATGTACGTAGGAGCGATCGAAGAAGCCGAAGCCAAAGCCAAGAAGATGGCGAACTGAGGCACGGCCTCGGAGCAAAACCATGGCCGGAACCTTCCTCCTAAGCGTCATCACCCCCGAGCGAGCGGTCCTCGAAACCGAAGCCACCGCCGTCGTCTTCCCCGCCTGGGACGGCGAAGTCGGAGTCCTACCCCAGCGCGCCCCCTTCCTCTTCGAAATGGGCATTGGAACCCTCAAAGTCGAATCCCCCGAGGGCAAGCAGACCCTCTACGTCGACGGAGGCTTCGCCCAGATGGTGGGGGACAAGCTGACGCTGCTGACCGAACAGGCCAAGCGGCTGGACGAGCTGGATCGCGGCAAAGCCGAGGCGGCGCTGGCGGCGGCGCGGGAGCTGCCGATGCTCTCCGACGCGGAGTTTGAGGGGCGGCAGAAGGCGATTGCCCGGGCGGAGGTGCAGAAGGGGTTGGCGAACTGAGAGTGGCCGACTTACCCTGCTGGTAGGACTCCGACGCGCCGCTTTCCCGGGGAGGGAGGGGCGCGTTGTTGTTTTCCGGGCTCTCCCCGTAGAATTCGCGGCTACAACTCGATCAATCTCCGGCTCGGATACCCGCTGCTGGAGATCAGGAGCCCGCAGGAGATCTTTCGTGATGAAGACGAAGAAATTTGACGCCGTCGAGTTCATGCGCGAAGCGCGGGAGAAGATGGACGCCGAGATGCGCGGCCTGACTTTCGTTGAGCAGCGGGCGTATATCGAGAAGCACGCGGCGAAGGTCCGCCAGGAACTCGAAGCGCACCAAGAATCAACGGCTGCGTAGCTCGATCGGCGGGCGTGGAGATGGTCGCCTTCCAGGAGCGTGCCCACCGTGCCCGGCGGGTTGGCTAGCATTCGTGCCCCCTTTCAGCCTGAAGAGATCCTCCGCGTCCTGGATCACCACGGCGTGGAGTACGTGGTGATCGGCGGTGTCGCCGCCATGCTACACGGCTCTATTCTCAGCACGTCCGATTTGGACATCTCGAGCCGGTCATCGTGCCTGTCGCGTCGCTGGAGGATGTGATTCGGTCCAAGAGGGCGGCGGGACGGCCCAAAGACCTACAGGCACTGCCGGCTCTGGAAGCCCTTCTGAAGGAAATCCGCAGGCGTGAGGGATCTTGGCCCTTGTTCAGGCCGCTACTTCAACGAGCTCGAAGGACGAGGCATCTGGCGAACGCGAATAAGTTCGGGCACATCCGCACGGTGAATTCCATGTTGGGCCTGTTTGTACCGGCTCTTGTGACACCCTTGGCGCTGCTAGGAGAAGACGATGGCTCAAACCCGGCCTGACCCCGTCATTGACGAGATTCGCGAAGTGCGTCATCGGATTTCGGCGCGCTTCAACCACGACCCGGCGCGATTGGTGGCCTACTACATGGAGTTGCAGAAACAGTACAAGGACCGCCTGATCCGGCCGGTGGAAGATCGGGCCGATCCTTCGACCGCGTAAACCAACCGGCAACCTCGAACGCTCGATCTCGGTCGATCCGCTCGCCAGCTCCTCTCCCAGCCCTTCTTCGTCGCCGAAGTCTTCACCGACTACCCGGGCATCTACTGCTCGCGCGAAGACACCATCCGCTCCTTCGAAGAGCTCTGCGACGGCAAATGGGACCACCTGATCGAAGAAGCCGAAGCCAAGGCCAAGAAGATGGCGAACTGACCAAATCCTCCCCCCACCGTCATCCCGAGCGAGAGCGAGGGATCTGGGGGAAGGGCGGCCTTAAATTCCGGTGCCGAAGCGGGCGGTCCACCGACGAGGCCCAAAACGATGTAGGGGCGCAGCATGCTGCGCCCTGATCGAACCAAGCGAAGCAGGAGCCCAACCCCATGGCCGGAACGTTCCACCTGAGCATCATCACCCCCGAGCGAGCGGACCTGGAGACCGAAGCCGACGCCGTCGTCTTCCCCGCCTGGGACGGCGAAGTCGGCGTGCTCCCCCAGAGTTCCCCCCTTCCTCTTCGAAATGGGCATCGGAGTCCTCCGCGTCGAATCCCTGGAGGTCAAACAGGCCCTCGACGTCGACGGCGGCTTCGCCCAGATGGTGGGGTACAAGCTCCGCGGTTCAAAAGGGAAACCCCGCGCGAGCTACTGTTTTCCTGCCCAGGTCCAATTCCCGATAGCACCTGTCAGCGGCTGTCTAAAGGCGCGGGATTCCGGCGATCAGAAACGGCGGGTTTTGCCCGTCCAGCATCATCCGCGCGCCGCAGGCGCGCGCCAGCCGGTCGGATTGGCGAGGAACCGGCCGCGGGGAGCCCCTGTAGTCCGGCAAGACCCAAGCTCCCCGCGACCGGCGGCCTGAGGCGTACGACACTTCTGGCGGGGCACAGTAGCTCGTCTCGATCAGACGAATCGCGATCGATCCCCCGCACGCACGGTGCCTGACCGCCTAAATCACGCCGTTTTTGACAGCCGCTAACAGCCCACCAACCTCACGAAACGGTTAAGAACGGGCCTGTTGGTTCCCCTCCAAAGGGGCCGAAGTAGCTACAGCTGCACGAGGAGAGGCGCATTTCTGTCAGGAGGAGGCTCCGTGTGAATCTCCAAACCCACTCCGGCATGTTAGCGATCCTCCCAACTCGTAGGAATTTGGACGTTTAGGTCACGCCTTGTTCGACCTTGCGAGCCAGCCAGTTAGGAGAGCGCAGCTGAGAGCTAGCTATCTAGTCTAGACGTCTCAATTTGGTTGGATTTTTCAACCACATGAATGTGGCTGGCCTTATAGCTGTCCTCCTTGCCCGCCAATACCGTAAATTCAACGAGATCGCCCTTATTCAGAGTTCTCTCTTCATCCATAACCTCAGTGAAATGAGCGAAGACTCGATTTCCTCTGCAAACGATGAAGCCGAAACCCTTTGGGCCATCTGCATAGTCCAAAATTCCATGTTCAACCACCCCTAAGTCAAGGTGCTCGGCGCCAGGAATGCTTACTGCGCTACGATCCGTTGCCTTGACATCCTTTGCTATCAAACCTCTTGGCGTCTCTCCGATAGTGAACGTTACAGAGCTGTCTGCAGCTATCGCGCCCTGGACGTCCATGGGGAGGACAAAGAAGTCAATCTTATTTCCATCAGTATCGCGCACGGTTATGAACCCGAAGTGGTCTGGGTCATAGCGAGCAACTCGACCCTCAACCGTTCCGCCGATGACGACTACGGATCCGGCATGCGGGCGCGAGTGATCATCTAGGACCGGAATAAATCTGACACTGTCACCATCTGATACCTCGCAATCCCCGACGATACTGCTCTTGTGAAAGAAGATGCTGTCTTCGGATCCGTCTGGGTTGCGATACTGTATGAAGCCAAAACCTTTGGCGTTGATGAAACGACTCACCGTACCCTTCTGACGCAGACTCTTGGGCGACGCGACCGTGAGGGGTTTCTGCGGCTGCTGCTCTGGTGCAGTTGGCGATTCCGTCGATGGTGCCGCCTGGGTTGTTACGTTCTCTTGGGTGGCTTGCCAAAATAGAGCGTAATAGGATACCGGCTCCTTGATACCCTTTAGGGCGACCTTCTTCGGTTCGCCGAAATATTCCTCGGTCGTTCTCTGTAAGGCAAGTCCAGCCAAGGAGGAGATACTGTCTAGGTCCGCAGCAAAGAATACTTGGCTGCTAAGGAGAATTGCATTTCCGTTAGCGTACGAGCAAAGTCGAGCAGCAAGATCAACAACCGAACCAAGGTAGTCGTATCTCTCATCTGCCGTCTTGTACCCGTACGCTTCTCCAGTAGCAATTCCGATTTTGCATCGTAGTTCGGTGCTGTTAGATCGCCGCCGTTTGTCTAGCTCTTCCTGTAGGGCGATTGAAGACCGCAGAGCATCCTCTGCGCGTTCAAAACTTGCCATAGCCCCGTCGCCCAAGAATTTTACAAGTGTACCTCCAAAGGTCTCGACACTCGTAACTACCATGCGGTAAAACTCCGCCATCGCGGGGACCCATGCGGTGTCCGGCCGTATAAGTTTATGCTCGGTTGAATTAAAAATGTCGACAAACACAAACGTCTTCTTGACCTTCGAGGCCTCTAGATTCGCGAGAAATCCACCGACGCTCTCTGCCAACTCCGATTTCATTGCCTGCTCCTTGGTAAAGATAACAGCTGCTGGGCTTAGACTTGTGAGGCGCGCCCGCGAAAGATCTGCGCGCCGTCAAAGTTAAGGCTAGATTCTCGCGCATTTAAAAGAACCACCCGAAAAGATAGTAGTTAAACCCCTTGTATGGGTAGGTTCAGGAAGGCCTCGAATCACTCCAAGGAGGCGGGGCCCAGCCCAATGGGGGTCACCCTCTTCGAGAGGGCACCTATTCCCTCAACGCGACAAAACATCGCCGAGAGGGTCATGGCAGGAGGTAAAGAGACCGGGTGGGGGTTGCCGGAACTGCGGCTGCGCAACCGAAAAAGGTGGGGCAATAGGTGCCACCCTCTTCTTGGACTCGATCCTCGTCTCTGCTCGCCGGGCGGCGGCCCGCGCGGTGATCGCCTCGATCCACTCGGCGATCCGGTTGCGGTAGTGCTCCGGCGATAAATGCCGCCAGCAGTGCAGGGGATCGAGCTTCACGACTTCCGTTTCCGTGAACTGCCGAGCGCCGACCTCTTCGCCGCGCTGGCGCGCTTCCCACTCCTTTGTGCGATCGAACCAGGTTCGATCGGCTGGCGGGTGAGGAGTGCGGTGACGCAATGGATTCCCGGCCATCCTGGGGTCGGGCGACCCGGTTCTTCTTGCAGCCGTGGGAGAGGATGTAGACCAGGCGCCGGACCTGGGCCTCCTGCTCGTCGCTCACGAGGATCGCTTGATAGCGACGAGAGTAGACCTTGTCCCGCCAGCCGGTCGAGCGGGCAAGGGTGCCTCGGGTCTTCCTTGAGTAGCCGATAACATCTGTCCGCCAGATCGCGAATCGATTCCGGTAGGCCCCGGTAGCTCGCCCAAAAATCACGCCGGGGGTCGTCGCTTCACAGCTCAGTGGTTTCGCCTGCGCGCAAGGCGGAGAGCGCCTTTTCAGCCAGGTGGTCGAGCCGGCCGGCCGCAACATCGCCTTCGAACTGGACGTCCCAAGCCACCGCGTCGAAGACCGTGAGCCAGGGCCGAAATGCCGCCAGCTCCTCCGGCGTGAGAAATTCGATGGCTGGATTGCCTGACCTTCCGGTCGTATCCGGCCGGGAGGCGCGACGAGTTTTCTAACGATGCGAGCCTGGATCGCCGGGGGTCGTTGCGATTCTCTAGGGTCTTGGGTTCGTAGAGGTCAGGCGGCGTGGTTCGCCCAACAACGGCCGGGAGAGGATTGCCCCCTCTCCCGGCCTCGAACGCCGGATTAGGCTTCGGCGCTCACGGACTGCCCTTCACTCGCTTTGGCTTCCGCCAGTGCCTTCGCTTTGGCCTTCGCCGACGGTGCCCGTTTGCGGAAATCCTGGGGCCGGATGCCGAGCTTCATCAGATCCGGGTTCTTGAGTCCCAGGTGGGCTCGCCATGTTGTCGAGCTCGACGGTCGAAATCTTGAGGTCGGCTCACTCTTCCTTCCCGAAGGATCACCGGCTCGGGGCTCGGTAATTGACCCTTGAGTTCCTTCGGCAGGCGCTAGACCATCTGGTAGGTCGCCAACGCCAATCGGTTGTCCTGTAGTGTTAGACGACGTAGGTTGCGAGTGCTAGCCTTTCGCCATGCGAAACTTTACCGCCGTTGTCGAGAAGGACGCCGACACGGGCCTGTACGTTGGCCACGTGCCCGGCTGGCCCGGCGCTCACTCGCAGGGAGAAACGATGGACGAGCTTCGATTGAACCTCGAGGAAGTCATCGCCATGCTCTTGGAGGCCGGTGAGCCCAGGCTTCATTCGGAGTTCGTCGGCACCCAGACCCTCAAGGTTGCCTGAGGTGGGCGACTTACCTGTTCTCAAGCCCAGAGAGGTCGTTGCGATTCTGAAGGGTCTTGGGTTTGTAGAGGTCAGGCAGCGCGGCTCGCACAAGCAGTTTCAACCCTAGGTTCACGCGGCCACTTCGATCAGCTCGATGGACGAAGCAGGGGCCGGAATCGGCAGCCCGTCTTCGCGCAGCCCATCCAGGTGAAATTCGATGGCCTCCTGGATCAATCGCATGACCTCGGCCCGCGTTTCTCCGGCGGCGATACAGCCCGGCAGGTCCGGAACGTAGGCCCCGTAACTGGCCGGCCCTTTCTCGATGACCACCGCGTATTGCAATTGAGCACCTCCTACTTCAATCCGGCCTGCTTAAGGACGGAGTTCAGGGTCCCCGGCGGCACGTCGACGCTCGGCTTGCCCGCGACGGTAACCGTACCCGGCTTCGTCGAATGCCGAAATTGTCGGTGGCTGCCACGCATCCGCACTTGATTCCAGCCATCCCCTTCGAGCTTGTCGATCAACTCTTTGACCTTCACGCCAGTCCCCCGGGGTCAGCTTACGGGTGATCCGGGCCAGCTCAGTGGCGGTCTGGTCCAGCCCAGTGGTGATCCGGGCCAGCTCAGTGGTGGTCTGGTCCAGCCCAGTGGTGGTCTGGGCCAGCTCAGTGGTGATCCGGCCCAGCTCAGTGGCGATCCGGCCCAGCTCAGTGGTGATCTGGTCCAGCTCAGTAGTGATCTGGTCCAGCTCAGTGGTGATCTGGTCCAGCTCAGTGGTGATCTGGCCCAGCTCAGAAGTGATCTGGTCCAGCTCAGTGGTGGTCTGGTCCAGCTCAGTGGCGGTCTGGTCCAGCCCAGTGGTGATCCGGGCCAGCTCAGTGGTGGTCTGGTCCAGCTCTCCGAATTCTCCGCTTCACTCAGGACATGGCCGAGACGCCTTCGCCGTGGGCGCCCCTGCGACACGGGTTTTCCATGCCGCTGAGGAGAATATACATCGCGAGCGGCGATACAACCCGGCAGGTGTTTCGCCCATGTTAAGCTTCCAGACGATGAAGAGCTTCCTTCAACCCGCCTCTCCGGAAAACCCGGAGAGCCTGCGCCGCATGGTGGCGGGGTGGCAGGCCGTTGAAAGCCAGGAGCGAGAGGAACGCCGCCACGCAGGGCCTGATGCCGCAACCGCCATTCGGGGAGCCTTGGAGTTGATGGACCTGTTCGGCGCGATGCACGGCTGGCCTCCTCCCGAAAACGAGGCCCGTCGCCGCGACGACGAGCTGGCCCGAAGCCGCTGGGTTCGTGTTCGCAGCTACTATCTGGCCCATGGCCAAGCGGCCAAGTAAAAGAATCCTTGAGGCTCTCGCCGGGCTGAAGGCGCGTTCCTCGGGTCCTTAAGGACGGCGTTCTTAAGCCTCAGTCGGCGATGAAGACATCGGCCGTCGTCGCCACCGTCGCTGCTCGGGCAAGGTGGCGTCGCAGAACGACCGGATCGCCGATCGCTTCGAGGGCGGTGCGGGCCGCGTCGTCGACCGGCAGGCCGCGAGCTATAAGGACGGCGAGGACGGATTCGCGCAAGGCCTGCTGTTGCCCCTCGCCGCGGATCTCGTCGAGATCCCCATAGCCTTGGCGCTGGAGCAGATTCCGGAGGGTGACGGCGTGAGCGGCCTCGCGGTCGTAGAGGGCGTTCACGGGCACGGGATTTTGCAGGATCCCCGGCGCGGTCAGCTCCTCGCCGGGACTCACGAGGCGCATTTCTTGCCCGCGCTCGTGGACCTCGACCCGGCGCGGTCCGGAAAGGCGGACCACCCAGACCCAACGGGAGCCGGCGGCCAGAAGCTCGGAAATCTTGAGCGCCAGCTCCTTCTCGTCTTGTCCCGTATCGGCGTATTCCACCGCGAGCGGCGGCGCTCCCTCGACCCATCCGGGCGTGTTGGGGACGTTGCCGACCGCCACGTCCGGGGCGCGCAGCGTCTCGGAGGAGGGGGAGAATCCGGTGTCGATGCCCGCCTCCTCAACCGCCGGATCGCTTTCGAGCACCGAGCCGCCGAGAAGTTTGGCGCGCGAGCCGCGCCCGCCCGTGGTCATGCATTGGATGGCATGGCCATTGGACAGCTCATAGGGATCGCCCGAGCGAATCTGGTCGGCGTGGAACGGACCTTTGGCGGTGGGCAGGGTTCTAGGCACGGGGCGAGTTTAGCAAGGAATCCGACGATGGGGGGTGCCCCGAGCTGTCGAAGCGAGGTTGCCGCCAAGGTAAGCGACGATCGAATGCAGTCACTCGAACCGGCAATAGGTGCCAGCAATAGCTCCGACTGCTGCCCGGCCGGAGATTTCCGGCCGGACAGACCTTGGCTAGCTAGGGGTTGCAGACCGGGGTCAGGTAGTAGTTGTTGCCCCAGATGAACGGTACCTGGTTGCCGCCGGCCGACGCGATGTAGCAGTTCGCGCCGTCGAAGAACGGCTGCGTGCTGGTGTTGTTGAGCATGTCCCAGACCGCGTGTAGGCACTGGCCGTTCGGGTGCCAGAGGGGCGCGCCAAGCGTCGAGGATTGGCAGGGTGATTCGTCCTCCGAGCAAACAACGGATCCAGATGTTGGTGTCGATGACGATCTTCAGCACGGCGTGCGAAGGCGCGCTCGGCGGATCGCGTTGACTTCCGTCTGGATCTCGGCGTCGGAGATATCGTCGACCGGCGGCTTATTGGCCAGGTTCAGGATGAGCTTCTCGAGGCGGGCGTCCATCTCGCTCTCCGCCAGCGTCTGGGCGACCCGTGAACGTGCCGTCGCATCGAGCCCTCGGATCACCTTGAGAACCTGCTCGAGGCTAGGTTCGGAGCCTACGGCATGTCTCTCCAAGGCACCGACAAACCCTATGCAGTTGGAAGATCCGGCTTTTCCGGATTTCGCAGCGTCACATTGGCGTTCACCAGGCCCATGCGGCCAGGATTTACGACCTGTGTATCGACACCAACGACGGCGAAGCGGACCGGACCAGAAGGTTCAAAATAGGTCAACAACGGCCGGGAGAGGATTGCCCCCTCTCCCGGCCTCGAACGCCGGATCAGGCCTCGACGTTCACGGACTGCCCTTCACCGCCTTTGGCTTCCTGCTGTGCCATGGCCTTCGCGATGGCCTTCTTCGAGGGGCCTTTCTTGCGCCGCTCCACGGGCCGAATGCCCAGCTTCAACAGCTCCGGGTTTCGGCGTCCCAGAAAGGCTTGGAGGTGGGACTTGAGGTGAATCGCATCCTCGCCGGTCTTTTCGACGAGGTTTCGGCGCTGAATGGTCATGGCGTGAGCCTCGCCTTCCAGCTCCTGGATGCGATCGGCCATTCGGACGATCTCCACTGTCGCGGTCTTGATTTGGCCGTGGAGTTCCTGCGCCGCCGGGATTTGGCCGATCAACGAATCGGTGTTGGCGCACAGGGTGACCCACCGTTGGTTCTTTTCTGCAAACGAGTTGGGCATTTCGCCCTCCTTTTGAACAACGTGCGGCCCGGAATGGGCTCGCACGGGTGAAACCTCTCTAGTGTTATGCCGCACAAGTAGCTTGACTTAATGGCATTATTGTGATTTTATCAGTCATGCGCATCGCCCCTCAGATTGAGCTGAACGAAACCGATCGTTTGACGCTGGAGCGTTGGTCTCGAGGACGCAGCACACCGTC
>JBBSBW010000085.1:0-16479 GCA_038250865.1 Thermoanaerobaculia bacterium | reverse complement strand
TTTTTTTCCAGCCAGTTCTTCGATATGCAGCTTTAACCCAGCTATCGAAGGGCCAAGGTGATCCTTGAACTCCTCCAGGCTGTTAAACGTCGTGTAGACGCGTTCGACATCAGAGTCCGGCCGGTTCTTCTTCGCACGCTCGCGAAATGCCGAGAGCTTCGTGCGCTTCACCTCGCTCAGCTCGATGTCCGCCTCAGTCACCGAGTGCTTCTCACCCATAATGAAGAGCAAGACTGGTCGGTTGAGCCGCTGCGCTTCGTCGAATTCCAGCTTGGTGAGCGATAGGTTTTCAGGGTTACGGTTCGGATCCTTGGGGATCTGCCCATACTTGCGGCTGATGACACAGACGTAAGCCGAGCTGTCCCGGACCATCTGGAGCGACGAGTCAAGTACGTCTATATCCGACTTCGCCGAGTCGTTCTCCATGGCAACATCCGTCAATCCTTGCGCCTTAATGGCGCGAATCAACGCTTGGCGATGTAGCTCCAAATCTGTGAACGTGCTGGAGACCATCACACCTTGGTAAGCGCGAGGGGCCTTCGTCGTTTCATCGGTCATCGTTGCCACTCCTACAGGAATAAAATCTTCGGTCTGCGCTTGACCCAGCCGAACGGCCGCGTCGTCAAAGCGCTGGCAATAACTAATGTTGTGGACGTTATGGCAGGAGATAAAGTGCGTCAAGGGCGGTATCGCGATCTGCCCCGGCCCGGCGTACCGGTTAGCTGGCCCGACCCGCCAGTGCGCTGGTCCAGCGCACCGATGTCGCGAGGAATGAATCTCGGCCAACCCCACAAACGGCCCCGGACGCTCGCGCGCCCGGGGCCGTTCTTCTCTATCGCTGCTGGCGTTCGGTACGCCTTACCGCAGATCCAGCTCCCACGAGTTGAACGTGCCCGTGTCGGCCGAGGCCAAGTCGCGGACACGGAGCTTCCAGGCGCCGTTGATCGCTTTTCCGGTGAAGGCCGAGAGGGCCTGGTTCGGGGCGGTCAGGTCGGCGTAGACGGTATTGATGTTGTCCGTCCCCGCGCCGGTGCGGTTGTGGAGCAGGACGGTCGTGTTGTCCGGACCGATCAGGGCGACTTCGAGGTCGCCTTGGTAGGTGTGGGTGATCGCGACCTTGACCGACAGGCTGGAGACCGTGCCGGTTGCCGGGACGTTGATCGTGTTGGTGATGCCGGTCGTGTTGTTGTCCGGGATCGCCGTGCTGACCGTCGCCTTGTAGTTGCCGTTGAAGGTGATCTTCCAGCTGTTGAACGTGCCGGTGTCGGTGGCCGCGAGATCTCTCACGCGGAGCTTCCAGGCGCCGGAGGTGTTCTTTCCCGTAAACGCGGTGAGCGCCTGCGCCGCCGCGGTGACGATGCTGTACGTCGTATTGATGTTGTCGGTCCCCGCGCCGGTCAGATTGTGAAGCAGAACCGTCGTGTTGTCAGGGCCGATCAATGCGACTTCCAAATCGCCTTGGAACGTGTGGGTGATCCCGACGGTGACGGAGACGCTGGTGATCGTCTGCGAGGTCGCGACGTTGATCGTGCTGGTGACTCCCGTCGTGTTGTTGTCGGGAATCGCGAGCGCCGGGGCGGCCGAGGCGGTGATCACGGCGTTGCCGCCGACCGGGCAGGTGCTGGTGGTCGCCGAGACCTGGGCAGAGTTGGCCGAGGCGCAGGTGCCATTCGACGCCTGGACGACATAGAAATAGGTCGTGTTGCAGGGGAGACTGGTGTTGCTGAAAGGGCTCGCGGCGGGGGTGCCGACGGAGCTGTACGGTCCGCCGCTGGTGGTCGAGCGGAGGACGTTGTACGACGTGGCGCCGGCCGAGGCGGTCCAGGCGACGTTGATCTGCGAGGTGCTGATGGAGGTCGCGGAGACTCCCGTCGGCACGGCCGGCGGGGTGCAGGAGGTGCCCCCGGGGGCCGCGGCGGCGTAGACGTCGATCGAATCGGCCGAGCCGGAGGCTTCATTCCGGTTGTCGGTGAAGATGCCGAGCACCTGGCTGCCCAGCACGTCGAGGCCGTTGTAGTCGCCCCACTGGAAGCTGTCCTCGATGTGCGGCGAGGTGGCGCTGGTCGCCCGCACCGGGGCGGACCAGGTGTTTCCGCCGTCGGTCGACTTGCTGTAGTAGATGTCGACGCTGGTGCGCGCGGCGTTCTGGCGGGTGTCATAGAACATCACGTGGACCGTGCCGTCGCTGCCGACGCCGAGCCACTGGTGGAAGCGGTCGACGGTACTCGCGTCGGCGGTCTCATGGGGCGTGCGCACCGACCAGGTTGCGCCGCCGTCGGAAGAGAACGCGACCCGGATGCGGCCGTGGTTGTTCGCCGCGGTGGTCGATTCGGCCGCCGTGGTGTCGGTCCAGGCGACGTAGATCCGGTTGGCGAACGCGCCGTTCGTGACGTCGGTGTCCGCCGACACGTATTGGAACGCGCGCCGGGTCTCCATCGCCGGGATGTTGAAGTCGTAGCCGTCCATGTTGGCGGCGACCGTCACCGCCGCTGCGAACGTTGCGCCGCCGTCGGTCGACTTGCGCACCATGGTGGTTTTTCCCGTCACCGTCGGCCAGAAGTAGTAGACGTTGCCGCTCTTGTCCGAGGTGATGTCGCTGCCGATGCCGTCCTGCGCGGTGCCGGAAGACATCGAGACGGGAGCGGAGAAGGTGTTGCCGAAGTCGGTCGAGCGCGAGAACTTGAGGATGTTGTTGTCGTGCCAGGTGACGTAGATGTTGTCCTTGCGCGGCGAGGTCGCGAACTTGTCGACGTGGATAAACTCTTTGTCGGAGATCGCGCCGGAGGTCAGCTCGCGCCGCGGATCGCCCGGCGTCACGTTCTGTAGATCGGTCCAGGTGGCGCCGCCGTCGGCCGAGCGATAGATCCAGACGTCGCAGGCCGAAGCGCCGCAGCCGCCCAAGGTTCCGGTGTAGGCCTTGGTGCCGTCGGCGGAATAGTCGATCGTCGGATCGCAGCAGGTGCCGCCGAGCGGCAGGGCTGGAGCTTGGGTCCAGGAGGTGCCGCCGTTGGTCGAGAAGTGCATGAACTGGCCCGAGCCGGGGCCGTTCGAGCCGGCGATCACCTTGTTGGCGTCGAGCGGGTTGATCTTGATCGTCGACTCCGCCCCGCCGGTGGGCGAGGTGACGCGCACGTCGCCCGCCAGCGCGCGCAGCGGGTCGTCCTCGTCGACGCCGCCCGGCCGGTTGGGCAGGACGACAAAGGCACCATTGCGGATCGTCGCCCGGTTATAAAACTTGCCGTCGATTTGATAGCCGGTGTGGAGCAGGTAAAAGACCTCCAGCGCGCTCCTCGGGTACTGGCCTTCCCCGGTGCGGCGAAGGCCGGGATTGGCGCGGCGCATCTCGACGCGGAAGAACGCGGGAATCGGATCGCGCTGCGCGATCTCGTTCGGGGCGAGCAGGGCGAGATCCTTCCGGGTGAGGGCGTAGTTACGGTCGTCCCACGGGCCGATCAGCGTGAGCTTGGTGTAGTCCACCCTCCGGTCGACCCCTTTTGCGGCGTCGATGTGAAGCGGCACGGACGGCGCCCTGCCGGTGGCGCCGAGCGCCGGCAAAGCCAGTGACAGAACTGCCATCGAGAACAACAGATGTTTCCTCAAGAGGCTCTCCTTGGATGGCCTCTAAGAGGCCGAATAGAACGACGACGCGCGAAACACGGTCTTTCAAGGGACCGCAAGCGGCCGGCGAAAATGACCAGCAGGTTCCCGCCCAGGAAAAAAGCGCCGACCGAAAGCCGGCGAAAGGTTGTTCTACTTTGGACAGTGCCGGCCGATCAGGAAATGGGTCAAGTGTGGGGAAAAGAAAAAGGCGGCCCCCCCTAAAGGGGCCGCCCTGGGGCGAAACGGTATTGCGGATTGCCTTGGATCAGGCGTCGGCGCGACGGCGGTGGAGCACGAACGCTCCGAAGCCGGCGAGCAGAACGAACAGCAAGGCGAAGCCGATCCCCGACACGGTCGGGATGTCGATCGCGGAGCCGCCGACCAGGAACGGGGTCGGATTGGTGGCGCCCGCGGCTGACGGATCGTCGGTGAGCGCCGTGGATTCGTTGGTGCCATTGCCGTCCGCGTCGAACGACACGATGCCTTGGTTGACGATCTGCGAGCCACGGGTGCCCGGCTTGATCGTCGCGGTGATGGTGATCGTCACCGAGCTGCTGGCCGGAATCGCGCCGTTCCAGGTCACGGTGTTGGTGCCGACCGTCGCGACCGCGGTGCCGGAGGTGGCGGTCGCCGAAACCAGCGTGAGGCCCGCCGGCAGAACGTCCGTGAACTCGTTGCCCGGGTTGTCGTTCTGGGTTCCCGGGCCGCCGTTGGAAAGAACGACGGTGTAGGTGATGGTGCCGCCCTCCTCAAACGTGCCGGAGACGCTCTTGGTCGCGGCCAGCCCTGAGGGCGAGATGATGGTGGTGTTTTCCTCGACCGTGTTGTTGCCGAAGTCCGGATCGAGCAGCGGGTTCAGCACGTTGATCGTCGCCGTGTTGGTGACGATCCCCGGGGTGAAGCCCGCCGTCACCGTGATGGTGATCGCCGGAGCCGGGCCGGTGGGGAAGTCGGGACCGGCAACCGCGTCGCGGCTGCAGGTGACGATGCCGCCCGACTCGCTGCAGGTCCAGCCGGTGCCCGTGGCCGAAACGTACGTCGAGCCGGCGGGCAGAGTGTTGGTGACGGTGAGCGGACGATCCGTGCCCGAGCCGCCGTTGGTGGCGGTGACCGTGTACGTGTAGTTGGTGCCGGCGAGCACCGGATCGGCGGAATCGGTCTGGGCGATCGAACCGTCGAGCTTGAACCAGCCGATGTCTTGGAAGTGCTCGAACGTCAGGTCGACGTCGTTGACCGGGGGATTCAAGTCGGCGTTGATCGCCGGCTCCATCAAGCTGTTCGGGAAGTGCGAGGCGTCCCAGTGCGAGATCGACGAGCCGGCAACGACCGGGTTGAGCGCCGCGAGCAGTGCGCGGTTCGAGCCGTCGGCGCCCGCGCGCTTCGTGAGGTCGAGCCGCAGGGTGGCGTTTAAGCCCGCGATGTTCGCCTTGAGCGTGTTGCCGTCCATGAGGCTCACGCGTCCGGACGGAATGGTGATCGTCGCGTCGGTTCCGCCGAGCCCCGCGGGCGGGCAGCCGGCGGCGTTGTCGGCCACGATCACCCCGATCGCCCCGGCGTTCTGCGCGTTCTTCACCTTGATCGTGAAGCCGCAGGTGCCGCGATCGACCAGCGCAATGTTGCCGGCGACCGCCGCGGCGTTGGTGAACGCCGAGCAGGCGTCGGTGGTGGTCGGGCCCGCGCCGTCCGCCGGGTCGAGACCGATCACCACGGCGGCCGTGGTGCCGGCGCCGGTGAGGGCCGGGCCGAACGCCGCGGTGCCGAGCTGGAAGTCGCTTCCGCCGATGGCCACCGGGGCGTTGACGTGGACGAACGGCGCGCCGGCTTGGAGCGCGCCGGCCGCGACCGCCGAGGTCACGTTCGGTCCCGTCCAGACGATCTGGCCGCAGCGGATCGCCGAAGCCTGAATCGCCGCGTCGTTGGCGTTGCTCGGGTTGATCTGCGCCCAGGTCTGGCCGAGCGTGTTGTCGCGGGTGAATTGCGAGTAGACGTCGGTCTGGAACGGCGGGCCGGCGTTGGCGCCGGACGACTCGGTGACGAAGTTCGCGAAACCGAGGCCGTGGCCGAACTCGTGGAGCAGGACGGTCACCAGATCGATGTTGGCGCCGTGCATCGCGTCGAAGCCGTAGTACCAGCCGACGCCGCCCAGGCAGGCCGGGTTGCCGTTCAGGCTGCTGTTGAAGCGGGCGATGATGTCGTCGGCGTTCGTGTTGGTCGGGCCGGGCGCGAGGTCGGTGCCGGCGAGCTTGTTCGCCAACGAGACCGCGTACCAGGTGGCCGGAAAATCGGCGCCGGTGAAGTCCGAGAAGATCTGAAGGGCGCCGGCCGAGCCGAGCACGGCGGCGGTCGCGGTGCAGGTGAGTGGGTCAAACGTCGCCTGGATGTAGATCGTCTGGTCGGTGTCGATCAGGCTCCCCCAGAGGTCGGCGGCGAACTGAAAGGCGTTCAATCGCTGCTGGCCGACGGTGAGCCCCGTGTTGCCGCCGACCGGAGCGGCGACGGTCGCATCGTTGAACCCTTCGCCCGCGCCGTCGTTGTTGACGATCACGAACGTGGTGGCACCGGCCGGCGTGAAGCTCGCGGCCAGACCGAGGGCGCCGAGGACGAGGAGAGCGGAGAGCGTGCGGGAGAACATCGTACGCATCGGGCTACTCCGTTTCCAGGCCGTTGAGGGTGGGGATCCGGCGGGGCGCCGAAAGGAGCGCGTTCACCGTGTCCTCCGGTGTCTCGGCGCAGGTCATCTGCTGCTTGCCGTTCGGACCGAGGGTGACGACCGAGACGCTCATGAAGCGTCCCGCGAGGTCCAAGCTCTTCATGCCGTTCGCATACGTCCTGCCGACCAGGCCGGCGGTCGATTCGACGACCAGCTTTGAGACCTGGGCGCGGACCGCGGCGAGCTGCTCGGCCGACGGACGGTCGGTGATCCGGCCGGTCGCCGGATCGAGGAAGATCCAAAGTCCGGGAGCGACCTCCCCCTGGCTGGAGGCGAGCTCGGGAGCGGCGGTTGCGGGCGGCGCGACGGCGCCGGTCTGCGCGTTGGCGGCCGTTGCGGCGAACGGGACGAGCCCGGCGCACACGAGGGTCACCGCCCAGACGACGAGCATCGCTCGCCGTGACAAGGGGTAAAAGTTAGGCATCGATCGACCTCCGGAAACGGGGAAGTAGTTGAGCGGAACGCGGCGCCTGAGATCAGACCCCTGTTCGGTTAAAACGAGTACCGCCCTTCTATCCTATTTTCGCGGTCGATTCAAGAGCGTTCGTCCCCGTGGTATCCCCGTGGTCCGCGGTTGTTTCGATCTTTTGCCTCTTTGTCTGCTTGATTCTCAAGAAGGGGCGGCCAGATGAGATTTGCCCACCTCCCGCCGCCGTTTCAGCTTGTAGACCGCGGGGTAGACCAGCAGCTCCAGAATGAATGAGGTGGCGAGGCCGCCGATCATCGGCGCGGCGATCCGTTGGAGGACGTCGGCCCCCGCCGAGCGGGTCCAGAGGATCGGCAGCAGGCCGCAGAAGGCGGCGGCGACGGTCATCAGCTTCGGCCGGGCGCGCTTGACCGCGCCGTGGACGATCGCATCGTCCATCTCTTCGGTCGTCCGCAGGCGGCCGGCGGCGCGTGCCTCGTTCCACGACAGGTCGAGGAACAGGAGCATGAACACCCCCGTCTCGGCGTCGAGCCCGAGCAACGCGATCATCCCCACCCAGGCGGCGACCGAAACTTGATAATCGAGCAGCCAAAATAGCCAGACCGCGCCAACGCACGAGAACGGCACCGCGAGCATCACGAGAGTCGCCTTCCAAGCGGCGCCGGTGTTGGCGAGCAGCAGGACGAAGATCAGCCCGAGGGTGATTGGCACCAGCAGGCGCAACCGAGCCCGCGCGGTGAGCAGATGTTCGTATTGGCCGCTCCAGCCGAGGCTCACCCCCGGCGGCAGCTTGAGGTCGCGGGCGACCGCGGCGCGCGCCGCCTCGACGAAGCCGCCGAGGTCGCGGCCGGACACGTCGATGTAGACGTAGCCGGTGAGGAAACCGTTCTCGTCGCGAATCATCGACGGGCCGGAGACGACCGCCAGATCCGCCACCTGGCCGAGCCGCACCCGGGCGCCGACCGGCGTGTCGATCGGCAATTGGGCGAGCGCGTCCGGCGTGTCGCGCAGCTCGCGCGGCAGGCGCACGGTGACCGGAATCCGCGCCCGGCCGTCGAGCAGGGTCGAGACCTGCTCTCCCCCCGCCGCGGTGGCGATCAGGCCGTTCAGCCGTTCGATCGTCAGGCCATAGCGCGCAAGGTCGGCCCGTCGGGGCGTGACGTCGAGAAACAGCCCGCCGGCCGTCCGTTCCGCGAAAACGCGATTCGCGCCCGGCACGCGCGCAACGATTCTTTCGACCTCCGTGCCGACGCGCTCGATCTCTCCGAGGTCGGCGCCGTAGACCTTCACCCCCACGGGGGTACGCAGGCCGGTCGAGAGCATCAGAATCCGGGTCTGGATCGGTTGCAGCCAGGAGTTCGTGACGCCCGGCGCGCGGATCGCCGCGTCCATTTCGTCGATCAGCTCTTCGCGCGAGATCCGATCGGGCCAGAGCGCCGCAAAGGGCGCCCGGCCCCACGAGGGGACGTGCTCCGACCACCAGCGCGGTTTCCCGCGCCATTGGTCGCGGGGCTTTAAAACCACCGTGGTTTCAACCATCGACAGCGGTGCCGGATCGGTGGCGCTCTCGGCGCGTCCGGCCTTGCCGAAAACCCTTTCCACTTCGGGAAAACTCTTGAGGATGCGGTCCTCTGCGGTGAGTAGCCGCTGCGCCTCGCCGATCGATAGGCCGGGCAGCGTGATCGGCATGTACAAGAGCGTTCCCTCGTCGAGCGGGGGCATGAATTCGGTGCCCAACGACAGATACGCCGGCACGCTCGCCGCGACGATCAGAATTGCCGCGCCGATCGTCGCCCACGGATGACGAAGCACGAACCGGCAGGCCGGCTCGTAGAGTTTCGCGACGCCGCGCTGCACCGGATGGTGGCTCTCGGAGCGATAGGTGCCGACCCCGAGCGTGGTCGCGATCCGCGCGAGAAACCGGGGCCGAAACGTGAACGGTTCGGCGCGTGCGAACATCATGCGCAGGGCCGGATCGAGCGTGATCGCGAGCAGGGCGGCCACCGCCATCGTAAGGTTTTTGGATGCCGCGAGCGGCCGGAAGAGGCGTCCCTCCTGTCCCGACAGCGCGAACACCGGCAGGAAGGCGACCGCGATCACCAACAGCGAAAAGAACACCGACGGGCCGACCTCCTGAAGCGCCTTCAAGCGCACCTCGGCGAACGGCTCCTTCTTTCCGTTCTCCTGCCAAAGATGGATTCTTTGATAGGCGTTTTCCACCTCGACGATCGCGCCATCGACCAGCACGCCGATCGAGATCGCGATGCCGGCGATCGACATCAAATTGATTTCCAATCCGAGCGCGGAAAACGGTAGAAACGCGAGCAGCACCGCGATCGGCAGGGTCACGATCGGCACGATCGCGGACGGGAAATGCCAGAGGAAGAAAAGGATCACCAGCGCCACCACGATCATTTCGATCACCAGCTCATGGGAGAGCGTGTGGATCGTGGCGCGGATCAGCGTCGAGCGATCGTAAGTCGGCACGATCTCGACCCCGGCGGGAAGGCTGGCGCGCAATTCGGCGAGCTTCGCCTTCACCCGGTCGATCGCGGCGAGCGCGTTTTCGCCGTGGCGGATGATGACGATCGCGCCCACGGCATCGCCCTGCCCGTCCAGATCGGTGGCGCCGCGGCGGAGCGCAGGGCCGACCGCGACGTTCGCCACCTCGCCCAGCAGAACCGGCGCGCGGCCCGGCTCGGCGCGGACCACGGCGCTCCTTAAATCCTCGGCGGTTTTGACCAGCCCGCGCCCGCGGACCATGATCTCGGCGCCACCCGCCTCGATCAGCCGGCCGCCGGTTTCGACGTTGGCACCGCGCACGGCGCCGACCAGATCGCCGAGGACCAGGCCGTAGGCTTCCAGCCGCGCCGGATCGGCGGTCACCTGCATTTCGGGTGGCAGGCCGCCGACCGAGGCGACCTCGGCGACGCCGGGGACCGACTGGACCGCGAAGCGGAGCGTCCAATCCTGAAGCTGGCGCAGATCGGTCGAGGACAACTTCCCGGAGCGGTCGACCAGCGCGTATTGATACACCCAGCCGACCCCCGAGGCGTCGGGACCGAGTTCTGTCTTCACCCCTTCCGGCAGATCGACCTTCGCCAACTGCTCGAGCACCCTGGAGCGTGCCACTCCCGTATCGGTCCCCTCCTCGAACACCGCGTAAACGTAGGAGAAGCCGAAATCGGAAAAGCCGCGCACCGCTTTGACCCCCGAGGTGCCGAGCAGAGCGGTCGCGAGCGGATAGGTCACCTGTTCCTCGATCCGGTCGGGGGGCCGATCCCAGCGCGAAAAGACGATCACCTGGGGGTCCGAGAGGTCGGGCAGCGCATCGAGCGGAATGCGGCCGAGGGCGGCGAGGCTGAGCAGGATCAGCGCGCCGACCGCGAGCAGCACGAACAACGGATGGCGCGCCGAAGCGCCGATGATGCGGGCGATCATCGCGGCTCCTTCGGGGTCGGCGGTGTCGAAGAGCTTGGCGCCGGCAGCGCGCCGCGCAACCGGCTTTCGGCATCGAGCAGGAACGCCGCCTGCGCCGCCACCCGCTCACCCTCGGTAAGACCGGAAAGGATCTCCACCCGGCCGGCAACGCGCGCTCCGACGCTCACCTCGCGCGGCGCGAACTGACCCGGCGAGGTCTCGACGAACGCGAGCGTCCGTTCTCCTGTCGGCAAGAGCCCTGAGTCCGGCACCGTGAGCGCCATGCGGCTCGGCTCCGCCAGCTCGACGAACGCCGACATGCCGGGCTTAAGCGTCAGGTCGCCGTTGGCGAACGCTGCGCGCACCGTGAGCGTCCGGTTGACGGGATCGAGCAGGGGCAGGATCGCGGTCAAACGTCCGGCGCGGCTTTCGCCCGGCGCGGCGGCGAGGGTGATGGTGGCGCTGCGTCCGATCACCCCGAGGGCCGCATCGCTCTCGGGCAGGCTCGCCTCGACGAAGACCGTCGATAGATCGCTGATCTCGAACAGCATCGCCCCGGCTTCGACCCGCGCGCCGCGCACCGCGCCGAGCCGGGTGACCCAACCGGAGGCGGGAGCGACGATATCGAGCGTCCGCTCCGACCGGCCGGTCCGCTCGATGCGCGCGATCGTCTCTTCCGACAGGCCGAGCAGCGAAAGGCGCCGCCGGGCCGCCGCCGCCAGCTCGCTGCCGCCGCTCACCACTTCCGGAATGGCGGAGCCGGCAAAGCGCCCGGCCGTTTCCCGGGCGCGCAGGTATTCCTCTTCTCCCGCGACCAGCTCGGGGGAAAACAAACGCGCGAGCGTCTGCCCGCGGCGCACCCGCTCGGCCGTGCGGGCGACCGGCAACTCTTCGAGCCAGCCGCCGAAACGGGCCACCACCTCGGTCCGGCGCGCTTCGTCGGCGACCACGGTGCCGGGCAGGCGGATCGATCGGGCGATCGGCTCGCGCGCGACCGGAACGACCGCGACGCCGCCGAGCGCGAGGCTCGCCTCGGAGAGCGCGGGGGCGGCGGCCGAGGGAGCGCCGGCCGGTGCGCCGACGGGCTCGGCATAGACCGGAATGTAGTCCATCCCCATGTCGTCTTTGGCCGGCACCGGCGAGGTGATGTCCGGCTGCATCGGATGGCGATAGAAGAGAGGTTTCTCGCCCGAGTGGGCCGGACCTGCCGCGGGTTTGGCGCAGGCGAAGCCGACCGCCAGGAGCGCCGAGAGGGCGACCAACGCGACCGCGGAGAGCCCGCGGCGGCATCGAGAACAGGGGAACCGGTTCATCGCGAACCTCCCGGAGGGACGATGGGAACGGGATTGTCGAGCAGCGTCGACTCGGAAGGCGGACCCAGCAGCGCGGCCAGCTCGGTCGCCGCCGAATAGCGCGCGGCCTGGGCCTGAGCGAGATCGGCGCGCGCGTCGATCCAGGTGGTGAAGGCCGCGAGCGCCCCGGACAGGTCGCCGCGCCCGGTGAGGTAGTCCGAGCGCGCGGCGTCGAACGCGAACCGCGCCTGGGGCAGCAAGGCTTGTTCGAGGTGGTACGCAAGCTCGTCGTTCTTGGCGATTTCCGCGGCCAGCCGCGCCGCTTGCGCCTGGGCGTCGATCTCGGCGGCGGCCAGATCCGCGCGCGCCGCCTCGACTTCTCCCGCCGCCGCGGCGGCGAGCGCGTCAGCCCTCGCGTTGCGCCACGAGGGGAAGACAATGCCGACCCGCACCGAAAGCTTCGGGTCGCCGCGGTTGACCCCGAAGTCGGCGCGGGTCGAAAAGTCCGGTCGGCCTTCGAGCGCGGCGAGCGCCTGTCGTTTTTCCGCCGCCGCGAGCATCGCGCGGCGAACCCAGACCTCGGGCGCGAAGGCGACCGCCGCTCGGGCCGCCGAATCGCCGACCGGCTCGGTGGCTCGGCTGAATGAAGGATGGGGAGACTGGCCGTTGGGACGTGAGCTCACCGCCGCCGCATCCTCGTCGGGAGCCGCCGCGGGAAGGGGAGGGCGCGGCGGCAGCGCGATGATCGGTCCGATCGGGACCGGTCCGCTGCGCCCGAGCCAGCGGCCCAGTTCGGCCTCGGCGGCCCTGCGCGCCGCGGCGATCTCGATTCGGCGCTCCTCAGCATGCAATTGCTCGAGCTGGGCGAGCGCGACTTGCCCTTGCCCCCCTCGACCCGAGCCGTAGGCGATCGCCGCAGTCTCGGCCAACAGATCGAGCAGCTCGCGGCCGGCTCGCCAGGCCGCTTCGCTCTCGTCGAGCGCAAAGATCTTGGCGTAAGTGGTCCGCACTCCGGCGGTGATCCGGCGGATCGCCAGCACCGCTCCGGCGCCCGGGACTTCCGCCTCGCTCGCCGCGGCCGCCCGCTCGGCACGGCGCCGGGCCGGCAGCGGCAGCTCCTGGCGGAATTCGAGGCCGGGCAGGGATCCGTCGTGCCCGCCGGCAGGAAAGAGCGGAAAGCTCTCGTCGTCAAGAACGGTCTCGAACACCGGTCCCGGAAGAATCCCGGCGGTGCGCGACCCGGCGCGAGCGGCCAGCGAACGCGCCTCGGCCGCCCGGATCTCCGGGTTCTGGGCGAGCGCCTCGGCGATTAGCGCCTCGATCGGCGGCGCGGGGACGACCGGCTGCGACGGCTCGGCGCCAAAGGCTGGAGCCCCGGCGGCACAGAGCGCGAGCGCGAGCGAAAAGCGAAGAGAAGGCATGATTCCTCCGGAAAAACAGGTCGTGGTCGAGCCCGCCACGGGCTCGCACGGACGCACTTCTCCTGAGGAGGGTCTAGATCAGAAACGCGGCGAACAGGGTGAAGCACCCGATCTCCGGGTGGAGGGCGGAGGCATTGACCGGGCGCCAAGACTCGACGGCGAAGGTCGGCTCACTCCGCGCGGGCACCGGAACCAGGGGTGACGAAAGGAGCGCCGCAAACGTCGGCGCGGTGGGCGCCCGTTCGGCCCGCATCGCCCCCGGGCAACAGGGGCCGCCCATGTTTTGACACGCCTGGCGCGCGACGGTACCCATCGGACACCGGTCGGTGCCGCAGACCGCCGTCGGCGTGGAAGCCAGGAACACCCCCAGCAACAGGGCGAGCACGGCGACGCGGCGGGGCAGGGTGGAGGTCATTGAAGCACCAGTGTACACCCCCGAGGCCCGGCGCCACGACGCGCGCCGACCGGCGACGATGCTAGTCTCTTCTTCTCCGCCGCCTTCCCGTTGTAGCCGTCCGACCCAAACTCATCCGCGCTTCGCGATCGGAGCGCGCTCTGGAGGCAAACTTGTCGGCGATCGCTTCCTCACGCAACTCGCCTTGGTTGGCCCGGTTGGTGGCGGTCGCCCTTGGCGTGTCGTTCGCCTTGGTGGCCGGCGAAGTGCTGTTCCGCATCCTTGGCGCGCCCGAAATCGGACCGATCCGCCGCGGTCGGCTTCAGGTATCGGCCAATCCGCGGTTGGCGTTCGAGCCCGTGCCCGGTTTTCGGGCTTCTGCAACGGACGATTTCGAGGAGTATCTCGGTTCCGGCAATCGCCTGGGATACCGCGATCGGGACCACGCCGAGGCCAGGCCTCAAGGCACTCTGCGCATCGTGGTGCTCGGCGACAGCATCGCGGCAGGGTATGGCATCGCGCGGTTCGAAGAGACGTTCCCCGCGCTCCTCGAACAACGCCTGCGCGAGGCGGGCCTCGCGGTCGAGGTGTTGAATTTCGGGGTCACGGGTTACAACACCGAGCAGGAGGTCGAGACGCTTCGGGAACGAGCCTTGATCTTTGCGCCGGACATCGTCTTGGTCGCGTATTGCCACAACGATCGCGAGCCCCCGGATGCGCGCCTGATCCAGGCCCTGCGCGAAGCGAATCGCGTGAATCGGGCGGTCCCGGAGAGCGAAGGCCGGCGTCTTTTGATCAAGAGCTCGCTCTATCGGTTCCTTCGCTATGTCGCCTTTCCGCTGAGAGACGGCCGCTGGCTGATCGCGGGCCAGGCGGAGAGAGACACGGTCGAGGCCTCTCTGCGCGAGCTGGAAGGAATCGCTCGAAAGGAGCGATTCCAGGTTCTTCTGGCTGTGTTTCCGGTCATGCCGCGCTTTTACGATCCGGAATACGCGCAAAGTCACGCCGACCTCAAGAAGCTCTCCGACGAGCTGAGCTTTGCCCACCTCGACCTTCGTTCCGCTTTTCGGACCTGCCGAACCGACGGGAGCCAAAAAATGGGCCGCGACCTTTACCATCCCACGGCCGCGGGCCACCGCTGCGCGGCCGAGGCGATGGCCGCTGCAATCGAACGGATGCTCCGGACCTCCGCCGTGGCGGATGAGACGCTCGCCGGTCACGGCGCGGGCTCCGAACCGGTCGCGCGGGCGATGGCGGCAGGAGCGCGCTCGCGATTTGCTACGGCTTGGGCTGGCGCCTTTCGAGGCGTCCACGGCGTGTCGCGCCCCGCCGAGCCCGAGTAGCGATTTGCCTTCTCGGCCCCCGCGCCCGCGGGGGCAACGCAGGAAAAACGCGTTGCAGGGGCGCCTGGCATGCGCGAAATGCCCACTAAAGTAGACATTCGGGCACGGTTGCGCCAATCGGTCCCAGTTCATCGTAGATGACGGTGAGCCGCTTTTCGTAAGAGTAGGCAGCGGCAAACAACGCACCGAAAGGAAGGTTATCCGTGACCAGGCTCCGAATTTTCGGATCTCTTGCCCTTGGCTTGTCTTTCATTCTACCCGCCTTCGCGAGCGCCGCCCCGCCGGTCTCCGGTGCGCGGTTCTTTGGTTTCGGCGCCTCGGTCGAGCCTGAGAGTGGGCCGTCTCTGAACCTTGGATTCACCTTGCACCGCGACGGCCTTTCGGTTCACGACGTGACCGAGCGTGCCCAGCACACCGCGCGCCGGATCGTTCGTTCGGTTGCGCCTCCCGGAGTGTTGGCGGCCTTTCGGCGGACTCTCACCGACAACCAAATAGGGCGGCAGGTCGGCACTTGCCGTTTGGAAGAAGCGGTGCCGCTGGGCGGCAGGATCGTGTATTCGTTTTGCTGGATTCAGGCCGATGGCCAGTTCAAGAGTTTCAGAGCCCACAATGCCTTTGTGGCCAGGCCGTGCCCGGCGGTGGTATCTCGCCTGATCGCGGCGAGCCTGGCCTTCGTGAGGGCGCAGGAGTCCCGCGCCGGTGCGGTGATAGCCGATTTTCCCGATCCGGAGACCCCGACCGGCGCGGACTCCATTCTCGCGGCCGCCGGTCCCGACCGTCGTCTACTGGTCGGTGCCTCGATCTTCAAAAACGACACGCTGTTCGAACGGTCGGACTCGGTGGGGGCCTATGTCTTCCGCGACGGATTGGTCGTTTCGTCCTTGACCTCCTTCGACAACCGATTTTCCAGGATCGAATACACCCGCGGCCAAGCGACACCTGCCGAGATGGCCCAGTTGACCGCTTCCCTCGCGAGCGGCCGGGTCGGCCAGCTCACGAGCTGCAGCCTCTACTTCGATGGCAATCTCAAGGTCAAAGACTCCTACGCATGGGCCGGACTGGGAACCCGCACCAACCAGTTTCTCGCCTCGACCGAATCAACCGAAGCCGCCTGCCCGAGCGCGCTCGACGGCCTCAACGATTCCATCGCCAGGATCGAAGCCCTTGTCAAATCGCATCCCGACTCCTGGGTCGTGTTCTTCATAGAAGGTAGTTGAGGGGGCATAGATGGGCGACGGTTCAGTGAGAGGTAGGGACGCACCCAGTACCCAACCACGAGGCTTTCCGGGTGCCAGCCCGTCGGGGCGTCTCCTGAACCCCTGCCAACGAAAAAAGGCCCCTCCCTTCGCAGGGAGGAGGCCCGGAGCTTCCAACTACCGCTACGGCGAGCCGCGCCTTACGGTGTCCGCGTCGAGATAAAAACTGGCCCATCCATCCATCTATCTATCCGTCCTTCGAATGCCGGATATCCTATGGTCTCAGGCACCCGGCCGCGCGGAGCTTTCCTCCGCACGGCATACCCAGGAGGTGACATGCGCCGATCCCTGTTTCGAGCTCTAAGCACGCCTTTTCTCCTCGCAGGGTTGAGCCTCGCGGCGACCCCTTTGAGCGCCGCGGCCGAGCCCGCCAAGGCAGTGACCCAGACCCCGCTCGCCGTGGGCCGGAAGGCTCTCGATTTCACCCTGCCGAACCAGGAGGGCAAGCTCGTCCAACTTAAAAAGTCTGGTTCTCCTCATGCAAGTGTAGCTAAATAAGGTTTTTTCAGACAAGGGTAGGCACCGGGAGTTGGACTCCTGCGCAGCAGAGGTAAATGGTAGCGATGAGGGACTTTGCGGAGTGGAAGCCGTAGGCTCTGTGGCTGAGGAGCCGGAT
>JBBSBW010000084.1:0-16788 GCA_038250865.1 Thermoanaerobaculia bacterium | reverse complement strand
GCCCGATCTCGAATTCCTCGAAGGGCGATTCAAACTCGAACCGCTCGCGGATTTTCAAAAAGAGGTCCAGCGCGGCATCCTCGAAACGCTCCAAGAACCGCTCGGCCGGCGCTGCCTGGTGACCCTGCCGACCGGCGGCGGCAAGACGCGGGTGGCGGTCGAAAGCATCGCCTGGTGGCTGCCCGATCACTACGACCGGGAGAAAGAACGGGCGCACCAAGGAGCGGTCCTTTGGCTTGCCCATACGGAAGAGTTGTGCGAACAGGCCTGCGCCTGTTTCAAACAGGTCTGGGAGGCGACCGACAACGTCTGCCCGATGACGTTGATCCGCTTCTGGGGGGATCACCTCAAAGATCTGATCGCCCACCAGAGTACGCTCCTTCAGGTACTGGCCCGGCCTAACGTGGTAGTCACTACGCCGCATCGGCTGGTGAACCTGCTGGACGGGCGCGCGCAAGGGGCGGCGCATTTGCTCGGCGAGTTGATCCCCGCGCTCGGCCTGATCGTGATCGACGAGGCGCACCGCGCGGCGGCCCCCTCGTACCGGCGCATTTTGAGCGACCTCGCGGCCGAGCGGAAGGTCTCGGTGATCGGCCTCACCGCGACGCCGTTCCGTATGGAGTACCTGGGCGACGATCCGGAAGAAGGGACCCGCGAGCTGCGCGCGGTGTTCGATCGCCTGATCGAGCCGCGTGACAAGCTGGGGGACGATCCGCACCAACGGCTTCAGGAGATGGGCGTTCTCGCGCGGCCGGAGTTCGAGACGATCCGGACGTCCACGACGATTCGGCTGCCCAATCCGCCGACCTCGAACCTGCTCACCGAAGAGCAGCTCGACCGGCTCGATCGGGTGCTCGCGATCCGCACCGACAACACGGCTCGCCGTCTTGCGATTCTGGAGCGGCTCTTGCCCCTCGCGCGCGATCCGAACCATTCAATTCTCTACTTCGGACCGAGCGTCCGGGACGCCGAATGCATGGCGTTTCTGTTGCGCCAACAGGGGATTCCCGCCGCGGTGATCTCCGGCATCACCCGCGATGTCACGCGGCGGCAGGTGGTGGCGGAATTCAAACAGGGCGGGATTCGCGTCCTGTGCAATTGTGAGGTATTGACCACCGGGTTCGATGCCCCGCGCGTAACCCACGTGGTGATGGCGCGGCCGACCGTATCTCGCGTGCTCTACGAACAGATCGTCGGCCGCGGCCTTCGCGGTCCGAAATTCGGCGGCACCGCGACCTGCGCGATCCTCGATTGCGAAGACAACTTCCGCGGCGACCGGCCGCAGCTCGGCTACGAGGCGTTCCGCAAGGTGTGGCTGGAGCGGCGCGGGCTTCGTAGAAAAACGTCTTCGTAGATCCACTTTGGGTTGGGCCTCCTCTTCGAGGAACAAACCTCTGATATCCTAACCACCTACGAGCACTGCGTAAACTCTATTTCAACGTGGCGTCGGTGCGAGCGCCGATGTTCAGCGGAGCTACGGTCTGGCTATAAATGTGGCTCGCAAGAGGAGGAGGGAGAGGATGAATCGGGGAGTCAAAAGTTTTCTGCTGGTCATGACTGTTGGCTTGGCGGGTGCGCCGGTCTTGCTCGGGCAATCGGGTTCGCTTCCGGAGCGCTGGAAATTCGACTTCGATTCGCGGCCGTGGCAAGTCGGCAACCAGAGCGCGGCGGACCGGCAGGAGATTCGGGAATACGTCCTGGCCGGGGAAACGGTCGAGGCGTGGAGCGAGTTGGTGACCAGCTTCTACGTGGCGGGCGTCGAGATGTCAGTGAAGGACGTCTACAAAAATATGAAAACCCAGTTGTCTCAGGACTGCCCCTCATTGGATATTTCCGTCCTCGAAAAATCCTCCGCGAGCCTTCTCTTTGAGTGGAGTCACAAGGGTTGCCGCGGCAACCCCTCACAGCACGAGATTCGGAAGATCGCCCGAGGTCAGGGCGGCCTCTTGTTCTTATCTTATGCCGCGAAGACCGCCAAGCTGCCGGACGAGAAGCGTCAAGCTTGGACGTCGATCCTCCGCAAAGCGACCCCGGCCGATCCTTCGAGTGCCCCTGAGGCGGCTCCGGCCAGAGGAGCAGATGAGATTCCCGGTGTTTCGCTGGTTCGGCAGGCGGCGGCGTTGCGCGAGGACGTTCTTGCCGAGCTCTCTCAATTCGCCGAGGAAAAATATGGGTGCCGTTCCGTGGTGGTGTCGGATACGACCCATCTTGGAGACGAGGGCCGGATTCTCGTCGACCAACAGGGTCATCTGGTTTCTGGGCTGCTTCGGGAGGGATGGGCGGTTTCTCTATGCGGGTCGGCCAAGAAACTCTCCGTGGTGATGCGATCCGACGGACGAGGCGCCGTCGAAATATCGATTTCGGAAGACAAAGCCGGCCAGTGATTCCGCTTTCGGCTCCGGGGCGCTAGGCGAGGTCCGCAGAGGCGAGAGCGAAACGCGATGGGGGCGCACGCCTCGTGCACCCCCCAACGAACGCTCAACTGATCGCGTCCCGCTCCCGCTGCGCGAGCTTTTTCGCCAGCCGCGCACGCTCCTTCTGATAGGCCGGATCGTAGGCGAGATTGGCGATCTCGGTCGGGTCGTTGTCCAGATCGTACAGCTCGAACTCCTCCGGGTAGGAGCCGTTGGCGTCGAAGTAGCGGGCGTACTTCCAACGCGTCTCCCGAATGCAGCGGATGCGGTTCGCCGCGCGGACGGCGCTCGGGTTGTTCGGGAATCCGGCACGGACGTCGTCGAAGGTGAAGTAGAGGTCGTTCGATCCCGTAGCTTTTCCGTCCGGGTTCGTGACCATTGGAGCGAACGAGGTTCCTTTGGCTCCCGCGGGAGGGGCTACACCGCACAGATCGGCGATCGTGGGCAGCACGTCGATCAGCGAGACGATGCGATCGGTGGTGCGTCCCTCTGGAAACAGCACCGGATTTGAGACCACCATCGGCACGCGGAGCGTCTCTTCATAGACGTTGAACGCTTTCTGTCGCAGGCCGCCGTGGGCCATGCCCATCTCGCCATGGTCGGCGGCGCGGATCACGATCGTGTTCTTCCCCAGCTCGGTCGGCTCGCCGTTTTCGTCGTAGAGCAGGTCGATGACCGGCGTTAGCTGGCTGTCGATCTGGGCGATCAAGTTGGCGTAGAAGTTGATGTAGGCGAGCTTGCGCTGCTTGGTCGGCAGCAAGCCGAGGCCGAACGCGGCGGAGAGGACCAGCTGCGACTGGGCGGTCGGCTTCTTGTTCGCGACGAGATTCTCGTTCACCGTGGAGGGGAGCTTCACGTCGCCTTCCAGATCGGCATCTGAGTATCCGTAAGTGTAGGACCGAGGATAGGAGAGCACGTCGTGCGGGTTCACCAGGGAGAGCGTCAGGCAAAACGGCTGGTTCGCGTCCGCCGACTTGAGGAATTCGACCGCCTGAGAGATGTAGCGCGCATCGTGCGCGGCATAACCTCCGCCGAAATTTCGCACGTCGGTGTCTTCCCCTGCATCCGGCGGCACCCACCCTTCGAAGCCGTAGATCGAGATGCCTTCCTGCAACAGACTGTTCTCGCCGTCAGGCCCCTTCACCAGGTGAAATTTGCCCCGGTAGGGAACGCGATAGCCGGCGGGGCGTAGGGTGGTCGCGAGGTTCGGCAGGGTCGGGTCGAGCACGGTTTCGGTCGGCGAGAACAACCCGTTGTAGGTGAGCGTGTCCATCGCCTGGTGCTGCGCAGGGTAGAGGCTGGTGAACAGCGTGCTCCGGCTGGGCGTACACATGCAGGCGTTGCAAAATGCGCGCTCAAAGGACATCCCGTGGCGCTTCAATCGCGTCAGGTTCTTCAGGTGTCGCTGTTCCCAGCCTGGCGGGAAATGTTGGGTCGCACGCTCCTGGTCCGTGAGCAGCAGAATGACGTTCGGGCGTTTCGGGAGCGGACTCTTCATCACGGATTCTCCTCGGTGGACGGTCACGATTCGGACGGAAACCGAATCGTAGTCGATAGCGGGGAGGATGCGGCAGGACGCGCGCGACCGAGACATGCCTCGGCCGCGCGCCCTTTTGGGTTGCAGCGACTACTCGGCGCCGGTCACGGAAGCCGCGGACGGAGCGTACTCGATCGCCTGAAGCTCGGCCGCCATCGGGGCCTTCGCCTTGCGGTCGGACATTTGGGCGATTACGTGATCCGCGGACAGCACCGCGCCTTCCTGCCAGCCGGGCAGGTAGGACATCTGGTCGCCCGCCACGTAGAAGCGCTGGTCGGGGAAGAGCAGGCGCGCGTACGCTTTCTTATGCGCCTCGTTGTTGCGATCCCAATCGGCCCAGCCCCCTTCGAGAAACGGGACCTGCTGCCAGGCGATCGACAGACCACCGGACTTCGGCACGAATTCGCGGAATCGGGGGTGCAGCCGTTCGCCGCCGCGGAGCGCCTCTTCCAGCCTCTCGTCGAGCGACAGATTGCCGAAGATCTCCGCGGTTTTCCTGGTCGACGAGTCGTAGTTGTAGGTGCCGGTCAGTACCGCTCGTCCCTTCGAGAAGAAGCCGGAGGAGGGATACCAGACCTGGGTCACCGGATGATCGATCCAACTGATGCCGCCGAACAGGCGGTCGCCGTCGAGATCCTCCCAGAAGCGCCGCTCGGCCTGCCAGCCGACCTTGCAGGTGTTGGCGAGCGGCACGGCGCCCACCGCATCGACGAACGCGGGCTCGAACGTCGATTTGTCGAGCGCCTTGGTGAGCAGGCGAAGCGGAATCGTGCTGATGCAGTAGTCAGCCTTGAAGTTTTTACCGTCCGCCGTGCTGACTGCGACCCCTGTGGCTCCGTTCTGGATGCGCCTGACGACCGCGCCGCGCAGGATGGTCGCATCGCCGCCGACCGCCGTGGCCAGCGCGTCGACGATCTTCCGCATGCCGCCGACCGGCTGGAACAACGTGGTCTGCCATTCGTAATCCTCGGGCTGGTAGAAGCGGTGATCCCAAAATCGCGAACTGAACAGGACCGAACGGTCGAGCTTCTGGTCGAGGATTCCGGGGGAAACGACTCCCGGTTCCTTGACGTAGCCGATCCGCGGCGATCCGTTGTACTGGCGCGTCGCCTTGTCGATCTTGCCGAACGCGACGAGCAGATCGCGCAGCTCCTGGCGTTCTTTCTCGCTCGGAATCTCGCCGTTCAATGTGCCCTGGGCGACCGCCTTGTCGAGCAGCTGGGAGACGTAGCCTCGGGTGTCGTTGGCAATCCGCCGGTTCGCGATCGAAGCGCGATCGAACGCGATGTCGGTCTGGAACCGGTTCGCCCGGGTTTCCATGATGTAGGGCTCCAGAGCCACGCCCAGCTCGGCGCAGAGCGCCAGGAGCGCCGTGTGATGGTACGGAATGCGCCCGCAGCCGGCCTCGAAAATAAGCCCCTTGTCGTAGCGGCAAGTTTGATCCGCGCGACCGATCTGGCGGATCACATTGCGCTTTTCTACCGGGTCGCTGGTGACCGTGAAATTCCGGCCGCCGATTCGGTCCGACGCTTCGAGCACGACCACCGAGCACCCCGCTTTCCTCAACCGGTACGCCGCCGTGAGCCCGGCGACCCCAGCCCCCAGAATGAGCACTGATTTTCCCTTGCACTCCTCCTTGCCGAGCTCCAAAGGGGCGGCCGCGGCGGGCGTCGGCATCACACCGAAGGCGACCATCGTTTCGTACACCGCCGAGGCGCCCCCCACGACGCCGACCATTTCGAGGAACCGCCTACGGGTCAAAGGCCCGGGGCCACCGCCGTTTTCGCCGTTCTCGCTCACGCCGTTCTCCTTCTGCGTCGTTGCCGAACGCTGCACCCCGACACCGCGGAGGCGGCGCCAGAGGAGTTGACTCGAACTGGGAGAGGTCTACAGCGGTAAAGCTAACACGCGGCGAGGTAAAAGCCGAGAGACAACGGAGGTTGACAGAGCGGATCATCGGCCCTGCTTCACGCCGTCGCCTGAAGCTCCTTGTTCTCGCGAATCGCGGCATAACCGCGGCTCATGACGATGAGGAAGAAGGTTTTGACCAGAAGGGAACCCGCCGCTCCATGAGGGCCTTCTTGGAAGTACGAGTAGATCGTCGTCAACATGTCGAGCGCGATCAGGCCGATCGCCAAGGTGAGCGCTACGTAAGACTGGCGTCGGTGCAGCCAAAAGGCGAGGGCACCGAAGACAAGACCGACCAGGCATGCGCCCCAGCCAAGCCCGGCGCTCAACAGCGATTGAATCGAAAAAATCTCCGCGGCGAGACCGACGAGAAAGCTCAGGCCGCCGATGAAGTAGATGAGCCCCGCAATGTTCCAGATACGGGTGAGCGGCTCGCCGGCCGACCCCGGCAGGTGCTTGCCGTCGAGATCCAGGTACAGGTCCCGCTTCCTGAATGACCGCATCAGCTGCACGCGCAAATCCCGCCCATCGGAAAGGGTCGTACTGCGCCCGGCCTCCAGCTCTGTGGAGGAGGCAACGTACAGAACCTCCCGGCCATCGAGCGTCAGGTGAAGGTCGTCGAACCTCCCTTTCCAGATCGCGGTCAGTCGCTTCGGTCCGTCGGCTTCCAGGGCGTAGCTCTTGGTTGGCATGAGGGGTTCCTTTTCGCTCGCTCTCTAAAGCGGCGATTCGCTCCGACGACGCCGGCTCGGACCGGCGGACGTTCGACGAGAGGGACTCGTGGATGTCCCAGGGAGGCTAGATGGGAACGAGGGGCGAATCAAGCCGCTCGGGGACGATCCAAGACCTCGTCAAAGTCGAGCGGGGCCTCCACTACAGGACCGTTTCGGTTTTGTTCTCCAGTTCGCCGAAGAAGACGCCAGATCATTTTCAAGGTCAGGGCGGCGGGACTGCCTGCACATCCCCGGAAAAAAGGCGCCAGGCTGTAGCCTGGAGAGGCCAGGTTCTTCCGTGCGTGTAAAATCGGCCTATGAACCGCTCGAACGCCAGAACTCGCTCCGGCGAAGGTGTTCGTCCACAGCGACCCGGCCTGAGCGCTTTCCGAGCACCCCGCTCTCGATCGGCGGCGGCAAGCCGTTCGCCGCGGCGGAACGAGGGAAACGCGCGCGGATCGCGGCTTTCCGGGAAAGAACTGGCGTTCCTGGCGCGGAAAGCCGCTTGTCGCGGCTGAGACCGCAGTTCCGCAGCCGAAAGCCGTGTTTCGGGAACGATAGCCGCTTCCTGGGACGTAGAGCCGCTTCCTGGGGCTTATAGCCGCTCCCTGGGACGGATAGCCGCTTCCTGGGACGGATAGCCGCTTCCTGGGACGTAGAGCCGCTTCCTGGGGCTTATAGCCGCTTCCTGGGACGGATAGCCGCTTCCTGGGACGGCGCTCGCGGGGTGGGGACGGATAGCCACTTGCCGGCACGATTCACGGTAGATCGGGGCGAAGCTGAGAATGCGCCCGCGTGGAGCGACTTGCCGCGGCGTGATGGCGCTTTAGGGCTTCGCCGAGAGAGCCGCCGCGATTTCTTCGCGGATCAGAGTGCGCAAGCGATCATCAGTCGCGGCCGAGACGGCTGCGTCCTCCCCGGCCCATCCCCGGCCCAAAAGGAGGGAGGACGCCTCCGACAGGTGGTGGTACTCTTTCAAGGCTCCTCCTATGCGCGCCATGAAACAACCCAACGATCAGCTCTCGGCGAAACGAATGCTCGAGACCCGCGAGCGCGGGTTCTCGTTCGCCCACTTAATCCGCCGTAACGCCAAGCGCTACCTTCTCCTTTTCGCCGTCATGATCCTGGTGCTCGCAGTGTTCGCCAACTTGAAGCTCTGGGTGGTGTTCTACGTCTTTCTCGGAGTTCTCATCGGCGCCCTGCTCCGGGACATCGGGTGGTTCCGAGTCATCGGCAGGTCGTGGCCGTTCTCAGAGAAGGTGACGGATTGGGAGAAGGTGCAGAGATTGGCGGACGGGAAGGACCTGTAGTCTACGAGCAAGGATCTCACGAACTACCCTTAGGGAGGCAGCCTATGCACCGGTCTCTTCCTTCTCTTCGGATTCCTGCTCCTGGCGGCGTCGCTCCAAACCGCTCGACTGTTCTGTTCTCCCAGAGCTATCCCGCCTCGACCACGTGGGCGACTGCCGTCTTCCTTTTTGCGGCTTCTGCTCACGGGGTTCAACACATGGGTCGGCGTGACACAGGCCGGATACTCGACCCGTGAGGAGCTGCCGATCCGCTGCTTCTGTTCGGCGTGCCGTCTGCGGTGGCCCTGGTGATTGGGTGAAGGTTGCTCTAGGCGCCTTCGGCGTCGAGGTGATTCATGCTCGAGAATGAGATCGAGATACTGAAGGAAGCCCTACCCGAGAGTCTTCACGGCGATCCCGACATCGAGGAGGCAGGGTCGATTGTGGTGGAGCGCCGCGATGCGGAGATCGAAAGCGATGCAGTCGCCATGCACTTTGGTCCCAGGACCTTGGCGTTGAGCGAGCCAGATAAAAATCTTAAGCAAGATCTGGTAATCGGCTTAATTTACCCGGCCGTACTCGGTAGCATCTTCTATACGGCATTGGGTGAGATCACGAAACAAGTCTCTGCTCTTTGGGCATCTGTATCTGCGGGAGCCGCGTATAATTTTAGCTTCGTGCTGACAGTGAAGTTCGCCTTGGTCTTCATAGCCATTGTCTTTTATTTTTGTGACTATCTGTACATCATATTTACCAATGACTACCGAGACGACTTCTTTTTATACGACCTGATTTTTGTTGTAACTATGTACCTGGCGTTTACCTCGATAGGTTTAGATGGCGGCGACCGTCCACCGAGCGCAAAGACCATGCTGTTACTGTATCTTTGTTTTATGTTTTTCTACTATCAGTGGGACAAGTCTGAGCTTGATCAATCCAGTGGGGATCAGGCCGATCTCTTCAAAAAAGTTGTTCGATGGGAGATACTCTCTATTGCAGGAATCTTACTCTGCTTGGCCATCATCTTGTGCCTAGAATATGTGTGGCCTGGTAAAATCGCTCTTTGCCCGGGAGTTCCGGGACTTCTTGCAGCAGGCGCTATGACGGCAGTGACGTTCTACTTCGCTCGTTATGCTGGGGCCAAGAAGAAGTTCTCCCTACGTTACCCGGGAAAGCGCTGATCGTTAGGCGATTAGCCGCGCCGCTCGTATGAACTCACGTTATCTCGGCGACTGTTTTGATTTCTACAAGCACTGGTTTTTACATGACCTGCTCGGGATTGCGCACGTCGTCGCTATTCCGATGTTCTCGAGCGAGTGGTCGGCCGCGGACTGCGCGCTTTATGAATGTCTTGTCGGAGTCACCATCATTCAAGAGTGCATTGTTCCGAATCGTCGTGATCGCGCGGACTACTTTCTTGCTGCGGCAGCACCGGCGCACGTCACGAAGGACGTTTTCCTTGATCCTGACACTGGTTTCCGTGTCCGGCCCGGGCTTCCGGCTCGGCGCCGATACGACGAGTATCTGTTCGCCGCCGAGGTCCGCGATTCGCTTCTTCCGCCGGATTCGACCCGATTGGCCGTCATTTATGACCAAAGCGTTTCTCGCGGCAGCGAGCTTGAGTCGGCCACGCAGAAGCTCCGGGTGTTACGTAGCTTGGAGCTTTACGCCTTCGCTTATTGCGCTCAGGTTGCCATGATTGGAGTTTCGCGCAACGAACCAAGAGTGCGTGACATCGTGACCTCTATCAGGCAGCGCAACAACATCCCACAAGATCGGTTCCAAGCAGCTCATGAACTCAATGAAGCCGGCTAGCGCCTTACAGCAGCCGATCAAAGCGTTGAGGCGTTCGTATAGCGAGTCTAAGTTCCTGGCGCCCGGCCTCTTGAGTAGACTCCTCTTGAAATCACATCCGATCCCGTACGTCGCCATTTCAGTGGCCGTCCTCGCCGCAGCCTGCGAGCGGCAGGCTCCCTTTCCAATGAAGCCTCACCCCTCCGTTCCCGCCCCGCCCCGCGGCTCCGGTCATACCGGAACCAGAACCGGCTGCGAAGGCCGAAAGAACAACGCCGCGAGCCGGCCGGGAGTCATAAATCGCGTGGGCCCAAGGTGAGCGCCATTCCGCCCTGCCGGACGGCGGCTTCCCTCGCGACACCCCTGCTCACTTCCTCAAGATTTTGTTCATTGCCTTTCCTTTTGCCAGCTCGTCGACCAGCTTGTCCAGGTAACGGATCTGTTGCATGAGCTTGTCCTCGATCTCTTCTACCCGATAGCCGCAGATCACGCCGGTGATCTTCGAGACGTTCGGGTTGATCTGAGGGGCTTCTCCGAAGAAGATCTCGAAATCGATCTTCTCGTCGATCTGTTGCTGGAGTGCCTGCTCGTCGTAGCCGGTGAGCCAATAGATGATGGCATGCACTTCCTCTTTCGTGCGGCCCTTTTTCTCTGCCTTCTGGATGTAATGCGGATAGACGCTCGCGAACGACGTCCTAAATATTCTCTTGTTGTCCATTCCGGTCCTCGCTGCTCATCGAAGTTACGCCCGGCTGCCGCTTCCACCGCCGATGAATCCACACCCACTGCTCTGGAACCCGGCGGATCTGCCGCTCGATTTCCAGGGTCATCGCGGCGGTCGCCTCGGTGGCATCCCCGGGGAGAGTCATCTCGGGATGAATCGTCGCAAGGTGGCTGCCCCCTTCGATCCGCTCGATGAAGACGGGAAAGACGGCGGCCTTCTGCTTGAGCGCGATCTTCGCCGCTCCGACCGGGGTGAAGGCCGGACGGCCGAAGAAGGGGACCCACACCCCTTCGACCTGCGTGTCTTGATCGATCAACATTCCCAACGCGGTGCCGTTGCGTAGCGCGCCGAGCAGTTGGCGGGCGGCTCCTTCCCGGCCGCGCTCGATGGTCGCGGTGCCGAACCGCGCGCGGAGGCCGGCGAGCATCTTCTGGAGCCCCGGTTCGTCGAGCGAACGGGCGACCGCGGCGAGCGGCAGGCCTTGGATCGACAGGGCGGCGGCGAGCACCTCCCAGTTGCCGCAATGACCGGTGAGGATGACGATCGGCCGGCCTGCCGCTCGGGCGGCTTCGATCCGATTCCAGCCTTCCATCGCGACGTGCGATCTCAGGCTCTCGGCATCGCGACGGAGCAGGTGAAGGCATTCGCCAAGCGTGATGCCGAGATGGCGGAACGAGGCGCGCGCGAGCTTCTGGCGTTCGTCGAGAGGAAGCTCGGGAAAGGCGATTTCAAGGTGAGCGAGGGCTCGTCGGCGATCGCGACCCGCGACGATGCGCGAAAGGCTCCAGGCGAAGAGGCCGAAACCCGCGCCGCACCGCTGCGCTGCGTGCCAGGGGAGCCGGCCCCACGTCGCGGCAAGGGCGCCCACTACCACCGCCAGCGCTCGATCGTGCCAGAGGTATTTCGGATTGCGGGGCACAGGTGGGCCTAGCGCCTAGCGGGGAAGGGTTGTGCGGATCGCAGCCCTCACCCCCGGCCCCTCTCCCAAAGGGAGAGGGGAGCAAATCATAACCGTCTTCCGTACGTTCTCCCCCCTCCCTTGGGGTGTGGGGCCGGGGGTGAGGGCTGGCAGGGCACGCCGCCGCAGGATTTCACCGCCCCGCCTCGACGAATCGCGCGACGATCGCGTCCCACTCGCCGCGGGCGCGCAGGATCATCTCGATCATCTCGCGCACCGCGCCGTGCCCTCCGGGCCGGGAGAGAACGCGATGGGCGCGGGCTCGGATCTCAGGCGCGGCATCCGACGGCGCGAAGCTGAGGGCGGCGCGGGCGATGAGGGGAAGATCGGGCAAATCGTCGCCGATCACCGCGACTTGAGTCTCTGTGATCTCGTGGGCGGCGAGGAACTCGGCGAACGCCTCGCGCTTGTCCGAACGGTTTTGCACGAACGCGTCGAGCCCCAGCTCCCGGCTTCTCGCGACCAGGGCGGCGCTCGCTCGGCCAGAGAGAATTCCGACCTTCAAACCCGCTCCCTGCGCGAGCTTGATGCCAAGGCCGTCGCGGACGTTGAAGGTTTTCAACTGCTCTCCCTTCGGCCCGTAGATCAATCCGCCGTCGGTGAGTACGCCGTCGACATCCAGCAATAGCCAGGCGAGGCGTTTCGCACGCTTTTCGAACGAGGCGTCGTCGAGCGGGTCTGGCAATTCCGCCTTCGCCATCAGAACAGCTCCAGGCCCCAGAGATCGTGGAGGTGGACGATGCCGATCGGGCGGCCGGCCTCGTCGCAGACGAACAGCGAGGTGATCCGCCGCTCTTCCATCTCGTGGAGTGCCGCGGCAGCGAGTTCGCCGGGGGGAATCGTCTTCGGGTTCGGCTTCATGCACTCGCCGGCCGAGTGGCCGAGGGGCGCGTCGTCGGTCGCGAGCAGGCGGCGCAGATCGCCGTCCGAGATGCAGCCGGCGAGCTTCCCTTCCGCATCGACCACGGCCGTGATCCCCAAGCCCTTTTTCGACATCTCGTAGATCGCATCGCGCATCGCCGTAGTAGTCATCACGATCGGGAGGGCCGCTCCCGAATGCATCAACTGCTCCACCTTCATCAGCTGCTTGCCGAGCTGCCCCGCCGGATGGAGGCGCGCGAAATCCTCGCGGGTGAAACCTTTCGCTTCGATCAGCGCCATCGCGAGCGCATCGCCCATCGCGAGGGTCGCGGTGGTCGATGCGGTTGGGGCGAGGTCGAGCGGGCAGGCTTCGCGATCGATCGCGACCGAGAGGTGCAGATCGGCGTGGCGGGCGAGCGGGCTTTCCCGATTGCCGGTGATCGCGATCAGCGGCACGCCGAGCCGCTTGAGCGTCTCGACGAGGCGAAGCAGCTCTTCTGTTGTGCCGGACGAAGAGGCGGCGAGCACCGCGTCCCCTTCCACGATCATGCCCAGGTCGCCGTGGACCGCCTCGGCCGGATGGAGGAAGAACGAAGGGGTTCCGGTCGAGGCGAGAGTCGCCGCGACCTTCTTCATGATGTGGCCGCTCTTCCCCATGCCAGTGCAGATCACCCGGCCGGAGCAAGCCGCGAGCCGGGCCACTGCTTCGTCGAACGCGCCGTCGAGTTGCGCCGTCAAGGCGTGGATCGCCGCGGCTTCGGTCGCGAAGACTTCTGCCGCGATCGTCCGCGGGCTTCGCGGTGTCATGCCTCCGCTCCGCGATCAGAACCGGTCACCGCGCGGCGCACGGCGACCAGCGAGGCGAGCAGCTTCTCCGCGCGATCCGGGTCAAGCTGTACCGCGGAGTCGGAGAGAGCGTGCGGCGGATCGGGATGGATTTCTAGAAATACGCCGTCCGCTCCGGCCGCAACCGCGGCCCGCGCGAGTGGCTCGGCGAAGCGGCGAAGTCCCCCGCTCTGCTCGCCGCCGCCGGGCATTTGGAGCGAGTGGGTGATGTCGTAGATCACCGCCAGACCGTCGTTCTGCATCCAGGCGAAGCTCCGCATGTCGACTACCAGGTTGTGGTAGCCGAACGAGGTGCCGCGCTCGGTGACTGTGATTCGGTCGTTGCCCGTGCTGCGCGCCTTGTCGACGATCCGGCGTAGATCGTCGGGCGCCATGAACTGGCCCTTCTTCAGATTGACCGAACGGCCGGTCGCCGCGGCCGCCACCACCAGGTCGGTCTGGCGGCAAAGGAACGCGGGGATCTGCAGGACGTCGCAGACCTCCGCCGCCGGAGCGCATTGGTCGATCTCGTGAACGTCGGTGAGGATCGGCAGACCGGTCTCGCGCTTGACCTCCGCGAGCCATTGCAGCCCGAGGTCGAGCCCCGGGCCGCGCGGACTGCCGAGCGAGCTGCGGTTCGCCTTGTCGAACGACGATTTGAAGACGAGAGGCAGGTCGAGCCGCCGAGCCATCTCGGCGAGGCGATGGCCCATGTCGAGCGCCAGCTCTTCGGATTCGAGCATGCAGGGGCCGGCGATCACCGGCAGCCGGCCCGCCGCGGGGTCATCGCCGCCGATCTCGACGCCTGGCGCCAGCTCGAACCGCTTGCTGGATGCCAATTTAAGAATCCGTCCGCAGAGCGCCGACGGGCTGTTGCGTCGAAGCCTCGACCGGCGAGTCGGACGACGGCTGAACCGGCGGATTGATCGGAAAGCTCGCCGTGGGCCCTAGAGGATCGGGCGTCGCGTTCCCTTCGCGGCTCGCCCCGGCGCGGATCTCGCCCGCGCGGCGGGTTTGCTCGGCGAGCGAGGCCTCAATGAACGAGATGAATAGCGGATGCGGCTCGGTCGGTTTCGACTTGTACTCGGGATGGAACTGGCAGCCCAGGTACCAGGGGTGGTCGGCGATCTCGATCATTTCGACGAACTTGCCGTCCGGCGACAGGCCGGAGATCGTGAGGCCATGCTCTTTGAGGGTAGGAAGGTACTTCTGGTTCACCTCGTAGCGATGCCGGTGGCGCTCGCGGATTTCTGCCGCTCCGCCGTAGATCCGGCGGGCGAGCGACCCCTCGGCGAGGCGGCAGGGGTAGGCACCCAGGCGCATCGTGCCGCCCATCTCTTCCACTCCGAGCAAGTCACGCAGTTTGTAGATCAACGGCGAGTCGGTTTCGGCGTCGAACTCCGTCGAAGTTGCCCCTTTGATGCCGCAGACGTTCCGCGCGAATTCGATCACCATGCACTGGAGGCCGAGGCAGATGCCGAAGAACGGCACCTTGTGCTCTCGGGCGTAGCGGATGGCGCGGATCTTCCCCTCGGCGCCCCGATGGCCGAAGCCGATCGGCACCAGCAGGCCGTCGACCTCGAAGATCTCGCGCGGCCACCCCTCTTCGGTCTCCTCGGCGTTGATGTAGACCAGCTCGACCTTGGCGTCGTTCGCGATTCCGCCGTGCATCAACGCCTCGTTCAGGCTCTTGTAGGCGTCGGGAAACTCGACGTATTTGCCGACGATGCCGATCCGCACGTGCTTGTGAGGGTTCTTGACCCGCGCCACCAGGGCCTCCCAGCGCCCCATCTCGCGGTCCCAGCGCGGAAGGTTGAGCATCTCCAGCAGGATCTCGTCCATCCCCTCGCGGCAGAAGACGAGCGGCACTTCGTAGATCGTCGAGACGTCGCGCGCCGCGATCACCTGGCGGGTCTCGACGTTGCAGAACAGGGCGATCTTCTTCTTCATGTCGTCGGGCAACGGCCGATCGACGCGGCAGAGGATCAGATCGGCCGAGATGCCGATCTCGCGCAGCTCGCGCACCGAGTGCTGGGTCGGCTTGGTCTTGAGCTCCTCGGCCGCCGGGATGTAGGGGACGAGTGTCAGGTGGATGTTGATCGCGTTGCCGCGTCCCAGCTCCTGGCGGAATTGGCGGATCGCTTCAAGGAACGGCAGCGACTCAATATCGCCTACCGTGCCGCCGATCTCGACGATCACCACGTCGTTTTCGCCCGCCGCCCGCTGCATCGCCTGCTTGATCTCGTCGGTGATGTGGGGGATGACCTGGATCGTCTTGCCCAGGTAGTCGCCGCGCCGTTCCTTGTCGATCACCGATTGGTAGATGCGGCCGGTCGTGTAGTTGTTCCGCTTGCTCATCACGGCGTGGGTGAAACGCTCGTAATGGCCGAGGTCGAGGTCGGTCTCCGCCCCGTCGTCGGTGACGAACACCTCGCCGTGCTGGTAGGGCGACATCGTGCCCGGATCGACGTTGATGTAGGGATCGAACTTCATCAGCGTCACTTTGAGGCCGTGGGCTTCGAGGATTGCGCCGACCGACGCCGCCGCGACGCCTTTGCCGAGCGAGGAGACCACGCCGCCGGTGACGAAAATGTATTTGGTCGCCATATCTGCTCTCCGGTCGCTTCCGTTCAGAGAATCCGGCACACGGCGGACCGGCGCCCGACGGAGAGGCCCTGAAACCAAGCTGTTAGGGTGGGGACGAAAGAGGGTTGCACGTCCAAAGTTAGCCCGCTGGGGCGGACCCTGTCAACGTGGCAACTCTCTTTACCCAAGCGCCGCGAGCCGCCGCTCGACCTCGGCGAGGTCCTCGGCGGTATCCACCCCGATCGAGGTTTCGCGGGTTTCGAGCACCCGGATCGGCAAGCCGTTTTCGAGCGCCCGCAGCTGCTCGAGCGACTCGGTCCGTTCGAGCGCGGTGGGGGCAAGCGCCGCGAATTCGAGCAGTGCGGCCCTCTGGTAGCCGTAGATCCCCAGGTGCTTCAAAGGGACCCAGCCCCCCTCGCCGCGCGGAAACGGAATCCGCGAGCGGCTGAAATAGAGCGCCCGGCCGGTCCGGTCGAGCACCACCTTCACCGCATTCGGATTCTCCAGCTCATCGTCGGCGGCACGGACTGCGAGGGTGACGATTGGATCCTCCGGGTGAGCCGCCAGGTGCTCCGCCACTTGAGTGACCGCGCCGGGGTCGATCATTGGCTCGTCCCCCTGGATGTTGATGATTCCAGAAGCGCTCCAGCTTCGCGCCGCCCAGGCGATCCGGTCGGTGCCGCTGGTGCAGCTCTCCGGAGTCATCTCGACCTCGCCGCCGAAACCGCGCACCACCGAGGCGATCCGCTCGTCGTCGGTCAGAACCACCACCCGCGAAAGCCCCCGGGCCGCGGCGACCCGCTCATAGACATGCTGGACCATCGGCCGCCCAAGGATTGGCGCGAGAGCCTTGGCCGGCAGCCGCGTCGAACCGTACCGCGCGGGAATGGCACCGACGATTTCGATCGGCGAAGCGGAAGCGGGAATGGATTCGCTCACCTAGCGACCGAGTCCCAACTCTTCGATCGAACGAATCTCTAGGATCCGGTCGACCAGCCCGCCCAACTCCTCTGCCGATTCGATCGACTCGATCCGCTTCCGGACCGCGGGGGAGACCTTTCCGAAACGCTTCACGAGCAGTCGAAGCAGCGTGTTGCGGACACCCTCCTGCCTGCCCTCCTGCCTGCCCTCCTGCCTGCCCTCCTGCCTGCCCTCCTGCCTGCCCTCCTGCCTGCCCTC
>JBBSBW010000083.1:0-18529 GCA_038250865.1 Thermoanaerobaculia bacterium | reverse complement strand
GGGTCTCGGGCGCGCTCATCGGGCGGAGATCTCCTCGGGCTGCACGGCACCGGCGGCGAGCAGGCTCGCCTCCTGCCGGTGCAGCTCGGCCAGCTTGTCGCGGATCTTTTCGTGTACGCGCCCCTCGGAAAACTCGACCGCGCGGCGAATGGCGTTGCGGATCGCCCGCGGCGTCGAGCGGCCGTGGCCGATGAAACAGCCCCCTTCGACGCCGAGCAACGGCGCCGCACCGTATTCGGTGTAGTCGGTGCGGATGCGGAAGCGGTCGATCGCGGGTTTCAAGATGGCGTAACCGAGCTGGGTGCGGCGGCTCTTGCCGATCTCTTCGCCCAGCATCCGGCCGAGCAACTCGGCAAGCGCCTCCGCGCTCTTCAACAGCACGTTGCCGACGAAACCATCGCAGACCACGACGTCCACGGTGCCCTGGAAGACGTCTCCCCCCTCGACGTTGCCGACGAAGCGGAGGCCGGTGCGCTTGAGCACCTTGAACACCTCCCGGGTCAGCTCGCTCCCCTTGTTCTCCTCTTCGCCGATCGACAGCAGGCCGATCCGAGGAGACTCGGTGCCGATCACCTCTTGGGCATAGAAATGCCCCATGACGGCGAATTCGCGCAGGTGGTTCGGTTTGCTGTCGACGTTGGCGCCGACGTCGAGCAGAACGGTCCGGCCATGGGCGCTCGGCACAACGGCCGCGAGCGCGGGCCGATCGACCCCGGCGGAGGTGCCGATCACCACTTTGGCCGCGATCATCGCGGCTCCCGTATGACCGGCGGTCACCATCGCCTGGGCGCGACCTTCGTGGACCAGCTCGGCGCACAGACGGATGGAGGAACGGCGTTTCTTGCGCAGAGGGGCGGTCGCGGGATCGTCCATGCCGACGATCTCCTCGGCATGGATCACCTCGATCCGCCCGCGCGGATCGCCCAGGCGCGAGATCTCGGCCGCCACCCGCTCCCGGTCGCCGACCAGCAGGATCGAGATCCCGTCCTCGACCGCCGCCAAGTACGCGCCCTCGACCGCGGCACGCGGCGCGAAATCCCCACCCATGGCGTCGACGGCGATGCGCATCATGTTCAGATTGTGGCCCTTTGGAGCGGCGCCGATTCTAGCCCGGAAATGACGGGCCGGAAACTACGAGCCCGGAGACACCTCGGGCCGGCAGAGCGAACCGGCGGAGCGGCTCGCCCGAAGGCGCTCGCAAGGACGAGGCGGCCCTACGCCTTTTCGGCGACTTCGATCACTTGGCGGTCGTGGTAGAAGCCACAGCTGCCGCAGGCGCGGTGCGGCAGCTTCGACTCGCCGCAGTTCGGGCAGTTCGAAGTGGCGGGCCGGGGCAGGGCGTCGTGCGCCCGGCGACGGTCACGGCGGGCTTTGGAATGGCGGCGCTTGGGATTAGGCATCGTCGAACCTCAAGAGTCTCGGAAGAATCTCCGTCTTCCGGCGTCTTTCTCGTACTTTTCAGTTTCGGGGCATCCGGCCGTAAACCTCGGCTGGAACCCCGGAATCTACACGGCTTTCTCGTTTAACGCGACTACGACCCCTCTTCCGCCTTGCCAAGCTGCGCGCGAAGCGCCGCAAGGCCGGACCAGCGAGGGTCGACGACCTCTTTGTCGCAAGGGCAGTCGCCAGCATTCAGGTCCGCGCCGCAGGTCGGGCACAACCCCCGGCAGTCCTCGCGGCAGAGCGGTTTCATCGGGATGTTCAACTGGACCTGCTCGACGACGACCGGCTCCGTTCGGAACTTGTCCCCTTCGACCTGCCAGACCCCGAGATCCCGCGCCCCCAGCTCCCGCTCCTCGTCGTCGACCAGCTCCTTGCCCTGAAGCACCAGAAGCTCAATCGTCGGCTCCAACTTCTCCACGAACTGCGTCAAGCAGCGCGTGCAGGCGAGAGTTTGCTCGTACGAAAGCTCCGCAGTGAACAAGAACCCTGGCTCGGCAAACACCATCCGACCCGAGCAGTCCACCGGGCTCAAAGCAACCAGATCGGGGCTGTCGAAATCCGAAAGCGCCACGACTTGCTGCTCTTTCCACGCGAGGGGCTCCTCGCGAACCTGTTCCAGCCAAATCTGCATTGGGGCCCCTTGGTGTCCTCAGCGGCGCGTGGCGCGACCACTAAGGCTACGGGAATGAGGGGGGTCTGTCAATTCTTGGCGGCCGGCCGAGGTAAAGACCAGGGGCTCCCCGTCAGGTGGCGAATGCCAGCTCGGTTACTCGTGCTCGGGCACCTCGCCAATCAATTCTTCGAGCGCCGCGAGCGCGGCTTTCAGATGCTCGGCGAGGCGAAGCGCCAGACCGGAGGCTTCGCGGTCCTTGGGCGAATCCATTTCTTCCGAGTGCGAAGCGACAACCTCTTCGAGGCTGAGACCGCCATGCTGTAGATCTGTCATCACCGCCTGCAAGTGGGGCCGAAACCCGGATTCGTTGGAGGACGCAGCCTCCGTCACCTCCTCCAGGATCTGGTCCGCGACGGCCTCGCTGAGCGCGACCACCTGGGATCGGAGCGCCTGAGGGGAGAAATGGAAGAGGACGGCTTCGCGAAAGGGCGCAAGCTCTCGCCAGCGCCTTCCCCGAACCACCTCCAGATTGAGGACCAGCCGAACCTTGGACACTTCGGTTTTCATCCGGTGCATATCTCCTGGTCTACGGATACCGCAGAGAGTCGGTGGCGGGCCAAGCGGCGTTCCTGGACCAACCCCAAGAACGCCTCGGGGTGAGTCGATCCCCTCGCGATCAGCTTGATGAAGATCCGGAGGCTGAGCCGGGCACCCGCCGGGAGGGGGTCAACCTTTAGAAGGTCTTCCACGCGTACAGACAGATCCGGCAGGAGGTGCCCCCGCCCCTGGCGCAGGAGCACGGCCCCCAGTTCCAGATAGGCGTCCGCGGCATCCAGCACGTCGCCGGCCGATCGCCACGTGCCGGCGGCTCGGCCGAAGAGCCTCGCGGCAAGCTCCAACGAACCGTCCTCCCTCGCGCTCTCGGCCCTGCCGAACATCTCGGCCGCCGCCTGGCGCAAGAGGGTCGGGTCTACGGCGGGCTGCCGAGTCACGACGCTTCGGTCTCCAAGCCAGGCCGGAAAGGGAAGTCCATGCGCGACAGCGTAGGGCACACTTTCGACCTTAGGAGCAAGCCATCTTTAACTGCTGCATCCTGCCGCCGCGCGTCCCGTATTACCGTGTACTTTTGCTCAAAACCGGCGCAGTGAAGCTGCGAAACACTCCGCTTCCCGGCATCCTCGTTTCTTGGTTGTCACGATCGATCTGTGTTACACACCCTTGCTTAGAGAACCTCTATAGGAGATGCCCCGATGCCACGGCAGGTCCCCTGGTTGACCAATGGTGCGCTCCGGCTGATCCGGGAAGCTCTCGGTTGGGACCAACGAGAGCTTGCGGCGGCCGTGGAGGTGTCGCCCGACGCGATCAGCGACTACGAGAACTGCCGGCTCGCCCACCCGCTGGAGCGCGCCCGCCTCGAAGAGCTGGTGGCGGCGATGGGCGCTCCTCCGGCGGCCATCGACGTGGCGCTCGGAGCGCTCGAATGGATCCGCTCTCTGGCCGGTGCCGGCACGAGGGAAGACGGCTTGGAGCTGCCGCGGGAGCTGCGCGAGGTGCTGGCGCAAGCGGCGGCGCGGATCGGCCGCATGGCGAGCCAGAGCCTGACCGAGGACGGCCGGAATGTTCTGCTCGACACGGCCCGAGCCCAAGCGGCTGCCGTCTGGGAAGCCCTTCGGAGGCAGCCGGATACCACCCGCCAGCTATTGCTGGACAACATGCCGGGCTATGCGACCTGGGCCACGGTGGAGCGCCTGGCGCACGAGAGCGAGCGGGCGGCGGCGCGCAACGTGGCCGAGGCTCTGACGCTGGGCGCCCTTGCCGTTAGCGCGGCGGATCTCGTGCCCGGTCCCCCCGCGCTTCAGGCGGCGGCCCGGGAGTACGCCTGGCGCTATCTGAGCAACGCCCGGCGGGTAAAGGGGTTGCACGCCGAAGCGGAGGTCGCCTTGACCCGCGCGAAGAGGGAGGAGCCGCTGGCGTGCCAACTTGCGATGTCGCCGTTTTCCCGCGCACGGATGCTGGATCTGGAGGCCTCTTTGCGGCGAGAGCAGCGCCGATTCGAGGAGGCATTGAGGCTTCAGGATGAGGCGCTCGCCCTCGCCCATCCTTCGGAGCTGGGCCTGCTCTGGCTCAACCGCGCGGCGGTGCTCGAACAGAGCGGGAACGCCACAGCGGCCATTTCTGCCCTGCAGGAAGCGCTGGCGCACCTCGACGAGACGAGCGAGCCTAGGCATCACCTCGTGGCCTGTTTCAATCTGGCCGCGAGCCTGCTCGATCTGGGCCGTGCGGCGGAGGCGGTGGCCTTGCTGCCGAAAGCGCGCGAGATGGCCGAGGAGCGGCGGGACACGATCGACGTGGTGCGAGTTCAATGGCTGGAGGGGCGTGCCGCCGCCGCGCTCGGCGACCCGGCGACCGCAGCCTCGTCTCTGGAGCAGGTCTGGCAAGAGTTCAAAGGCTGGGAGATGCATTACGATGCCGCGCTTTCCGCGCTCAACCTCGCCGAATGCTACCTGGCGGGCGGCCGGCATGCGGAGACTCGCGCGCTGGCCCGCCAGGCCGCTGGAGTGTTTGGTAAGCTGGAGATAAAACGGGAAGAGTTCAAAGCGGTGCGCCTTTTCCTCGCCGCGGCCGAGCTGAAACGGGCGACCGTGGAGCAGGCGCGCCTCGCGTACGGGGCACTCGCTGCCTATAGGGCGCAGCGAGGATTTTCCCTCGCAGCGCCGGGCCGATAGGTGGTCAGTGCCTCACTGCACGCAATTCCCGCCGGGATCGAGGATGCAGCCTTCAGCCCGCGGTAGGAGAGCCCGCTCGCGGCAACCTCCGTTGGGGTCGGCGATGCAACCTTCCGGGGCCCAAATCCGTGCCGGCGACCCTTCGCCGCGCGCCGAGGCGCTGTTGCCTTCGCGGCACCCCCCGTGTGGATCGAGGATGCAACCCGACGGAGCCCAAAGCCGGCCCAATACGTCCAGCCAGTCGGAGAGATGGAAGCCCACGCCCGGTGCGGCGAGAGCGGGCGGTGTCGAAACGAGCTGGAAGAGAAGGACGAGGGCGAAAGGAACGGCGCAATGGCGGAGCGTTCGGACCACGGTGTGTCTCCTTTGTGTTCGGGGCGCCCGTTTAATCGGGTGAAGAGACTATGCCGCACATCGTTTATGGGGGAGGTGTCCAATGAAGAGGACGGCCAAGAAGGCAAAGGAAGCGGCAGGCGACCTGGAATCGCCTCCCGAGCTGGCTCCCGGGCCGGGGCTCGGGCGGCGGATTCGGCTGTTCCGAGTGTCACTCGGCCTAACGCAGGCGCAGCTGGCCCGACTGACCCGGGTGAACCGGGCGAACCTCTCCGCCTACGAGACCGAAGCCAAGCCCCCCCGCCCGGCGACCCTCGCCAAGCTTGCGTCGGCCCGCCCACGACCGCCGAAGAGGCCCGGCGATCCGGCGGCGGCGGGCACGCTCGCCGACCGGGTACGGGCGGTGGCGGACGAGGCGCTCGACCAGGTCGCGGCGCGGCTGGCGGGCGCCCCCGAAGGCCATGGGTTCCAGGCCGAACGATCGTTCGCAGGGAAGCTCTGGGAGCGGCTAGCCCCCTTGGGAGAGCGCGAGCGGCTGCTGCTGATCGATCTCACCCCCCCGGTCCACAAATGGGCGCTCGTCGAGCGGCTCGCCCACGAGAGCGAACGGGCAGCGGTGCGCGACGCGGACGCAGCCTTCACTCTCGCCGAGCTCGCTTTCCGGGCGGCCGAGCAATTGGGCTCCTCGCCGCTCGGCCCGGCGGCACGGGAGTACGCCTGGGCCTACCTGGGAAATGCCTACAGGGTCCGGTGCGACCACCCTGCGGCGGCAACCTCGCTGGCCGCCGCAAAACGGGAAACCCAGGTCGCAGGCGAGTCGCCGTTTTCTCGCGCCCGGATTCTGGATTGTGAAGCGTCCTACCTCCGCGAGCAACGCAAATTTGGCGAGGCGCTCGAATTTCACAAGAACGCGATGGACGTATCCCGGCCCGACGAACGGGGCTTCCTCCTCCTCAACCTTTCCGCGACGCTGCAGGTGGCCGGCCACCCGGAGGAGTCGGTCGAAGCGTTGCGCCGCGCGATCAAAGCGCTCGAAGGCCAGGTCGCCGATCCAGACAGCACTCGCCTCCGCTTAGTCGCGCGGTTCAACCTCGCCGTCAACCTGCTCGACCTGAAGCGCCCGGCCGAGGCGGAGGATCTGCTTCCCCAGGTGCGAAATCTCACGGGAACCGCGGACGACCTGGACCAGCTGCGGCTCCGGTGGCTGGAAGCGAAGTTGATCGCGACGAAAGCAGATCGCCGGGACGAAGCGATCGACATGCTGGCCGACGTGCGGCAGGGGTTCGCCGATCGGAACCTCGGCTACGACGCCGCGCTGGCCGCATTCGAAGGCGCCGCGCTGCTGCTCCTTGAGGGGCGAACCGAGAACGCCCGAGCGCTGATCGAAGAATCGCTGCCGACCTTCGTGGCGCTCAAGATCCGCCGCGAAGGGATCGCTTCAATCGGCCTGTACGCCGAGTCCCTGCGCCGCGACGCGGAGACCTCCACTTTCGCCCGCGAGATGTTGAACGCGCTCGAGCGGAGCGGGTTGGGCGCTGTCGCGAGGTGACGGCGCCTGAAGCCCGACCCCCAAGGAGATCGGCTTTTCACCGGCCAACCAGAAGCTGGTACCGCTCGGGTCCACCTGGGCGCCGAGAGTGTCGCCGGTTCGAATTTGGCACGGGTCCGGACCGAGCTGGCTCAATTCGGTACCAGCACCTCCTGAAGCCCAGGCTCGGCGGGGGCTGTGTTCACAAAGTCCGAGATCTCAAACACGATATTCGTCAGGGGAAGGCCGCAGGGCCGGGTGAACGGATCCCCTGTGCGAAAGGTGTGACCATGCGGCCCGTTTGTAAAGTAGGTTATCGTTTCTGAGAAGAAGTCGAACGGCGTCGTCCCTACGATGCACTCGCCGACCTGGTTCCCGATACCATTGAGCCGGAAAGCCTCGTGAAGGCGGCTCAAAGCTTCGGGGCTCGCCTGGCGTCGCCGCATGAAGGTCTGGTTGGCAGATAGGCTCACGGTAACGATTGTGCCGTCACGAAAGATGATTCGCTCAATGGTGGCGTCTATTCCATTAGCCTCCACCACGATCCGATACCGCTGCCGCAATAGGAATCCGCTCGCTTGCTGGGCGCTAGAGAGGGCAGGCACTGCGAGCAACACAAGCAGGAGTATCGCCGTCGGCAAGCGCGCAAACGAGGGAGTCAGATTCTTCCGGGTTACCGAGTCGTCTCTCATGGACGTACCTCCTTGACATAGGACGCCCACCGGCAGGTCGGTGGTTGTGGCGGTGTCTCATTAAAGTAGATCAACTTCTCGCCCGCGAACCAAAAGCTCGTACCGCTCGGGTCCACCTGGGCGCCGAGATAGTCGCCGGTTCGAATTTGGCTGCCCGGTTTACTGCAGGCGCTTGTGTCCAGCGGCAGGACCCGGAAGGTGCTCGTGGTGGGTGCTCGCTTGACGGCAACTCTGAGACTCATGGCGAGGCTTGCCGAACTCTGATGGTACATGAGGGCGACGTGGCCGGTAGGCGTCATCGCGATGGATGGTTGCCAGAGCGAAACCCCCGCGCCGGCGCCGAGCATGAACTGTTGGCCGAACGAGGCGACAGGATTACCTGCCCCCGGAATGATGTTCAGCTGCATCGCATTGGCGCAAGATTCGTTCACGCCCGTACCGCTGTTGTTGCACCCCGTCGTGTGGGTGAACCAGATCGAATTGCCGACGCCCACGGCTTGCAGAATGCGGCCGTCCCCGGGGTTGAGCGAGTGGGGCAGGCCCGGCGGTTGGGTGGCGGGCGGCGGTAGCAGGTAGACCTTCAAAGCATCGACCTTCTTGAACGGCAGAGGGGTGACGAGGGCGCCCGCGCTGTTGCGCTGGAGGCTCCAGAGATTGTACCCGGTGGTCCCATATTTGAAGGCGCTCACCAGATAGCCAAGGGTCGTAGTGTTTCCCGCCGAGCCGGGTGCGGTCACAAACTGGACCGGCTGCAGAGTCTGAAGATTGACGAGGGTTGGGTCGACAGAAGGCAGGAAGGTGGCCGTGGACGCCACGGTCGATGGGCAGCCGGTAGGGTTGTCATACAGCACGCTCTTGGCGATCAGCCGCACCAGGGTCCCGCCCCCGCCCCCCAGGTCAAAGTGGTTCGACGTCACGATCAAGTGCTCCGGCCCTGCGCCCAGATTCGGGTAGTCGGCCAACGCTTGCGGGACGCTCGTCGGATGCGTCAGCTTGAAGCGGCACCAGCTTGCGGGGGCCAGCAGGTTTAAGGGATCGGGGCTGCGCGAGACCGCGAGGTGAAGCTCTTTCGGCGTCCCCGTGCCCATCACCGCGATGACGAAGGCATTTTTTGGCCCCAGGGCGTCGAAGTAGACCTTGGGGTCGGTGGTTCCGCGTTCCAAATTAATCAGGCTGAAGAACGCATCCATCGACATCTGGGCGATTAATGTGCCATCCGTTTGGGTCAACCGAAGCATCGCGTTGGTCGCTTGCAGCACACGGTTGGGACTCCTGGCAATGCTTACATCCGGGATCGTCCTTCCGCTCGTCGGAGCGTCGATGCCGGCAAAGCTGCGCACAAGGACGCCCACCTCGCCGACCGCCCCTTCGGTTTGGGGCGGCGGCGGGGGATCAGGCTCGTCATTCAGGATCTGATCCGGCGCCTCGGCCCGGGGATCAGTCAACGCGGCGGCGGCGGCGGCTTCCCGCTCCTTATCGGTATAGCCATCTTCGTAAGGCTCGGCCTCGGGGGGTGTCGTGCCCGGTGGCAACTCCCCGGTCTGCGGTACGTCGTTCAGCTCCAAGACTTCGTTAGTGACGAGGGTGGCGGGATCGCGCTCCGTCGCCCAGGCGGCAGGCGCGGTGGCGGGGAATCCGGCGCAGAGTGCCACAAGGACGATCGGCGCGGCCTTGCTCGATTTCTTCATGAAGAGGACGCTATCATAGCGTCGCCCCGTGCCCAAGGACAGTCGCAGCACGGCTGGCGGGCGGCCCAGAAGGCAATTGCGACGAAAGCGGATCGCCGGGACGAGGCGATCGACCGGCTGGCCGAGGTGCGGCAGGGGTTCGCCGACCGGAACCTCGGCTACGACGCCGCGCTGGCCGCGTTCGAAGGTGCCGCGCTGCTGCTCCTTGAGGGGCGAACCGAGAACGCCCGGTCGCTGATCGAAGAATCGCTGCCGACCTTCGTGGCGCTCAAGATCCGCCGCGAAGGGATCGCTTCAATCGGCCTGTACGCCGAGTCCCTGCGCCGCGACGCGGAGACCTCCACTTTCGCCCGCGAGATGTTGAGTGCGCTCGATCGGAGCGGGTTAGACGCCGGATAGCCGCTATCGGTGCTGGATAGCCGCTATCGGAGCTGGATAGCCGCTATCGGAGCTGGATAGCCGCTATCGGGGCCGGATAGCCGCTATCCGAGCTGGATAGCCGCTATCGGTGGCGGATAGCCGCTATCGGAGCTGGATAGCCGCTATCGGTGGCTGGATAACCGCTATCGGTGGCGGATAGCCGCTATCCGAGCTGGATAGCCGCTATCGGCGCTCGATAGCGGCTATCTGGAAGGCAGGAGCCCTTTCCTCGGCCCACCTGCGGCTGCGGTCTCGCGAGATCCGGTCCCGAACTCGATCGAGATCGTACGCCTTGGAGTGCCGCTTTCCAAGCCGCACGACGGCTCCACGAGGTTGATCCCTACAACCGTACAACGTTCAACGCCACCGCGCCTAGACTTCCGCGAGCCGCCACTCCGCCGATCGAGTCATGAATTCCCGCGTGGTCTTGGCATCATCGAACCGCGGTTGGATCAACTGGCTCGGCTGGACAATCAGTGGGACGACACGACCAGCTCAAGGTCAATACCAGACTGCCGGCCAATAGACATGCCACTATGCCTCGACCTGCCGAGCTGAGCCAGTCCATTGGCCTATTGAACTGCGGCCCCAAGAGTTCCGTCGAAAATCGTTTCTGCGCTATGCGATGGCTCCGGGAAGGTTCCTTGCAGCAGGGTTCTTATAGCTACCTTCTGCTCCCTAATCCAAACAAGCCTGCCTTTCGTTTCCCTTGGAATTCCTATCGCCCTTCTCATGGCCGATCCTTTCTATCCGCCGCCAATCCACCAGAGTTTCTTCGGCTGGCCCGAATCAAAACCAATCGTCGCTGATCCCTGATCCGAGTCGAGGTGAATAGTAAAACCCTGCTGAGACGGAGGTATCGCTTGCAGCACCTCAGGAGTAATGAGTTCATCGAGCCTTTTCCCTACGACACTTTGGCGTAGAACCCAGCGTTCGACGAGAGGATCCTCACTCCCCACCATCTCCCTCACGACCTCTAAGCTGGCGCCATCTTGTCCCGGAGACATATAGACTGTCGCACGCCCTCGCCATTCCTGGTACTGGGAAGTTGGTGCTCCATAGATCCTCGTGACCTCCCGAACCGTCATTCCCGGCCTTAAGCCCCTAAAGCCCTTCAGGTCACATAGAGAATCGAGTGGCACACCAGGTGCTGCCGAGATGAAGGTCTCTTTCCCGACGTATATCAATCTTCTGCCGAGAGGATAGGCGAGCGGTGTGTCTTCATGGGGACTGGAACAGCCCGCCAATGAGGCGAGTACCAGCCCGACGGCCGCAGCCTTACAAGCTTTAATTACCAAGAATGCCCGCATCACTGCAGCCCCGGCGTTGGGCCTAGTTCCCCGAATGGTCCTGGCAAAAGCTCGCCTTCCTTCGACAACAGCAGCTTGCAATGCTGTGGGCACGGAACATTGATGGGACATGCACGCCCTGTACCGTTGTCCTCGAAATCGGACGCCTGAAAGGCGCTATCACATGCGGCCTGGCTCCCATTGGCCACGCACTTTCGGAGATCTGCAAACTCCTTCCAAAGGCTCGAGAGCCAAGCGGCTGCCTTATTGCTCGGACACTCTTTGGTAATCCGACAGTTCCCCAGGCAGTGCTGGTATCTAGTTTTTCCTCGACCGGTCTGCCGAACTTCGTCACGGATCTTGCGAATACAATCCAGATCCTGAGTCAGTGACCGCGCCAAAGCTTCTCCAGCATCTGCGGAGTTCTCTTCGCTAAGGCCCCAACGATCCGTCCAGTAGAGCGGGTTGTCATGAGCGTAGCGATAGAAGCGTTGGCCAAGATTCCAAGCGATCGGATCAGGCGTCGTATACCGCCCCACCCCCACCTCGTACCAGCGGTGCACGTTGTAGCTGAGTTCGAATTTGCCGAGGCCGAGCCAATTGTCATCCTGCCACTGGCCGGGGAAGCGCAGGAAGACTCCGGCCGCTTGCGCCGATGTATCGTCGGTACCAAAGGAACGAAAGACTCCGCGCCAGACAAGTGCCCCGGTGTTGCTGGTCGTCAGGGCCGGAGTGCCCAAGTGGTCGGGGGTCAGGTAAAGCAGCCGATTGGTCGTTCCCTTCTCAAGGGTCGCGAGCGGGCGATCTCCGAAATAGAAGACATACGCCGTGGTGTTCGCGCCGAGAAAGTCATCGCGATCCGTTCGGGCGTAGAGGCGTCCTTCGGAGCCGTAGACCGGAGCGGCGGATACCGGCTCGGCGATCGGTCCGTACTTCGAGAAACTGAAGCTAGCGAGGAAACCTCGTCCGTCGTAGAAAGCGGAGCGAGTCTTGCCCAAAGCCAGCATCTTTCGGTCGTCGCCGTAGGCGATCGGAGTCGAGTTGATCGATGTCGCGTTGCCGATCGAATCGTAGGTGTAAGGGAGATTACTCCGGCTGAGGAGGATCGGCGTATTGCCGCCGCTGGGATTCAGCCGGTAGAGATAAGCGTTGCCGCCTTCCGTCAGCCGGTTGCCGATCTTGTCGTAAGTGAACGTCTCCGGGTTCCAGGGACCTGTGCTCCCCCGTAGGAAGTATTGGGGATCCTGGTACGTGAAGGTCCGACTGTTGGCTGGAATCAACGAGTCCGGGATCGTCAGGGGATTGCCGACCTTGTCTTGAGTGTAGGTCCAGGAGAGCCGGCCGGGCACCGCGATGGATTGTGGGAAGTAGCGCTGATCGAACGTCCGTGTTTCGGACAGTCCGTTGCCCAGAGTCAGGCTCGCGAGCGGTCCGAACGGCTCATAGGTCGCGCTGCTCGCGAGAGCCTGCGGCGGGCTCGCGCCGTCGACCAGCGTTGCCCCGAGCGGCCGATCCGCGAAGTCGAAGGTCTGCTGGACCTGGACCCCATTCGGGTAGATGACGGTCTGCCGGTTGCCGTTGGCGTCGACCTGGTAGCTCATCGCGCCGTCTCCTATCGTTCGCCCGAAACGATCGTAGGCGTAGTTTACGACCGATCCAGGGCGTGCGCTTGAGATCAGACGACCGACATCGAAGCTCGTCGGCGTCGCGCCGTACGAGTAGGTGGTTTCGAGCGATGCGTCCGGATAGGTGATCCGGGTCACCCGATCGGCCGCGTCGATGGTTCGGGTCGTCGTCACCGGCCGAGCGTCGGTCTCCTGCACCAACTCGCCGTGTGCGTTGTAGGTGAAGCTGGTGGTCGCGGTCACGGGGGAGATCTCAGAGGTCATCCGATCACGGTCCGAATAGGTGTAGGTGGTCGGATTCTGATTCGCATCGGTCACCCCGATCAGGTGGTCTTGAACATCGTAGGTGTAGTTGGTCACCGCCGTACCGCTGCCCTCCCAGGGCTGGGTCACCGAAGTCAGCCGGTTCAACGGATCATAGGCATAACTCATCGTCGGCGTCGGGTTGGTCCCGATTGGATGATTGGCGTCCCAGGTCTGCGCGAGGTTGCCGTCGCAGTCGTATTGGTATTCCGTCGCCGAACCATCCGGGAAGCGGACGCGGTCGAGGTGACAGCGGGTCGAGAAATCGAAGCTCGTCGTCGCCCGCGTTTCCCAGGCCGAGCCGGCCCAACGCTGCCGGTCTTCGCGTGTGCGGTGGCCCACCGCGTCGAGGGCGAAAAGCGTGCGCTCCTTGGGTGTCGACGCATCCGGCTTTCGCTCGATCGAGATCAACCGCCCCGCGGTGTCGTAGGCGTACTCGATCACGTTGCCGCGGGGTAGTGTCATTCGGGCCAGATCGCCGAAGACGTTATAGGTCGAGGTGGTGACCAGATCAGGCGTCGCTCCGCTCCCCTCCTGGCGTACGAAAAGGACCCGGTTCAGCGGATCGAAAGTTGTGGTCGTCCCGACGCCGCTCGGGTTTACCACCCGCGTGCGGCGGTTCCAGCCGTCGACCTCGAATCGCGTCGTGCCGAGGTCGAGAGGGTCGGTGCGCGAATCGGCGATCAGGCCGTTGCGCCCGGTAAAGTTGTAGGTGAAGGTCACCTGGTCGGTCGCGGCATATCCGGGCGGATCGATCGACAGCGGCCGGCCCGCGCCGTTGTAGGTCGAGACCGTATCGAACAGAAAAGCACTACCCGCTTCGATTCCCTGCATGCGACTCGTCGTCGGGTTGCCGTGGGCATCGAGCAGGTAGGTCGCGGTTCGCTGCGCGACGCCACCGGACGTCGAGGGTTGAGCCGTCGAGGTGAGAAGCGCCGGGAACGTCGGCGAATAGGTGTAGATCGTCTCGCGCTGCTTCGGCGTCCCGACCGCCTCGCGGCGGCGAAGGAGCATGCCGAGCCCGTCGTAATCCATTTCGGTGCGCAGTCCGCGACCGTCCGTGATCCTGGTTGGTCGCAGCGGATTCGCGCTGTCGGTGTACTCGAAGGTGGAGTTTGGGCCGGTGCCGCAGGTCGGGCAGTCGCCTTGGATCTGCAAGATCTTCGGCTTCGAGGAGCCGGTCACGTCACGGCCGATCGAGTAGACGGAGATGACGCCGAGGGCATCTTTTGCCTCCGTACGGGTCGGGTGGACCGGGTTGTCATACGTGAGTTGCCACCTTTCGACCGCCAACGGGTCCGTGGAATTGAGGGCTCCCTTCCACATTTCGAGCACGTTGCCTCGGGTGTCATAGCGGTACGCCGCTTCGACCCGGCGCGAGCCGTCGGTCCCGACCAGATCCATCCGGGTGAGAAATCCCGGATGGCTGGCGTCCTGGTAGAAAAACTCCCACTTCGTGCCATCCGGGCGGGCGATTCGCTGTAGATCGAGACCGGACCAGGTATAGCCCCAAGCGCGACGGGAGCCGTCTACGCCGACTTCGGTAATCGTCGACAGGAAGCCCCCCGCGTAGGCGAATTCCTCCCTCCGACCGTCCGGAAAATCGACGTGATCCAGGCCTGCCGCGCCGTAGAACCCCGCTTTGGCATTGCCGTTGCGGTCCGTGGTACGCGTCCACCGACCGGACGTGTCGAATTCGTGGACCGTGCCGTCGAGTTCGGTCAACCGCCAACCGGTGCCGGGAATACGGGTCAACGTCCGGTGCTCGTCGCTCGGGAGGATCTTTTCGTAACCGTTGTCGCCGTTCAGATCGCGAAACTCGCGAAAGGTGGCAAAGCGAGTGATCAACCAGACGTGGGAATTGTCGCCCGGCGGATCGGTCACGATGCGCTCCGCGTAGTCATGCGACCAGTGCTGGCCCAAGGTTGCGTTCCGTCGTCGCAGCCGAATAAAGGTGGCTCCGGGCATCCAAGATCGGCTCTGGTTACCTGGAAGGGCAAATTGGCTGCGTCGGCGGATCTCTGGCACGAGCTGCCCCTGCAGACGAATGCTCGAATCGAGAAGACGCCAAAGTCATAGGGAGCGCCGACACAGGACAGGTTGGTGCGTTCAAGGTAGGTCTTCGTCACGTCGGTCGTATTGTTCTCGCACAAAGAGGTCGAAATGGAAACCGGCGGTCCCTGGTTCCAGAACAGATCCAAGCGGCCGTTGGGCGTGATCAGGGTGTTGCCGAGGGTCTCGATCCGGACCGGCAGCCGTGCCGTGAACAGGCCTCCACCTTGGGGAACGACCTCCACATTCTGGGCGAGAACCAGCGGCGTGCGGCAATTCTGAGTCTCGGCACCCGGCATGCAAGCGGGGGGTGAAGTGCTGGGTATCTCTGGGAGGTTGCAAACGAAGACGTTGAGGTCCGCGTTCGGACAACCGCCACAGGCGCGCCACGACACTCGGAAAACCGGTTTACATCAGGACTTTGAGGATGTTCTCGCCGATCGGACCAGCAAAGAGCGCCTTGCCTTGCTCCCCACTCCCTTTGGAGAGGGGTCGGCGGGGGTCGGGGTGGGGCTGATCGATCGAGCCGTACAACGCCACCGCGCCTAATCTTCCGCCAGCCGCCACTCCACCTTGCCGCCGTCGTAGCCGCCGATCATCAGGCAGGGTCGCTCGGTCGGCTCGACCGGTTCGCCGCGTCCGAGGGCGGCGAGGAGAGGCAACGGGTCATGGATGAATTCGACGACTTGCAGCGGTGGCAGTTCGCCATCCGGTCGCGGGCGTTGCAGCTCCAGGCCGGCGCGTTCCCAGGCTGCCACTTCTGCGAGGTAGGGGGTGGGAGGTTCCATCCCTTCTTCCAACCGGGTGGCGAGGAAGTCGCAGAAGGAGACGGCTTCGGCGAGGAAGTAGAAACTCACCGGCGGGTTTCGGCGCCAGAACTCGGCGACCTCGCGCGCCAGGGCCTCTTTGCCGAGCGCGGCGCAGGTGAGGGGCAGCTGACCCATCAGTTTGCTGAGCCGGAATCCCTTATGGAGAGTGCGGGTGACGTCCATCCCCGGATCGGCGGCGACGAAAAGCAGCCGCTCCCGTTCGAGGTCGGTCAGATCTTCCCGAAGCGCCGCCGCTCCTCGCTCCCGCACGTCGTCACGGTAGTCGGGATCGATGACCAGGCGGGCGAAGAGCGCCTGAAAGACCGGGGCGCTCATGCCGCCACCTCGGCCAAGTGCATCGGCACCGGCTGCCAGCGATGCCAGGCTTCGCGCAGGGCGGTCAACTCCTGAGCCAAGCGCTCGCTTCCCATCTCGACGAACCAGGAGCCGAGCATTTCGAACGTGACGCCGCCGAGGTTCGGGCAGCGCGGCAGGCAGTAGCGCAGCAGCTCCCAGACCGGCTCGGGCAGCGGGCCGCAGTGGGCGTCCAAATACCAGCCTTCGTGCTCCATGCCGCCTGCGACGTGGATCTCGACCACGTTGGCGAGATCCAGCTCTCCCAGCAGACGATAGGGATCGGTCTGGTGGTTCCTGGCGTTGCAGTAGACGTTGTGCAAGTCGAGCAGGAGCCCGCAGCCGGTCTGTTCGCACAGGGCGTTTAGAAACTCGGCGTCGCTCATCGTCTCGCCCGGCATTGAGAAAAAGTAGACGTTGTTTTCGAGCAGGAACGGCACCGGCAGCCGGCGCTGCACCTCGGCCACCCGGGGCGCCAGGGCATCGAGCGTCTCCTGATCGCGGGGCAGGGGAAGGGTCACGCCGACGTTCAGCTCGTCGACTCCATGCTCGGCGAGGTTCCAGGCCAGATGATCGCTGTGCCAGGGAAATTGAAACCAGCCGTGCCATTTTTCGATCTGGTCGAGCTGGCCGCGGTTGAATCGATGCTCCGTGCCGATCGACAAGCCGATGCCGTGCGGTACCACCGGCCGTCCGCCGGCCACCCGGCGCAGGAAATCGATGCCGCCCGAGTCGTCGAGGTAACGGGGACTCTTGCCGGCGCCGAGATCGGTCCAGAGGATGTCGGGTACCACTTCGAGATAGTCGAACGCGTCGCCTCGGGATTCGAGAAACGGGCGCAGAGCGGGTTGGTAGGCCAGGCCGACGCCCAGCTTGGGGATCACGGCTGAATCGATCGACATCGCGGCTTCTCCTCTCGGTCCCACGCGGAAGCGGGCGGTGAGCGGGCGGAGGGAGAATCAGCGAATCGTCGAAAGGGTTTCGTCCTGGATCAAGATCTTGTCCAGGCCCGAAAGGCAGGGGGCGCAGCCGCGAACTCCGGGCAGCTCCGGTACGGTCAGCGTCCGCTCCAGAATCTTCACGAGATCCTGGAAGCTGGTGGCGGTGCCTACGGCAAGGGTCATGGAACGCACACCGGGGTGAGCCTTTTTCAGCTGGTATTCACTCATGGTTGAGTCTCCTGTGGTGGCCATTGCTGACCGGTTTTTCGGGCGAGGTACTAACCGCCCGCCTCACCGCATCTTCCACAGGTTCAGGCGCTCTTTGGCGCCCGCTTGTTACAGGGGGAATGAAAGAGAATGTAAATGGCCGCACTTCCACCCAGGGCGTTGCCCTGGGCTAACGTGACGCGGCCCGTTGGGCCGCCTTCCTTCGATGAAAGGTTTAGGCCTGAAAGGCCGTCTCACGTTAGCCCAGGCTGGAGGCCTGGGTTAATAGAACGCCTACTCCGGCTCCGGCTCCGCGCTTTGTTTCTGCTGCCGTTCTTGCTGCTGCTTCGCCTGTAGCTCCGCGTATTTGTCGATCTCGCCCAGCACGTAACGCCCGACCAGGAAAACCACGATCAGGGCGGCGACCGCGGCAAGTGCCAAGCGCAGCCGCCGGCCCGGTTTCTCTCCGCCTTCGATCCACGGCTTCGGCAGGCTTGCGGTGGCGGTACGCAGTGACCGGGCGGCGCGAATCCAGGCGCCGTGCTCGCGGCGAAGGTAGCGCGGCAGGACGGCGGCGTCGGTTTTGACCTCGGCGAGGATCTGCTGGGCTTCGTCCTTCTCGCCGCGGGCGAGCAGCAGGCGGGCGAGACGGACCTGGGCCTCGATGATCGTTCGGCGCGCCAGAACCTGCCGCAACACCTGCTCGGCACGTTCTTTCTCGCCGCTTTCGTCGAGGCTGCGGCCGAGCTGCATCAGGGCGCGGCCCAGATAGGCATCCGGCTCCTGTCGCACCAGCTCATCGAGCGGCGGCACCGCTTCGGGGTACCGGTCGAGCATCTGGTAGGCCTGGGCGAGGCCGAAGTTGACGTCCTCGATCGCCCCGCCGGCCTTCTGCGCCTCCAGGAAATGCCGGAGGGCCTCGTCGTACTTGGCCAACACGAGCAGCTCGTCGCCCATCTCGGCCAGGACCGCCGGACCGCGCCAATTCGTGAGTTGGACGTTCAGCTGGCGGATGCGCCGCCGCGCCTGAAGCCGGCGCGCCGTGGACGGCGAGAGCGACCGGCCCCGGCCGCCGAGCCAGCCGCTCCGGACGACGACGAAGTAGGCCAGGGCCCCGAGCCCGGGAAACATCAGGATGATCCAGATCCAATACCAGCTCGCGCCGACCCGGACGACGTCGACGATCGCGACCAGATTGAGAATCCAGGGCAGATAGCCAAACACGCCGAGGCTGGACAAAGCGAACAACAGTTGACCCATGAAGGCCCCCGGGACGATGATTCGATTCTATCATCCCGCAACCCATGGAAAACTCACCTGAAGCGCCACTGCCCGCCTGGCGCTCGGCGCTGCGCCGTTTCGGATCCGGACTGGACACCGACGCCGCGCTCTACCTCGGTCTCCTCTTTCTGGTCTGGGGATTGACGGTATGGAAGCGGGGCCTTTGGCAGGACGACACCCTACTGCTCCGCCTGGCGCGCGATTTTCAAGGTCATGGCTGGGCAG
>JBBSBW010000082.1:0-18578 GCA_038250865.1 Thermoanaerobaculia bacterium | reverse complement strand
TCCCCAGACCGGCACCCAAGTGAAGAACAGGGCGGCGATCAGCAGCGTGCTGCCGAGCGTGATCGCGAACACCTGCGCCGCCCTCCCGCGCGCCACCAGCGCTTCTTCGGTATAGCCCGCGAGCGAGCGGGCGAGCCAGCCGGCGGCCAGCCATCGCAGCGCCGAGCCGGCCACTTCGTAGTGGGCGCCGAACGCGACGCGGACCAGCGCCTGCGGGCAGAGAAGACAAGGAGCAAGAGCCGGCCAGAGGTAGGCGAAGGCGAGCTGCCGGGAGCGCCGATAGCCGGAGGCGAGCCTCGCTTCGTCGCCCTCTGCTACGGCGGCCGAGGCGAGCGGCAGAAAGCGATGGGAGGCGCTGTCGCTCACCTGGCCGAGGACGCGGCTCAAGCCCTGCGCGGCGCCGTAGATCCCCACCGCGGCGAGCGGCGCCAGAGCGCCGAGCAGGACGATGTCGAGCCAGGTGGCGGCCTGGTTGATTACGGTCATGCCGAGAAATGGCGGCAGCGAGCGGAGCAGGGCGCGGTCGACCCGCGCCGAAGCGGGAGCACGGCGGCGGAGCCAGCCGCGGCGGACGCCGTAACCGACGAAGGCCAGCTCGCCGATCAGCGAGCCCATTCCCCAGCCGAGCGCGAAGCGGGCCGGCCCGCCGGAGAGAAGCCCGGCGGCCACGACTCCCGCGAGGCGCAGCGCGCTGCCCCCCGCATCGCGAAACAGCGCTCTGCCCCGTGTGTCGCCATGACCTTGGGAGATCCCCCACATCGCGACGCCGAGGCTCAAGCCCAGCGCAGCCGGCGCGGTCCCGGCGAGCACCGCGAGCGGCAGGTCTCCCAGCCGCCCGAAGCCCAAGCGCGGCAGGAAAGGAACCGACAGGGCGGCTAAGAGGCCGGTAGCCAGGCTGAGCCCGATCGCCGTGCGCGCGGCGGATTCGGCTTCCGGCAGCGCTCCGAGCGCCAGCCGTTCCGCGATCCGCCGGGCGGAGGCGGAGCGCAGACCGCACGACGCCACCATGCCGACGAACGAGGTCACGGCGATCGCCAAGAGTACGGCGCCGAGATCGTCCAGGTTTAGGAAGCGCGCCATCGCCACCCGCACGCCGAGCGCGCTCGCGATGGCGACGCCGGAGCCGAGCAGCACCCCCGCGGCGGAGCCTTCGAGGCCCGCCACGGATACGTCTTCGGGCGGTCTAATACCTTCGCGTTCGGCCATCGTCCGTGGTTCCAGAGGCCGGGGCGAACCCGATCCTCAACCGATCTCAATCAGCATCTGCGGAGCGGAGCGCAGCGCGGCTCGTCACCGGATGCGGCACGCCCTGCGGAACGATCAGGCGCGGGGTGAGCGCCAGCTCGAACGAGAAGCGGACCTCAGGCATCAGCCAGGATGAATCGAGCGGCGGCAGGGCGAAGTGCGCCAAGCCGAAACAGGCCGCGAGCAGATCGGTTTCGCGGATCTCGGATCGCACCGGCACAACCGCGATCGGTGGATGGTCGACATCCATCCGCCGTAGGCCGTCGGGATAAAGCGTATAACCGCGCGGTCGATCGTGGACGTAGCGGACGGTGCGCTCCCAGGAACCGAGTAGCGACTGATGACCGGCAGCGCCGCTCTCGGGCTCCCCTGGCTTGGCGCTCACCTCGAACCGGAGGCCGCACGCCGCGCGCCACAGCCACTCCCGGTCGTCGGGCCGGTTCGAAGGGCGGGGAAAAGCGAGCTGCGCCGCGGCGACCGGCGGTCCGGCGAAGAGGCGGGCGCCGGGATAGACCCAGGCGGGCACGAAGATCCGGCGGATCAAGAGCGACGGAATACCCTCTTCGTCGAGCACGCAGATCCGGACGTTCATCTGCGGCCACGAGAACCGAACCAGCGGCAGGGCCGGCCAGTGTAGCCGCTCGTGATGGAACAGGACGGCCGAGATCATCACCCGCTCGCTCCCCTCGTCGGCGAGGATCTGATAGCGCAAGGCGGACGGCAGCGCCGGCAAAACCTCCTTGGGCACCGCCCAGTTGAGAACCAGGCCGTCGCGGAGCTGGGTTTCGATCTTCATCCTAGGGATCGTGACCTTAGCTCGCCGCGGGGCCTACGGGCAACCCGCGAACCGACCCTGCTCGATTTGCTACAGTCTCCCCCGACCCGTAATGGCTTCCGCCCTCCTTACGATCCCCCACACCGATTCGTTTGCTCCAAGGAGCTGACCATGCAGAGATCCCGACGTTTGGGCCTCGCGACTGCGAGCCTCACCCTCCTGCTTTCGACCGCCGCCGCCGATGCCTCCGGTCCGGCGCTCCCCCAGGGCGCCGAGCAGGCCGCCCAGGCAATCCACGCCGGCAGCCTCGCCGCCCCGATCCGTTTCCTCGCTTCCGACGCGCTCGAAGGGCGCGGCCCGGCGAGCCGGGGCGATCTGCTCGCAAGGGCCTACCTCGCGACCGAGCTCGAAGCGCTCGGCCTCACCCCCGGCGGGCCCGACGGCGGCTGGCGACAGAGCTTCGACATCGTCGGCAACGACACGGCGATGCCCGCGACTTGGACCTTCTCGCTGGGCGACAAGTCGGTCGCCTGGAAGCGGAGCGACGACTACATCGCGACCTCGGGCGTCCAGGCCGCGAGCGCCCAGCTCGACGACGCAGAGCTGGTCTTCGTGGGCTACGGCATCCAGGCGCCCGAGTACGCTTGGGACGACTTCAAGGGGATGGACTTGAAGGGGAAGGTCCTGGTCATGCTCAACAACGATCCGGAAAACGACGACAACCTATTCGCCGGCAAGCGCCGGCTCTATTACGGCCGCTGGGACTACAAGTACGAGAGCGCCGCCCGACAGGGGGCGGCCGGGGCGATCATCATCCATACCAACCACTCGGCCGGCTATCCCTGGCAGGTGGTCCAGACCTCCTGGACCGGCGAGCAGTTCGAGCTGCCGGCGGGCGCCGAGCCGCGCCTCCAGGTTGCGGCCTGGTCCACCGAAGATGCCGCCAAGCGGCTGTTCGCCGCCGCCGGGTTCGATCTCGCGAAGCTAATCGCCGACGCGCAGAGCCGCGACTTCCGGCCGATATCGCTCAAAGCCAAGACCACGCTCACGCTCAAGAACAAGATCGAGAAAGCCACCACCGCCAACGTGCTCGGCCTGCTCCCCGGCAGCGATCCGAAGCTCGCGAGCGAGGTGGTGATCCTCTCCGCCCATCACGATCATCTGGGCATCGGCGAGCCGGATAAGAACGGCGACAAGATCTACAACGGTGCGGTCGACAACGCCTCCGGCTGCGCGCAGATCCTGGCGATCGCCAAGGCGTTCGCCGCCCTGCCGGAGCGCCCGCGGCGCTCGATCCTGTTCGCGTTCGTGGCGGCCGAAGAGCAGGGTCTGCTCGGCTCCCGCTACTACGCCGAGCATCCGACATTCCCGGCGGGCAAGATCGCCGCGAACGTCAATTTCGACGGCGGCAACATCTGGGGACGGACGACCGACCTCACCTACATCGGCTTAGGTAAAAGCTCGCTCGACAGCATCGTCAAGGACCTCGCCGCCGAGCAGGGTCGCGAGGTCCTGCCCGACCAGGCGCCCGATCGCGGCTTCTTTTACCGCTCCGACCAGTTCAGCTTCGCGAAGATCGGCGTCCCGGCGATCTACCTGGACGCCGGGCGGAAGTTTCGCGGCAAGCCCGAAGGCTGGGGCAAAGAGACGCAGGAAAAATGGGAAGAGGTCCAGTATCACCAGCCGAGCGACGAGATCTCCCCGGACTGGAACTACGACGGCATGATCGAAGACGCCCGCCTCGGCTTCTTCGCCTCGCTATGGATCGCCCAACAGGACGCAATGCCCACCTGGACCCCTGGCGACGAATTCGAGGGCACGAGAAAACAGGCGCTGGCGGCGGTCGCGGGAAAATAACGAATCGGGGCGGCCGCAATAGGCCGCCCCGGTCGTGTCCTACTGGAAGTATCCGTTCACATCCAGCACCAGGTGCGCGGGCTGGGTCGCGCCGTTTTGAAACAGGGCGGTCCCCGTGCCGTCGGTCGCGAGCAGGATGATCGCGTTGTTGGTCCGCGTCTGCCCCGCCGCAAAGCTCATGATCGTCGTGCCCACCGGGAAACCGTTGCCCGGGAATGCGCCGAAGAAGCCGGAGCCTCCGGCGGTCACCACCGAGACATTCGCCGAGATCGCCTTCGCCGTGCTCGGAACGCCGCAGATGCCGGCCACCTGGACCCCTCGCGTCGAGGTGCCGGCGAGTGCGCCGCCGGTGTTCCGGGTATCGAGCACCCGGCAGGGCGAGACGGTAAAGAAGCTCCGCGCCACATCGACCGGCATATAGAAGTACCCGTCGGTGAGCGTCATCGGCGCGCCGCCCGGATTTGTCACGGTAACGCTCACCTTGCCGGTCGCGTTGGCCGGGGCGAGAGCGGTGATCGTGGTCGAATTGACCACCACGACCACGGTGGCCGCCGAAGCGCCGAAGGTCACCGCGGCGCCGGCCGCGAAGCCTGAGCCGCTGATCGTGACGGGCGTGCCGCCCAGCACCGACCCCGACCGCGGCAAAACACCGGTGACGCTTCCGCCCCCGCCCCCGGTGCCGGGAAAGATGCAGACGTTGACTCGGGCTTGGATCAGCGGCGCGATCAGCGCGACCGAGGTCGGATGGAACACCGAGGAGGCCGTACAGCCGCCGAGCAGGTGGCAGTAGCTCATGATCGTGCCGCGCACGTTGGTGACGCCGTTGATCGTGGCCGGAGCCGGGCAGCTGGTGCCGCCCGCGTAACAGCCCCCCTCGCCGTTGTAGCAGTTGTCGATTGGAGGGGAGTAGCAGTGCGTGTGCGGCGAGCCGAAGTTGTGCCCCAGCTCGTGGCCGACCAGCTTGGCGTCGTTGGAGACCGCGAACGCCGGGCCGAACACCTTGCTGAAGCTGTAGCCGACGCTGGTGCTGCACAGGCCGTTGATCCAGGCAATCCCGGAGGCGGCGTTGCTCTGCGGCTGCTTGCCCGAGATCATCATCGAGAGGCCCCGATTGACGCCGCTGAAGTTGGCGCCCCAATAGTTCGAGAACTCTTGCAGCTCGGAGAACGACGCGTTGCCGTTCGAGTTCTGCACATAGGGGTCGGCCGTGGTGGACACCCGCAAGGTCGTGTTTCCTTGGAGCAGGCGGACCAGCAGGTCGCGCTCGTAGATCGCGCTCATCGCCGCCACCAGGCTCGCGAGGTAGTTGCTCGCGACGGTCGTGTTGTTACAGACCGCCGGATTGCCCGAACAGGCTTTGTTCGCCATGAACTCGTTGTCGGTGTCGATCGCCAGGGTCATCGAATGGAGCGACGTGATCGCGTTCGGCTCCGGCGCGTCGGCCGCCGCCGAGGGCGGAAACGACAGGAAGCCCGGCCCTTCGTCCTCGCCGCAAGCCCACGTCGGCTCGGCGGCCTTCGACCCTTTTTCGAAGAAAGCCGGGGGCGCGATCAGGCTCTGCCCCTTGCCTGCGTCGGCGTAGGGCTGGAAATCCCACGTGCCTTTCGGACCGGACGCGAAGCCGCGGATCTCTCCGAGGTCGGGATCGACCGAAAGAAAAATCCGCGTCGCGGGATCCGCGGCCGAGCCGCCCCAGTAGAAGATCCAGCGCGAGCGTGGCACTTCGGTCGTCCAGCCCTTGTCGATCGCGAAAATCTTGGCGTCGGGCGCGTAGATCTCGTGCCGGGCCAGAATGACGTCGGCCCGCTCTCCCGGGGCGATCGGGAACGCGCTGATCTCCACCTCGCGATCGAACGGCTCGGCGATCAGTGAAGGAGCGAGCCCCTCTTCGAACGAAAACAGCTCGGCGGAGACGCCCGAGCGCGATTCGATCTTCTCTCCAGCCACCGGCGCCGCAGTGAGCGGCAGGAGGGTCTCCTCCGCTTGGGCGAGGCTGCCGATCGGCGCCAGAAGACCCGCCACGAGAGCGCAGGCGGCGAGCAGGGCAGGAAACGTAGGCCGCCCGGTGGGCGAAAAGCGACGCCCGGATGTGACAAAAATCGACATGCGCGTCCTCCGGCGGAAAGTCGTGTGTCCGCTTGAACCTTGGGAGCCGGATGTCCGGGAATCCCCGTTGAAAATGTCTCTAGGCCCGCTCACACCTCGCTCTTCGGGATAACCACATGACTACATGAATGCGAGGATCAGGCCACCTCGGGGTCTCGGCTCTTCCAGCCGCGCATCGCGCTCGTGAAGACATGTCAATATAGCATGGCGTCTATTTCATTCCAGGAGAATCCCGGCTCGGCGGTCGGGATAGAATCTCTAGCCTCAGCAGTACACCCAACGGAGGAAAGATGCGTCTATTTGCTTTCTCGGGGCTGCGCTACGGCGCTCCGGCCGGAGATCCCGGCCCGCTCGCGGCTCTCCCCTACGACCAGATCAACCCGGCGCTTCGCGACAGCTACCAGGCGGAATCGCCGTTTCAGTTCGTCCACCTCACCTGCCCCGTCGCCCCCGAAGGCGAGAACCCGTACGTCCGGGCGGCGGCGCTGCACAGCGCCTGGATGAATGACGGCGGCATCGTCCGCGATGAGGCGCCCGCCATCTACCCCTATGTGATCGAGCTGGCCGGCGGCGGCCGGCGGCTGGGCATCGCCGGCCTGGTCGAGATCGCCGACGCAACGACCATCCGACCGCACGAGCAGACGCTCGAAAAGGCAATCGCCGACCGCACCGCGCTGCTCGAAGCGACGCGGGTGGACCTCGAACCCGCGCTCCTGCTCTCCGATGACGGCGGCCGGCTCGACGCCCTGGTCGCCGAGGACATCGCGGGCAAGACTCCCCTGGTCGACCACCTCGACCCCGACGGCCACCACCACCTGCTGTTCCGGGTGGACGACCCTGCGCGCATCGCCCTCTACCAGCAGGCGACGGCGGGACCGTCCGCGATCGCCGACGGCCACCACCGCTACAAAGTGGCAGGACACTTCGCCCGCGCCCACGGCGCCGCCTCCGGCACGGCAGCTTCCGCGAAGCTCGCGATCATCACCAGCCTGTCGTCGCCCGCGCTCACGATCGATCCGATCCACCGGGCGCTCGGAACCGCGATCGACCTCGACGCGATCGCCCAGGCTTCCGGCGTTTCGGGCGCCGAGCGAAAGACCGTGGACGCATCGACCGGCACAGCGCTCGCCGAAGCCGTCGCCGCGGCCGGCGCCACGGCGATCGGCCTCAAGGTGAAAGGTCGCCCGGCGGAGATCTGGGTCCTCGACCCCGAGCGCGGCCCGGTCTCGCTCTCCCCCGGAGCACGCAACGTCGCCGTCGTCCTTCTCCACGAAATCGTCTATCCCGCGCTAGGCCTGGCCCCCGCTGCGGCAATCGACGGCACCACCACCTACCGTTCCGATCCGGAAGTCCTCTACGGCATGATCGAAAACGGCGAAGCGGGCACCGGCATCTGGCTACCCCCGATGACCCCGGCCGCCTTCGCCCTCGCGATCGAACACGGCGAAATGCTGCCGCCGAAATCGACGCGCTTCCTGCCCAAGGTGATGTCCGGCCTGGTGTGGGCGGATCACGACTCGCAGGTGGTATAGGTCCCTCGGACGGCGGGCAGGGCGGGTGTTAGCATCCGTTCCGTGCCCGCCCGCTTCCTCAACGATTCGACCCCGGTGATCCAGTTCGATCCCGCGCTCGAAATCTCGCCGTACCACGTGTTTCGGCGGCTGAGCGACGGCGACCCGCCGCTCTTGATCGATGTCCGTCCTGAGCCGGGCGCCCGTTCGCTCGAAGGCGCAATCCCCTACCCGGGACCGGATTGGGAGCCGCCGCGCGATCGCGACGTGGTCCTGTTCGACGACGACGGGGCAACGGCGATCGAAGGCGCCCGCCACATGCAGGCGGCGGGGTGGGACAACGTCAAAGCACTGTTCGGCGGGCTCGACCTTTGGGAGTTCGCGCTCGATCCGGCGGTGGTCGGGGTGGAGACCTTTCTGCGGATCGTTTCCCCGACACCGCGCCCATAGACGTACAGGCCCAAGTGTAAGACAATCGGTCCGACGACTGGGGAGATTGAAGTCATGGCTGCCAGAACAGTGCGTTTGGACGACGAAGGCGAACAGTTCCTTGATGCCATCACTCGCCAATCCGGAATGTCCATCTCTGCCACACTGAAGCGGGGTTTGGCGGTCCTTCACGAGCAGTTGGAGCACACCACAAAGCCCACTCCCTATGAAATTTTTAGTCAGCTCGATCTGGGTCCTGGAGGCTACGCGATCACTCCGGCGACCGAAGTAGATCGAGGAATGCAGGAGGCCCTCCGGCGGAAGCTCAGTCGTTGATGCTCGTCGATACGGGGCCTCTCGTTGCCCTCTTCGATCCTCGCGAGGCTCTTCATTCGCGGTCGGTAGAGTTCCTCAAGAAACTCTCCGGCCCACCTATGACAACCCTCCCTGTATTGACCGAGGCATTCCATCTCTTGCACCCAGCGAGCCGTGGCTCCATCGCGCTACGAAGCCTCCTGCGAGCGGGCGGACTATCGATCTGGTATCCCGACTCGATCGCGATCGGGAGAATGCTCGAAATGATGGACCAGTACCTGGATCACCCAATGGACCTAGCGGATGCGTCCCTGGTCGTCGCCGCGGAATATCTCGAGATCCGAAAAATCTTCACCTTCGATCGAAATCATTTCACCTCGTATCGCTTCCGCCGTGGTCGCCGCCTTGAGGCCTTCGTAATCGTTGGCTGATCCATACAGCAGCAGCAACCGAGACTCAAGCCCGCCTCGCCGTCGCTGCAAGCCCCGGCTCGCCTAAGATGGGGTCGAGGGCGCGCAGGGCCGAGTGGTTCCGGACGTAGAGCAGAACGCCCCGGCCGGCGCAGACCAGCGACAGCGCGAAGAAGATCCCGAACACGATGTGGCAGGCGACCAGCAGGCCGTAGGTGCCGGCGACCGCGAGGCCGAAAGCGATCTGGCCGCGCGGCGTGGACGGCGTGGTCGCCGGGTCGGTGATCATGTAAAACGTGAACAGCAGGAACGCGAGGCCGGAATACGGCATCAGCTCCGAGCGCAGCGCGGTGCCGAGAACCGCCGTGCGGACGAGCGCCTGGATCGCGAAGCCGGTCAGCCAGGCGAGGATCAGCGGGATCTTCTGGGTCAGGCGGACGTTTAAGAAGCTCCCCGCGGTCACCATGAGGATCGGCAGCACGACGTCCCCCACCGGCCCCAGATTCTCGGTGAACATGTAGGGCTGCGAGATCCCGACCGAGGGGAGCGCCAGAAGCGTCGCCGAGATCCCGAGGTTCGAAGGGTTGAAGACGTGGACGCTTCGCCCGGGACCGGTCGCGACGCGAAAGACGTGCTTGCCGCCGATCGCGATCGATGTGGCGAACATCACCGGTACCAGCCGGTCGTTGGCGTAGGTGAGCATCGCGACCGCAATCGCGCTGATGTGGGCGGAGAGCAGGAAGTTCATCAGCGCGACGGGACCTCCCGCGTAACGGGGCGCGCGACCCTTGGCGCGCGATTCGATCCATTCGAGCAGCAGCTCCAGGGTATAGGCGGTCGCGAGGGCCACCAGCGGCTGGGCGTACGACTGCTCGAAGCCGAGATAGAAATGGCCGACGACGTTCAGCAGGGTGATCGCGAAAGCGAAGCGCCGGAGCGCGGGAAGGCGGAGATCGCGGGGGTCCGTAGCGGCCGTGGCGGTCGTCGCGCCGGTAGCTCTCGTCCCTCTCATCGCCGTTTCTCCGCGCTTCGGGTCGCCGGGGTCGGGAGGTTCGCCGGCATCTCGGTCAAGGCAGCGGCCGAGGAATCGAGAACGATGCGATGCCGCCCCGGAGCCAGCATCAGCCGGCGGTTCGCGAGCTTTCCCGCGCGATCCCGCCAGGAGATCTCGACGCTCAACCGCACATCCTGCGCGAGGCGGCCAAGGCCGAAATGGAGCTCCGGATCGCGCTTGCCCGAGTGGCCGGTGCCGCCGTCCACCTGCGCGACCTTCCGCAGGCCGTCCGGCAGCTCGACCGTCGCGCGGGCGCCGATCGCGGGCGAGCCTAGCCCTGCCGAGGCCGAACCGGTCGTTTCGGCGTCTCCTACCGGCGGCAGCTCCAGATCGAGCTCCAAGAAGCGCCCGGTCGCTGGCGCCCGGTTGCGATAGAAGCGTGACGGCTGCCACTGGTTCGCCACCGCGTAGTCGAGCCGGCCGTCGCCGTCGACGTCGGCGACCGCGATCCCGCGGGATACCTGGACGTCGCCGTTGCCCACCTCGCGCGACAGGTCGAAGTAGCGGCCCGCGTGCCGCCCGGACAGGGCGCGGACGAAGAACGGCGTCGGGTAGCGGCCCGAGAGGTCGTCGCCGGGATGGAGATGGACCCAGTTGTAGGGGTTGGCGAGGATTTCGTCATTGCCCATCGCGGTTTCGTGCAGCTCCGGCCAACGGTTGGTCTCGCCGTGCATGAAACCGGTCGCCTGGAGCGCCTCGGGGACGCCGTCATTGTCGAAGTCGGCGAATCGCGCGTCCCATCCCCAGCTGCTGCGCGAAAGGCCGAGCGGCTCGCTCTCGTCCTCATAGGGCGCGATGCCGCGATCCATCTCGCGCTTCGCCTCAGCGAGATCGCCCCGGGACAGCCAGACGAAATGGCTTTCGAGCAGCGCAAACTCCGCCGCGATGTTCGAGACGTACAGGTCGGGCCGGCCATCGCCGTTCAGATCGGCAAAATCGAGCCCCATCCCTTTGAACGAGTCGTGCCCGAGCACCTTCGAGCTGGGGGTGGTGAGCCTCTTCCGCCCTTCGAGCAGCGCGAACCGGGGCCGGCCCGGGGTCGAGAGGTTCCGGAGCAGCCGATCGGGGCCGAAATCGTTGGCGAAATAGATCTCTGGCAGCAGATCGCCGTCCAGGTCCGCCGCGCCCAGGGCGAGCGTCCAGCCGCGGGCGACGAAATCGGGGATGGCGTCCGAGGCGTCGGTATAGGTGATCGTCGGGTGGGCGCCGCCGGTCGCTCCGGCGAACAGCAGCAGCCGGTCTCTGCCGCCATTGTCGGCGCGCGACATCGACTGGTGCAGGTGCTCCCGCCCCGAACCGTGAGCCTCCAGCAGCCGGCTGCCGTCCTCGAAATAGTTGCCAACGATCAGGTCGAGATGGCCGTCGCCGTCCACGTCCGCGCTGGTGAGCGCGTTGGTGAACCACCGCTCCCGCCGCTCGGAGGCGGGCGCCGCTTCGACCGCGGCGAAGCCGGAACGCCCGAGCGGCACGTCGGGCAAGCGCAGGAAGGCGATCGGCGTCCGCGCCCAGTAATAGACCAGCAGATCGCGCCGGCCGTCTTCGTTGAAATCGCCCGGCAGGCACCCCATCGGCGCCATCGTCGAAGCGTCGTACGGCAAAGTGAGCGGATCGAGGAAGAACGGCGCATAGCGCGCGCCGGAGTCCGGCACCGGTTCGACAATCACCCGATCGACCCGCGGATCGACCGAGCAGAGGTCGTTCGGCAGCCCGTCGGCGTCGAGGTCCGCGAGCGCCACACCCGCGCCGAGCGCCGACGCCCACGAGTCGAGCCCCCGAAGACTCGGGTGAACCGCCCGGACGACGTGCAAAGGACCGGCCCCGGTCGGCAGCGGAATGATGGCGGACGAAAACGCGAACCTTCGCGCCATCAGGGCGCGCTCCGAGGCGGACAGCTCGGGTAGCCGGGCGAAACCGTACAGACCGCCGATCGCGGCCAGGGCGGCCAGGCCGGTCGCCGCTCTTCGCAAGATTCCGGGGGTTCGTCCGGAAGTCGGGGTCATCGCGCCACCTCCCGCTCGAAGTCGTCCAGCCGAGCCATCGTGAGGCTCCAAGAAACAGAGTGCAAATTGGGCCTAGCTTCGTGCCACGACGCGGTAGGATCTGCGGCCCATGCCCCAGCGCCCACCTGCCCGTTCTCCCCGCTTCCCCAGAGTTTCCGCTTGAACGCCCTGCCGGGACTCACCGCGGCGCTCGGCTGGGGAGTGGGCGATTTCCTCTCGCGCTTCGTTACCCGCGAGATCGGCGCCTTTCGCAGCCTGTTCTACTTCCAGTTCCTGGGACTCGCCGGAATCTCCGTCTATCTGATCGCGACCGGCAAGCTCGGCGCCCTCGCCCTGATCGGCCCGACCGCCTGGGGATGGATGACGCTCGGCTGCGTGCTCAACATCTTCGCCTCGTTCGCCCTGTTCAGGTCGTTCGAGATCGGCCTGCTTACCCTTGTTTCGCCGATCGCCGCGAGCTACGGCGCGCTCACCGGGGCGCTCGCCTATCTCTCCGGCGAGCGGTTGGGAACCGGTAAGACGATCGCCCTCGCCGTCGTCCTGTTCGGCGTCGTCCTCGCTTCGACCGGCCCGACGCCGGAGGGAGAAACCCGCTCCTGGCGCCGCCTGCCGCCGGGGGTCGCCTGGGCGCTCGCCGGCTCGACCACCTTCGGCATGCTGTTCTGGCTGCTCGGTTTCCGGATCACCCCCGCGTTTGGACCGATCGTGCCGGTCTGGATCTTCCGCCTGGTGACGCCGTTCGTCCTCGCCCTGCTCGCCGTCCCCCTGGGCCGGCGCCTCGACCTGCCGCCCCGCCGGATCTGGGCGCTGCTCTCGGTGATCGGACTGCTCGACACCGGAGCATTTCTCGCCTCCACCTGGGGTCTTTCCCTGGGCGACGTGACGCTTACCACCGTGCTGACTTCGATGTTTTCCGCGGTCACCGTCCTGCTCGCCGCGATCTTCCTGCGCGAGCGGGTTGCCCCCTGGCAATGGGCGGGAGTGGCGATCCTGGTGGTGGGCATACCTCTCACCCAAGCATTGTGAACGCTTGCCGGTGCCGAACCTTTCGCGCCCCGATCCGTATTCGTAGATTGGCCCTTTATGTCCAACGCCCTTCTCGCACCCTGGAGCTCCTGATGAAACACGCCTTCGCCGTTCTCCTGGTCGCCTTCGCCATGCTCTCGGCCGCTCGGGCCGAGACCGAGACGCCGCTTACCGCGCTCCCCTATTCGCCTTCCCTGAGCGTCGCCGCGATGGATCGCTCGATCGATCCTTGCGTCGACTTCTACGCCTATTCGTGCGCCGGCTGGGAAAAGAGCAATCCGATCCCCTCGGACCAGGGGAGCTGGAGCGTCTACGCCAAGGTGACCCAGGAGAACGAGCGCTTCCTATGGGGGCTGCTCGAAACCGCGGCGAAGGACACCCCCGGCCGCACGCCGACCGAGCGCCTGATCGGCGATTACTTTTCAGCCTGCATGGATCTTCCCGGGATCGAAAAGGCGGGCCTTACTCCCGTGCGCGCCGATCTCGACGCTGTCGCCGCCCTCAAGTCCAAAGGGGAGATCGCGGCGCTGCTCGGCAAGCTGCACCCGAACGGCTTCGCCCGCCGCATGCTGTTCTCCTTCGGCGCAACGCAGGACGCCGACAACGCGGATCGCGAGATGCCGGAAGTCGGGTCGGGCGGCCTGGGGCTCCCCGACCGGTCCTACTACCTGGATACCGACGAGCACACGAAGTCGATCCGCGAGGCCTACGAGAAGCACGTCGCCCGGATCTTCGGCCTCGCCGGGGATTCGCCGGCTGCCGCCGCAGCGAAAGCCAAAACCGTCCTTCGCTTCGAGACCGCCCTCGCCGAAGCCCAGCTTTCACGCGTCGAGCGCCGCGACCCGTACAAGACCTGGCACCGGACGCAGCTCGCCGACTTGAAGAAACTGACGCCTTCGTTTTCCTGGGACGCTTACTTGACCGGAGTCGGGGCGCCGAAGATCACCGATTTGAACGTCAGCGAGCCGAAGTTCTTCGAGCGGGTCGAGCGCCAGATTCGAGAGGCGAGCCTCGCCGACTGGCAGACCTATCTCTCCTGGCAGGCCCTGAACGTCCGATCTCAATACCTGACCGACGCGTTCCGCACCGCGAACTTCGAGTTCTACAGCAAGACGCTGCGCGGAGTGCAGGCGATGCCGCCGCGCTGGAAGACCTGCGTCAACAACGTCGATCGCGACCTCGGCGAAGCGCTCGGCCAGGTGTTCGTCGCCAAATCGTTCTCGCCCGAGATCAAGGCGAGCACGCTCGACATGACGCTGCGGATCGAAAAGGCGATGGCGGCGCGGATCTCGGCGCTCCCCTGGATGGGCGAAGAAACCAAGAAGCAGGCGCAGGCGAAGCTCGACGGCATGCGCAACAAAATCGGCTTCCCGGACGTCTGGCGCGACTACTCCAACCTGACCGTCGAGCGCGGCGCCTACCTTGGCAACGTCGCCCGAGCCTACCGCTTCGAGCAGCAGCGCGATCTGGCAAAGATCGGCAAGCCGGTCGATCGCGGCGAGTGGGGCATGACCGCGCCGACCGTGAACGCCTATTACGACGCGCAGATGAACGACATGAATTTCCCCGCGGGTGTGTTGCTGCCGCCGCTGTACGACGCCAAAACCGACGACGCGCCGAACTACGGCGACACCGGCGGCACGATCGGCCATGAGCTGACCCACGGCTTTGACGACGAAGGGCGGCAATTCGACGCCAAGGGCAACCTGCGCGACTGGTGGACCGCCGACGACGCGAAAGAATTCGAAAAGCGCGCCCAGTGCGTGGTCGATCAATACGCCCAATACCCGATCGTCGATGACCTGAAAATCAACAGCAAGCTCACCCTCGGCGAAGACGTCGCCGATCTCGGCGGCGAGATCATCGCCTACGCCGCCTGGAAGGACGCGACGAAGGACAAGAAGCTGGAACCAATCGAGGGCCTCACCCCCGACCAGCGCTTCTTCGTCGGCTTCGCCCAATGGGTCTGCAACAACGACCGGCCCGAGAACCTCCGCCTCCGCGCGAAGACCGACCCCCACTCCCCCGGCCGCTACCGGATCAACGGCGTGGTGGTGAACATGCCTGAGTTCGCGCAGGCGTTCGCTTGCAAGCCCGGGCAGCCGATGGTGAAGAAGGCGGAGGAGGTTTGCCGGATCTGGTGAGGCCGCATCTGGCAAGAGCGCTATCGCTCCGGTGGCCGGGCCGGGTCCTGGCCGCGGCTCTCGCCTGCGGGTTCGCGCCGTCGCTCGCCGCGGTACCTCCGGCCCGCGCGGCCGAGCCCGCGGCATCGCCGGCTCCGCACGACCGCGCATTCTGGCGTGCCATCAAGGCGGCCGACTTCGCGGTTCCCCAGGGCTCGTCCGTCGCGGCGCTGGTCGAGGAGCTGTCGGATTTTTTTTCTTCCCCCGACCCGGAGCTTCGCGACGACCTCGCCTATTCGATCCCTGCCGCCTGGATCGAGCGCGGCCTGCTCGACGCCGAGGCCGAGCGCCGGCTGGTCGCCCGCTGGAGCGGCCAGCTCTCCACGGGCTTGAGCGAACCGGGAGACGATCGGGTGCTCCTGCGGTCCTATTCCGCGCTCGGTCTGTCGCTCCTGGCCGAGCGCGATCTCGCCGCGCCGTTCCTCGGGGCCGAGGGGCATCGCTCGTTGCTCGAAGCCGCCCTCGCCTACCTGGCGGGCGAGCGCGACCTGCGCGGCTACGACCGCGAGAAGGGCTGGTACCACGCGACCGCCCACACCGCCGACCTGCTCAAGTTCCTCGCGAAGAGCCCGCATCTGCGGCCAGAGGACGCGGCGCGGGTGCTCGCCGGAATCGAGACGAAGCTGGACACGGCGGGCGAGACCCTCGGCCAGGCTTTCGCCTGGGGCGAATCCGAACGGCTCGCCGACGCGGCGACGGCGCTGGTCCTCGGCGCCACGCTCGATCCCAAAGCGCTCGACGAATGCCTGGCGCACAGCGTCGCCGCCGCACGCAAACTGTGGGACGGCCCATTCGATCCCGTCCGTTACGCCGCGGTACGCAACCGCCAGGCGTTTCTCACCCGCCTGCACCTGCGCCTGATCCTCAACCCGAACCCCACCCCCGCCGCCGAAGCCGCCCGCGCCCGCGTGCTCGCCACGCTTACGGAGATGTGAGGGAAGCGAGGCGCGAGGGGGAGAGTGCGCAGGTGGTTCTGCAAAAACGAAGGCCCCGAAGTCTCAACCTGCGTGCGGAGAACGACCCGCACTCGCCCGGCCGCTTCTGGATCAACGGCGTGGTGGTCAAACATGCCCGACCTAGCAAAGGACTTCGCCTGCAAGCCCGGTCAATCGATGGTGAGGGAACCCGAGGAGATAGGCCGCATCTGGTGAGAGTAGGGTGGATCGAATCCCCGGGCACGCCGAGCCCTTGGGCCGTTCTTTGCCGCGCCTGGAACTGCTCGCCGCCGCTTTTGGAAGCTGCCTCGTGTCCCGGATCGAAGGATAGGTACTTTACGGGCGGTGCCCTCCATTTTTGCTCTGTTTGGAAGAGTAGAACAGGATGTTACGGAGGGGTTCAGTGTCGATGTACTCATCGGCGAGATTGCGACCGGTCAGAACCACCAATTGGAGTGCCGGCAGCCTAGCGCTGATTTCTTTGATGAAGCAGCCGAACATCTCTTGGAAATCGGGCGTGAATAGAAAATACCGCCGTGGCGAGTGTTCGCGACGAACGTCGCGTTCGAGTTCCCCATTGATAGCGCGCGAAAGGTCGTTCAACCGGTCGCCCGAATTGAATGAATCGAGAACATTCTCGGGCATTCCTATCCAGTGCGCGAGGAGTAGAATCCATTCTTGCACCTTTCCCGGCATCGCGTAGTCGAATTCCGTCGGCTGAGCCAGGCTCTCGAACTGAAACATGGCGCGTCCTCGGGGTAGGTCGCGCTTACCCCTGATCTCCTGCCAATCCGTCGCCCGGCCATCGATCGCCGCCAACGCGATCTCGGCCAGAGTACAACTTGCGACAGGCAGATCCAGGGGAAGATCATCCTCAGAAAATGGAGACCTGGAAACCTCCGAAGCCGCGTAAACCTCTGGAAGGGCACGGTCGAGAAGGCTCCTCAGTAACTTAGCCTGTTTGACCGAATCCATTCTTCCTGCTGCTTTTTCGTGCGCGCGATCGACCACACTCAACAACGCGCGCCAGGACGGCATTGAGACCAGGGCCCGCGCGAGACCTTCGGCGCCATGTAGTTTCGGGTCGTGGAGAAACTTGAGCCATCCCGGTACTTCGGCCGCCAAGGCTTCGGCAGCCGCGGGAAAGGCCTCAAGGATTGAGGTGAGATCGGCAACGATTGATGGACGTGCGCCGAGAAGCAAAGTGACGTCGGCAATCAGGTCGCGGGTCCTCCTCTCCCGTCGCTCTTGCCAACTCGCGTCGTGACCGATCGCTTCGAGGAATCCCGCCTGACCCCAGAGTGCCGTGATCGGGACCGCAGTCAAACGCCGCCCTTCGAACGGTTTGTCGCCTTGTGCAATCACGCCGAGCAGCCAGCGGTCGCTGAACACAGGGGCGCCCGAGGCACCCTTCCACCAGTCGACTTCGCTCGGCGGATCGTCCACCCCAAGCTCGAAGCGACTTGCGGTCTTCGAGAACTCGTAGGCCCGGCCGCCGAGCGGCGCCATCGCGTCGACGACGCTTGTGCTTTCGGCGGGCGGAATGGGAGCCACCCGTGCCCATCCTCGGGAACGCCACGGCAGCTCGCCGCGAAATCGGCGCGGATCGAGCTCCTGGCGCGCCAGGAGGAGGCCTGTCTCGACCGCGAGCACGGCGACATCGAGGTCGTTTTCGCCTTGCCACACGATCCGAACCTTCTGGGTCGAGGCGGGTCCATCCTCGCCGTCGTAATGAACCTCCAACGAGAGCGCGTCCTTGACGACGTGGCGGGCGGTGAGAACCAGGTCGCCGTGGAGTAGATATCCCGTCCCCCCACTCGAATCCGATCCATCGCACGTGATGCGAACGAAGCGCGAGAGATCCATTCAGGTCACCGCGACATCTTCACGGTATCGCCGTCCGGCCCTTTCGGCCGCAGCGTCAGCGTGATCTTCTGGGTCTGAGTCCTCTCCGCGCTCGCCTTCGCCTCGGCGCTCGTGAAGACCCAGAACTTTAGGCCGGCGGAGCCTTCGGCGGCGCGGCTCACTTCGACGTTCAATTCGAGCGTCACCTCCCCCACCTCGAACCGGATGCTTCGCTCCCGGCCCCGCTCGACCGCGTCCTGTAGCTCGTTGCGCAGATCCTCGATCAACTCCGCCAGCGCGATCTTCTCCATGGACTCCCTCCGGCCACGCCCTTTTCGGCGACCGCCTCATTGAGGACGAACACCTGCCCGACAGCTTATGAGACTGTTCTTGAGTCAGTGTATCGCGTCTGGGCTCGGCCGCTCGTGGCCAAAAGCGCCACGCTGGAGCGTGGCGAGCCCAGGAGAGGCTCCCTTCGGTGGGAAAGCGTTGGTTGAACATTCGGAGGGCCGGGAGGGAGGACGACGAGGGAGCGTCGGAGGTGGGGAAACGCCCGGCCCCCTCCGTCCGTTAATGACCCGTTCGGCAAGGATGGGTGTGAGTCCCGAGAGGACCTCGTCAAAGTCCGCGCCTGCGGAGCCCGGCGGGGTGCATTTGTAGGTCAGCTCGCCGCTTTTCCATGCCAGGCTGTCGCCGTCGGCCCGTCCGGCCTAACGGGCCGGGAGAACCCAGCCCAGGGCTGAGGCCGAAGGCCGATGCCCTGGGTTGAAAGACCCCACGGAAAAGCGGCCTGAAAGGCCGCGAGAGCCTTCGGGCCTACACGTAGAGTGCGTCAAAGTCAATTTCATCGGCCTCCAGGAACGCACGGAGTCTGCGGATCTGTCGAG
>JBBSBW010000081.1:0-19410 GCA_038250865.1 Thermoanaerobaculia bacterium | reverse complement strand
CGTTCGGCCTGTCGAAGATTTCGGCGGAGGAATTGCTCGCCCGCCCGGAGCCTCTCGCCTGGGGCCTCGCTGCGCTCGCCAAACCCGGAAAGCTCGGCCGGCCGCGGCTCAAGCTCGAAGCGCTCCGAAAAATCGCCGCGGCCAAAATCCGCGAGCATCATCGAATGCTGCTGGTCAACTGTGTCGAAACCTACCTACCCTTGAACGGTCGCGAGGCAGAGGAGTACGCTTCTCTGTGTAGCGCCCAAAAATCTCCGGAGATGAAAGCAATGCAACTGACCTGGGCCGACCAAATTGAAGCGAAGGGCGTTCAGAAGGGGCTCCAGAGGGGCATCCACACGGGACTCGCAAAGGGCCGAGAGCGGGGCAGGGAGGAGGGGCTGGAGAAGGGGTTGGAGCAAGGACTCCAAGTCGGCGCGGATCGCCTGCGCAGCACCGTGCTCCGGCAACTCGGCCAGCGCTTCGGGACGGTGCCCGTAACGCTCAGAAAGCGCCTGGCCGCGATCCGCTCGGTCGAAGAGCTGGGCGCGATCGCCGATCGGATCTTTGAAGTCGGATCGATCGAGGAGCTGGGACTCGGCGGGTAGGTACTCAAGCCCCCTCTTCGAGGTCGCAGAGGACAGCTCGCGCAGAGCGAGGCAGCTATTTTGTTTTGAAGAGGAAGTATTGGTGGCCAGGGACGGAATTGAACCGCCGACACCGTGATTTTCAGTCACGTGCTCTACCAACTGAGCTACCTGGCCAGGAAGGATCGAGCGATCCCAAGGGGACGCTTTTTAACAGTCGGCGTGGGCTGAGTCAAGGCCGATCCGGCTGGCCGCGCTCGATCAGGCAGCGGACGGTGGCCGGAACGCCTTCGATTTCGCCGATTTCGATCAGCCGATGGCCGGAGCGCTCGCACCAGATCGGCATGTCTTCGTTCATGGTCGGATCGTCGCCCCAGACTTCGAGCAGCTCGCCCGGCGCGACCTTGCGGATTTCGCGGACGGAGAGCAGGACCGGCAGGGGGCAGAGGGCTCCACGGACATCGAGGCGGTGCGGGGCGTCAGCCAAGGTGGGGCTCCTTAAGGGGACTGCGCGCAATGGCGACCTAACCCCTAGAATAGCCGCGAATGGAGTCGCCACGACAGGGTAGGGACGGGTTTCGACCGGCGGAGCGGAGAATTGCCCGGGTCCTGGTCGCAATCCTATGCCTGGGGTTGGCGCTCCCCGCCCGCGGTTGGACCCCCGAAATGCAGCGCCGGATCGCCACCGAGGCGGCGCGGCTCTCACCGCGCGATCTCTTTCGCCAGATCGACAAGCACCGGCCGGAGTACGAAAAGGGGGCGCTCGCGCCGTTCTCCGATCGGGATCCCGGCCGGCACAGCCGCAACGCGGACGGTACGGGAACTCTCGACCGGACCGTCGCCGAAGAGTCCGCCGGGGCCATCGCTGCGATCCGCGACCACCGGCCGTTCGTCGAGATCGTCTCTCGGCTCGGTCGGGTGAGCCACTACGTGGCGGACGCGAACAACCCTCTGGCCGCCTCGAACGAGGACCCCGAGGAGGGGCGCTACTTCGCCGATTTCTTGATCTACGCCGAAAGCGCCGAACCGCGGCTACCCCTGGTTTTTTACGGCCTGCCGCGCGGCTGGGACCGGCGGCCGGATCTTTCCCTGCTGGTCAAGGATGCGCTCACCCGTTCGCGCGGTTTCTACCCGACGGTCGGCCGGGAGTACCGGCGGATCGGCTTCGGCTCTGGGCGCGCGCTGTTCGACGACCGGTCGAGCGCCTTCGCCATCGCTTCGCTCGCCTTCAGCCATGCGGTGACCGATGCGGCGATCGCTCTGCGCACGATCTGGCTTCAGGCCGGCGGCGGCGACTCGCGGAGCCACCTGCCGACTGCGGGGGAACGCATCCTTTCGGTTCCCAAGAGCGACGACCGCCCCGATCGGCACCAAGGGCGGTAAGATGGGCGAACCGAAACGTTAGAGCACGGTGCCACAGGTGGCACCCGCAGGGAGATTTTCCCGCCTTCCAGTTGTCGCCTGATCTCCGGGCGCTTCGGTGATCGGCAGATCTCGACCCTCGGCCATGACGACGACCCACCCGCCCTCGACCGCGACGACTTCTTGCCCCCATTGCGGCACCCGGCTGCGCTTTTCCTCGCCAGGGGACGCCCCGGTGCGGCTGCGCATCACCTGCGGCTCGTGCCAAACCAGTTTTGCCGTCCAATGGCCGGGCTCCGGGGCGATCGCCCAGGCCGCCGTGTCGGCTGCGATATCGCAATCCGTTCCGGTCGCTTTCTCTGCGCCCACCACGCCGATCGCGACGCCTCAGGAGATCCGGCGCTCCGGTCATGGCGTCGAGGCGGGGGGAAAAGGCGGGCGCGGTCCGACCTTTGCGCCGGGTGACGTGCTCGCCGAGCGCTACCGGGTGCTGCGCTTTCTCGCCGAAGGGGGCATGGGCGAGGTGTTCGAGGTGCAGGATCTGGAGCTCGGCGGTCGGCTGGCGGCAAAGACCGTGCGCGCCGACGTCGCGGCCGATCCGACGGCGCTCGAACGGTTCCGCCGCGAGATCCAGCTCGCCCGAAGGGTCACCCATCCGAACGTCTGCCGGATGTTCGACGTCGCCTACCACCGCCCGGATCCGAGCGCGGCCGGCACGATCTTCCTCACCATGGAGCTGCTGCTGGGGCCCACCCTCGCCGAGCGGATCGCGGCCGGTCCGATGGCGCCGGAGGCCGCCCTGCCGATCCTCCGCCAGATCGCCGCGGCGCTCGATGCGGCCCACGAAGCGGACATCGTCCACCGGGATTTGAAGCCGGCGAACGTCGTGCTGGTCCCGGGCCAGACCCCCGGCAAAGAAGACGTGGTGCGCGCCGTGGTCACCGACTTCGGCTTGGCGCGGATCGACACCGCGAAAAGCTCGGCGGCCGAAGCGGCGATGACCATGACCGCGGCGGGATTCTTCATCGGCACGCCCGCCTACGTGGCGCCGGAGCAGGTCGAAGGGGGCGCGGTGACCTCCGCAACGGATGTCTATGCGTTCGGCGTCGTGATGTTCGAGATGCTGACCGGCAAAGTGCCCTTCCTCGGCGAGACCGCTCTCGCCACGGCGGTCAAGCGCCTACAACAGCCGGCGCCGTCGCCTCGGCTTCATGCCGCCGCGATCGACGCGCGGTGGGAGGCCGCCATCCTGCGCTGCCTGGAGCGGCGGCCGGAGGATCGCTTCGCCCGGGCGGGCGATCTGATCGCCGCGCTCGAAGACCCCAGGCCCGTGCTCGCACGGCAACCGGCTCCGGCTCTTCCGACAGCCCAGCCGCCCGGCTCGCTTCCACCCACCGCCGACCCCACCGAGACCTTCGAGACCCCCGGTGCCACCGAGATCCTCGGGCGCGGCCCGACGACCCCCGTGCCGCCCTGGCAAAAAACTGCCGCGTCGCGCAAACCGATGCAACTCGCGGCGCTCGCCGTCGTGATCTTGCTGTCGTTCTCTTTCGTCGCCTATCGCATCGTCGCTTGGCGTAACGAGCGGCGCCTTCAGGAGCAGATGCTGGACGCCACTCTGCCGGCCGAGCCGGTCGCACCGCGGCGGGCGATTGCCGTGCTCGGTTTCCGCGACCGCTCCGGACGACCGGGGGCGGAGTGGCTCTCCGGGGCGCTCGCCGAGATGCTCGGCACAGAGCTGGCGGCCGAAAAGGGGGTGCGGGTGATCGCGGGAGAAGAAGTGGCCCGGATGAAGAGCGACCTCGGGCTCGCCGACCCCGAAAGCTTGGCGCCCGACACTCTGGCGCGGCTGCGTACGGCCTCCGGCGCCGATTTCCTGGTGCTCGGCTCGTACACCGCTCTCGGGGCGGAAGCGGGCGGCAAGATCCGGCTCGACCTTCGTTTGCAGAACACCCAGAGCGCCGAGACCACCTCGATCGGCGAGACCGGCACCGAGGCCGCCCTGTTCGATTTGGTGGCGAAAAGCGGCGCACGGCTGCGCCAGGCGCTCGGACTCGCGGGGGAGAACGGCACGGGCGACGGCGGACCGGCAGGGGCCGCGCGCGCCGCCCTTCCCGCGAATCCCGAAGCAGCGCGGCTTTATACCGAGGGCCTGGAACGGCTGCGCCGTTTCGAGCCGCTCGCGGCGCGCGACCTGCTGGTGCGCGCGGTGGCGGTCGACCCGAACAACCCGCTCGCCCACTCTGCGCTCGCCTCCGCCTGGGCCGGCCTGGGCTATGCCGGGCGGGCCGCGGAAGAAGCAAAGAAGGCGATCGACCTAGCGCGCGACCTTCCCCAAGAGCAGCGCTTGGTGATCGAGGGGCGCTACGCCGAAGCGAATGAAGACTGGGCGCGGGCGACCGAGATCTACCGTTCGCTGTTTCGGGTCTTCCCCGACGATCTGGACTATGGCCTCCGCCTGGTGGCGGCAGAGACCGCCGCGGGCCAGGCGCAAGGAGCGCTTGCCACCGTGGCCGCCCTGCGCGCCCTTCCCGCCCCGGCGCGGGAAGATCCGCGGATCGACCTCTCCGAAGCCACCGCGGCCGAAGCGCTCGCCGACTACCCGCGCCAGCGCCAGAGCGCGGCCCAAGCGGCAGCTCGGGCGAGCGAGCGCGGCGCCCGGCTGCTCACCGCCCAGGCCCGCCTGTCGGAATGTCGGGCGCTGCGCAACCTGGGGCAGGCGGACGCAGGCCAGGCGGCTTGCGAAGCGGGCCGGGTGCTTTTCGCAGAGGCGGGCGATCCCTCCGGGGTCGCCGATGCGCTCACCCAATCGGCGAACCTGCGCTTCGATCGCGGCGACCTTCCCGGCGCCCGGCAGCTCTACGAGCAGGCGCTCGCCACTTTCCGCACTCTAGGCAACAAGGGGGCCGAGGCGGGAGCGCTCAACAACCTCGCGGTGGTCCTCCGTCGCCAGGGCGACGCGGCGGCGGCGGTGGGGCTCTACGAGCAGGTCTTGGCACTCGCCCGGGAGACCGGCAACCGCTACGGCGAGGCGAGCACCCTGGGCAATCTAGGAACTTTGTCCACCGGGCGGGGCGAGCTCGTTAAAGCGCGCGATCTGCTCGAACGTTCGCTCGCGATCCGCCGCGAGCTGGACGATCCCGCGGGTGTGGCTTCAGGCCTCGACAACTTGGGCACCGTGCTCCGCCGCCAGGGCGATCTCGTGGGCGCCCGCCAGCGCCAGGAAGAATCGCTCGCGGCGCGCCGGAAGATCGGCCAGAAGGGGGGGCAAGCCGCTTCGCTCGTGGGCCTTGGGCTCACACTGCTCGACCAGGGCGATCTCGCCGAGGCAAGGAACCGGTTCGACGAATCGCTCGCGCTCTGCCATAAGCTGGGCAATCGGAGCCTCGAAGCCTCGGCCCGGTACGGCATCGCCGAGGTACTCGTCCGCCAGGGCGATCTCAAAGGGGCGCTGGCCGCACACGAGGAAGCCCTGCGCCTGCGCTCCGACCTGGGCGAGAAGAGCCAGGAGGCGGCCAGCCGGACGGGCCTGGCTGGAGCACTGCTCGCCGCGGGTGATGCGCCGAGCCTCAGAAGGGCAGAGACCGAAGCCCGCGCCGCGGCCGAAGAATTGGGCAGAGAAGGGGCGATCGCCGATCAAGCGGTTGCGCTCAGTCTGGCGGGCGAAGCAGGCGAAAGGTCGGGGCATATCGGCCCCGCACGGTCGGCGACGACCCAAGCGCGCGGTTTGATCGGGGGCGAAATCGCCAAAGAGGACGCGAAGGCCCGGCTGATCGTCGCCATTCGCACCGCTCGAACCCTATCCCCGGCCTTCGCTCAAAAGGAACTCGAAGCGGCGGTCACCGAGACCGAAAAACTTGGGCTCGTCGAACTCCGCTTCGAAGCGAGCTTGGCGCTCGCGAACCTGGATCGCTCTCCGGCCGGAGCCGCCCGGCGCGCCACGATCGCCCGCGAGGCGCAGGCCAAGGGCTACATCGAATTGGCGCGCCGGGCGGGGTGACGGGTCAGTTCTTGTCCGCCAGGTCCTTCCACCCTTTGTCGGCGTCGACGATGAACTTCGCCTGATCGCCCTCCCACGACTTCTGGACCCCCTTGTCGTAGTTCACATAGAGCTTGCCGTCCACCACCTTCCAGATCGTCGGATCGGCGGTGACCAGGTGTCCCTTGGCCAAGCCGTAGGCACAGTGGCCGCCGTACTGCGGGGCGTATTTTTCCGGACTGGCCACAAAGGAGTCGCGGTGAGCTGAGCTCGCGAAACGCCATTTGGCGCCGTTCCACTCCTGGATGAACGCGGCCTTGCCGACCAGCGGCTTGCCCTCGAAGTAGCTGACGGCATCCCAACCCCGAAGGGCAAAGCCGTTTTTGTCCAAATCGAGGGCCGGGGCGCCGAAGGCCGCCCCGGCCAGCACGAGCGAGAACGCGAAGACTGCGAGCAGGGCGAACGTGTTTCGGTGACGCATAGTGTCGATCTCCTGAGAAAGTGGGTTGCCGCGGGGCCGTTGGCGAGGTCGAAAGGTCTCTGGCACCCTCATTGGCAAGTTTGCCGCCAGAGGCGTTCCGGTTTCAACCGCGGGGAAAAATGGCGCAGCTCCTACGCGCCCAACGCTTCCAGGTCGAGCACCTCGGCCGGATCGACCCCGCGCGCCTGAACCAGGACCCGAATCTCCTCGCCCATCCCTTCGCCGTCGAGCAGATCCATCGCCTGGCGGCGGGTGGTCGCATCGGCTCCGCGCAGCTCGTCGAACAGGCCGCAGGCGGTAAGCCAGAGGGCCTGGCGCCCGAGGACTACGGTCGTCAGGCCCTCCTGCTCTCCCGCGCCGATCAATGCCGAGAAATCGACGTGGGCGGTCAAATCCTGCCGGCCCACTTCTCGGAACGGATCGCGATGCGCCCGATGATGTCGGTAACAGCCGAGAGTGCCGTGAAACCGGATGCGGCCATCCACCAGCTGTAATTTGGGGAAACCATAATCGCAGGTGACCAGCAGGCCGCGATCGAGCCGTCGGGCCAGCTCGCCGTAGAGCGGGCGCCAGCCGGGGGCGAGGTCGGCGATCTGGCCTGGGGCGAGATCGACATGCGGGCCGTCGAGCAGCTCGACCAGCGCGCGGTCCGACAGCTCGCCATGGCGCCAAGAGAAAGCGCCCTGCTCGTCGAGATCGACCCATAGCTCCCCTACTCGCCCCGCTTCGCGCCCGACCAGACGGTGGACCGGCAGGGCGTCGAACAGCTCGTAGGAGAAGATCAGGCCGCGGATCGAGCGCGCGGGGATGAGGTCGAGCCGCTCGACGGATTCGACACCGGCGGGGAGCGGCCGGGCGATGCGGTCCCAGGCGCGCAACCACCGGGCGGGGCTACCCGGCGGGAAGGCCGCTACGGTGTTGGCCAGATGGACCCCCGTGCCGTACCCCGCCTCGAACAGCTCGGCCGGATGCCCAAGAGCTTGGTCGAGCCGGCCGAGCAGCCGCGCGGTGACTTTACCGAACAGCGGCGACCACGAGGCGCCGGTGATGAAATCGCCCTCCTCGCCGATCGGCAGCTCGATCCGGTTGTAGTAACCGCCCAGCCCATAGAGGGCCTCTTCCATGAACGTCGAGAAGGGGATCGGCCCGCCGGATCGGATGCGGGCCCTCAGGCGATCTGCAGGAGTGGACATGGAGGCGGACTCTATGGGATCTCCGCCGGATCGCGGGGCCGGCTCGGGCCCACCAAGGGCCCACCCCGCCTCTCGGGCTACAATCCCCCCCCGCATGAGCGAAACCCATAGCGCCGCCTCGACCGTTCCGACGACCGAACGCCTGCTCGATCTGATCGACGCGATGGCCGGCCGGCCGGTCGTGCTGGTCGCCGATTTGGTGGTCGACCGGTTCCTGACCGGCACGCCGAAACGGATCAGCCGCGAGGCGCCGGTCCTGATCCTCTCCTACCAGGGCGAACGGATCGCGCCGGGCGGAGGAGCGAATGCCGCAGCCAACGTGGCGGCGCTCGGCGGCCGGCCGCTGCTCTTGGGTGCCGTGGGGAACGACGTCAACGGCTCCGACCTGTTGGCCGACCTTTCGGCGCGCGGCATCGACACGTCCGGCGTGCTGGTTCGGCCCGGCTACCGGACCCCCACCAAGGTGCGAATTCTGGGCGGCGGCCGGCATTCGATCAAGCAGCAGATCGTCCGTTACGACATCGAGGACACCCTGATTTTGACCGACGCCGATCGCGCCGCGTTCGGCGCTCGACTGGAGGCGTGGCGCGCCGCGACGAACGGGGACCTTTCGACCGCGATTCTCTCCGACTACGGCTATGGCACCGTCGAGCCAGGGTTCCTCCCCCTCCTGCGCGCCGCGCTCGGCCCCGATTCGACCCTGCTGTGCGACAGCCGCTACCGGCTGGGCGATTTTCGCGGCCTCGACGGCGCGACGCCGAACGAGGAAGAGGCCGAGGCTCTCCTCGGAAGGCCGATCGAGGACGCTCCGGAGCCGCTTGACCGGGCGGGCAGAAAGCTGCGCGCAACGCTCGGCGCCGGCTTTCTTCTGGTCACCCGCGGCAGCCGCGGCATGAGCCTGTTCGAAGAGCGGGGCGCCGTCCACCTGCCGGTTCATGGCACCGACCAGGTGGCGGACGTGACCGGTGCGGGTGACACGGTGATCGGCACATTCGCCCTGGCGCTCGCCGCGGGAGCGATGCCGCTCGAGGCCGCGCTGCTCGCCAACTATGCCGGCGGCATCGTGGTGATGAAAATGGGCACCGCGACACTTTCACGCGACGAGCTGGCCCTTGCCGTCCGCACCGATCGCCGGCCGATCGAGGGGCTCCGATGAGCCGGATCGTTACGGTCGACGAGCTGGCCTCCGAGCTTCCGGCGCTCCGCGCGGCGGGGAAGAAAATCGCGTTCGCCAACGGCCATTTCGACCTGGTCCACGTCGGCCATCTGCGCTACCTTCAGGCGGCGAAGGCGGAAGGGGACGTGCTGATCGTGGCGATCAACGACGACGACTCTGTCGCCCGGCTGAAGGGTGCCGGACGGCCCATCGTGCCGGCGGCGGAACGGGCCGAGCTGCTCGCCGCGCTCTCGACCGTCGATTTCGTCGTCGTCTTTCCGGGCGACTCCCCCGCACCTGTGCTCGCCAAGTTGCAGCCGGACGTTCATTGCAAAGGAACCGACTACGGAACCCCCGAGCGGGTGCCGGAGTTCGAGACGGTGCGCGCCTATGGGGGACGCACCGCCCTGGTCGGCGACCCGAAGGACCATGCGACAAGCGATTTGATCTCGAAGGTTCGGGCGCTGCCCTGACCGGGAAGCCGAGCCTTTGCGCATCCTGATCGTCAAGACGAGCGCACTCGGCGACGTCGTCCACGCCCTGCCCGTCCTCGGCGCGCTCCGCCGACATTTCAGGCCGGCACGGATCGCCTGGGTCGTCGAAGAGTGGATCGCGCCGCTGCTCGCCGGGCATCCTGACCTCGACGAGGTGATTCCGGTCCGGCTCGGCGCTTGGCGCAAGCGTCCCTTCTCCGGAGCGACGCTGCGCGAAATTGCGGCGCTTCGCCGCCGCGTCGTCCTCTTCGCCCCGGAGATTGCGCTCGATTTGATGGGCAACCACAAGGCGGGGTTGCTTTCGGCGCTTTCTTTTGCCGATCGGCGCTTAGGGCCGGCGCGGCGGTTCCGCCGTGAGCCTTCGAGCGCAATCTGGATCAACGAAGGGGTGGATCTGCCCGAAGGGCATGGCGGCCACGCTGTGGATCGTATGCTCGCCGTGCTCGGCGGGCTGGGACTGCCGAACGAGCCCGCGGAGTTTCAGCCGGAAAAGCTTCTGCCGGGATCGGCCGCCGAGCTCTCCGATCACGCCGACGACCCGCCCTCAGGGTTCGCCCTGCTCCATCCCGGCGCCGGCTGGGGTAACAAGAAATATCCAGCTGCCGCTTGGGGCCGGGCGCTTAAGGACCTCGCCACCGAAACCGGCCTGCCGGGCATCGTCGCCGCAGGACCGGGAGACGAGCGGCTCGCCGACGAGATCGTCGCGGCAAGCGGCGGCGCGGCACGGTCGGTGTTTGCGGAGATCCCCGCCTTTGCGGCACTCGCCCGGAGGGCGGAGATCGTCCTCGGCGGCGATTCTGGGCCGACCCACCTCGCCCACGCACTCGGCCGGCCAGTGCTGATGGTGATGGGACCGACCGATCCGGTACTTCATGGGCCCTATGGAGCCCCCCATCTCGCGCTCGCGAAAAGGCTGCAGTGCAGCTTCTGCCATCGCCGTTTCGCCGAGGTGAAGGCATGCCTGCTGGAGATCGCCCCGCGCGAGATCGCGGCGCGCGCCGTAGAGATCCTTCGATCTAACGGTTTCTCAAGCAGTTAGGCCGCTCTCGGAATTGACCCTCGATTCGGGCGGCTGTTATGCTCGAACTCGAATATAACTTTCCTGTCTGTCTGTACGCGCCCGCTCCGACTCCCCCGAGGACTTGACATGGCTTTCGGCAAGACCCCCGCACCTCCCGAGCCCCGCATCCGGCCGGCCGGCTCTTCGGCCCAATCGACGAACGCCGCCAACTCCGCGAAATTCGGCGAGACGCTGATCCGTGCGGGCAAGATCAACGAGATGCAGCTCCAAGAGGCGCTGACGCTGCAGAAGGATCAGGGCGGACGGCTGGGCACCAACTTGGTCAAGCTCGGCTATATCAGCGAGAAGGCGTTGGTCGAGGGGCTTTCGCAACATTTCGGCGTTCCCGCGGTCGATTTGAACTCGATGGAAATCGACGAGAACGTGCTCAAGATCATTCCGGCCGACATCGCCCGGAAGTACACGATCTTGCCGGTCTCCAAAGCGGGGGCGACGGTCACCGTCGCGATGATCGACCCGACGAACGTCTTCGCGATGGACGACGTGAAGTTCATGACCGGCTACAAGGTCGAGCCGGTGGTCGCTTCGGAAACCAGCATCCGCGGCGCGATCGACCGGGTCTACGGCTCGACCCACGCGATCGAGCTCAAGAAAGTGATGGAGGGGCTCTCGGAAGAGGCGAGCGGCGACCTCGAAGTGCTCGACGAGGAAGAAGACCTCGACCTTGCGACACTCGAAGAGGAGTCAGAGCAGGCGCCGGTCGTCAAGCTGGTCAACATCGTCCTTTCCGATGCGATCAAGCGCGGCGCCTCCGACATTCACATCGAGCCGTACGAAAAAGAGTTCCGCGTCCGCTACCGGATCGACGGCATCCTCTACGAGATGATGCACCCGCCGATCAAGCTGAAAGAGGCGATCACCAGCCGCATCAAGATCATGGCGAAGCTCGACATCGCCGAGAAGCGGATGCCGCAGGACGGCCGCATCAAGATCAAGACCAAAGTCTCCGGCCGGGTGAAGGATCTCGACTTCCGCGTTTCGGTGCTGCCGACGCTGTTCGGCGAGAAGATCGTCATGCGGCTGCTCGACAAAGACAAGCTGATGCTCGACATGAGCAAGCTCGGCTTCGAGGGCGACGCGTTGCGCCGCTTCGAAAACGCGATCTTGAAGCCGTACGGCATGGTGCTGGTCACCGGGCCGACCGGTTCGGGAAAGACCAACACGCTCTATTCGGCGCTGTCGCGGATCAATACCCCGGAGGTGAACATCCTCACCGCCGAAGACCCGGTCGAGTTCAACCTGCCGGGGATCAACCAGGTCCAGATGCGCGAGCAGATCGGCCTCAATTTCGCGGCCACGCTCCGCTCGTTCCTGCGCCAGGATCCGAACATCATCCTGGTCGGCGAGATCCGCGACTTCGAGACCGCCGAGGTGGCGATCAAAGCCGCAATGACCGGCCACCTCGTGCTCTCGACCCTGCACACGAACGACGCCCCCTCCTCGGTTCACCGCCTGATGAACATGGGCATCGAGCCGTTCCTGGTCGCCACTTCGGTCCACATGATCGTGGCGCAGCGGCTGGTGCGGCGGGTCTGTTCGTTCTGCAAGGAGCCGGCCGACGTGCCGGCCACCGCGCTGTTGAACGCCGGCTTCTCGGAGGCCGAATCGCGCACACTCAAGCTGTTCAAGGGACGGGGCTGCGAGCGCTGCAGCGCTACCGGCTACAAAGGCCGGATCGGCCTCTACGAAGTGCTGGAAGTGGACGACGACATCCGCGAGCTGATCCTCTCCGGCGCCAGCTCTTACGAGCTGCGGGCCAAGGCGATCCAGCGCGGCATGCAGACCCTGCGCGACAGCGGCATGCAGAAGGTCCGCGACGGCATGACGACGGTCGAGGAAGTCCTGCGCGAAACGGTTTCGTAGATCCACGCGGCCCTTCGGGCCGCAAAAACAATTCAGGCCCGGCTATCCCACAGGACGTCGGCGATGCCGCGCCGGTGGTTTTCGGCGCGGGCGATGACGAACAGGGCGTCCGACAGCCGGTTCAGGTAGCGAATTGTCCAAGGGCCGATGCGTTCCAGTCGCCCGAGACCGACCAGCTCTCGTTCGGCGCGACGACAGACGGTTCGGGCGACGTGAAGCTGGGCGGTTCCGAGCGCGCCGCCGGGCAGGATGAAGTTTTGGAGCGGCCCGACCTCTAAGCTCAATCGGTCGATCAACGATTCGAGCGCGAGAACGTGGCGTTCTTCGATCGTCGGCACGGGAAACCGCGCCTTGTCCTCTTCGAGGATGCACAGGTCGGAACCGAGATGGAATAGCTCGTTCTGTACCCGCAGGAGCTGGCCGCAAAGCTCTTCGTCCAGACCGCAGGCGATGGCGACACCGATCTGAGAACTCAGCTCGTCCACCGTGCCGTAAGCCCCGATCCGAGGCGAATCCTTCTCTACTCTCTGCCCCCCACCGAGCGCCGTCGTTCCATCGTCGCCGGTGCGGGTGTAGACCTTCGTGATGCGTGGCATGGCTGGGTTCCGAGATCTAAGCGGAGAACGGCGCTACCGGAGAAAAGCATTCGCTTGCCGACGAAGCGGTCGAGCTTCGTAACAACGACTTACCCCTTCTGGCTCTCGACGGCGACCGGCTCGATCGACTGCGACGATTTCGATCGACACCGGCTTTGATCGAACTGCGGTCTACTTGACGGCCCTTGCGGCGGCACGCGCAGCTCGACGCGCCTGTTCCCGGCGCTCGGCGACGTTCATGGGCGATTTGTCAGCTCGGCCCTGGCCGGAGAGCTTGCGGATGACATCGGCAAAATCAACCGGCTCGGGCGCCGGCTTGGCAGACTTGGACTTCACGGGCACAGTGGGGCGCTTGGCCACCGCTTTCGCTGGTTTCGGCATGGCATAAGCATGCCACAGCACAGCCCCGAGAGGAAGATCCAATTTTCGCGCGTCTGATCCTAGAAATTGCATGATCTCAATGACTTCGCGGTCCATCGAAGAGTTGAAACGGCTTCCTGAATCTCCTCTGCGAGCGCTCGTCGACAGGTAGTGAAAGCCCGAGCGGCGATAGACTCCGCTCGTGAGCGTCCGCCTCGACAAGTGGTTGCAGGTCGCCCGAATGTTCAAAACCCGCACTCAGGCGACCCACGCCTGCGAGCTGGGCCGCGTTCAGGTGAATGGACAAAACGCCAAGGCCCACCGGCATTTGTCCCTGGGGGACAAAGTGGAGCTGTCCCAGGGAGATTGGCGGCGGATCTTGATCGTCCGCGAGCTGGTCGAGCGTCCGGTGCCGAAAGCGGCGGCCGCTACACTGTTCGAAGACCTGAGCCCGCCCCGCCCGGAGCTGGAAGTCGACCCGATCCGCCGCCTGCAACGCCGGCCCCCGGCTCTTCGCCAAGCCGGCGCGGGCCGGCCGACGAAGAGGGATCGCCGGGATATCGAGCGCTGGGAGGGAGGCGAGGGTGAGCCGGAGTGAGGCTGTTTATGTTTTGTCACGAACCTAGCTGCCTTTCGATTGACCAAAGGTGGACGAGCATCTACGATCCACCGCTATGGCGGACATCCCAGTCGACTTGGCCCGGCACCCCATCGGCGTGGTGGTTCGCAGGACCGGACTCAAGCCGGACCTGATTCGCGCCTGGGAACGGCGCTACGCGGCGGTCGAGCCCTCGCGCTCCCCGACCGGGCGCCGCCTCTACTCCGACCTCGACATCGAGCGCCTGGTCCTCTTGCGGCAGGCGGTTCAGGCGGGTCGCGGGATCAGTCACGCCGCGGCTCTCGACAAAGAGCAGCTGCGCACTTTGATTCGAGAGGATCGACCGACCCCGGGTCCCGCCCGCCTTCTGCCCGCCGACCCCTGGAACGGCCAGGTCACGGCTGAGGCGGTCCTGGCGTCCTGCCTTTCCGCGGTCGAGCGCCTGGACGGAATCGAGCTGGAGCTGCAGCTCGAAAGGGCGGCGGTGGCGCTCTCCCAGATTCACATGATCGAGCGGGTACTGGTGCCGATGATGCACTCGATCGGCGACCTCTGGCAGCAGGGCACCTTGCGCCCCGCCCATGAGCACCTGGCTTCCGCGGTGGTCCGTTCGTTCTTGGGCGAGATGCGCAGCGCCCACCAGCCGCCCAGCCAGGCGCCGCACCTGATCGTCACCACCCCGGCCCGCCAACACCACGAGCTGGGGGCGTTGATCGCCGCAGCGACCGCCGCCACCGAAGGGTGGAGCATCGTTTACCTCGGCCCCGACCTGCCGCCGGAGGACATCGCGGCCGCCGCCCACCAGCGGGGGGCCAAGGCGGTCGCTTTGAGCATCACGTTTCCCCCCGATGACTCTCGCCTCGCCGACGATCTGCGCCGCTTGCGGCGCATGCTGGACCCGCGAATCCAAGTGGTCGTCGGAGGGCGCTCGGCGAGGCACTATGAGGCCGCGCTCAAGGAGATCGGTGCCCATCCCGTGGCCGATCTGGCGGAGTTCCGGCGCGCCTTGGCCAAGCTGCGCGTTCCATCCTCCGCTTGAGCATTTCTCAGACAATATCTGGACAAAAAGATTGACACGACGTAGACGAGAATCTAGACTGACTTCCGTGGAGCCCATATTCTCTCTGCTTCGGAGGAATGATCATGGAACGGCCAGCCGTCGGTTTTCTCCGCGTCGCATCGGCGCCGCGCATGATGGAACGTCTACAGCACGGGGACGACGGAAGCGGGCCTCGGCTGATCAATCGCCGACGCCCCGATTTCCTGCCCGACTTCCTGGAGGTGGAGAGGCTGCACGCTCTCGGTAGCCACGGGTCGGATCGGCGCGCGCGGGTGGCCGCCCGAATCCTGGCCCTTGCGGCGCTTACTCGCCGAGGAACTCGCCAATCGACGCCAGCGGCGCAATCCGATCGCAAAGGATCTTGAAGACGGCGGTGATCGGCACGGCGAGAATGGCTCCCGCGACACCCCACAGCCAGGTCCAAAACGTCAAGCTGAGGAAAATGACCACCGGATTGAGGGTCAGGCGGCGTCCCAGGATCAGCGGCGACACGATGTAGGCCTCGGTGACATTGAGCACGAGGAACGCCCCGATCGGCAGCAGCGCCTGCGCCAAAGGCTCGAAGGTCAAGAAGCCGAGCAGGCCGAACAAGACGTAACAGACGCCGGCTCCCAGGTACGGAATGTAGTTGGCGATCGCGACGACGACCCCCCAGAGCACCGGGTTCGGCAAGCCGATCCACCACATCGCAAGGCCCGTGGTCGCGCCCAATCCGATGTTGATGAACGTGACCGTCATCAGATAGCGCGAGACCTCGCCTTGGAGGGCTCGGACGATCTCCGCCCCTTGACGCTTGCTGGCCATGGTGGGCAGCACCCGGATCAGCTTGCGCAGAAAAAGGTCGCCCGAGGCGAGCAGAAAGAAGACCAAGATGAACATGACAAGCGCGCCCGCGGCGAGTTCGGTGGCCCGGTTGGCCAGGCGGAGGCCCAGAGATGGCTGATTCACCGTCACGCTCTGGCTGGGCGCCGATCCGACCTGGGTGATCTTCTCGACTTGCTCGGTCGCCTTGCCAAACGTCTGGACCGACTTTTTCAGGTCGCGCAGACGCTTTTCCACCCGGCGCAGGCTCTGGGGCGCCTTTTCCATCCAGTCGTACGCCGGCTGCGCCACCTGATAGACGGCAAAGCCTAGGCCGCCGAGCAGAGCGAACAGGACGATGCCGGCACCCAAGGGAGCCGGAATGCGCAAACGCCGCTTGAGGAACCGGACTACCGGTTCGAGCAAAAGAGTGAGCAGGCCGGCGAGAACCACCGGGAGCAGAAACGACCGCGCGGCATAGAGCGTGTAGAAGGCGGCGAGCAGAAACAGACCGGTGAGCGGCCCGTTGCGGATGCCCAGGGCGCGGGCAATCGAACCTTGCGGCGCTTCGTCCGGAGATTCGGTTTGAGACTCAAGGGTTTCGGGGGGCACGCAACATCCTTCCAAAAGAGACTCTAGCAGGGTTCTGCCTAAGACCCCGGCTTTCCGCCGGCTTGCGCCAACAAGGCGACGGTCTCGGTGAAATTACCGACCACTTCGCAGCATTGATCGAACAACCAAGGAGCAACACCCGCGGCCTCGCGAGCCCGGATCGCCACCGATCTTTCGGGTAACGGCAGGCGAAGCTGCGCCGGGCGTTCAGACGTCTCTCGGTCGGCTTTCGTATCGAGCACCCCGGCCTCCCACCCCCGTTCACCGAGGAACCGGGAGAGCGCCGCAGAATAGCCATGGGTTGCGAGAACGCGTGCGGCACCGCTCTCTTCGACCGTCTTCAGCAGATCTCCCCAGTCGGCGTGATCGGAGACGACAAATCCGCGATCGAAGCTCCCGCGGCGCACCCGGTCGGGCAGGAGCATCCAACCCGAGGCGAATCCGGCATGCGCACGACCGAACCGGCGCATCCAAAGCGAGCCGAAAGCCGCGGGCGGGGCGACGATCAGATCGCCCGCGAACGAGCCGCGACTCTGCGGATCGATCCGCCGCGTGGGCGGCAGAAGAACGCCCGAGCGGCGGTAGATCTCGTTGATCGCCTCGATCGCGCCATGGGTCCGAATCGTTCGTCCGGCGACGTGCGGCAGCAGCTCGGCGAGCAGCCGCTGCGCTTTGCCGAGCGAATAGGCGCAGAGCACCGAAGCGCGCCCCGCCGCCGTATTTTCGCGCCACCAATCGGCAATCTCGGCAGCCACCGTCGAGGTCTCCTCCCAGCGGTAGATCGGCAGAGCGAATGTCGCCTCAGTGATGAAGGTATGGCAGCGAACCGGCTCGAACGGCGAACAGGTGGGGTCGACCTGCCGCTTGTAGTCGCCCGAAACGACCCAGACCTCGCCGCCGTGCTCGATCCGCACCTGCGCCGAACCGAGCACGTGCCCGGCGGGATGAAACGACATGTCTACCTCGCCGATCCGTCGCTTCTCGCCGTAAGGCACCCCTTCAATCCGCGCCTTCGGCAGGCGGTGCTCCAAGACACCCAGGCCGGGAGCGGCGGCCAAGTACGCCGCCGATCCCGAACGGGCGTGGTCGCCGTGGGCATGGGTGAGCACCGCTCGTTCGACCGGCCGCCAAGGGTCGATCCAGAAACCGCCTTCAGCGCAATAGAGGCCGCGGCCGTCGAGCGCCAGGAGCGGAGCGCGGATCAGATCTCCCCCTCATCCTCAAACAGCTCCAGCTGCGTGAGTCCGGCGCCGTGGACCAGGCTCGAAAGCGTTACCCCCAGCAGGCGAACCGCGCGGGTCGGAGCGTCGGTGGCGTGGCGCAACAGGCCACGCGCCGCGCGCAGGATCGTTCGGGCCTCGCAGGTCGGCCAGGCGAGAGTTCGCGACCGGGAAAGGGTGGTGAAATCCGAATATCGGACCTTCAGCGTCACCGTGCAACCCGCGAGGTTCCGTTTCTCCAAAGACGCCGCTACTTCGAGCGCCATCCGTTCGAGTTCCTGTTCCATCGGCTCTAGGCCGCGCAGATCTTCGGCGTAGGTGTTCTCGGTCCCCAGGCTCTTCCTTTCCTGGTGGATTTCGACCGGCCGCTCGTCGACGCCGTGGGCGAACTCCCAGAGCACCCGGCCGTGCCGGCCGAAGCGGGCGACGAGATCCTCGGGCTCGCGAAAGCGGAGGTCCGAAACGGTCGCGATCCCCATCTCGGAAAGCGCCCGCTCGGTCGCGGGTCCCACGCCATGCAGCCGCCGGACGGGAAGTGGCGCCAGGAATTCCATCACCTTCCGCGGCGGCACCACGGTCAAGCCGTCGGGCTTGTTGAAGTCGGAGGCGATCTTGGCGATCAGCCGGCTGGGGCCGACACCCACCGAGACCGTGAGACCGCGCTCCTCGCGCACCCGGCGGCGGATCTCTTTGGCGACCGCGGTGGCCGTGCCCGAAGCCCCAAGATGCTCGGTGACGTCCAGGTAGGCCTCGTCGATCGATACCGGTTGGAGGATCGGCGTGATCTCGCGATAGATCGCAAAGATCTTCTCCGATTCCTTGCGGTAGCGCCGGAAATCGGGCGGCAGAAAGACCGCCTGCGGGCAGAGACGGACGGCGCGGGAGGACGGCATGGCGGAGTGAACACCGAAGGCCCGCACCTCGTAGGAAGCCGCCGCGACCACGCCGCGCGACTCAGGCCGCCCGCCCACGATCACCGGCTTGCCGCGCAACGAAGGGTCGTCGCGCATGTGGACCGCGGCATAGAAGCAGTCCAGGTCGCAATGCAGGATGCGGCGAAAGGCGGCGTCGGATTCGGACAAAGTCGGCCTGGGCGCCCCGGAATCACACCGGGAACGCCGCCGACTTTACGCCGCGATCACGCCTCAATTCAACCACAAACCCTGACGATCTCTTCCTCTCGCGATCACCCGAGCGTTTGAGGTCGCAAATTGCGACCTCAAACACGGAGCGCGGCGGCATTCTCAAACTCGTTTCCCGGAATCATCGAGAAGTTGCCCCCCCTTTTACGTCTTAGCTGGAAAAGGAGGAAGTACATGGCAAAAAAGCCAGCCACCACCGCCCAGCTACGTAAAGCCACCCAAGCCGTCGAGAGCGCAATCATCGTCCTCAGGGGAGAGCGAGTCCTGCTCGACTCCGACCTGGCCGAGATCTACGGTGTTCCGACCAAGCGACTCAACGAACAGGTGAAACGGAATCGTCGTCGGTTCCCTGCCGATTTCGCGTTTCAACTGAGCGCGCCGGAGACCGACGGTTTGAGGTCGCAAATTGCGACCTCAAACGCGGGGCGCGGTGGTCGCCGCACGCGGCCTTTCGCATTTACCGAGCACGGCGTGATCATGGCAGCCAACGTCCTCAGCTCGCCCCGGGCGATCGCCGCGAGTGTGCTCGTGGTCCGAGCCTTTGTTCGAATGAGACAGGCGCTGGCTCCTCATGGGGAGATCGCCCGCAAGCTGGAAGATCTGGAACGCCGAACGGACGAGCGGTTTCACGAAGTCTTCGCCGCAATTCGAGCCTTGATGTCTTTGCCGGCTGCTTCTCGTCGGCGCCGCATCGGCTTTTCGGTGGCTGAAAAAGCTGGCCCGTGAAACTTGAATCTTGGGGGCCGCCGAGCGTTTGTGGTGGGAAAATTGGACCACAAACGGCTGGGGGCGGCAACCGCGGGCAACAACCACCCCCGCCGCCACCCGCCGGGTGTACGCCCTGCG
>JBBSBW010000080.1:0-20319 GCA_038250865.1 Thermoanaerobaculia bacterium | reverse complement strand
TTTCGGGAGAGGGGCCGGGGGTGAGGGCTGAGCGGAGAGGGGACTTCGGTAGTCTCCTGAGCCCTGAGAAACCCACGCAGCCGCGTTGCTGTACTCGTCTCCTTCCTCTCCCACCACCCCTCCGGCTCTCCCACCACCGGCACCGCCGCCGCAGCCATCTCGGCATCCGCCGCTTCCCGCGCCGTGGCCGCCGCGAAATCCTCCGGCGCCAGCTCCTCGCGCTCCAGCAGCAGCCGCAACACCCGCGCCGCGCCCGGCTTGTCGAGCGGCCGGTTGCCGTTGCCGCATTTGGGCGACTGCACGCAGCTAGGGCAGCCCGATTCGCACGGGCATTCGGTTAGCAGGTCGAGCACCCGCGAGAGCAGATCGGGCAGGTTCTCGAACCCCTTCGCGGTGATCCCCACGCCGCCGGGGTGGCCGTCATAGAGGAAGACCGCGCCGCAGCCGACCTGCGGGTGGAACGGGGTGGAGATCCCTCCCATGTCGTTGCGGTCGCAGATCGCCAGCAGCGGAAAGAGCGAGATCGCGGCGTGCTCCGAGGCGTGGAGCGCACCCATGAAGTCCTCTCCCCGTCGGCGCAGCGCCTCCTCGAACGGCCGCGGCGCGCGCCACCAGAGGCCGACGGTTTCGAAGTGGACCGGCGGAAAATCCAGCTCGTGCCGGTCGAGCCTTTCGAGCGTGCCGACCCGGCGCCGCTCGTATCCCACGACCCGCTCGGTCACCTTCAACCGGCCGAGCGTAGCCTTCAACTGACCGGTGGCGCCGTCCGTCCGCTCCGCCAGCACTTCCAGGATTTCGGTCTCTTTCGACATCAGCGCCGTGGTGAACCAATCGACGTCCGCCGGCTCGGCGAGCACTCTGCGCTCCTCGCCGTTCATCTCCTTCACCAGATACTGCCGGCCGGCGTGCAGGTAGATCGCCCCCGGATGGCATTCGCGCAGCGCGCGGATTCCGTCGATCGTGCCGATCGTCCGGCCCGCTTCGGTGTCCTCGATCGCGTAGCTCTCTCCCGAACCGCGCAGCGAGACCAGCCGTTGCGGCCGTTGGCGGAGCGAGAACAGCTCGCCGCCTTCGCCCTCAAACAGCTCACCGCGTTCGAGCATCGACTCGATCGTTGCCGCGTGGGGGGCCAAATAAGCGGCATCGGGCCCGTCCGGTCCGCGTTCGAGCGGCAGTTCGGAGGCGGCGCAGAGCAGGTGCGCACGCGACACCGGAACGTTGGCCGGATCGACCACCAGCCGCTCGCACGGCCGGCCGAGCAGCTGTTCGGGATGGGCGAGAAAGTATTGATCCAGCGCGTCGGGCAGGGCGATCATCGCGGTCAGCGACTCGCGCCCCGACCGGCCCGCTCTCCCCGAGCGCTGCCAGGTGGACATGACGCTGCCGGGATAACCGACGAGCACGCAGGCGTCCAAGCCGCCGATGTCGATCCCCATTTCGAGCGCCGAGGTGGCGATCACCCCGTCGAGCCGGCCGGCGAACAGCTCGCCTTCGATCCGCCGCCGCTCCTCCGGCAGGAATCCGGACCGGTAGGCCGAGACTCTGCGCGCAAGATCGGGCTCGCGCTTTCTCAGCCACGAGTACAGCAGCTCGGTGATCCGTCGCGCCTTGGTGAAGACGATCGTCTTGGCGCCGCGCTTCTGCAGCTCGATGAACAAATTGAGCGCCGAGGTATAGGGGCTCACCTCCGGCTGGAGCAGCAGGAAGCGCCGCCCTTCGCGCGGCGCGCCCGCCTCTTCCACCCAATGGAACGGCCGGCCGGCGAGAGCCTGCGCGAATTCCGCCGCATTGCCCGCGGTCGCCGACGAGGCGATCACCTGGGGGTCCGCACCGAGCGCCCGAGCGAGGCGCAGCAGGCGGGAGAGCGTGTGGTGGAAATGGCTGCCGAAGATGCCGCGATAGGTATGAAGCTCGTCGAGCACGATCCAGCGCAGATCGGCGAGGAATGGCCCCCACGAGGTCCAGTGGGCGAGGATCCCTAAGTGCAGCATGTCGGGGTTGGTGATCAGAACGCGCGGAAAGCGCCGCCTGATCGCCGCCCGGTCGTTCGGGCTCGTGTCGCCGTCGTAGATCTCGCAGCCGGCCTCTTCCGGAGAGAGCCCGCAGGCAGCCGCGAGGTCGCGGAATTTCCCCCGCTGATCCTGGCCGAGCGCCTTGAGCGGAAAGAGGAACAGCGCCCGCCCGGGGCCGCCCCCAAGCGCCTCTTCGATCGGCGGCACCTGGAAGACCAGCGACTTGCCCGACGCGGTGGGGGTCGTCACCAGGACGTGCTCGCCCCGCCGGACCGCCGCGATCGCTTCGGTCTGGTGGCTCCAAAGGCGCGAGACCCCGCTGCGCGCGAGCGCTGCCGACAGCGGAGCGGCCAAAGGCGGATCGAGCGTTCCGTATCGCGCGGGAACGGCCGGCAGCTCCGCCGCGTGGACGATCCGCGCGCCGAGCCGTGGATCGGCCTCCAGGTCGGGCACCAGCGCGCCGAAATCGAGAGCCGAGGGATAAGTCGTAGAGTTCAACGATGCCGCCCCATTTACGCTCCTATCCTAGCAAGAACGCGGGCTGGGCACTACGGCCCGGCGCTACACTGAGGCGGTGATGTCTCCCCTCGCTCCGCCCATCCTCCGCTCCTTCCGCCACGGCCTCGCGGCCGGGCTGATTCTTCTCGCCGCGCTTTCGGCCCAGGCCCAGACGGCGGTCCCCCACCTGATCGTCCAGGCGCCCGAAGAGCTGGCGGCGCTCGGTAGGACGGTCCAGAATTTCGATCCCCAACTGCTCGCGCCGGCCATCCGGCTCACGGGCGCTTCAGACCTGTCGCCGATCGCGGTTCTGCTCGCCCCCGAGCGCTCGCCGGAGGCCCAATCGGCGCCGCCCTGGGTTTCCGGCTACGCGGTCGGTCCGGCGGGGGCGATCGTGCTGTTTCCCGCCCGGACCAAGACCTACCCGGATTCCGATCTCGACGCCCTGGTCCAGCACGAGGTGACCCACGTGCTGATCGATCGGGCGGCCGGCGGCCGGCCGGTGCCGCGCTGGTTTCACGAAGGGCTTGCGATGGCGGCCGGCCGCGGCAGAAGCCTCGAAGACCGCTCGCGGACGTCGTTCGCGATCCTGATCGACGGCCGGACCACCCTGTCCGACCTCGACTCCCGGTTCGCCGGAGGCCAGTCTGAGGTCCAGGCGGCCTACGCGCTCGCGGGCGACTTCGTCGCCGACCTGCTGCTGCGCCATGGCGCCGACACCGCGCCCGAAATCCTCGCCGGGATCGCCCGGGGCGAGAGCTTCGATGTCGCGTTCCAAGCCGCGGCCGGCGAAACCTTGGCGAGCGTCGAAGCTTCCTACTGGCGGCGGCGGACGTTCTGGAATCGCTGGGTACCGTTTCTGACCAGCGGCGCCGCCCTCTGGCTGGGGATCACGGCGCTTGCCCTGGTGGCGTTCAAGCGGCGGCGGGTACGGGATCAGGATCTGCGAGAAAAGTGGGCGTTGGAGGAGGAGCTGACCCGAGCGCAGGAGGACTTGAAGCACCTCCAGAGTTCAAAGGACATCGAGGACGCAGAGGTCGCGGAAGAGCCCGAGGAGCCCGAAGAGCTGGTGAACTGACGGGCGCTCAGTGCAGATAGCCCAGCGACTTGAGGCGGCTCTCGCTCTCCCGGGAGGCATCCAAGGTCTTCGCGGCGTCCAGGTCGCCTTCGGCCCTCTTGAGCCGTGCTTCGAGGTGGCCGCGGAGGCGCCGGTAGGTTTCCGGATCGGCGGTCAGCCGATCTTTCTTTTCCATCGGATCGGCCACCAGATCATAGAGCGCGAAACGCCCCTCCGCGCCCGCGGCGCGGCCGGAATCGAAGATCAGCTTCGCCTTGCCGTCGGTCGTGCTGCGCAACGCGTATTGGAGCGTCTCGGTGGTCGGATGAACCGGCACTCCCCGCTCGATCAGCGGGCGCAGGCTCGTCCCCTCGAAAGGCACTTCGACCTTCTGGCCTAGATAGTCGACGATCGTCGGCACCAGATCGAGATTCTCAACCAGCGCCGCGATCCGGCCTCGCCGCTTGGACTCCGGAAGGCGGAGGATCATCGGCACGTGGATGGACGTTTCGAACTGGGTCTCGCAATGGAGAACCCGGCCATGCTCCATGAACTCCTCGCCGTGGTCCGAGGCGATCACCACGATCGAGGAATCGAGCAGACCGCGCGCCTGCAAGTTCGCGAACAGCTCGCCGAGCTGCGAATCCAGGTAAGCGAGCTCGCCGTCGTAGAGCGCGCTCAAGGTTTCCACTTCCTCCGGCGTCGCCTCGACCTTCGGCCCTTCGCCGAGCAGGCTCGAAAGGATCGGCTGCGGATTTCCCGCCAGAGCCCAATCGCGCGGAGGTCGGGAGGAACGGGCCGGCAGGAACTTCTCTCGCCAAGGCGAAGGAGCGGCGTAGGTGCTGTGAACGTCCTGATAGTGAAGGTAGAGGAAGAGCGGCCGGTCCGTCTGCTTGAGGTAGCGATTCGCACGCCGGTTGATGCAGTCGGCGCGGCGGTGAAAGCAGCTCTCGTCGAAGATCTCGAAGCCGCGGTCGAAGCCGCCGTGCAGGTTGAACGGCGATTCGGACTTGCGCACGATCGGGCTGGCCGAGACCGCGACCGAGCGATACCCCGCGGCGCCCAGGATCTCCGGCAGAGCGGGAAACCCGTCGGGAATGCCGATCCGCTGCTGCGGCTGGCCGAAGAAGCGTGCCGGCCAGCGCGAGGTAAGGATCGAATTGACCGAAGGAAAGGTGCAGGCCGCCTGGCTGCGCGCCTGCTCGAACAGCAGCGCATCTTTAGCGAACGCGTCGAGGTTCGGCGTCGTCGCCCGGCCGTAGCCATAGGACGACAAGCGATCGGCGCGCAGCGTGTCGATCAGGATGAAGATGACGTTTGGAGGCTTCGGTACCGCCGCCTTCGGCGCGCCGCAAGCCAATGCTCCAAGCATTCCGAGAGCCGAGAGCACCGCGCACCGACCCGCCTCCCGGCCTCGTCGAGAGTGGCCCGCGAAACTCACTGGAGATAACCGAGCGCCTTGAGCTGGCGCTCCCCTTCGCGCGCGGAATCCAGACTGCCCTTCGTCGCGAAACCGCCTTCGAGGGCCGTCATCCGCGCTTCGAGCTTCTTGCGTAGCGCGAAATAGGTCCGCCGGTCGGCGGCCAGCACGTCCTTCTGCTCGAACCGGTCGGAGGCCAGATCGTGCAGCTCGAACTTCCCCGTTCCCTGGTCGAAGATCAGCTTCGACTTGCCGTCCGTGGCGCTCCGCAGCGCGTACTGGAGGGCGTAGGACGTATCGTGAAGAGGGGTTCCCTCTTCGATCAAGGGGCGCAGGCTTTTGCCGTCGAGCGGTCCGGGCGCCTTGATCCCCAGATAGTCGAGAATCGTCGGCGTGAGGTCGAGATTTTCGACCAGGGCCGCGATCCGACCCGCCGCTTTATCACCGCTCGGGCGCAGCTCGGGCGGCAGGCGGACGATCATCGGCACGTGGACGGAGGTGTCGTACAGCACCTCGCAGTGGATCATCCGTCCGTGCTCCATGAACTCCTCGCCATGGTCGGCGGCGACGATCACGATCGAGGTGTCGAGCAGGTCGCGCTGTTTGAGATCCGCGAACAGCTCGCGCAGCTGATCGTCCAGATAGGCCAGCTCGCCGTCGTAGAGGCCGCTCATGTACGCGACGTCGCGCGGCGACATTTCGACCTTCCGCCCCTCGCCGGTCAAGCTTCGCCGGATCGGCCGGGGGTTTCCCTTCAAGATCCACGGCCGCGCCTCCGGATAGGGAGCGACGAAGCGCTCCTTCCAAGGCGACAGCGGGATGTAGGCGCTGTGGACATCCATGTAATGGAGATAGAGGAAGAACGGCCCCTTGCCCAGACGGTTCAAATGGTGATCGGCGCGGCGGTTGACGCAGTTCGCCCGCCGGATGTGGCAGGACTCGTCAAAGACGTCGAAGCCGCGATCGAAGCCGCCGTAGAGATTGTGGTGCGAGGGACTCTTCCGCACGATCGGACTCGCGGTGACCGCGAGCGTCTGGTAGCCGGACGCCTTCAAGATCTCCTGGAGCGCGGGGTACTCCTTCGGGATGCCGATCCGATCGCCCGGCTGGCCGAGGAAATGGAGCGGCCATCGCGAGGTGAGGATAGAGTTGACCGAAGGGAACGTGCACGACGCCTGGCTCCGGGCCTGCTCGAACAGCACGCCACCTCTAGCGAACGCGTCGAGGTTCGGCGTGGTCGGCTTGCCGTAGCCGTAGGAGGAGAGCCGGTCGGAGCGCAGCGTATCGAGCAGGATGAAAATGACGTTCGGCCGCAGCGCGGGCTTCCGGCAGGCGGCGCTTCCTCCGAGGCCCAACGCGAACAGCGAGATGAGGAAGAGAGAAATCCGGCCGCGGGTCATGTCGCGCCGATTGTACAATCCCGGGACCCTGGCGAACGCCCGGGGCACGAGGAGGCACTTTCGATGAAAATCGCCCTGGGCTCGGACCACGCCGGATTTCGCTACAAGGAGGAGATCGAGGCGCTGCTCCTCTCGCTCGGTCACGACGTGGTCGATTTCGGTACGCACTCGACCGAATCGGTCGATTACCCTCTCTTCTGCCGCCCGGTCGCCGAGGCGGTGGCGCGCGGCGAGGTCGATCGCGGCATCGTCCTCGGCGGCTCGGGAAATGGCGAAGCGATGTCGGCCAACCGGGTCAAAGGCGCCCGCTGCGCCCTCTGCTGGTCGCTCGAAACCGCGCGCCTCGGCCGCCAGCACAACGACGCGAACGTCCTCTCGATCGGTGAGCGGATGATTCCGCTTGACCTGGCGCTCGACATCGTGCGCACCTTCCTCGACACCCCGTTCGAGGGGGGGCGCCACCTCCGGCGCATCCAGATGCTCGATGAGTGAGGGCGGCGCGGGTCTCGCCGAGCTTGCGGGTTTCCTAGGGGCCGGCGCGCGTTTCGACGAACCGCTCGCGCCATATACGACGTTCCGCCTCGGCGGCCCGGCCGATCTGTTCTACGAGCCGAAAAGCGCCGACGCGCTCGCCCGGGCAATTCTCGCGGCCGGAGAGCGCGGAGTCCCCTGGTTCCTGCTCGGCTGCGGCGCGAACATCCTGATCGGCGATCGGGGATTCCGCGGCCTGGTGATCCGCAACCAGGCTCGCAGTCTCTCGATCGACCCGAAGGCGGCGACGATTCGCGCCGAAAGCGGCGCGCTGGTCTACCCCGACCTGATCGAAGCCGCAATCGAATCCGGCCTTTCGGGGCTTGAGCACTACGTCGGCATCCCGTCGACCGTTGGCGGAGCGCTCTGGCAGAACCTCCATTTCCTCTCCCCGGCCCCGGCGCGCGAACGGACGATGTTCATCGCCGAGGTGACCCACGAAGCCGAGATCCTCACCCCCGAAGGCGAGCGCCGAACCGTCCCCGCCGCCTATTTCGAGTTCGGCTACGACACTTCGATCCTCCACCACCGCCGGGACATCGTGCTCGCAGCGACCTTCGCGCTTACCCCCGCCGATCGCAGCACTCTGCACCGGATCGCAAACGAGAATCTCGCCTGGCGCGCCGAGAAGCATCCACCGCTCGCCACCGAACCCTCCGCCGGCTCGATCTTCCAAAAGATCGAAGGCATCGGCGCCGGCCGCCTGATCGACCAATGCGGACTCAAAGGCTGCCAAATCGGCGGCGCCCGGGTCTCCCCCCGCCACGCCAACATTTTCATCAACGCCGGAGGTGCCAAGGCGGCGGACGTGCGCGCCCTGATCGCCCACGTCCAAGAGGTAGTGGAGCGCGAAACCGGCTACCGCTTGCGGCCTGAGATTTCGTTCGTTGGGGAGTTTTAGCGAGCGACAAGGGCCAGGGGCAATGGACCTTGGAGCCGATCGCGGTCGATTTGCTAATATGGCGGCGTCATGAGCCCCGTCAGCCTAAGAGAACTCCAACAGGACACTGACACCCTGCTGGACCGGGTTGAAGCCGGCGAGCACCTGGTCGTGGTGCGAGGCGGTCACCCCGTCGCCGAGTTGCGGCCTGTCCCCGCCAACCAGCCTGATCCACGGCCGTTTGGCCTCTGCGCTGGCGCGTTCACGGTCCCGGACGACTTCGATGCGCCGCTACCCGAGGACGTCCTGCGGTCGTTCGAGGGGCGATGAGGCTGCTTCTCGACACCCACGTTTTCCTCTGGTACGTCACCGCCGACCCGAAACTCCCGTCCGCCTTTCGGTCTGCGACCCAGAACGCGACCCACGAGGTGTACCTGAGCGTGGTATCGGTCTGGGAAGCAGTCATCAAGTACAACCTTGGCAAGCTTCCTCTCCCGGCTCCGCCTGCAGAGTTTCTGCCGCAGCAGCGGAAAGCCCATCGGATGAGCAGTTTGGAGATCGATGAGGGAGCGATGTCGCACCTCGCCAGCCTACCGCCGCTCCATCGAGATCCGTTCGACCGACTCTTGGTCGCCCAAGCGCTTCAACACGGTTTGACGGTGGTGACGGTAGACCCCGAAGTTGCCGCCTATTCCATCCCGCTTCTTCCGGCCTGAGCTGGAGGAAGTCGGGGAGTTTTAGTCGCCGGCCCGAAGGCAAATAGAATCCATACGCGATGAAATCCGTAGCCGACGACCTTCGCGCCGAGCAGCGAGAGGAGATGCGCCGCCTCTCGCTCGACGAACGCCTCGCCCTGGCATTCCGAATGGGAGAGGAAGGCATCGAGCGCTTCCGCCTCGCCAACGGCCTCGATCGGGAGACCGCCATCCGCATTCTCGAACGGCGCCGCCAGGCCAGCCGAACACCGTCGAAATGCATGTCCGAGATTATCGGATGACGCTTCTGGCGCGAGTGGCGGCGGCTCTGCAAACGGCCAAGATCCCGAACACCTTGATCGGTGCTGGAGCGCTGGCCGTCTACCGGGTGAACCGCGCCACCTATGACCGCGACCTTTTCGCCGTCGAGGCCTCCTGCCTCCGTTCTGACCTGTGGGCGGATCTCGCGAGCCAAGACCTTTCCGTCGAGATCCGCAAGGGAGACCTTACCGACCCGCTCGCGGGCGTCGTCCGGTTCCAGTCCCTCGGCGAGATCCCCGTCGATGTGGTCGTGGGCAAGTACAAGTGGCAGCGGGAGATTCTCGAACGTGCGGTCCCAAGGTCAACGCAAACCGAATCCTGTCCCCCTTCCCCCACCTTGCACTTTCAGCAACTCCGCGGCATCCTTCGCGTAGCGTGACCGTAGCACCTGCACGACAGCGAAGGAGGCTGCCGATGGCCGACGCCCACGATTCCGAGTCTTCCTCCCCTTCCGCGTTGGGGATGTCCCGCCGCTCGTTCTTGTGCGGCGCGGGGATTACCGCCGCGGGCTCTGCGCTGCTGGACAGGGGGTTGCTTCAAGAGGCTCATGCCGCGAGCTTGGGGGGCGCCGTCGCCCGGGGACCGGGGGCCGTGCCGGTCTCGCTCAAGGTGAACGGTACCGCCCGGGCGGTGCAGGTCGAGCCCCGGGCGACGTTGGCCGAGGTGTTGCGCGAGGGGCTTCACCTCACCGGCACCAAGGTGATCTGCGACCGCGGCGCCTGTTCAGGTTGCACGGTGTGGCTCGACGGGGCGCCGGTCAACTCTTGCCTGACGTTCGCGCTCGACGTCGGGAACCGCGAGGTGACGACGATCGAAGGGCTCGCGCCCGCCGGCACAGTCCACCCGGTCCAGGTCGCGTTCGTCGAGCATGACGCGCTTCAGTGCGGCTACTGCACGCCGGGGATGGTGATGAGCTGCGCCGCTCTGCTGGCGAAGAATCCGAATCCGACACTCGATGACGTGAAGCACGCGGTGCGCGGCAACCTCTGCCGCTGCGGCACCTATCCGAAAGTTTTCAAGGCGACACTCGACGCCGCGCAGGCGATGCGGGCCGGGGGGGCGAAATGAGCGCTGAAGAGCCCAAGGCGACCGCCTTGGCGACGCGCAAGGATCGCTTCCTTCACGGCATCGGCGTCACTGCCTTCATCGAGCGCAACGTACCGCTCGACGAGCCGCCTCCCTGGCCCGTCAACGAAGAGCTTGCCCGGGTGGGGAAGCCGACCATGCGGATCGACGGCCGCGCGAAGGCGACCGGCGCCGCTCGCTATCCGAGCGACATTCAGCTCCCCGGCATGCTCTACGCGCGGATGGTCGTCTCGCCGCATCCTCACGCGAAAGTCCTGTCGATCGACACCGCGGCGGCCGAGCGCCATCCGGGAGTGCGCGCCGTCCACGTGCTCGACCGGGTACTCGGCAACGCCGAGCTGACCGATCCCGGCAAGGAGATCCCTTCGAAGTTCCCGATCGTTCGATTCGCCGGCCAGCCGGTCGCCGCGGTCGCCGCGATCACTCCGACCGCGGCAGCCGAAGCGGCGGCGAAGATCGTGATCGAATACGAGCCGCTGCCGTTCGTGGTCGATCTCGACGAGGCGCGGCAGGCCGATGCCCCGCGCGTCTTCCCCGGCGACGCCTCTGCGGAAGAATCCGAAGGGGGCGGCGGAGGCGGCAGCCACGTGCCCCAAGTCGGCAACGTGCGCGGGCCAATGCTCAACCGGGGCGCGAGACCTGAGGACAAGAAGGCGACCGAGGACGCCCTCGCCGCCTGCGACGCGGTGGTCGACGCGACGTTTCGCACCCAGGTGCAGACCCACTCCGCGCTCGAAACCCATGGCGTGGTCGCCGATTGGCGCGAGGACGGCCTGACGGTCTACGCCTCGACCCAGTCGACGCTTTCGGTGCGCGACGAGCTGGCCGCGATTTTCAATCTGCCGAAGGCGAAGGTCCGGGTGCTCACCGAGTTCATGGGCGGCGGCTTCGGCGCGAAGTTCGGCGCCGGGACGTTCGGCCTGGTGGCGGCCACCCTGTCCAAGAAGACCGGAGCGCCCGTCCGGCTGTTCTACGACCGGAAAGAGGAGCACCTCTCGGCCGGCAACCGGCCGGATTCGAAGATGCGCCTGCGGCTCGGCGGCACCAAGGACGGCAAGCTTCGGGCGCTCGCGTTCGAGGGCTTCGGCACCGCGGGCGTGGGAACCGGCGCGGGCACCGCCGGCCCGTCGCAGGCGCTCTACCGCATCCCTTCGATCTGGACCGAGGAAAGCGACGTCTTCACCCACGCCGGGCCGGGGGCGGCGTTTCGCGCCCCGGGGCACCCGCAGGGGTGTTTCGCGCTCGAACAGGCGATCGACGAGCTGGCCGAAAAGCTGGGGATCGACACGCTCGCGCTGATGGACGCCAACGACGAGCACCTCGCCCGGCGCGAGGAGCGCCGGCAGGGCGCGGAGCGGATCGGCTGGAAACGGCGGCATCCCCCGGGCCGCGATCCGCAAGGCATTGGAGGAGCGGGCGGCCCGATCCGCCGCGGCATCGGCGTCGCCCAGGCGGTCTGGTACCGGATCAACAGCATGGACTCCGGCTGCGAGGTGCGGATCTCGCAGGACGGATCGGTGGAGGCGCTCTCCGCGGTCCAGGACCTCGGCGGCGGGATCAAGACGGCGATCGCCCAGGTGGTCGCCGAAGAGCTGGGGTTGGCCCCGAAGGACATCGTGGTCCGCGTGGGCGACACCGGCTACCCGCCGGGTCCTCCGTCGGGCGGCAGCATGACCACCAGCTCGCTTACCCCCGCGGTCAGGAACGCCGCCTACCAGGCGAAGCTCCGCTTCCTCGAAGAGATCGCCGGAGCGCTTGGGCTTCCGGCCGACGAGGTCGAACTTTCAGGCGGCCAGGTCCATGTCCGCACCCCCCCGGCCCGCACGCTAACGTTTCAGCAGGCCGCCGCCCGCCTGCGCACCGAAGTGGTGGCGGCGCGCGCAATGCGCACCCCTGAGTACGGCGATCGAGGAATGGATTTCTTGGGCGGCGTACAGTTCGCCGAGGTGGCGGTCGACATCGAGACCGGCATCGTCAAGGTCGAGCGGGTGGTGGCAGTTCACGACTGCGGCCGGCCGATCAACCCGCTCGCGATCGAGAGCCAGATCAACGGCGGCATCCTCCAGGGAATCTCCTACGCGCTCTATGAAGACCGCCGTCTCGACCGCGCGACGGGCCGGATGGTCAATCCGAACCTGGAGCAGTACAAGATCCTGGGCGCGATGGAAACGCCGGAGATCGAGGTCATCCTGATCGAAAACTACCTGGCCAGAAGCTCGACCGACGCGGGCGGCATCGGCGAACCGGCGACCATCCCGACGGCAGCCGCGGTCGCCAACGCGATCTACAACGCGATCGGCGTGAGAATTCGCGAACTCCCCATGACCCCGGCGCGCGTGCTCGAAGCGCTCGGAAAGGTACCGGGCAAAGGCGGCTCCGACGCGACGACAGGAGGCGCGCGATGATCGCCCGGTTCGAATGGCTGGACCCGAAGAGTCTCGACGAGGCGCTCGCCGCTCTCGAATCCGGCGACCTGGGCGAGTCTGTTCTGCTCAAAGCCGGCGGCATCGACGTCATCGACCGACTGAAAGAGGGGCTCGACTCCCCTTCCCGGCTGGTCAATCTGCGCGCCGTCCCCGGTCTCGATCGGATCGAGAAGCTGCCGGAAGGCGGCCTCGCAATCGGCCCGCTCGCCACCCTCGCGCGGCTCGACGCCGATTCCCAGGTCCGCGCGCTATACCCAGCTCTCGCCGACGCCGCCGGTCACGCCGCGACGCCGAACGTCCGCCAGGCCGCGACGATCGGCGGCAATCTCCTCCAGCGGCCGCGCTGCTGGTATTTCCGCAGCGCCGATTTCCACTGCTTGAAGAAGGGCGGCGGGCGCTGCTACGCGCACGAAGGCGAGAACGATTACCACGCGGTATTCGGCAACCGGGTCTGCGCGATCGTCCACCCCTCGGCGATCGGCACGGCGCTCACCGCGATCGGCGCACAGCTCGAAGTGGCGAGCACCAAGCGGAAGCGATCGATTCCGATCGACGACTTCTTCGTCCGACCGGACACCGACGTCCGGCGCGAGCACGTCCTTTCCCCGAGCGAAGTCCTGATCGGCATCACGCTGCCGGCTCCGACCCCGGGAATGCGCACCGCCTACCTGAAGCTGGGCGAGAAAGAATCGTTCGACTGGCCGATCGCCGAGGCGGCGGTGCGCCTCGATCTCGAAGGAGGCCTGGTCAAGAGCGCCCGGATCGTCCTCGGCGCTGCGGCGCCGACGCCATGGCGCGCGACGAAAGCCGAGGCGTGGCTCGTCGGCAAAGCGATTGACGAGGAGACCGCCAGACAGGCCGCCGCCGCCGCGATCGATGGCGCCACGCCGCTGGAACACAACGCCTACAAACTGCCGATCCTCGAAACCGTCGTGCGCCGCGCGCTCTTGGCAGCCAAAGACCAATGAGCCGATGAGCCGCGAATTCATGGACGAGCTCGACCTCCCGCCCGCGCCGGAGGCCGAGCGAGAGGTCTGCCGCGACCTCCGCACCAAGACCGCCTTCGGCCACCTCGTCGGCCACCGCCCCTGGCAATCCGGAGGCTCTTCCACCGCGGTCTACTGGTGCCTCAAAACGATGGAAACCATCGGCCCCGACGACGCGATCGCGCACCCCCACAACTGCAAAATCGGGCGGGGGTGTTGGCGGGAACGGGAGTAGAGAATGGCCAAGAGAAAGCCCAAAACCAAGCCCGCCGCCAACCGACTTGACGAGGAATTTACCGTGCAATTTTCGTCGTTCAAAGAGGCCCTCCTTGCAATGCCCAATGTGGGCGAGGATGCCGACTTCGCACGCCGACCGGCGCATTTGCGTCGGGTAAAGATCTGAAGCCAGACGCATCGGTCGTCACTACCCGGTCACCTCCCTCCCCTTCACCTCGCCACACACCCGCGCTACAGTGCGCGGGCTTGTCCCACGTCTTACCCACCCCCAAGGAGAAGTCCCCGATGAGCATCAGCGAGACCCTGCTACCCGAGCTTGATCACGAGATGGCGACCACGCGGCGCGTTTTGGAGCGCGTGCCGATTGCGGAGAAGGGCGATTGGCAACCGCACGAGAAGTCGATGACTCTGTCCCGGCTGTCGAACCATGTCGGCGAGCTGCCGGGTTGGTTGGTGACGACGTTGACGTCCGAGGCGCTCGACATGGCGCCGTTGGAGGGGCCGAAATACGTCTCGCCGTCACACGCCACGAATGAAGACCTGCTCGCTTCGTTCGACGCTCTCGTGACCGCAGGCCGCGCGGCGCTCGCCGCAGCCTCCGACGAAGACCTGTTCGTGCCCTGGGCGCTTCAGATGGGCGGGCAGGACCTGTTCAAGATTCCGCGGGTTGCCGTGCTGCGGACTTGGGTGTTCAACCACATGGTCCATCACCGAGGCCAGCTCACCGTCTACCTTCGCGAGCTGGGCGTGCCGGTGCCGTCGATCTACGGCCCGAGCGCGGACGAGGGCTAGCGATCCCTAGCGGCGGTTCTGCCCGTCGCGAACCTTACCGGTCATCGGCGCCAGGCGGACGGGGCTCACGGTCCGTTTTTCGATCGTGCCGTCCGCCCGCTTGGTGATCACCTGGAGATCCTGGAAGAAGTCGCCGATCGGCGCCACCAGCCGGCCGCCCTTCTTGAGCTGGTCGATCAGCGGCTTCGGGATCTCGGCCGGGGGCGCGGCGGAGAGCAGGATGGCGTCGAATGGTCCCTGCTCCGGCCAGCCTTGGTAACCGTCTCCCACTCGCACAGAGACGTTGTTGAAGCCGAGCAGCGCGAGCCGGCGCGCCGCCTGATCCGCGACCGCCTGGGAAATCTCTACCGAATAGACCTCGCGGGCGAGGCGCGACAGGACGGCCGCGTGGTAGCCCGAGCCGGTGCCGATCTCCAGCACCTTGTCACGCGGGTTCAGCTCCAGCAGGTCGGTCATCAGCGCGACCACGTACGGCTGGTAGACGGTCCCCCACTTGCCCTTCGGCCCGAACGGCAGCGGCCGGTCAGCGTAGGCGTCCGCCGGCACCGCGCCGGGCACGAACAGATGGCGCGGCACGCGGTCCATCGCCGAGAGCACCGAAGCATCCGTGATCCCGCGCTGGCGGATCTGCTCCTCGACCATTTGATGGCGAAGGAGCGAAATGTCGTCGCCTGAAGCCGCGCGCGCCGTGATGGCGAGGGCCAACCCCAAGGCGACCGTCTGAAGTTTTCGGTTCACCGCACTCCCGCACGAGCGAACACCCGCTCGCCGTCGACATAGGTGAAATCGATCTCAGCCTTCGGGATCTCGATCTCTGGGATGGACATCGGGTCGCTCCCCCAAACCACCAGGTCGGCGCGTTTGCCGACGGTGAGCGAGCCGACCTGATCTTCGAGGAACAGCGAGCGGGCCGCGTCGATCGTGAAGCCGCGCAGCGCTTCGATGCGGGTGAGCTTCTCTCCCGGCAGCCAGCCGCCCGCCGGATTGCCGTTCAGATCCTGCCGGGTGACCGCGGCGTAGAGGCCGAGCCGCGGGTCGGGCGACTCGACGGGAAAATCGCTGCCGAGCGCGAGCCGGCCGGCCGCCGCAAGCACCTTCCTCCAGGCGTACGCTCCGGCGAGCCGTCGCTCCCCCAGGCGGGCGGGCGCCCAGGGCATGTCGGAGGTCGCATGGGTCGGCTGCATCGAGGCGATGATGCCGAGGCGCGCCATCCGTTGGATGTCCTGGACGCGCATCACCTGAGCGTGCTCGATCCGGCAACGAGGGTCGCTCGGCGCCTGTGCCCGGTTCGAGGAATGACGGGCGAGCCCCTGTTCGAACGCGTCGAGCGCCACCAGGTTGCCCCGGTCGCCGATCGCATGAATCCCCACCTGAAAGCCGGAGGCCACCGCGCGGCGGATGACGTCGGCCATGTGGTCCTGGCTGGAGGTGAGCAGGCCCATGTTGCCAGGGTCGTCGGCGTACGGTTCGAGCAGCGCCGCACCCCGGCTGCCGAGCGCGCCGTCGGCGTAGAGCTTCACCCCGCGGATCGTGAGCCGGGCTTCGTCCGGATCGAGCAGCGGGCCGCGCTGGAACCACTTTTGGAGCAGCGCCGGCTCGTCGGTGAGGAACAGGGCGGCGCGAGGCGCCAAGGCTTTCTTTTCGCGCAGCGCCTGATAAGCGGCCACGGCGTCGCCGTCCACCCCCATGTCGGTGACCGTCGTGAGGCCCAGCGCCACGCACTCCTTGCCCGCGGCAATGAGCGCCGCCTGCAGCTCTTCCGGACGGGCATCGAACGGATTTCGTCCAGGGTGGGCGGCATCGCTTTGCGGGACATCCATCGCGTTGTCGAGCAGCACGCCGGAGAGGTGGCCCGCCGCGTCGCGCAGATAGCGGCCGCCCGACGGGTCTTTCGAGTCGTCGGCCAATCCGACCCGAGCGAGCGCGTTGGCGTTCAGCAGGGCGGCGTGGCCGTCGATCCGGGTGAGCCAGACGGGATGATCGGGCACCGCAGCGGAGAGCGCCGCGTGCTCCGGAAAGGCCTGGCCGGGCCAGAGGTTTTGATCCCAGCCGCGGCCGCGCACCCAGGCGCCAGGAGGAGTCTTCGTCGCGGCGGCGCGAACGCGCCGGACCACCTCGTCGAACGTGGCCGCGCCGCGCAAGTCCACCTGCGACAGGTCGCGGCCGAGGCCGAGCAAATGGGAGTGGGCGTCGATCAGCCCGGGGGTCACCGCCCGGCCGAGCAGGTCGACCTTCTTCGTCTTCGGCCCGATGAACGCCTTCCCGGCTTCTTCGGGTCCGAGGTAAACGATCCGCCCCTTCTTGATCGCCAGGGTCCCTTCGATCGGACCGAAGGCATCGACCGGATAAAACATGCCGTGCTGCAAAACGAGGTCGGCGACGTCCTCGGAAGGGGCCGCAGGGGAAGTCGGCTCGCCGGGAAGCCGCGAGACGGGAGCCCCCGGGCGCCGGGCCGGAGGCGGCGCAGCCGAAGTCGGGACTGCGGATGACGCCAAGGCGGCTAAGAGGGTGAGGATCGCGGCGAGCGGTGCGCGGTGGGAGAGGAGGTTTTGTCTTTTCACGAGGCTCGCCATTCTGCCAGCGCCTAGGGTGCAAAGGCTAGGCCACGATATGCTGCGCCGCCGTGCCGACCCCTGAGCTGCCATCCCTCGATATTGCGCGCGAGATCTTGACCCGCGCTCTCGCCGAATCCCCCGCCGACCGGACCGAAATTTCGTGGACCGAAGCGATCCATCGCCATGAACGATCGGGCCGCGTAGAGACGGTCAAAGAGTCCAACCGCAAAGAGCCGTCCCGAATGACTTCGTCCCGCGCCGAGCCCGGGATGACCCGCGAGCTGAACCTGATCGTCCGCACCACCGAGCGCGGCCGGGTCGGCGTTCACCGGGCCGCGGCGTTCAACCGGGCGGAGCTGGCCGCAGCGATCCGCCAGGCGCTCGCCGATGCGCGTTTGGCACCGGCCCCGGCGACCCTCCCCGAAAGTCCGGCGAAAGGGGCGGCAACGTCCGCCGCCGCAGAGATCCCGAGCGCCCACCTCTGGGATGCCGAGGTCGCCGACCTCTCGGCCGAGGAGGCCAAAGGGTTGCTTTCCCAAGGGCTCGGCGCCGAAGAGGCTGCGCACTTTTCCTGGACGGAAGGGCGGATCGGCTTTGCCGCGACCGGCGCCGCGCCGCGCGTCGCCTCGCTCACCGGCGTCGCGCTCTCCCTACGCATCGGCCGCGGTCCGGCGACGGGCAGCGCCGAGGGCGTGACGCGCCGGCTCTCGGCCTTGGCCCCCGGCCGGCTGCTCGATCTCGCCCGCGAGCGCCGCGCCGACCCTAACCTCGTCGAGCCTCCCACCTCGCCGGTGCCGCTCGTTCTAGCGCCGCGGGCCGTGGCGCAGCTGGCGACCGCCTTCGCCCGCGCCTCACTCGACTCGCGCTCTATAGAAGACGCGATCGCGGACGGCGCCTTGGAAGGCTGGCCGCTGTTCGGTCACTTCGGAGAGCAGATCGCGGCGAGCCGCCTCACGTTGGTGAATGACGCGACCGACCCCGAAGGTCTGCCGCTGCCGTTCGACGCCTGCGGCGCTTCCGCCCGAAGGATCGAGCTGATCACCGCCGGCATCTTCCGCGGCGCGGCGGCGGGGCGGGAGCTCGCGGTCAAACTCGGCCTGCCTCCCGGGCTCGCCGAGCTGCCGATGGCGATCGATTTCGACCAGGCAGGCCCTGGCCATCTCGCACTCTCGGCCAGCGACCCGGCCGCCGCACTCGCGCCGGAGGATCTGCTCGCCGCGGCCGACGGCGGACTGTGGATCGCGGCGCTCTCTCCGCTGGAGGTCTACGACCCGGGCGCGCTCCGCTTCCGCGCCGTCGCCCACGGCGTCCGCCGGATCGCCGGAGGCAAAATCGGCCCCGCCGTGCCGAACCTGATTTGGGAGGCGGGCCTGCTCGAAGTGTTCGCCCGCATTTCGGGGCTGGGAGCGGAACGGATCGCGGTAGGCCATCGCAGCGACGGCGCCCCCTGGCTCGGCGCCACGCTCGCCCCGGCGATGGGGTTGGAGCCGTTGTTCACCCTTCAGCAGGAGTAGTTCAATCGGGGTCTACCGGGGCGGGCTCTACCGCGGCAGGCTCCCCCGACTCTCCCGGACTCAGCATCTCGACCAGACGGCGCGCCAAGATCGGCCCCACCGCCGCTTCCAGCTCCGAGAGCGGTGCGCGCTTAACCCCTTCCAGGCTGCCGAAGCGCGTTAGCAGCAGCTTCCGCCGCCGCGGGCCGATGCCGGGGAGGTCGTCGAGCCGGCTCCTCAGGCGATTCGCCGAGCGACGGGCGCGGTGGCGCGAGACGGCGAAACGGTGCGCCTCGTCGCGGATCTGTTGAAGGAGCTGAAGGCCCGCGTCGTCGCGCGGCAGGCGAAGCGGCTCGGGCAGCTCGGGAAGGTAGACCTCCTCCTCACGCTTTGCGAGCCCGAGGATCCGAGTGTCCTCGACCCCCAGGATCGCCAGCGCTTCGAGCGCCGCGTTCAGCTGGCCGCGCCCGCCGTCGATCAGGATCAGATCGGGCATCGCCCCCACCTCTTCGAGCACTCGGCGGTAGCGCCGCTCGACCACTTCGCGCATCGAGGCGAAATCGTCCGGACCGATAACGCTCTTGATGTTGAAGATCCGATACTCCCCCTTGCGCATCTTCCCTTCCTCCCAGACGACCATCGAGGCGACCGTCTCGCCCCCTTGGAAGTGGGAGATGTCGAACCCCTCGATCCGCCGCGGCGGATCGGCCAGCTCCAGGTGCTTTTCAAGCGCCACGGCGCCCGGGGCGACCGCCCCGGTGCGGAACCGCCTTCGGTGCGCCTGCTGGGCGTTGTGGCCGGCGAGCGCCATCCGCTCCGCTTTCGGCCCGCGCGTGGGCAGGCGCAGATAGACCCGCTCGCCTTTCCGCTCCGAGAGCCAGTCGAGCAGCACCTCTTCCCCTTCGATCGGCGCCGGCAGGTGGATCTCCTTCGGCACGAAGGTAGTCCGGTCGTAGACCTGCGGCAGCAACTCGGAGAGCAGGGCCTCCGGAGTGATCTGGCCGACGTTTTCCCAGAATAGCTCGCGCCGGTCGAGCACCTGGCCGCCGCGCATGACCAGGATCGCCACGGCGGCGTTGCCGCCCGAGACGTGGACGCCGTAGACGTCCAAGTCCTCGCCGTCGACCGACGACATTTTGCGCCGCTGACCGATCGATTCGATCTCAGTGATCGTGTCGCGCAGCGCCGCCGCGCGCTCGAAGTCGCAGGCTTCCGACGCGTCCAACATTTCGCGCTTCAACCGCTTGAGCAGCTGGTCGTTTTTCCCCGCCAAAAACAGCCGCGCCTGCGCCACCGCCTCGGCATAGAGCGCCTCTGTGGTCAGACGCGCGACGCACGGCCCCAGACAGCGGTGCATGCCGTGGTAGAGGCAAGGCCGTTCGAGCCCGCCGTCGATCTCGATCCGGCAGACGCGCACCTGGAACAGCTTCTGGACCAGCTTGATCGCCTTCCTCGCCAGGCCGCCGGGCAGGTAGGGGCCGAAGTACTCCGCGCCGTCGTTGCTGATCCTGCGTGTGAAGGCGATGCGCGGAAACTCGTCGCGCATCGTGAGCTTCAGGTAGGGATAGGTCTTGTCGTCGCGCAGCAGGACGTTGTAGCGCGGCTTCTTCTCTTTGATCCAGTTATTTTCGAGCAGCAGCGCCTCGGCTTCCGAGTCGGTGATGATGTGCTCGATATCCACCGCCTCGTAGACCATCTGGGCGAGCCGCGGCTCCTGGTCGCGCGCGAGGTAGGATGCCACCCGCTTCTTGAGCGACTTCGCCTTGCCGACGTAGAGCACCTTGCCCGCGGCGTCCTTCCAGATGTAGATCCCCGCCCGGTCCGGCAGCTCGCGGACGCGGTCGGCCAACGCTTCGAGGCGCTCGGTGTCGCTGCCAAATCTCATCGGGCGCGATGGTAGGGCGGCGCGGCGATTTGGGGAAGGGGGCTT
>JBBSBW010000079.1:0-20838 GCA_038250865.1 Thermoanaerobaculia bacterium | reverse complement strand
TGTCGATCATCACGCGATGGCCGTACGAGTTTTTCGGGAGGTTGCGAGCATACTCTTGCCAGATCGTCTGCTCGGGCTGGTCCATGACGAGCCTTCGGGTGCGGTCTTCACGGAAGGCTTTGACCCACTCGTAAACGCGGGAAAGAACAGCCCTGTCCGTGACCGGTGTTTTGATCTCGTCGACGGCCTCCATGACCGACGCGACGCGCAAGACGTTGGTGTCGATCACCTCACAGGACACCGGAGCTCTCCTTCAGCTTGCGGAACATCGCATCCATCTGAGCTTCCGTTTCCCCGATCGCGTCGCCAAAGAAGTTGTCCGGCCAATTGCTGATCCGCCCGTACGAATCGACCTCCAACTCTGCGATTCGCGCTTCTCCACCGGTGCTGTCCACGAAGTACAACGCGGCGTCCTGCGGTGCCAAAGCTCCCTCGGCAATCCGCCGCTGCAGCCGACGCAAGAGATGCTCCGAGTGGCTCTCGATGATGAATTGGACATTGCGATCCGCGCCGCCTTCTCGCGCGCGGATTGCATCGATGAACAGGTCGGCAAGCTCTGCTTGCACCGCCGGGTGGAGGTGGATCTCGGGCTGTTCGAAGATCACGATCGATCGGGCCGGCACGTAGAAACATTCGACCACGACCGGTAGCACCTGGCTGACACCGAATCCGACATCCGTGAGAAGAACCTCGGTCTTTTGCGCACCAATCCGAGCCCGAACCTCGTACTCTTTGCGGCCCCTTGCAACGGCTTTGACGACGAAGTCCCGAATCAAGCCCATCTGCTTCAGACGCTCGGCCACGAGTACGTCTAGCGACCTGTAATGCTGCTTGCCACCCAGGTTGAACGAGCGGCCCTTCGCCGCCAGAATGGCCTCTACGGCGCGCTCGCCTTTTGTCCCAACGTGGATGGGGGTCTCGCCAGACCACGGGTAGAGCCGGCGCGGAACCTCTCGCAGCGGCCCCACATAGTGAATGCTCTCGAGGAGCCGGGTGAGCTCCAGGCCCAGATCGGCGACGAAGCCCGTGTTCTGGAAGTAGGCTACCGCTTCGTCCGGGAAGCCGAAGAAATGTGTGGGCGCGGGGAGAGGCCATTTGCGACCCTGTCTTCGCACTTCTTTGTAGCCCTTGGTCTCGAGGGCGTACTTGCCGGCTTTCTCCCAGCTCATTCCGATCTGTACCGGATCGGCCCTGCCAGGATCGAGCGTATAGCCCATGCGCTGGACGAAGGGCTGCGTGGGCTCCCCCTCGCCCCGGAGAGTAGAGTTGAAAGCCAACGAGGAAACCGTGTATTTCTCGTTGCCGTGGTAGGCGTCTGTGATGTTGAGCTTTTTGGGGAGAGTCCACTCCAGCGTAAAGTCCAGAGCATGGCGTAAATCATGGCCATACAGGACGCTCGGCAGGTCGCCCAAGTCCACCAAGGTGCGATGGTCTCCGAAGTGTAGCGCCCGTTGACGGTCTGCCGACTCAGCCGTTTGCTTGAGCAGAAGCAAGAGCTGCGGAATGCTGGTCTTGCCGGCGCTGTTCGTGCCGAAGAGCAGAGTCAGAGGCGCAAGCCGGATGTCGCCGGTATCTCGCCATGCTTTAAAGTTCTTTATTCTGAGGTGATTGATCACTGTTCGCTCCCGTCTAGTTTGGTTAGCTAGAACAGCCCCACCACCCTGCCGTTCTCGTCCAAGTCGATCGCCTGCGCTGACGGGACTTTCGGCAGTCCGGGCATGGTCATGATGTCGCCGCAGACCATGACCACGAACTCCGCTCCTGCCGCAAGGCGCACCTCGCGGACGTCGAGTTTGTAGCCGGTGGGCGCCGCGCGCTTGGTGGCGTCGGTCGAGAAAGAGTATTGGGTCTTGGCCACGCAGACCGGATAGTGGCCGTAGCCGTCGGCTTGCAAGCGCTCGATCTGGGTGCGCGCCTTGCTGTCGACGGTGACGCCGTCGGCGCGGTAGATGGTCTTCGCGATCTTTTCGACTTTCTCCATCAGGGTATCGGAATCCTCGTAGACGAAGCGGAACGTCGAGGGGCGCTCGCACAGCTCGACCACGATGTTCGCGAGGTCGGTGGCCCCCGCTCCCCCGTCGGCCCAATGGGTGGCGAGCGCCACCTTCACGCCTAGTTTCGCCATCTTCTCTTCGACCAACGCAATTTCGGCCGCGGTGTCGGAGGAGAACCGGTTGATCGCCACCACGGTCGCGAGGCCGTAGCCGTTCTGGACGTTTTCGACGTGGCGCTCGAGGTTCACGAGCCCCTTCTCCAGCGCTTCGAGGTTCTCGGTGGTGAGCGTCTTTAAGTCGGCGCCGCCGTGGTACTTGAGCGCGCGGATGGTGGCCACCACCACCGCGGCCGAGGGGCGGAGGCCCGACTTCCGGCACTTGATGTCGATGAACTTCTCGGCGCCCAGGTCCGCGCCGAAGCCGGCCTCGGTCACCACGTAGTCGGCGAGCTTGAGCGCGGCTTTTGTCGCGATTACCGAGTTGCAGCCGTGGGCGATATTGGCGAACGGCCCACCGTGGAGGATCGCCGGGTTGTTTTCGAGCGTCTGCACCAGGTTCGGCTGAAGGGCGTCCTTGAGCAGCACGGTCATCGCGCCATGGGCTTTCAAGTCACGGGCGTGGATCGGCTTCCTTTCGCGGGTGTAGGCGACCACGATATTGCCCAGCCGTTCCTTCAAATCCGCGAGCGAGGTGGAAAGACAGAAGATCGCCATGACTTCGGAAGCGACCACGATGTCGAAGCCGTCCTGGCGCGGAAAGCCGTTGCCGAAGCCGCCGAGGCTGACCACGATCTCGCGCAGCGCGCGGTCGTTCATGTCCACCACCCGCTTCCAGGTGATGCGCCGGACGTCGATGCCCAGCTCGTTGCCGTGGTGGATGTGGTTGTCGAGCAGAGCGGCGAGCAGGTTGTTGGCCAAGCCGATCGCGTTGAAGTCGCCGGTGAAGTGGAGGTTGATGTCCTCCATCGGCACCACCTGAGAGAAGCCGCCGCCGGCCGCCCCCCCCTTCATCCCGAACACCGGCCCAAGGCTCGGCTCGCGCAGGCAGATCAGCGCCTTCTTACCGATCTTGCACAGGGCATCGCCCAGGCCCACCGAGGTTGTGGTCTTCCCCTCGCCCGCGGGGGTGGGGGTCATGGCGGTCACCAGGATCAGCTTGCCGTCCGGCCGATCCTTCAAGCCGGCAAGGTAGTCGAGCGAGATTTTCGCCTTGTAGTGGCCATAGGGTTCCAGGTGCTCCTCGGCGATGCCGAGACGATCCTGGGCGATTCCTGCGACGCGCTTGAGCTTGGCCTGCTGTGCGATTTCGATATCCGACGCCATGCTTCCTCCGAGGGACGATTGCTGCGAAACGAGAGGCTTGCCGTAAGCTCCGCGCTGCCGGCAGGATTCGACGCGGTGAAAACGGCGCCAAGTATCCCATTCGGCCGCCTCCAGGGCCACCACCTATACTTGGAGGTTACCCGGCGGCAACCCGGCGGTTCGAATCTTGCGTACAAGTCCGGTGTCCACCGCATCCTCGGGGGTTGAACCCGTGGCGCGGAGTGTCCGTCTGCTGTAGAAACCGAATCTGAGGAGAACCGACCATGTTTCGACGCCTTACCCTCGCCTTTGCCTTTGCCGCACTTTTTGCCGCCCTCTCCGCCCCGGCGGCAGAGGCGGCCGATTGCACGATGAAATTCAACCTCACCAGCTGGTCGATCTTCTACAAGGCCAGTAAAGGGACCGGCACGATCACCTGCGACAACGGCCAGTCGGCCAACGTCCGCCTGGCAGGCAAGGGCGGTGGCCTGACCGCCGGCCGCTCGAAGGTCCGCGACGGCTTCGGCAAGTTCTCCGAAGTCGGCGACATCAAGGAGCTGTTCGGAGCTTACGCCGCCGGAGGCGCAGCGGCGGGAGCCGGCAAGTCGTCCGAAGCGCAGGTGGTGACCAAGGGCGAAGTCTCGTTGGCCCTCGCCGGCAACGGAACGGGCGTCGAATTGGGCGTCAGCTTCGGAAAATTCACCATCAGCCGCCGATAACGCGCCGCAGCCGCGGTTCGGCCGCTATTGCCGAGCCCCGGCTTCTTTCGGCGTCTGAATTCGGAATGCAGCGCGCGAACTGCGAATTGGAGTCTGTAGAGCGGCCCTCGGCGCGCTATAGCCGCTATCGGTCGCAACATAGCGGCGATCGGAGCTGGATAGCCGCTATCGGTCGTCGATAGCCGCTATCCGCGGAGACATAGCGGCAATCCCCGCTGGATAGCCGCTCTCGGCGCTCGATGGCCGCTATCCGTAGAGACATAGCCGCAATCCGCGCTGGAAAGCGGCTATCCACGACCGATAGCGGCTATCCACGAGTGAATTTCGGCCCCAACGGCGGTGTTGCTCAGCTACCCCTCGAAGACGCCCAATCCGGCGCTCCCTCGGCAAGATTATGCGGACCTGCATTATGCTGATCGGCATAATGTTTTTCGTCAACCGTCTCGAAGAGCTTGCCCGCCTGGACCGCTTGGCCATTTCCGACGAGGGAGGCCTTGCGGTCGTCTATGGTCGGCGCAGGGTCGGCAAGACGCGCCTTCTCCTCGAATGGGCGGAACGGCACGATGGCCTTTACACCGTGGCGGACCAGTCCACACCCGACCTACAGCGCCGATATTTCGCCGAAGCGGTGGCCCAACGGCTGAGCGATTTCGCCGAGGTCGAATATCGAGATTGGCGCGCGCTGTTCGCGCGCCTTGCGCGGGAGGCGATCCTCGCCGGATGGCGTGGGCCGTTGATCCTCGACGAGCTGCCCTATCTGGTGCTCGCCTCGCCGGAGCTGCCGAGCGTCCTCCAGCGCTGGGTTGACCACGAGGCGCGCGATGCAAAGTTGACCGTCGCCGTTGCGGGCTCCAGTCAGCGGATTATGCAGGGCCTGGTGCTCGCCGGCAACGCCCCTCTGTTCGGACGGGCGCGGGAGATCCTCGACCTACAGCCGCTCTCTGCGCGCCACCTGCCGGACGCCTTTCCGTGTGGCAAAGCGTCCACGTGGATCGATCTCTACACCGCTTGGGGCGGAATTCCTCGGTACTGGGAGCTGGCGCTCGGAGCGGGGCGAGAGGTGACCGACCAGATCGAGACCCTGGCGCTCGATCCGCTCGGAGCCCTCCATCGGGAACCGGACCGCCTACTGCTCGAAGAGGTCCCCTCGGCGCTCGAAGTCCGCCCCCTGCTCGAAGCGATCGGCGCCGGAGCGCATCGGGTCTCCGAAATCGCGGGTCGCCTGGGCCGGCCGGCCACCTCGATGGCCCGCCCTCTGGAGCGCCTGCTCGGCCTTGGATTGATCCGTCGCGAAGCGCCCTTCGGCGACAGCGCGAAAGGGACCAAACGAGCGATCTACAAGATCGCCGACCCCTTCACGAGGCTCTGGTTTCGCGTCGTGGCGCCCAACCGGGCGCAACACGCGAGCGGCTCAACCGCGGCGCGGCGCCAACTCCTCGCCCGCTTCTGGGATTCTCTCCGGGCGGAAGCCTGGGAGGATCTCTGCCGCCTCCTCGTACCCCGTGTTTCGGAAGAAACCCCTCTCGGCGCTCTCGGCCCCTGGGGTCCCGCTTCGCGCTGGTGGCAGAAGGAAGCCCCGGAATGGGACGTGATCAGCGAGTCGATCGACGGCGAACGGTTGCTGCTCGGAGAGGTGAAATGGAGCGCGAAGCCGTTCGACGCCCGAGCGCTCGCGCAGGCGGCTAGCGAGCTGGCTGCGAGGTCGGCTCCCCCGCTGCCGCCGAGGTATGCGAGCCTGAACGTCTTGCGGACGCTGTTCGTCCCAGAGATCGCGGGCCGCGCAAGACCTGAGGTCCCAGAAGGGTTGATCCTCGTGACCCTCGCCGACCTTTTCGAGTCCGATCGTTCCGGATAGGAGGTCATGAGCCGCTGCCAGAATCTCCTCCATCTTCCTCGCCGACCAGGAGCCCCTCCACCCGATCGAGCAGCAATCTCACCTGTTCCACGGTCGAGCCCTGATCTAAGGGCTCGTCGTCCAAGATGTCGTAGCGGAGCTGGACGGCGAAAGGGTTGAGATCGAGGAGCTCCCACAAGCTGATCACCTCGACGCCCGCCACGGACAACTTCTGGATCAACAGACTCAGGTCATGCGTCCGCGGAAAGTCGATGCCAAGAATCGTCAGCCATGCCTTGAGGGCTTTCTCGGCCGCCTGCTGCGAATGGAAGCCGACGATGCCATCACCCACCTCTGGCTGATCGCGAAGGATCTCCGCGGCGCGCAAGTCTCTGCGCGCAAGGGCTAGCAGCTTTGAAGGCAGCTCACTCTCGCTCATAGAGGACTCGGCCCTCGCGCATCGCCTGGGCCATGAGGTGCCCGGGATAGTCTTTCCAGGCAGCGGCTTCTTCCTGGCTAAAAACCACGATGTCTTTGGGTACTGGAAAATGAGCGAGAGCGCGCCAGAGCAAAGCAGCCTCGCGCCGCCGACTGCGTTGTTTGCCGAAGCCTTCCCGCTCAATCACCAACAGGTCGACATCCGAGTCAGGATGGGCATCGCCCCGCGCATGAGAACCAAACAGGATGATGCGCTCCGGCTCGACCTCTTTCACGATCACCTGCGCCATCTGCGACAGCAGGTCTTCTGAGACGTTAGCGGTGGTTGCCATGGCATCCTCGTCCTGCCGGACTTCGATCGCGGATCACGCAAGGAGAAGATAGCAGAGCCCGCCTCATCACCGCCGCCATTGGCGACGTGCATCATTCCGGAGAGCCAACCATCGTGGCAATTGCCGCTTCGATCTCGGCCTCCGGCTTGCCCATCGCCTGAAGCAGGTCCCGATAGTTGGCGGAAAACAGGCGCCCGCGCGGGTGCTCGAATCCGGTCTGCCGCTCAAACTCAAAAACGATCGCGAGCGCCCTCCGCATCAGCGGCTCGGCCTCGGCGAGGCGGTTTGTGGCCTGGAGCAATAAGGCCAGGTTGTTGAGGGCGGTGGCGACGTTCGGGTGGTCCGCTCCGAAGCTCCCCTCGTCGATCGCGAGCGCCCGCCGCATCAGCAGCTCGGCCTCGGCGAGGCGGTTCGTGGCCCGCCAGGGGACGCGGGCGGACGGTATTTGCCGGGTGCTCGGAGAGGTCGTTCCGGATAGCAGGTTAGGCGATTGCCAAGAATCCCGGCGCCGGGAGGCGGCGCCTCGGAGAGATGCGATTGGGGTGCCTCAAGCCGGGTCGCTTCGGACGGGTGTAGACTTAAGCTCATGAGCAGCGCAGTCCTCACCCTCCACTTCCGCAACGAAGAGACGCTTCGCAATCTGGAGCAGGCCGCTGAAGCGTTGGGTGTCTCTAAGGATGAGTTCGCAGAATCAGCTATCGAGAGGGAACTCGCACTGGGTAGTGCTGGCCTCGAAGGCCGGCTGATCCGAGTTGTCGATCGGCTGAGATCCTATGGTCCAAGCGATCTCGAACGGGACATCCAGGAGTTCGCTCAGAGCGAGGTGGAATTCGAGGATCCTCTCCAATCCCGCATTGCCGAGTCTCCAGACGCCCATGGCATAGGAGCCCTGTTTGGCCACCCCCCTGGAACGAGGATGATCCTCGCGATGCGGCCGTAATCGTTCAGAACCTCACCGACGTCCTCAGCAAGATCGCGCAATCACCGAGTTCTACTTGACCGGTTCGATTCGCCGGACGATTTAGGAATCCTGACGGAAACTCCCCTACTCGAACCGCAGCGCCTCCACCGGATCGAGCCGCGCCGCCCTTGCGGCTGGGTAGCTGCCGAAGAAGGCTCCCACCAGGGAGGAGAAGCCCAGCGACAGAGCTACCGCCCACCAGGGGACGTGGGCGGGGGGGAAGTTGCCGGGTAGGAGTTTGGCGATCAGGGTCCCTAGCCCGTAGCCGAAGGCGAGGCCGATCAGGCCTCCGATGGCGGAGAGGAGGAGGGCTTCGATCAGGAACTGGACGAGGATGTCGCCGCGCTTGGCGCCGAGGGCTTTGCGGACGCCGATTTCGCGGGTTCTTTCGGTGACCGAGACGAGCATGATGTTCATGATGCCGATGCCGCCGACGAGGAGTGCGATGCCCACCACTCCTCCGACCACGGCGGTGACGCCCCCTAAGATCTTGCCGATCGTTTTGATCAGATCGTCCTGGGTTTGGATTTGGAAATCGTCCGGCTGTTCGGCCACCAGTTTGTGGCGCTGGCGGAGCAGAGCTTCGACGCCGTCGCGGACCGGTTCGACCGCTTCGGCGTCGACCGTCTTCAAGCGGAGCTGCACCTGATCGCCCGCCTTGCGGCCGAACAGGGAGAGCGCCGAATCGAAGGGGATGAACGCGAGGTCGTCCAAATCGGCGCCGAGGTTTTCGCCCCGCTCTTCCATGATGCCGATCACTGTCACGGGCAGGTCGCCGATGTAGATCTCGCGGCCGATCGGGTTTTTGCCGAGCCGAAGCTCGTCAACGATCTTCTGGCCGATGCAGGTCACCTTGCGGCGATTGTCGAGATCCACTCGCGAGAGGAAGCGGCCCTCCCCCACGGCATGGTTCATGATCTTTTGCCAGTTCTCGTTCACGCCCAGCACGAACTGCGGCCGGTGATGGCGATCGAGATAGTGCATGTCCAGCGGACCCGCGACGACCGGCGTGATTTGGGTCACTCCGGGGACCCGCTTCAGGATCTCTTTGCCGTCGTCCCAGGTGAGCTTGATCGGCCGGGTGAAGACTCCGGGGCGGTCCTGCTGCACGTCGGGGAAGATCATCATGAAGTTCGCCCCGACCCCTTGCAGCTCGCCGGTGATCGTGTACTGAAGGCCCTGGACGATCGAGACCACGGCGATCACCGCGCCGACGCCAATCACGATGCCGAGCGCGGTGAGCAGCGAGCGCACCTTGTTGGCGCGCAGGGAGTCGATCGAGACGCGGAAGTTTTCGCCCAGTTGCATGAGGTCACTCGAATCGGAGCGCTTCGATCGGATCGAGCCGCGCCGCGCGGGTCGCCGGATAGCTGCCGAAGAAAATCCCTACCCCGGCGGAAAACGCGAACGCCAAACCCACCGCCCAGAGCGGCACGTGGGCAGGAGGCCAGTCGCCCGGCAGCACCCTCGACAGGAAGACGCCGGTTCCCCAGCCGAGGATCAAACCGATCGTACCGCCGACGAACGAAAGCGTGATCGCCTCGACCAGGAACTGCACCAGGATGTCCTTGCTTCGCGCCCCGACCGCCTTCCTCACTCCGATCTCGCGGGTTCGTTCGCGCACCGAGACCAGCATGATGTTCATGATGCCGATGCCGCCGACTAAGAGCGCGATGCCCACCACCCCGGCGACCACGGCGGTGATCGAGCCGAGGATGCTCTGGGTCGAGCGGAGGATCTCGTCCTGCACCCGGATGCGAAAGTCGTCGGGTTGCCCCTTGGCGATTTTGTGCCTTTCCCGCAGGAGCGCGGTGATCATGTCCCGCACCTGCGGAATCTGCGGCACCGATTCGACCTGGAGGCGCAGGCGGACCAGGTCGCGGGCGTTGCGGCCGAACAGCACCACGGCGGCGTCGAAAGGCACGAACACCAGGTCGTCGAGATCCTCGCCCAACGCCTGGCCTTTCTTTTCCATCACGCCGATCACCGTCGCGGGATAGCGGCCGACGTAGATCTCCTTGCCGATTGGATCGTCGCCCAAATCCAGTTCGCGAATCGTGGTGCGGCCGATGACCACCACGTTGCGGTGCTTTTCAAGGTCGATCCGCGACAGGAACCTTCCGCGCTCGACGGCATGGTTGCGCACCTCGGGCCAGTTCTCGTTCACCCCGAGGATCAGGTTCGGCTGGTGCGAGCGATCGCGATATTTGACCAGCGCCTTGCCCATCACCACCGGGGTCATGATGCGAATTCCGGAAACGCGCTTGGCAATCGCCTGGCAGTCGTCCCAGGTGAAGCGGACCTGGCGCGGCACGATCCCCGGGCCTTGATTCTGCCGATCGCCGAAATCCGGGCTCACCTCCATGAAGGTGGCACCGACCCCTTGCAGCTCGCGGGTCACCAGAAATTGCAGCCCCTGGACCAGCGAGACCACCGAGATCACGGCGGCGACGCCGATGATGATCCCGAGGGTCGTAAGCAGTGACCGCAGCTTGTTGGCGCGGATCGCCGAAAGCGCTAAGCGAAAATTCTCGGCGACGATCACGAGCGGCCCGTTCGGCGCAGGAACGAAAAAGTCGGCGGCCTCAGGCCGAGACGGCCGGGCGGTGCGCCGAGGCCTGGTCGCCGACGATCTTGCCGTCGCGCAGTAGGACCTGCCGGTTGGCGTGCTCGGCGATGTCGGACTCGTGGGTGACCAAGATCACCGTATTGCCGGCCCGGTGGAGCTGATCGAACAGGTCCATGATCTCTTTGGAGGTCGCCGAATCGAGGTTGCCGGTCGGCTCGTCGGCGAGCAGGATCGACGGGTCGTTGACCAGAGCGCGGGCGATCGCCACCCGTTGCCGCTGGCCGCCGGACAGCTCGTTCGGCTGGTGGTGGGTACGGTCGCCGAGGCCCACCCGTTCGAGCGCCTTCTTCGCCCGCTCGCGGCGCTCCGCCCGCGGCAGGCCGGCGTAGATCAACGGCAGCTCGACGTTGTGCAGGGCGTCGGTGCGGGCGAGCAGGTTAAAGGTCTGGAAGACGAAGCCGATTTCCTTGTTGCGGATGCCCGCGAGTTGGCTGTCGTCCAGCTCTTCGACCGCGGTGCCGTTCAATATGTAGTGCCCTTCGGTCGGCGTGTCGAGGCAGCCCAGCAGGTTCATCATCGTCGACTTGCCGCTGCCGGACGAGCCCATGATCGCGATGTACTCGCCTTTTTCGATCGCGAGGTCGACGCCGTTTAAGGCTCGCACCTTCTCGGCGCCCATGTCGTAAATCTTGTATACGTCGTGCAGCTCGATCAGCGCCATGGGCTCTACTCCTCGTCCTTTTCTTTCTTGTCTCGATCCTTCTCTCGCGCCTTGCGGCGATCTTCCGCCTCGGACGTCGTGCTCACCTGGACCGTATCGCCGTCCTTCAAATCGCGCAGGGTGCGATAGGGACCGGTGATCATCTTGGCTCCGGCATCGATCCCTTTGAGGATTTCAATGTGGGTCTCGTCGGACAGGCCGAGTATCACCGGCCGCTGGCGCGCCTTGCCGTTCTCGACCACGAACGCGACCTTCACCTCTTCGTTGCCCGCCGGCCCTTCGAGCGGCTTGCCGGAGGCATCCAGGGGCGTCCGCTCGACGACCGACTGGATCGGCACCACCAGGGCGTTGGCGTGGGCTTCGGCGCGGATCGAAGCGCGCACCGACATGCCGGGACGCAGCGCCTCGTCCGCATCGTCGAGCTGAACCTTGACCTCAAAGAACGTGACATCCGGCTGCTGCGGCCGCGAGGAGCCGGAGCTGCCCACTTCGACCACGTGCCCGTGGTACTCGCGGGCGGAGACCGCGTCGACCTTCAAGGTCGCCGTCTGGCCGGGATGGATGTTGACCACCTCGGTCTCGTCGACGTCCACCTTCGCCAGGATTTCGGAGAGGTCGGCGATCACGCCGATGATCGAAGCCGGGTTGTTCATCGTGCCGAACACGACGACCTCACCCTGCTCGGCGTCGAGCCGGATGACCCGGCCGGTGATCGGCGCGTAGATCGTCGTCTTCGCCAGATCGGTCTTCGCCTGGTCTAGGCTCGCGCTCGCCTGAGTGATCGCATCTCGCGCTTCATCGACGCTGAGCTTTGCCGATGACTCGGCGAGCTGAGCGGCTTCGAGCTGCTCCTGCGACACGACCCCTTCGCCCGCCAGGCGCTTCGCGCGGTCGAGCCGCAGGCGGCTGTCGGCGAGGTTCACCTCGGATTTGTGGGTGGCGGTGCGGGCACTCGCCAGCTGGGCGGTGAAGCGGTCGCGGGCCGAAAGGTAGGTGTCCTTTTCCAAGTCGAGAAACGGCTGGCCGGCGCGGATCGAATCACCCTCGTGAACGTAGAGTTTCTCGATCTTGCCCACCACGTGCGAGGAGAGGTTCACCTTCTCCTTGGGGTCGATCGAACCGGTGGCCTTGACCACCTGGACGATCTCCCGGCGCTTCGCCTCTTCGACGTAAACCTTCGGACCCTGCTTGCCCTTGTTGGCGCGCAGGCTCGCGAACACGATCCCGCCGATCGCCAGAGCGACGACCAGACCGATCAATACCCGCTTCATCGACGTCTCCCTCTCCGAATCAGCGGAGTCTCCAGAGCTCTCAGTTCCCTCCGGTCGTGGCCGCCGGTGCGGCTTCGACCGGTGCCACGATCTTCAGGTTCTTCTCATCGCTGCGGGAGGACGGCGGATCTCCCACCGGTCCCTCGATCTGGACGTTCTCCTGTTCGAGCAGCTTGCCGGTGGCGCTGTAGAAGTTGGCGAGCGAGGTCCGGTAGTTGACGACCGCGTTGACCTCACGGCTGCGCGCCTGGGTGAGGTCGTCCTGGACCTGGTTGATCCGGAAGCTGGTCGACATGCCGTTTTCGTAGCGCTTTTTTTCGGCGTCGAGGTTGCGCTCCTGGAACTTGACCGAAATACGTGCGGCGTCGATCTGCTTGGCCGCGGTGGTCACCGCCCGGGCCGCCGTGCGGACCTGAGTCTCGACCTGCAGCTTGACCTGGTCGAGCGTCAGCTGGCCGCGTTGGAGGTCGAGCTTGCCGATGATGTCACCCGCCTTGGCGGCCCGATTCTGAATCGGGATCCCGAGCGTGAGCATGGCCGACCAACCGTCGAAATCACGGTTGCGGATCTGGTCGAGAGCGTCGCCGTAACCGCCTTGGATCGGCCGCGGCAGCGGAGCGCCGGTGACCGGATCTCGGGTCTGGGTGCCGCCGGTGCCGTTGAAGCGATAGCCGAGATCCAAGTCGAGCGAGGGCTTGAGCTGATCGTGGAGGAATACCGCGTCGATCGCCAACCGCTCGACCTCGCTCTGCTGGGCGTGGATCTCGGGGCGGGTGATCAGAGCGGTCGAGATCGCCTGCTCGACGTCGATTGAAATGCGCTCGGTCTCGGGCTTCGTGGTCGGGACGATCTCGGCCGCCCAAACATCGCCCGGCGGCAGGTCGAGAAGCTGCCGCAGCTGGTCGGCTGCGTCGCCCACCGCCGCCTCGGCGCGGATGATGTCCTATTCGCGCGTGGCGATCGCCGCCTCGCTCTGCACCAGCTCCAGCGGCGCCAACGTGCCGACGTCGACCTGGATCTTGTTGCGGGAGTGAAGCTCCCGGGCGAGGGTGAGGCTCTCCTGGGAGACGTAGAGCTGCTGGCGCGCCGCCACCAGGTTCCAGTAGGCGAAGTCGACGTTCTGGATCGTGTTGCTCACCGAGCGCTCGAACTGGCTCGCGGTGGATTGATCGTTCTTCCGCGCTACGCGCAGCGCCCGGGTTCCCGGATTGCGGCCGAAGTTGCGCAGCAGCGGCTGGGAGTAGCCGAATCGCAGCGAGGAGTCGAAGCTGGGGTTGAGCGCGTTGAACACCACGTCGCTTTCCGAGCGCGTGTTGTCGAAGTCGACCCGCACCCGGCTGTTCAACGGCCCGATGAGCTGTGCCAGGCCGAGGTTCCAAGTCTGCTGCTTGAAGCTCGCGGCCGTAAGCTGCGAGACCTGGGCACCGGTGTTGTCCAGGGTCGAAACCACCCCGTTCAAGTTCAGATCGTAGATGCCTTTGACCTGGAGGATTCCGTACCAGGTCTGAGTTCGCGTGTAGCGCTGGACCCGCAAGCCCAACTCGCGTTCGAGCGCCAAGGCGAGGGCCTGATCGAGTGACAGCTCGACCTTGCCGTCGACCACCGGGAGGTCGGGAGGGGCCGGCGCCGCGCCGGCCGTCGCGCCGACGACGATCCTCGGCGGGGAGTCTTCGGCCAGCGCCGGAGCGGTCCCCACCGGGGCGGCGAACCCGGCGATCGCCGATGCGGCACAGAGGGATGCGGTCACCCGCCGGAACCTCGCGAGCCTGAGATGTCTGCCTTGCCTAACCTGCCGATCCAGCGCTTCAACCATAGGATTCCTCGTTCGCTCGGTAGTTCAGGCAGCGGGGAGAGACTCTCCGGCACAGCCGCCTCAGGTATGTACGGTTCGTCCCGCGAAATGTTCCGGGCGCGAACAAGCTAACTCAACTTCGCCTCCGCGGCCAAACCGCCTCAACACACCCCGATCTCTCCAGGGTAGAAGCAGGCGACCCGCCGTCCGGATTCCCCGACGATCAGATCCGGCGCTTCGCGCTCGCAACGGGACCGGGCGATGGGACAGAGCCGCCGGTAGGCGCAACCGGTCGCCGCGGCCCCCTCTCCCGACGCATCGCCGGCTCGCTGTGGCGGCACCGGCAGAGGACCGGGCGTGGCTCCCGGCACCGCGGCGACCAGCGCTACGGTATACGGATGAAGCGGCCGGGTGATCAATTCGCGCGCCGGACCGCTCTCCACCACCCGACCCGCGTAGAGCACCAAAATGCGCTCGGCGACCTGCTCGACCGCCGCGAGATCGTGCGAGATCAAAAGCAGCGCGAGACCGGTTTTCCGGCGCAATTCGGCAAATATCGCCAGCACCTGTTCCCGGCTCACCGTGTCGAGCGCTGAGGTCGGCTCGTCGGCGACCATTAGCTCGGGTTCGCACGCGAGCGCCCGGGCGAGCGCCACCCGCTGCCGCTGGCCGCCTGAAAGCTCGTGCGGATAGCGCCGCGAATGCGCGGGGGACAGACCGACGCGGGCGAGCAGATCGGCCACCGAACGATCGCGCAAACTCCGGGCTACGCCCCGCGCGCGGAGCGCCTCGGCGATCGAGGCGCCCGCCGAAGCGCGCGGATCGAGTGCCCCCCACGAGTCTTGAAAGATCATCGGCAGCCGCAGCCGAATCTTGGCTCGCTCGTCCCGGGAAAGGGTCACAAGGTCGATCCCCCGGTAGAGGACCGCGCCGCGGGTCGGCCGATCCATGCCGACCAGGCAGCGGCCGAGCGTCGTCTTGCCGCTTCCCGATTCGCCGACCAGGCCGACCGCCTCTCCGGGGGCGATCGCCAGATCGACGCCGTCCAACGCCCGCACCTCCCCCACCCGGCGGCCGAGCAACCCTCGGCGGAGAGGAAAAACTCGGGTCAAATCGCGCGCTTCGAGGAGTGCCGGAGAGAGCTCGCCTCGGGCCTCCGCGTTCCCCTCGACCGCCGGGCCGCGGCCGAGCCGGGGCGCTGCGGCGAGCAGGCCGCGGGTCGCCTCGTGGCGCGGCGCCGCGAGCACTTCCGCGGTGGCGCCGGACTCGACCAGCCGGCCGGCCGAAAGCACCAAGACCCGCGCGCAGTGCGCCGCGACGACCGCCAGGTCGTGGGTGATCAACAGGACGCCCAGGCCCTCCTCGGCGAGTCGATCGAGGCGGTCGAGCACCTGGCCTTGGAGGGTGGCGTCGAGCGCGCTGGTCGGCTCGTCGGCGATCAAAAAGCTCGGCCGGCCCGCGAGTGCCGCGGCGAGCGCCGCGCGTTGCCGTTGGCCTCCGGAGAGTTGATGGGGATAAGAAGTGGCCGCCGAACCGGGAAGGTCCATCTGCGCGAGCCGTCGCCGCACCTCCTCGCGCGCCTCGGCCCGGGGCATGCCATGCGCTCGCGCGACCTCCGCCACCTGGTCGCCGATCGTGAAGAGCGGGTCGAGCGCGGTCGCGGGATCTTGGGCGACCAGCGCGATCCGGCCGCCGCGCAGGCGGCGCAAGGCCTCGCCTTTGAGCGACAAGAGATCCTCGCCGGAGATCTCCGCGCGCCCGGCGGCGATCCGGCCGGGGGGCGGCACCATGCGAAGCAGCGACAGCGCGATCATCGTCTTGCCGCTGCCGGAGCTGCCGACCAAGCCGACCACCTCGCCGGCACGGAGCGAAAAGGACACTTCCGAGACCACCTCGCGCGCCCGCCCGTCGATCGGGAACTCGACGGAAAGGCCGGACACCTCCAGCTGAGCCACTACCGATCGCGCAGCCAGCGGACGACGAGGGCGACACCGAAGCCGGTCGCCCCTTTTTGCGGCTGCTCCTCCGCACTCTTGTTGACCACGCCCGCGATGTCCAGATGCGCCCACCGCTTCATTTCGCCGACGAACTGGGACAGAAACGCCGCAGCGGTGCACGCCGAGCCGTAGCGGCTGGCCGAATTGCGCAGATCGGCGTGCTGACCCCGCATTTCCTCCAGATATTCAGGCCCCACGGGCAGGCGCCAGATCCGCTCGCCGGAGGCGGCGCTCGCCGCGAGCAGCTCGCCCGCGAGAGCGTCGTCGGGGGTGAACAACCCGGCGGCGAAGGGGCCGAGCGCCACGACGCAGCCGCCGGTGAGGGTCGAAAGCTCGATCAGCGCGTCCGGCGCCTCGGAGGCCGCGAGCCCCAAGGCATCGGCGAGGATCAGCCGCCCTTCGGCATCGGTGTTGGTGATCTCCACCGTTTTGCCGTTGCCGAAACGGAGGATGTCGCCCGGCCGGTATCCCGCGCTGTCGAGCAGGTTTTCGGCCACCGCGAGATAGCCGCGGAGGCGCACCGGCAGGTCCAGCTCGATCGCCGCCCGGAAGATGCCGAGTACCGCGCAGGCCCCCGCCTTGTCGAACTTCATCTCGTCCATGTCGGCGGCCGGCTTGATCGAGATCCCGCCCGAATCGAACGTCACCCCCTTGCCGACCAGCGCCACCACCGGGCCGCGGGTGCCGGCCTCCATGCGGATCAACCGCGGCGGTTGACTGCCGCCGCTGCCGACCGCGAGCAGGCCCCCCATGCCCCGGCGCCGCAGCTCGGCCTGGTCGAACACCTCGACCCGAAATCCGCGCTCCGCGGCGAGCGCTCGGGCCTGGGCTTCGAGCCAGTCGGGACCGGCCTCGTTGGGCGGCGAATTCGCCAGATCGCGGACGTAGCCGTTGGCCTCGGCGATCGCCGAAGCGACGGCGAGCGCGGCCCGGTAGGCCGCCTCCTGGCCGGCCGGCGGCACCACCGCAATTCGGGTCAAGGGCGGTTTCTTCGCCTCGCTGCCGAGGTAGCGCTCGTAGCGATACGCCGCCAGGGCCAAGTCGGTGAGGGCGCGCTCCGCAGCGGCGGTGCCGACGGTGGCCGCGTGCTCGGGCAGGACCACGCCGACCGAGGAGGCGCCGCACACACGCGCCGCTTCAATCACCCGCACGAGCCACGCCGACAGCGTGCGATCCGAAAACTCGGCGCGCGGTCCGAGGCCGTCGAGAGACAGGATGGCGCCCGGGCCCGAGGCGGCGAAATCGCCTTCGGCGCGTTGCTCGTCCTCGCCGCGAAAGCCGGGCCGCGCGCCGAGCCGGGCGAACGTCGCCTGGATTTTCGGTGGCAAACCCGCGTGGGCGAAGATCTCGCCCTCGAAGGTGCCGGCGGCGAGCAGGTCCAACCGGGGGGAGGTCGCGTCGAGCGCGTCCAGGACATCGAGCCGCGGCAGGGGGACGGTTGAAATCTGAGCTTCCGCGCCGGCGGGGGGAAGCGAAACGTTCTCTACCATGAAGGCGATATGCTATACGTAATCGCATCCGCCAATGCGTTTGCGCCGCACAGTCGTTCCCTGCCCCCTGTCGCCCGACCGCACTGTTCCGGTCGATCGGAACCCCCACCCATGAACGCACTCGGATTTCTCCAGCTGTTGCCCGGGCCGTTCAATTTCCTGCGGATCGACGCCGACGAGTTGCGCCGGCTCGCACCCGACTATGAGCGGACGCTGCCCATTCCGCGCCCGGTCTTCCTCGAAGACGAAGCGGCCACGCCGGTCCTCGGTTTCGCGGTCGCCGCCTCGGATCGGATGGAAATGCTCCGCGCCGCGTTGCGGCATTTCCTCGCCGCCGAGGAAGCGGTACAGATTTCCGTCCTGTCGCGCGAGCCGCTCGACCGGAAGATCCATACCCAGGCTTGGGATCGCTACCGCTCGCTGCTCTCCCGGGCGCTCGAAAACGCCATCATCTCCTCGTTCGGACGCCATTTTCCCAGCGCCTTCTGGCTTCATCACTCGCTCGACATCGCCCGGTTCCTCAAAGAGACGCCGCGCCGGGTCCTGCGCCAAGATTCCGAGCTGGGAAGGCGCTATGGCGACCAGATTCGCTATCGGGTGCTCGACCGGTATCTCGACCGCGTCCTTCAGATTTCCTACGAGGTCGTCCAGAAAGTCGCCGCCGCGACCGAGGAGGTCGAAGAGGAGCTGTTTCCTCGACTGTTGACGCGCATGCGCGACAACGTCTTAATCTTCACCGAAGACCACATCTCGCACGATTTCACCGAGTTGTCGGTCTACTTTTCCGCCTGCCTGCGCCTGGACGGCCGGGAGTTCCGCCAGCGCTATGACGAGCTGGTCCGCTGGCACGACGAGCAGCTCGCGGCCGACAAGGAGCTGGCCGCCACGGCCGCGCACCTGCTCGGTGTCGGAGGGGCAGGAGGGGGAGCAGGGGGAAAGGTCGGCCCGGAGCACGGTGCGGCGCGGGGCCTGTTGATCCGGCCCGGATACGTGACTTTCCTTTCGACCCGCAAGGCGTGGAATCCGAACCGGCTGCTCGCGCCCGAGGGAGTTCTGGTCTGGGAGAACCTCCTCGAAAAGCTCAAGGAGTTCGAGCTGCTGCACGCGCTGCGGCGATCGTTCATCACGGTCGAGCGGAAGGACGGCCGGCTGATCGCCAAGGATCCCGGTCCCGCCCGGACCGCCGCCCCCCAGGGTGGAACGATCGCCCTCTCCCCCGCCACCCGGCCGCTCGATTTCCTCGAACCCTGGGTGGTCGACCCGCGGGTCGAGCGCTTCGGCCTGATCTACGACATCAGCGATTTTTCCCAGACCGTCTCGCTGCTCCAGCGCTCCGGCGAAGGCTCGCAGGACGAGGCGTTCCGGATGATGTTTCGCTACCAAAGAAGGGTGAATCGCTTCGCGCAGTCGCGCCGGGTGAAGCTGGAAAAATACCTCGGCGACGGCGCCTTCTATTCCAGCCGTGAAGCGACCCGCCCGTTGATCTCCGCGATCCACATCCAGCGCGCTTACGCCCACGCGCTCACCGAAGGCTTCCCCTTCGACCAGGGCCTGCGCATCGCACTCAACCACGGCCACTACCGGCTGATCCCGATGGGCGACAGCGGTCCCCAGGGGGGTGAGCGCTACGAGTTCTTCGGCCACGGGCTGGTCGAGCTGTCCCGTTTGGTGACCGGCAAGACCACCCGCGAGGTCGAGGACATCAAGAACCTCCTCCTCCACTTCGGCTATCCGGCGCAGGCGGTCGAGCGCTTCTTCGAGCCGCTCCAGCGGCGCGACTTCGAAATGATCGATAAAGGCGAAGAGGCGCGACCGTTCTACGCCTACCTCGATCGCAACGGCAGCCTGATCAACCAGGGGATCGTCGCCACCCAGGCTTTCCTCGCCAAGCTTTCCCGCGAGCGCGGCGTGCGCGAGGTCCACCGCGCGAGCGAAGGGGATCGGATCTACTGCGTCGCCTCGTTCGACGACGGCGCGGAGCGCCTGCCGGTCGGCTTCCGGCCGCTCGGCGCCGCGCAGCTCAAGGGGCTCGACGAGCTGCCGGTCTACGAGGTGATCGACGCCGCGCCGCTGCCGAGCGCGGGATGGCTGCCGTTGCCCCCCGGCGATCTCCTCGCCACTCTCGACCGCGAGCTACGCCGTCCGGGAAGCGCACGTTAAACCCCCGCTCCGGAGATCGACCGATGGACTGGAAGCCCGCCCCACCGATCGTCCATACAGACCTGCCCGGATTCCCCGCGCCGAAACGGGGCAAGGTCCGCGATGTCTACGACCTCGGCCTTCGGCTGCTGATCGTCGCCACCGACCGGCTCTCGGCCTACGACCACGTCCTGTCGCCGGGAATCCCCGACAAGGGCAAGATCCTGCACCAGATGTCGAATTTCTGGTTCGAGCGGCTCGGCTCGATCGTGCCGCATCACCTGATCGGCGGCGATCTGCCCGCGGAGCTTCTGCCCTATTCCGACCTGCTCGCGGGTCGCTCGGCGCTCGTGCGCAAAGCGCGGGTCGTGCCGTTCGAATGCGTCGCCCGCGGCTATCTGGCGGGGAGCGGTCACCGGGAGTACGTCGAGAGCGGCACCGTCTGCGGTTTGCCGCTACCTCCGGGCCTTCTCCGGGCGAGCCCCCTACCCGAGCCGATTTTCACCCCCGCGACCAAGGCGGAGGAAGGGCACGATGAAAACGTCACGTTCGAGCGGATGGCCGCGGAATTGAGCGGTGAATGGGGCGGCGATCTCGCCGGCCGTTTGCGCCGCCTCACGCTCGCGCTCTACGCCGCCGCCGCCGCGCACGCGGCGAGCGTCGGCCTGATCCTCGCCGACACCAAGTTCGAGTTCGGCCTCGACGACTCCGGCGAGATCCTCTGGATCGACGAGGCGCTCACCCCCGACTCCTCCCGCTACTGGGACGCGGCCACCTGGGTTCCCGGCACTGAGCCCGCCTCGTTCGACAAGCAGTTCGTCCGCAACTGGCTCGACGCCTCGGGCTGGGACCACCAGAGCCCGCCGCCGCCGCTTCCCGAAGACGTGGTCGCCGGAACCCGCGAGCGCTACCTCGAGGCGTTCCGGCGCGTGGTCGGGCGGGAACCGGCGCTGTAGTTTCGCAACGCGGGTCGAAGCCGGCAGAGCCTGGCGATACACTGCCTCGATCCATGCGAATCCTGCTCGCCGCTGCGCTTTTCTCCGTCGCCCTGCCAATCGTCGCCGAGACTCCCGCCCCCCTGTTTGTCGACCGGGCCGCCGAATGGGGGCTCGCCTTCACCTACCGGACGGGCCAATCGGGCGAGCTGTACATGCCGGAGATCATGGGCGGCGGGGCGGCGCTGTTCGATTACGACGGAGACGGCGATCTCGACGTTTTCGTCGTTCAGGGGCACGCGCTCAAGCCCGGCTCGCCCGATCCCGGCGCGGGGGCTCAAGGCC
>JBBSBW010000078.1:0-21045 GCA_038250865.1 Thermoanaerobaculia bacterium | reverse complement strand
TCTCGGTTTTCGAGAAAACCCAGGTTTCATGCGCCTTGCGACCTGATCGGTCCCAATCCGAACCACCGCTTTCGTCTAACCAACTGATTCTATTCGACTTCTAACCGGACACTACTGAAAGTATCCCTTCCTAGGCTGATTTCTCCAAGCGCATAGCCGGCATTGGAGAAAGACCTTCCCCGCAGCTCGATTCTTACAGGCTCAAGAGCCTTCTCAACTCGCTCCTTAATATATTTTTTAAGTCTTGGCCATCCAATTAGACCAGCCATTGCAATGAGAGTCGAAAAGACGAAGAGCGCGAGTGATGCGGCACCAAGCAAGATTCCGCCTGCGTCAGAACCTGATCCAAAGACAGATCCTTGATTCGAGGAGTACATATTAACTAGCCATAGCGACAAGCCAAATATCAGGCCCACGCCGCCAACCGCATATGCATATTTTTTTACATATCTTCGCTTCTTTCCCAAGACAAAAGTTTTATGCAAAATGGTCGCAACGGTTAATATAACGACACCCAATGCGGACGCTGCGAGCAGCATTCCCATTGAGTCGGACAGTGAGTTTGATTTGGGGAGTGTGCTGACAATTATCCACAGCATCCCAGCTACCAGAAATGCGATGGCTACGATTTCAAGGAATCGATGACGACGATCTTGAATCGCCGAGTCCTCTCTGGGTAGGGATGTAGGCTCTTTTACCATAGAAATTCTCCTTTAAGGATGGAGACAATCTAGCATCTAGACACCGCTTGGAACACCCCCGTCCCTGCCTCGCATACAATCCCCCTCCGCACCCTTCAGGAGGGATTCATGCCCAGATCAGCCGTAGCCGCCGCTCCGCTTCTCACGTTTCTCGCCCTCGCCGCCCCCTTCGCCGCCGCCGCCGCCGAGGCCCCCCACCCGTTCGCCGCCCGGGACCTCTGGGTGATGGACCGGATTTCCGATCCCCAGCCTGACCCTCAAGGGAACCGAATCGCGTTTTCGGTGCGGGTGACCGATTTCGCGAAGAACGGCTCCCAGTACGACCTTTGGATGGTCAATTCCGACGGCTCCGGACTTCGGCGCCTGACTTCGGACCCAAAGCGGGATACCGACCCGCGTTGGGCTCCGGACGGCAAGTCGTTGTACTTCCTGTCGACCCGCTCGGGTTCGTCGCAGATCTGGCGGCTGCCGCTGGATGGGGGAGAGCCCTCGCAGGTTTCCGATCTGCCGCTCGATGTCTCGGCCCTCAAGGTGTCGCCGGACGGGTCGCGGTTAGCGTTCAGCCTGGAGGTCTTCCCCGATTGCGCCGATCTCGCCTGCACCAAGAAGCGGGCGGACGAGGCCGACGGTGCGCAGGCGACGGGGAAGGTCTATGACCGGCTGTTCATCCGCCATTGGGACACCTGGGGCAACGGACGGCAGAATCACCTGTTCGTGATGCCGGCTTCCGGCGGCGCTGCGATCGACCTGTCGAAGACTCTGGATGCCGACGTGCCGTCAAAGCCGTTTGGTGGAACCGAGGAGTTCAACTTCACGCCGGACGGCAAGGCGGTGGTGTTCTCGGCGCGGATCTCGGGGAAGACCGAGGCCTGGTCGACCAACTTCGACCTCTACCGGGTGCCGACCGACGGCTCCGCGGCGCCGCAGAATCTGACCGCGAGCAACCTCGCGTGGGATACCCAACCGAACTTCTCGCCGGATGGGAAGACCCTCGCCTATATGGCGATGGTGCGGCCGGCGTTCGAGGCGGATCGTTTCCACATCCACCTGCGGGATCTCGCGACCGGCGCCGACAAAGAGCTGGCCGCGGCCTGGGACCGGACGCCGAACGAGTTGGTCTGGTCCAAGGACGGCAAGACGATCTATGCCTCGGCGACCGATCTCGGCCGCGGACCGCTGTTCGCGATCGACGTGGCGACAGGGAAGACGCGCAAATTGACCACCGAGGGATCCGTCCATTCTCCGGCGCTCGTGGGGGACCGGATCGTCTTCGGCCGCGATACCTTCCGCTCGCCGGTCGAGCTGTTCACGGTGAAGGCCGACGGCTCCGGCCTCACCCAGATCACCCACTGGAACGAGGCGAAGCTCGCCGCGGTTCAGATGACCGAGCCGGAGCAGTTCTCGTTCGTCGGCGCGCACGGCGATACGGTCTACGGTTGGGTATCCAAGCCGGTCGGCTGGGTAGAAGGGCAGAAGGCGCCGATCGCCTTCCTGATCCACGGCGGGCCGCAAGGGTCGTTCGAAGACAACTTCCACTATCGGTGGAATCCCCAGGTCTACGCCGGGGCGGGCTACGCCACCGTGATGATCGACTTCCACGGCTCGACCGGCTACGGCCAGGCGTTCACCGATGCGATCTCCAAAGATTGGGGCGGCGGTCCGCTCGAAGACCTCCAGAAGGGGCTGGCTGCGGCGCTCCAGAAATACCCCTGGCTCGACGGGTCTCGGGCCTGCGCGCTTGGCGCCTCATACGGCGGCTACATGATCAATTGGATCGCCGGGCGCTGGCCCGACGGGTTCAAGTGCCTGGTCAACCACGACGGGTTGTTCGACCAGCGGTCGATGTACTACACGACCGAAGAACTCTGGTTTCCCGAGTGGGAGCAGGGGGGGCCGTACTACGAAAACCCCGAGGCGCACGAGAAGTGGAATCCCATAAATTATGTCGCAAATTGGAAGACGCCAATGTTGGTGGCCCATGGCGGCCTCGATTTTCGCGTACCAGATGGGCAGGGGATCGCGACCTTCACGGCGCTGCAGCGACGGGGTATTCCCAGCCGCTTCCTTTACCTGCCGGACGAAAGCCATTGGGTACTGCATACCGCCAACAGCCTACTGTGGCACGAGACCGTTCTCGGCTGGCTCGACCGCTGGCTAAAGGCGAACTAGCGGCCTCCAACCCCTCCCTCCAGATCGGGCGGGCGCCTTGGAGGCGTCCGTCCGTTCGGCCCGCCTCCCCCCGCCGTTTTGCCCAGGCGTCGCCTCAATACCACCTACTTCGAGGAAAGTTGTCCATTGGAGGAGGGGGTGCGGCAACATCCCTTATAGAGGCTACTTTTCTCCGTAGATTGAAAGAGATAGCTTCGAGAAGGATCTGCGAAATCTACTTGAGGGAGGCGCCATGAATACTGCCCAGATTCCGATGCCGGGGGCCTTGCGGCTTCGAAACATCCACGCTCTGGATGCCGACGACGGCTCTAGCGATCTGATCTACGACCTGGAGCGGGGCATGGTGCTCGAGGTGCCGGTCGATCTGCAGGCCTATGTGGCGCTTGCCCTGGACCGAACCGAGCCGACCGACGAGATGCTTAGCTGGCTGGTGCGCGAGGATCTGCTGACCTCGGAACGCTTCTCCGAAGGGGCCGACGAGGCCTTCGGCCTATCGGGCAGCTGGACCGGCAGCCTGCCGGAACGCGAGTGGGTGCTCGACCGTCCGACGGAAATCGAGGCCATCGACCTGCTGGAGGGGATCTTCCGTCCCGGGGCCGAGCGCATGCCGGTACGGATCCGCTGCCACTGGTCGGTGGGCTTCCCCGGAGCCGACGCTCTCAAGCGGATCGTCATCGAGGCGAGGCGGCTCGCTGCGGAGAGTCGCCGGGCCATCGCTTTCGAGATCACGCTCGCTTTGCCCGAGCTCGATGAGGCGACGGCCCGGTACCTGGCGGGCGAATCGTTCCCGGTCCGCGTTCTCGCCGGCTCGCTGCTGTCGACCGTCGATCGCGCGCCGATGGAGGTTCCTGAGGCGCCGGATCTCGCGGCGCTCGCCGCCCGCTTCGGCGATCGGCTGACCTTGGGAGTCGAGCTGGTCCGCGGCGCCCGGCTGCGTGAAGTCTGGCGCCTCGCCGAGACCTCCGGCATCCGTCATCTGGACGTCGCCTGGGCGCCCGGCACCGAGCCGCGGATCGGCGCCGAGCTGCGCGATCTGGAGTCCGACATTCAGCATATCGCCGACGACATCTGTGCTTCGCTCCAGGCTCAATCGGCGCCGATCGACTTCCAGCCGCTCACCCGGCTGGTCGGCCGCCTGCTCCAGCGCGAGCCGATGTTCGATTTCGAGCGGGAGCCGTCCCGACGGCCGCAGTGGATCGGTGATGTCGATTGGAGCTTCGGTCTGCGCGACATGGAGCCGCCGGCCGTCGCCAAGCTCTGGGCGAGCGTCGACGAATTCGGTGAGCTGGGCGGGGAGCCGAGCGCAGCGATTCCGTGCGAGGGTTGCTGGGCGCGCTACCTCTGCCCGGAGAGCCGGCTGCTACCCACGTTCGCCGCGGCGTCCGAGCCGAAGGAGCCGCGCTGCAACCTACTGCGGGCCCAGTTCGAGGCGGGGGTTCGCCTACACCACCGGCTGGCCCAGATGGACCCGCTCGCGACCCACCCGTTCCTCGAGCTGGCGCTCCGCGCCTCTTCCGATCCGAGCCGCGGGGCGATCGGCGTGCGCAATTTCGGTTAGGTTCGACGAGACGAAAGGCGGCGGGGCCGGCACCCGTTTCCGGTGCAGGCTATCCGCCCTGGCCGCCTTTCAAGTGAAGATCGAGGAAGCGGAGGATCGCTTCATAACTCTTCGCCTGGTTTTCTTTTTTGGCGAAGCCGTGCCCCTCGTCGGGAATGACGATGTACTCGACCGGTACGCCTTTCTTCTTGACCGCGGCGACGATCTCGTCCGATTCGACCTTCAACACGCGCGGGTCGTTGGCGCCTTGCAGCACGATCAGCGGCTTCTCGATCTGGTCGGCGTGGAACAGTGGCGAGATTTTCACCAGATAGTCATGATCGACGGCCGGATCGCCCATCTCCTTGAAGATCGCCTTGCGACTCGATTCCCACCAGGCGGGGATGCTTTCAAGCGTGCGCACCCAGTTCGAGACGCCGTACACGTCGACACCGACGGCGAACTCTTGCGGCCGGAACGCGAGCGCCGCGAGCACCATGTAGCCTCCATAGCTGCCGCCGAGGATGCCGATCTTTTTAGGATCGACCCAGCCGGTCGCCTCCAACATCTTTTTCGCGTCGACGCAGTCGTCGAGGTCGGCGTCGCCGTGCTTACGGTCGTCCAATCCGAAGAAGGTCTTACCGTAGCCCGAGCTGCCGCGGTTGTTGATCGCATAGACCGCGTAGCCATGGTTCACCAGGTATTGGATCAACGCCCGGTAGCCAACTCGCGATTGGTCGCCGGGACCGCCATGGACCCAGATCACCGCGGGCGCCGGGTGCTTGGGCGAGGCGCCGGTCGGCTGATAGATCAGGCCGGGGATGATCACGCCGTCGCGGGCGCGGAAACGCACCACTTGGGCGCCGACCAGGTGCGCCGGGTCGATCGCGGGATTGAGCGCCCGGGTGAGCGGCCGCAGCTCGCGGGAGGCGAGGTCGTAGACGTAGAGGTTCGCGGGGGAGCGCGAGGAATCGGCGTAGAACGCGAGCTTTTTCGAGTCGGGGGAGAACGTGACGGTCGCGATTTCGGCGTCGGGAAGCTCCGGCAGCTGCACCGGCTTCATGCCCGGCATCTCGAACAGGCGGATCTCGGTCCGCGCGTCGCTGTTGATCCACGCGGCCAGGTAATGCCCGTCCTTGGAAAACGCCGCGCCCATCACGTCCCAATCAACCGCCAACACGGTCTCGCTCCGGCCGGTCGCGAGTTCGTAGCGCATCAGCTTTTGAAACTCGCTTCCCTCGTTCATCCGATAGTAGAACCAAGCACCGTCCGGGCTGAACGGACCCGGATCGTGCGAGGACTCGCCTTCGTGCGGCGTCAGGTGTTTCGTCTCTTTTCGCGTCAGGTCGTAGAGGTAGAGGTCGCTATCCAAGCTGGTGTTCGGCTTGGCCAGAGCGAGCCAGTGCCGGTCGGGGGAAACCCCCGCGATGTCGTAGCCCCCTTCGTTTTGGAAGACCAACTTGCGCTGATAGCCATCGGCCGCGATCTCATAGAGGTCGAAGAATTTTGGGTCGCGCTCGTTGGTGATGACGAAAAACGAGCGGTCGTCTGGGGCCCAGGCGCCGAACTCGGCCTTGACCTTCTCGCCGGGGGTCAAATCGCGGATCGAGCCATCGAGCTCGCGGACGTAGACGTGGGTCTGCTCGTTGCCCCCCTGGTCGGATTGGAACAAAAAGCGTTCGTCGTGAGGAAAATAGCTCGCGATGCGCACAGTGTCCTGCGAGCGGGTGAGCTGAACGGCCTCGCCGCCGCCGACCGGGACGGCGAAGGCGTTGAGTACGCCGCTCTGGTCGCTGCTCACCAGGATTTTCGAGCCATCGGGCGAAAACGAGCTGCCGAAGTAGGTCGTCGTGCCGAGGAACTGCTCGATCGTGTAGGCCGGAGCGGCGGAAGTAGCGGGAGTCGGCGCCACGGCCACGACGGCCGGCGGGGGAGCGGTCGCCGCTCTGCGCACGGCGGGAGCTGAATGGCCCGACGTGCCGCAACCGCAAGCGAGAGCGAGCAGGACGAGTACGAAGCCGGGGCGGAAGCGGAGGGTCGTCTCGGGCATGATCGGGCTCCTCGGAAGAGTCGGGCCAAAGCCCGCAGTACGTGGCTGAACTCTACCAGGCGGGTGCTGCGTTCGGGGGAGGGAGATCAGCGCGGCGGCGGCGCGGCATCCGCGTAGCCGGTCAACTCGACATACCCCTTTCCCGAGATCGGCCGACCCTCGCGGGTGCCGGCGACGGTGACCGCGCCCTCCCAGTAGCGGAATGCCCCGAGAAGCTCCTGATCGGCAAGCCGTGGCCGGACGGTGAAATCGAGCCGCTCCCCTGGAATGCGAATCCGCCAGGCCGCGGGATAGCGGCCGCCCGTCGTCGGGCTGGTCCAGGTGGCGGTCTCGTCGAGGGCCAGGTCCTGCCATTCGATCGGCCGGGTCGTGCCGTCGGGGAGGATCAGAGTGCCGCGGCTCTCTGAGGACGCTGTTCCATCCCGCTTGCGCAGCCGGTAGAGCATCAGCTCATGGCCGTCTGAGAGTTGGAGCGCAAACCAGTCCCAGCCGACCAAGCTGGGCGCCAGGCCGCCGGTGCTCCATTCGCGGTCGAGCCAGGCGAGGCCAGAGACCTTGAAACTTTGGCCGCCGATGCGGATCTCGCCGCGTGCCGGCATGCGGGGAAGCGAGTAGTAGTAGCTCGCGTTGCCCGGCGCAGGGCCTTTCTTCGACAGGCCACGGTCGCCTTCGAGCACCGGCGGCCCTCCCGCGTCGAGCGTGAGATCGATCGCCCGAGCTTCCTCAGCGGTTCCGGCGGTCGCCCGCAGGTGCGCCGGCCAGGTCTGGGCACCGGAGCCAAGGCTCTCTAACGTCCAATCGTCGAGCCGCACCTGGAACGGCGCCGCCGAGGCTTCGGCGAGACCCAGCGCGCCGCGCCGGAACCGCTCGAACGATAGGAATCCGGAAAGGCCGCCGGAGAGATCCGACACCGCGAAGTGGCCGAGATAGACGTCGCGGGTGGCCCATTTCGAAACGCGGGCCGCGGCTTCCGGAGAGAGCGCCTGGCGGAAGATCGTCCACTGGAATCCGAACGGACGCCCCTCGGGGGTCGCGAGATTGCCGGTCACGTACCACCACTCGGTGCGAAACTCGGGATGTGGCCCATGGTCGGCCGGAAAGGAAAACGTCCGCGGCGCGAGCGCCCGGGCGAATCCTTCGTCGCTCGCCGTAGAACCGGCAGAGAGAGCGGAAGCCACCCCTCGTCCTTCGGAGCTTCGAGGCCCGGGCGAACGATCTCCGCAGCCGGCCAGATGAAGGGCAAACAGGAGGGGGAGCCCGAGAAGAGCGAGGCGCTTCATCGATCTCATTCCTCGCGCAACGCCTCGGCCGGGGAAGTGCGCGCCATCTTGATCGCCGGCACCACCCCGGCGAGCAGCGCGGCGCTCAACGAAAGCGCCACGGCACCGAGGAATACGCCGGGGGTGAGGACCAAGTCCATGCTCCAGCCGAACGAGCGGCGGTTGATCACCTCGATCAGGATCAGGGCGAGCACGAAGCCGACCGGAATCGAAAGCAGCCCCGCCGAAAGCCCGAGCAGGCCGGTTTCCGCGGCGACCAGCGCGCCCACCTCGCGCCTCGTAAGCCCCAGCGCGCGCAGCACGCCGATCTCGCGGGTCCGTTCGAGCTGGAGCGCGAGAAGCGCCGAGAGCACCCCCAGGAATGCCACCAACCCGGCGAGAAAGCGGAGCACGCCGGTGATCTTGAACGTCCGATCGAACACCACGAGCGAGCGGCGGCGCAGCTCCTTGTTGCTGCGCACGCCGAGCGGTGCTTGCCGGTCTAGCGTGCGGACGGCTTCTCCCACCCGATCCAGTTCGGCGTCGGAGGCCCCGGGAGCGAGATCGAGTCCGAATCCGGAGACCCGGTCGTCGTGCCAGAGGCGTCGGTAGTGGTCGCGATCGATCATCGCGATACCGCGGTCGGAGGCGTAGTCGAGGTAGATCCCCGCGACGCGGAAGGATTTGACCCCTTCGGGCGTCGCCAGCGGCAGCGTCGAGCCGACCTGCAGGCCCAGCCGGGAGGCGAGCGGCTCGGAGACGAGAATCTCGCCGCGCGCAAAGCCCGCCCAGGCGCCTTTGGGAGCTCCTTGGCGAATCACCGTCGCCGCCGGGTCCCCTTCGACTGCGATCAGGCGGACCGTTCCGGCGCCTTTCTTCGGCGAAGCCGCCTCCGCCCGGCGCAGCGGATGAACCCGTACCACGCCCGGAATCGCGCCGAGCCGGACGATCCAATCCCCCGGGCGCGATGAGCCGACGAACCCCGCCTCGCGTTCGGCGGGGCCGACGTAAAGGTCCGCTGTGAGCGACCGGTCGAGCCAGCGCTCGACGCTGCCGCGAAAGCTCGCGATCATCGCCCCCACTCCCACGGTGACCGACACCGCGACCACCAGCGCCGCGACCGCCACGCCCGTGCGCGAAAGGTTCCGTTCGAGCCCCGTGGCGGCCATCCGGCCGATCCATCCGAACCGGCCGGTGCTTCGCCCCAGCGCGGCGCGGAGCGCCCGGCCGAGCAGCACCGCGGCACCGGGAGCGAGCAGAGCGAAACCGATGATCGCGCAGAACATCACGACGAACGAGGAGAACAGGCCGGGGATCGGCAGCGCGAGCACTCCGAGCGCCAAGCAGAGCACGCCGGCTCCGCTCGCGCGGAAGAGAGCGCGGCCGCTCTTCGCTTCGAGCAGCGAGCGGGTCATCGCCCCCTGAGGCGGCGTGCCGGTCGCTTCGAGCGCGGGGGGGAGGGCGGCCAGAAGGGTGACCCCCAAGCCCACGGCGATCGCGGTCGCGAAGGTCAGCGGCGGAAGCGCGAGATCCCTCACGCTCACGGCGAAATAAAGATCGTTGATCGTGCCGGCGACCAGCCGCACCAGGCCGCGGCCGAGGATCACGCCGGCCACAAGCCCCAGAGCCGTGCCGACCGCGCCGATCACCGCCGCTTCCCCGAGCACGCCGCGGAAGATCTCACTCCTCGTCGCTCCGAGCGCGCGCAGCAGGCCGATCAGCCGCCGTCGCTCGACGACCAGAAACGTCATCGTGTTGTAGATCAGGAACGTGCCGCAAACCAGGGCGAGCAGCGACAGCGCCTTCAGGTTCATCCGGAAAGCGCGAGTCATCTCGTCCCCCTCGCGCAGCCGGCCCGCGGCCTCCTGGATCTGGATTCCGGCGGGCAGAAGAGCGCGCACCCGGGCCAGCACGTGAGCGCCCTCGGCGCCTTCCGGCAGAGCGAGATCGATCCGGGTGAGGCGCCCGATCCGGCCGGTCGCCTCCTGGGCGGTGGCGAGATCGCAAATCAACAGGTCAGCGAGGGAGGAGGGGTCCTCTCCCGGTGCCGGTTCGAGCACGCAGGAGAGCAGCAGCCGGCGTTCGAACGCGCCGAAGCGGGCGGCGAAACGCTCGCCTGGCGAAAGGCCCAATCGCTCGGCGGTCCGCCGGGCGATCAGGCAGGAGCCGGGAACCGTGAGGAAAGACTTAAGGTCGAGCCCGCCTCCGGCGATCCTGCCGACCGCGGGCCGGAACGGCGCCTCGGAAAACGGATCGATGCCGAGCAGCGGCAGCGCCTCGGGCTTTGCACCGCGCCCTTTCGGACCCTTCGATTCAACGATCGCCGTCGCTTCGATCACCGGCGCCGCGGGCCGCACCCCCGCGCGGACCAGCCGGACGAACAGCTCCTCGGGAACGCCCTCGGACGCGCTCGCGACGATCTCGTGGCTCGCTTTGCCTTGAAGCGCGCCGAGCGACAGCGAGAGCGCTTTCCTGGCACTCTGGTTCGCCAGATCTATCGAAACGAACACCGCGACCCCGAGCGCCACGCCGAGTACCGCCAGCGCGAGCTGCCAGGGGTGGCGAGCCAAGTGGCGCCGGCTCGCCCGCGCAAGCAGCGGTGCGCGCGGTGGAGCGTCGGAGGCGGATCGGCTCAAGAGGCCCCGGTGTCCTCGGCCGGGCCGCGCCCGCCGCTTTGGGTGTTCTCTATGAGGCGCCCCTCGTCCAGCTGGAACAGCCGATCGGCGAGGCCGATCACCTCGCGGCTGTGGGTCACCATGATCAAAGTTTTACCCGCGCGGCGAGTCAGGCGGTCGAGCAGCTCCAAGACCTGTAGACCGGTCTCAAGGTCCAGATTGCCGGTAGGCTCGTCGGCCAGCACCACCGCCGGGTCGTGCACCAAAGCGCGCGCCACCGCGACCCGCTGCTGCTCACCCCCCGACAGCCGGTCGGGAAACGACCCGCCCCGATCGCCGAGGCCGACTTCCGCAAGCAGCGCCCGAGCCCGCTCAAAATCGGCGGGAGACGTCTGCCCCGCTAGCTCCAGCGGCAGCCGGAGGTTTTCCTCGACCGTCAACGTCGGAATCAGATTGAAGAACTGGAACACGAACCCGATCCGCCGCCGCCGAAGAAGCGTCCGCTCGTGCTCCGAAAGGTTCGGCACCGAGACCCCTTCGAGCAGCACGTCCCCCGCGGTCGGCCGGTCGATCCCAGCGACCAGATGAAGCAGCGTCGATTTGCCCGAACCGCTCCGCCCGATCAAGACCGCGATCTCTCCGCGATTTACGGTGGCGTTCGCCCCCCGCAACACCGAGCGCGAGCGGCCCCCCTCTTCGAAAGTGCGCGTGACGTCACGTAGCTCCAGGACCGGAGGCTGAGGAAGGGTAGAGGTGGGGGAGGACATCGGGAAGGCTAACCGCCGCGAGGGCGGGGGAATTTCGCGGCCCCCAGAAACACCAAAAGCCCTCCGAGATCGAAGGGCTTCGGGACCTCGTCGGAGAGACCGACGGGGAAGGCGTTACGCCGGGATGCCGGCGACGGCGCGGGTCAAGCGGGACTTGTAGCGGGAAGCGGTGTTGGTGTGAATCACCTTCTTCTTCGCCGTCACGTCGATCAGGCCGAGCGTAGCGGTGAGGAGCTGCTGGGCCGTCTTGGCGTCGCCGCCATCGACCGCGGAGCGCAGCTTCTTGATCGCCGTGCGCATTTTCGAGCGATGACCGCGATTGCGCTCACGGTTCTCTACGTTCTGCCGAATCCGCTTTTCCGCCGACTTGGTATTCGCCATATCCTTCGTCGCATCCGTTCGTAAGACCGAAGAGGCCGGTCGCAGTTAGCTTGGTGTCGAAAAACGTCGGGTCAAAAAGAAAGTCGCACCGCAGTGCGACTTGAGGAGTTTTTAGCACAAAGGGCTGTTCAGGGTCAACCGCCAAGCTCGCGCAGCCGCTGGCGGGCCAGGTTCGCCTCGTCGCTCGCCGGGAAATCGCGCACTACGCGCTGGAGTTGGAGTAGGCCCTTGGTCTTTTCGCCCAGCTCGATGTAGCTGTAGCCCTTCTTGAGCGTTGCGCTTGCCGCTTTGTCGCTTTTGGGGTAGCGGGCGAGCATCTGGTCGTATTGCTCGACCGCCTGGCGGTACTTCTTCTGCCGGTACCAGCATTCGCCGATCCAATAGGTCGCGTTGTCGGCGAGGTCGGTGTCGGGGAAGTTCTGCAGGTACTCCTGGAACTCCCGGATCGACAGGTCGTAACTCCCTTTGAGGTAATCGTTGTACGCGCCGTCGTAAAGCGTCTTCGGATCGGCGCCGGTGCCCGCGGGGGGCGTCGAGACCGGCGGGGGGACTCCGAAGTTGGGGTCCGCCGAAACGCCCGGAGTGGGCGCAGGAGCCGGGGCGGGGCGGAAGCTCTTCAGCTCTTGGTTCGTCGAGGCGATCTGCTGCGACAGCTGGGACAGGCGATACGTTGTGTCCTCAAGTTTCGCCTGGAGCGCCTCGATCTGGCCGGTCAGGTCTTGGAGCTTTACCTGCATGTCGGCCTCGGTCTTGAGCAGCGAATCCATCTGCTTGCCCATCGAGACTTCGAGGTTGCCGACGTCGGTCTTGCTCGGCGCCAGTTGCTGCATCTGCTGGAGCTGGCGCTGGACGTCAGAGATCTGGGTCTGAATCCCCTGAATGTCCTCGGTCGAGACGCACCCGCTGGCGGCCAAAGCCGCCAGCAGGATCGTAGAGAGAAGGCCGCGCGCCGCTCTCATCGGCGCCTCAGCCATTCGAACGACCGGTGACGACCATGTGGGCGCGGCGGTTCTGCGCCCAGCAGTTCTCTGCGCTCTCGGTGCAGGCGGGGCGCTCTTCACCGTAGGAGAGGGTGCGCAGGCGGCCTTCGGCCACGCCGAGCGAGGTGAGGTAATCCTTTGCCGCGTTGGCGCGACGCTCGCCCAGGGCCAGGTTGTACTCGTTGGTGCCGCGCTCGTCGGCGTGACCTTCGATGATCAGCACCAATTGCGGCGCGCCCTTCAAGAGGTCGGCGTTCTTGGACAAGCGGTCGCGCGTTTCGTCGGAAAGCGAGGCCTCGTCGTACTGGAAGTAGGCGTCGGCGGCGAAACCGCGGCGGCGAAGCTCGTCGTTGACCACCTGAAGGTCCGCGGAGAGCAGGCGGTCCTCGACCTGATCATCGACCTTCGGCGCCATCGGTTCCGGCACGTCGGTGGCCGGTGCGTTGGGCGCCATCGGCTGGACGGTCGTGGTGTCGACGTTCAGGTCCTGCGCGGGGGTGGCGGGCTTCTTTTTCGGGCAGCCGAACATTGGCAACATCGCTGCGGCCAGGATCAGGCAGGTGAGGGCCTTGCGGTTCATATGGATTTCTCCTTGAGGGGATGGCAGTGGCAAATCATGAATTTCCCGAGTATACCCCTTCGAGCCCAGGCCGCTTACTTCGGCCGCGACCAGTCGGCCATGTCGTTGCTTCCTTCGGTGGTCACTTGGCGTACGTTCGCGCCATCCGCGGCGTCTATCACGTAGATCTGCTTGATGCCGGAGCGTCGCGAGGTGAACGCGACTTTCCGGCCGTCGGGCGAGAAGGTCGGCGACTCGTTTTCCCCCGGGCCGGAGGTGATCACCCGGGTCTCCTGGCTCACCACGTTGGTCACCGCGATCTGGAACCGTCCGTCGCGCCGGGTGGCGTAGGTGACCTCCGAACCGTCCGGACTCCAGGCGGCGCCGTCGTTGTAGCTCCCCTCGAACGTCAGGCGGCGTTGGCTCGCCCCCTCCTCGTCCATCAGATAGATCTGCGGGTTACCCGCCCGGCTGGAGGTGAAGGCGATCGTGCCGCCCTTCGGGCTCCAGGCGGGGCTGGTGTCGATCGCCGCCGACTGAGTCAGCCGCCGCAGATTGCCGCCGGACGTATCGGCCGAGAAGATCTCGATGTTGCCGCCCACCGAGCGAGAGATCGCCAGCCGCGCTCCGTCCGGCGCAAAAGACGGTGAGATGTTGAGCGAGCCCGAGGTGACCAGCGGCCGTTTCTTGCCCGAGGCGACCTCGGCGAAATAGACCCCCGGCGGGCCGTTGACGAACGAGGTGTAGGCGATCCCGTCGCCCGCGTGGTTCCAGGCCGGCGACATCGAGGTCGACCGGTGGCCGGTGAGCGGCCGGGGGTTGCCGCCGTCGTAGTCCATCAGCCAGATCTCTTTGATCTTCCCGCGTTCGGAGACGTAGGCGATCTCGGAGAGAGCGAAGCCCGCGCCGCCGGTCAAATAGCGGATCACCTCGTCGGCGAACGTGTGGCCGATCCGCCGGGCGGTGGCGAAGCTGCCGCGGTAGCGCTTGGCGAGGATCGACTGGCCGCTTTTGAGATCGAACAGGCGACCTTCGAACACCACTTTGCCCTGCTCTTCGCGGAGATCCCCGGCGAGCAACACCTCGCTGCCGGCCGAGCGGTAGACGTCGCGATCACGCAGCAGGTCGCCGGAGAGGGTGAGCCCGGCGAGCTGCTCGGGGCCTTGGATGTCGAAGTAGCCGGAGAAATCGAGGTCGCGGCGCACCGTGGTTTCGAGCTCGTTGCCGGCCGCGGAGCCGGCCGCCGCGGCGAATCCGGTGGCGGCGTAATTCGGGATCGCCAGGCGGATCTTCGCCCTCTGGTTGCGGGAAAGCTCCAGCGTCACTTCGTTCGGCTGGCTCGGCGGGGCAGGTGCAGCGCCTGCCGGCGGGGCGGGCGACGGGGAGGGAGGAGTCGGGCTTTGGGCGCGAATCAGTGCCGTGCCAAGAAGAGCCAGCAACGGCAGGGAGAGCGCGACGAATCGGCGGGTGGTCATGGCACCTCGAATCAGCGGACGATCAGAGTCACGTTGAGCGTTGGATTACGGTAGCTCGCGGGCAGCGGCGGAAAGGGCGACGCGTTCTGGACGGCGCGCAAGGCGGCCAAATCGAACGCGTTGATGCCGGACGACTCGGCGATGTCGAGCTGGTCGATGTCGCCTCGGCGCAGGATGCGAAAGCGGACGATGGTCCTGATATTGGTTCCCGCCTGCGGCCGCGTCCACATGGCGTCGATCTGCCGCAGCAGCTGCTCGATGTAGTAACCGTAGGTGAAATCCGGATCGATCGACGCGATCCGATCTCCGAAAGGCGAAGTTCCCGCCGCGGTGCCGGCCGAGGAGCCGCGCGGGCCGGCCTCGGTGCCCTTGGCCACCTCGGCGCCCGGTCCCGGCGCGCCGGTGCCCGTGCCCGGTTTGGCGGGTGTCGGCGGCTTGGCGGGCGGGGCTGGCTTGGCCGGCGGCGTTGTCGGAACGGCGGGTTTCGTCGACGCGGGAGTTGCCGTGGGCTTTGCCGGGGCCGCCGGGGTGGGAGGCGGATCGTTCCAGCCTTTCGGCCGAGGGAGCGGCCCGGTCGGAACCGGCGGCGGTACCGGTTTCGGCGCGGGTTTCTGCACCGGCTCGGGTTCGGGGGCCGGCGGCTCGGGCTCGGGCTCCGCCGCAGGTTCGGTGACCGGAGCGGGCGGAGCGGGCGGTTCGGGCTTCGGCGCCTCGGCGCGTTTCCGCGGCTTTTCGACGCCGAGCGCCTGCGCCGGGACGATCTGGGCGGCGATGAACTCGATCGGTTCCTGGTGTGGCTTAAAATGGGCGAGGCCGAAGGCTACTGCGACCACCCCGAGGTGGAGCAGCGCGGCGACGGAGAGTGCGGCGATCTCGGCGCGACGCGACCGCTCGGCGGCTTGGCCGCGCTCGGCGAGAACTCGGTCGACGGCGTCCTTGGCCACTCTCGTCCTCCTCAGCCCGCGCCGCCGCGCGCCTTCGGGTCGCGGGCTTGCCGCGGATCGCGCCCGGTCGGTTCGGTCACCAGGCCGACGTTCTGAATCCCGCCGCGATAAAGCAGGTCGAGCACCTCGATCACCTGGCCGTACGGGACGTCGCGGTCCCCTTTCAAGAACACCGAGGCATCCCCCTTGGCGGCGATCTCGGACTGGACCGCTCCCACCACAGCGTCTTTGGCCACCGGCGTCTCGCGCAGGTAGAGCAGGCCGTCGCGGCGGATCGACAGGACCAGCGGATCTTCCACCCGGAGCGGCAAATTCTGCGCATTTGCCTGAGGAAGTTTCACTTCGATTCCCTGGTGGAGCATCGGGGCCGCGACCATGAAGATGATCAGCAGCACGAGCATCACGTCGACCAGTGGGGTGACGTTGATGTCGGCCAGCAGGCCGTCCTCTTCCGGTTCGCCGAGTTGGAATGCCATTGCGGTCGGTTTGTCTCGGGAGGCTTAGAAGCGCCTAGGTGAAATTTCGTTCCGCGAGGTTCAACAGCTCGAGGGCGAAATCTTCCATCCGTGCCTTCAGGGAGCGCACGCGGCCGGCGAGGTAGTTGTAGCTGATCAATGCCGGAATCGCGGCGCCGAGGCCTGCGGCGGTGTTGATCAACGCTTCCGCGATGCCTGGGGCCACGGTGACGATCGAGGTCGAGCCGGTCGCGCCGATCTGCGAGAACGCGACCATGATTCCCCAGACGGTACCGAATAGGCCGATGAACGGAGTCGCGCCCGCGGTGGTGGCGAGAAACGGCGTCCAGCGCGCCAAGGCCTGGGTTTCCACCCCGGCGGCGCGCTTCAGGCTCCGTTCGAGCGAGGGGAGCGAAGTGATCTTCAAACCGCGCCGATCGCCCGTCGGCCCTTCCGGGTTCGCGGCCTTGATCTGGCTGTCGATCTCGGCGTAGCCGGCTTGAAACAAACCGACCAGCGGCGAGGCCTGGAGCCGGCCTGCGGCGGCGTTCACCTCGCTGAACTTCTGGCTCTGGTGGAACAGGGCGAGAAACTCGCGGCTGTGCCGCTCCGCTCGGTTGAGCTGCCGGAGCTTGCCGATCAGAACCGACCAGGAGATGAGCGAAAAGGTGAGCAGGATGAACAGGACCAGCTTCGCGACCGGCCCCGATTCGGTAAAGAAATCGAACAACCCCGGACTGGCCGAGGCGGGGGTCGAAGACATTTGGAGGAAGGCGAGAATCATCGGCAAGAGGGCTGGTTTCTCTAGGGTTTCGGGTTCAGGTCGAGCAAGTCGAGTCGCGGCAACGTAACACGTGCCTGATTGGCCTGTCCACGGCGCGCAAGCAAAGGACGCGCCGGGACCCGAAGCCCCCGCCCCCGTGGTACCCTTTCGCGCCGGTTCCGTCAGGCCTTCGGTCGAATCTTTGGCCAGATTTCGGATCGGAACCGCACAAGGAGGATCTCCCACATGTCGAGAGTCGTGATCACGGGTGCTGCGGGCGCCCTGGGGAAAAGCGTGGTCTCCCGGTTTCTGGCCGGCGGCGCGCGCATCCTGGCGGTAGACGCCAACGAGGGCGGCCTGGCCGAGCTGGCCCAGCTCGCGCCGGGCGAGACGCTCGCCGTCCGGCGGATCGATCTGGCGAATTCCGAAGCGGTCACGAAACTGTTCGACGAGGTGGAGGGGGTCTCCGGCATCCCGAGCGCGATCGTCCATCTGGTAGGCGGCTTCCGCTACGCGCGCTTCGCCGATCTCTCCGACCGCGACTGGAGCTACCTGATCACGCTCAACCTGGAGACCACATTCCGCGTTTTCCGCGAGGCCGCGCGCCGGTTCGAGCGCGCGAAGGCGGGCTCGCTGGTGGCGGTCTCCGCCCCTGCGGCCTACGAAGGGGCGGCGGGCGTGGGCGCCTACGCCGGCTGCAAAGCCGCCATGCTCCGGATGATCGAATCGCTCGCCCGCGAGCTGGCGCCCTCTGGAGGCCGGGCCAACGCCGTCCTGCCCGGCACCATGGACACCCCCGGCAACCGCGCGAGCATGCCCGACGCCGATCCCGGGGCTTGGGCGCGCACGGAAGACGTGGCCGAGGCGATCTGGTTTCTCACCACCCCGGAAGCGCGCGCGATCAACGGCGCGGCGGTTCGTGTGCCGGGACCGACCCTGCCATGACGGGCCTCCGACCGAAGCTGCTCTGGGATTCGACCGTCGCCGCGACCGCGACCGCGACCACGGCGACGGCGCAAGTCGATCCGGTGGACGTGGCGACCGACGCGGCAGGGGCGGCGCTGCTCGCGCGGCTCGGCCTGGTTCGCGCCGACCTGCCGGTCCTGCTGATTTCCGACGCGATGGGCAAATTGCGCGTCCTCGGCGCCCGGCTCAGCTCGGAAGAGATCGCGGCACTCGCCGACGGCCGGGGCGTTGCGACCTCCGCGCTCACCGTCTACGGCGCCTCCTGGTGCCCCGACTGCCGGATCGCGAAGAGAGTCCTCGCGGAGGCCGGCGCCAAGTACGACGAGATCGACATCGACCAAGACGCCTCTGCCGCTGCAACCGTAATCGCCAGAAGCGGCGGCCGGCGCGTGATTCCAACATTGGCATTCGACGGCCGAATCTGGGCGTTCAATCCGCCGCCGCCGCAATTGCGGCGGCTGCTCGAAGGCGCCGGTTCGGTCCTTTAGAGGAGACTCATCCGCGATGAAAGTCGCCGTCTGTATCAAACAGGTGCCCAACGTTGAGGCCCGCCTTCGGGTGGCCAAGGACGGGCGCTGGATCGACGAGGAAGACCTGTCGTTCGTCACCAACGAAAGCGACCGCTACGCGTTGGAAGAAGGATTGAAGATCGCCGAGGCGACGGGCGGCGAGGTGGTGGTCGTAAGCCTCGGCCCGGATCGCGTGAAGGACGCCTTAAAAAAGGCGCTCGCGGTCGGCGCCGCCCGCGCGATGTTCTTGAAAGACCCTGCGTTTGCGGGAGGCGACGCGATCGCCACCGCCCGCGCTCTCGCCGCCGCGATCCGGCGCGAGAGTTTCGACCTCGTGCTCACCGGCAGCCAGTCCGACGACGTCGGCTACGGCAGCACCGGTTCGCTCCTCGCCGGCCAACTCGGCTGGCCGCACGCCTGGTTGGTGATCGGCCTGGAGATCGAAGAAGGCGGCAAGACCGCCCAGGTCAAGCGCGAGATGGAAAGCGGCATGAACGAAATCTTCCGCTTGAACCTCCCCGCCGTGATCGAGATCCAGGCGGGCATCAACCACCCGCGCTACGCCTCGCTCAAGGGCATCATGGGCGCGAACAAGAAGCTGATCGAAGAGGTGGATGCGGCGGCCTTGGGGCTTGGCGCCGACGCGGTGGGGCTCGCCGGCTCGCGGCTGGAGATCGTTTCGGTCGCCTTCCCCGAAAGCGGCACCGGAGCACAGATCCTCTCGGGCGACGCCGCGACCGCGGCGCAGGCTTTGGTGAACAAACTGCGTCAGGAAGCGAGGGTGATCTGATGTCCGGTGAATTGAGGTCCGGTGATTCGATGTCCAACAACGTATGGGCGGTCCTCCAGCTGCGCGATGGCCAGGTCTCGCGCGCGGCGCTCGAAACCATCGCCGCGGCGCAGAAGCTCGCGGCGGCGATCGGCGGTAAGGCCGAAGCCGTCGTGCTCGGTTCCGGAGTCGGTGATGCGGCAACCGCCGCCGCCGGCCGCGATCTCGCGGCGGTTCACGTCGCCGATCACGCCGATCTTGCCGGCTACACCCCGGGTGCCTTCATCGGCGCTCTGGCCCCCGCGCTCCGCGCCGCGCAGCCGGCGTTCGTCGTCTTTGCCCACACCTACCAAACGGTCGATTACGCGCCGCGTCTGGCGCATGAGATCGGCGCGGGGCTGTTGCCGCAGATCACCGGGTTTACCTCAGGCTCCGACGGTCTCCTCTTCTCCCGGCCGATCCTCGGCGGCAAGCTCCAGGCGAAAGTGAAGGTCCGGGGCGAAGGCACCGTGATCGTCTCGATCCAGTCCGGCGCGTTCTCGTCCGATTCGGCCGCGACCGGGGCCGCCCCGGCGCCGATCCAACCGCTTGCCGACTTGTCGCAGATCAAGCCGGAGCGCGAGATCTTGGGGATCGAAGAGGTGGGCGGCGATCAGATCGACCTCACCAAATCCGAGGTCATCGTGGCGGTCGGTCGCGGCATCGGCGGCGCCGACAAGCTCGGTCCGGTCGAAGATCTGGCCAAAGCCCTGGGTGCCGAGATCGGCGCGAGCCGTCCGGTGATCGACAGCGGCTGGCTCCCCCGAGACCGCCAGATCGGCTCCTCAGGTCAAACCGTGGCGCCGAAGCTCTACATCGCCCTCGGCATCTCGGGAGCGATCCAGCACCTGGTCGGCATGAAGGCTTCGACCTGCGTGGTCGCGATCAACAAAGATCCCGGAGCGCCGATCTTCGCGGTCGCCAACTACGGCATCGTGGGAGACGTCCACGAGATCCTCCCCGCCCTCACCGCGGCGGTCAAAGCGGCCAAGGGAGCGTGACGGACCCTTCCGGAAAAACCGCCGAGCGCGTGGCCGAACTGGTCGCCGCGCTCGGCCTCGTTCCCCATCCGGAAGGGGGCTTCTTCGCCGAAACCTATCGCGCCGCCCTAAGCGTACGGGCCGACCACCTGCCCGCCCGCTTCGGCGGCGACCGCTTCATTTCAACCGCCATCTACTTCCTGTTGAAAAGCGGCCACCCCTCCCACCTCCACCGGCTCCACGCCGACGAACTCTGGCACTTCCACGAGGGAAGCCCGATCACGATCCACGTCCTCGAACCGGAGGGCGGATACCGAACGGTCCGCTTGGGTGCCCAGATCTCAGCAGGCGAGACCTTTCAGGCCGTCGTCCCCGCCGGCTGCTGGTTCGGAGCGGAAGTGGTGGCGACCGACTCCTACGCGCTGGTCAGTTGCACCGTTTCGCCAGGCTTCGACTACGCCGATTTCGAGCTGGGGGAGCGGGCGGCGCTGCTTGCGGCCTATCCGGAGCAGCGGGAGTTGATCGAGCGGCTCGCGGGGTAGAATCGCTGCATACGTCGAGAGAGGGCGAAGGAGTCTAATGAGCACGCAGCGTGGGGACGTTGCGGTGAAAGGTCTATCAGCACTCGCGCGAAGAATGCCGGGGTGCCGGCGCATCCCAAGAGAAACGCGACAAGCGAGAGCGAAACGTGTCGGGGGAAGGCAGGGCGGCGGCAGCCTCGGCTTTTCGACGCTTGGAATGCCGGCTATGCTAGAATTTATCGGCACTTAAGACCGAAACGCTCAGATCCTTTCGAGAGACTTAGAACCCTTGTCCGTCGCCCTCGCCAAGACGACCGAGCGCCCCGAGCGCCCGACCCTTTCCCAAGAGAAGGGGAGGGAGCTGCTCGGCCTGGTGCTGCTCGCGCTCGCGCTGTTTACCGCGATCTCGTTCGCCAGCTTCGATCCGCGCGACCCGAGCGTGCTCCACCGTACGGTCTCCTCCGAGGGGCGGGCGCGCAACCTGATCGGTCCGGTGGGCGCTCATACCGCGGCGGTGGCGTTCGGTTTCTTCGGCATCGCCTGCCTCGCGATTCCCTGTCTGCTGCTCGTTTCCGGCGTCCGCCGGCTGCGCAAGCAGGTGGCGGA
>JBBSBW010000077.1:0-21116 GCA_038250865.1 Thermoanaerobaculia bacterium | reverse complement strand
GATTGAAACAATGGTCAGTGGGTACCTAACCGGAAGGACTGTGGTCGCCCCCCGCGCGGGGGCATGGATCAATGCTTCGTAAAAGTCCGTGCCCCCGGGGCCCTCTCCCCCCGCCGGTCTCCGGCTTGCGCGTTGGCATCGACCGCGAGGAGGCGGCACCTGCAACCCAAGGGGCCGGCCCGACGGGCCGGGAGAACCTAGCCCAGGGCTGAGGCCGAAGGCCGATGCCCTGGGTCAAGGATCACCACCCCCTGGCGGCCTGAATGGCCGCGAGAACTCCAGACTCGACGGATCTTTAGACTCCGTGCGTTCCTGGAGGCCTAAAAGAATCGAACTTGACGAGCGCTACGTGTGGGCCTGAAAGCTCTCGCGGCCTTTCAGGCCGCCTTTCCGTGGGGTCTTAGAACACAGGGCATCGGCCTTCGGCCTCAGCCCTGGGCTGGTTTCTCCCGGCCAGTTGGGCCGGACTCGTGCGCCTGACCAAGATTGAGAACGCGGTCCATGAAGGATTCCGCCGCGCCCCTCGGCTTTGGTCCGGGCTCTCATCGGCGATCCTGGGGTCTATGATGGGGGTCCAACGGAGACTTCGATAACCGGCTTAGAGGAGGCTTGAAATGACGATACGGACCAAAGAACCGAGGTTGGACGACCTCGATAACGACAGCGACCAGGGGGGAGCCGACAGCGGCGGGCAGTCGGGCGACACGCAGGGGCTCTCTTCGATAGCGGCCGATGCCGACGAGAGCGTGGAAGAGCTGGTCGAGACGGGCCAGGATTTCGAGGCGGAGATCATCTCGGGCGTCGAGGAGGCCGCGGACCATCCCGAGCAGCCGGTGCGGACCCACCAGGATTGGAATCGGGTGGACGAGCGAGATCGCTAGGCAGCGAGAACTATCCCGGTAGTAGTAAGCTTGTCCGATGAAAAGGCCAACCCCACTTCGTGCTTTGGGTTCCCTTCGGTCCCTGGCCCTTGTCGGTACCCTCTGCGCTCTCGGCTTTGCCGGGGTCCCGAGCTTTGGTTGTACGACCTTCTGCCTGCGCGATTCCGGGCGGGTGATCTTCGGCAAAAACTACGACTGGAGCATCGGCGACGGGCTTTTGATCGTCAACCCGCGCGGCCTTGCCCGGGTGGCGGACAGCAGCGACCGTCCGAAGCGCTGGACGGCGAAATACGGCAGCGTCACGTTCAATCAGTACGGGCGCGATTTTCCCTCCGGCGGGATGAACGAGGCGGGCCTTGCGATCGAGCTGATGTGGCTCGACGGCAGCCGGTATCCCGGGCCCGATGCGCGGCCTACCGTGGACGTTCTCCAGTGGATCCAGTATCAGCTGGACACGCATGCCTCGGTCGCCGAGGTGCTGGCCTCCGATCGCGACGTCCGGATCGCCTCCGGGGCGCCGCTTCATTACCTGGTCGCCGATCGCACGGGCCAGGTGGCGACGGTCGAGTTTCTGAACGGCCGGCTGGTCGCCCACAGCGGCGAGCGGCTGCCGGTCGCCGCCCTCACCAACGACACTTATGACGCATCTTTGGGCTATCAGCGCGGGCTCGGCGGGAAATCCGCGCCCGCGGATCAAAACTCCCTACCCCGCTTTGCCCATACCGCGGAACGCGTCCGGGCCTTTGCGGCCTCGCCGAAGAAAGACGCGGTCGGGTATGCGTTTGAGACGCTTCGCCAGGCCGAGCAAGGGAATACCCGGTGGAGCCTGGTCTATGAACTCGACCGCCTGAAGGTTCACTTTCGAACCCGGGAAAGGCGCCAGATCCGCGATCTAAGCTTCGCGGATCTCGATTTTCGCTGCTCCCAGCCGGTCCGGATGCTCGACTTGGCGGCCGACGTTTCGGGCGACGTGGCGGCCCGGCTGGTTCGTTATCAGAGGGACGCGAACCGCCGGATCGTCGAGATCGCCTACAAGAGCACGCCGTTTCTTGCCACCACAGCCCAGGCCGAGATCGACCGCGTGGCGAGAGTGCCGGAGGCGGCGACCTGCCAGGTTTCCGGGAGGTAAGGGGGAGGCGGTCGCCTGACACTGACGACGCTGGCGAGCGCGGGGCGCCGGTTTTACAGCTGGGCCCGCAGCAGCCCCGCCAGGTGGTCGATCACTTTCTCGCTCCAGGGCCGTTGATCAAACTGCGCGAGCGTGATCTGGCGCGAGTGCCGAAGGTCGTCGGCGAAGACCTTTTCCTGCTCCTCGGCGAAACCCCGGTCGTACACGTTGGCGTTCGCCTCGTCGTTGAGCCGGAAGGAGCGGCTGTCGAAGTTCGTCGATCCGACCGTAGTCCATAACGAGTCGACGATCATGTACTTGCAGTGAAACATCGTGGGGGCGTACTCATAAATCTCGACCCCCGCCTCCAGCAGCGGCCGCCAGCGCGAATGCGAGGCGTGGCGCACGAGCTTGGTGTCGATGTGCTCGCCCGGAACGACGATCTGAATCCGCACGCCCCGCTTGCGCGCCGCGAGCAGCTCCTCCACCGCGAGGTCGTCGGGAACGAAGTAGGAGTTGGCGAGCAGGATGCTGTGGCGCGCCGCGGCGATCGAGAGCAGGTACATCAGCCGAACGCTCTCGGAGCCACTCCCTTTAGAGCTGAGCGAAACCTGCACGATCACCGGCCCGGCGGGGGGGACCTGGGCGAAGTAGGCGGGGCCGTCGAGCATTTCCGAGCGGGTCTCGATCCAATTGTCCAAGAACGCCGCCTGCATCTGCGCCACCGCCGGCCCCTCGAAGCGGTAGTGGGAGTCGCGCCATTCCTTGGGGTTACGCGCATTGCCGCGCCACTCGTCCGCGATGCCCACCCCGCCGGTGAAACCGATGTGCCCATCGACGACCAGCAGTTTGCGGTGGGTGCGGTTGTTGGTCCGCGCCACGTTGTACCAGCGCAGGGGCTGATAGCGCTCCACCTCGGCGCCCGCCTTCTGCATTTGTTGCAGGTAGCTGTCGTCTATCTTTCCGGATCCGACCCAGTCGAGCAGCACATGGACTTTCACCCCGGCACGAGCCTTCTCGGTGAGAGCGTCGGCGAATTCTTTGCCGATCTTCCCGGACCAGTAGATATAGGACTCCAGGCAGATCGACTTCCGTGCGCCCCGGATGGCGTCGAGCATGGCGGGAAAGATCTCGTCGCCGTTCTGAAAGTCCACGGCGCTGTTGCCGTCGACCAGGGGCGGCCCGAAAAGCGACCCCATTGTGCGCACGAACTGGGGATCCTCGATGCCGTAGAGGCCGGGCATCGCTTGGGTGACCTTCTTTTCGCCCGTCGACAAATTGAGCACGAGAATGACGATGACTGCCATCCCCATCGCCCCGCCGACAACGTAGATCCACATCCTCTTCCCTCGCAATCTTTTGGGGATCATCGACTCCATTGCCCTCCGGATCGCCGAGGGGAGTGCAGGCGGTGTGCCACGGGTCGGCCGGCGGACAGGCTCCAACCCTAAGCTTTGAGCCGCTCGATCTGCCGGGCGTGATCCTCGACGTGCAGCAGGCCCAAAGTCAAAGCCTGCGACAGGGTGATCGGTCCGGCGGCCGGATGCTTGAAGACCGCCCGGCCCAACGCCTTCCGATCGAGCCCGGACGCGAAGGCGCGAAGCTGGTTCAGGTTCTCGTCCCACTCGCGCCGCGAATCGGCGAGCGACCATTCCCCCTGAGGGAGCATCCTCGCCGACGGGGCCTTCACCCGGATCCGGAACCGCAGGACCAGAAACACCACGAGATAGGCCAACCGGTGCTTCAAACGCCGCGGTCGCTCCGGCCCCTCCGCCCGCTCCGCCGCTCCGGGGAACCGGCAGACCTCCCGCTCGGAGAGCACGAGATGCTCGACGATCTCCAGGATCGACCATTTCCCAGCAGCCGGGCGCCGGCCGAGAACCGCAAGGTCCAAAGGCGCCAGCTCATCAAGCAGAGCGTTGCGCCGGATATCGAGAGAACGGATCTGCCGGTCGATTCGGGTTGTCATAGAGGGACCGAAGCCTGCCATACGCCGGACCCAAAGGCGAGCGGGGCGCCCGGGCAGGTTGCCGCCGGAGGCGTAGGGTTCCACGGTCGTTGGCGCCGCTGCGGAGACGCCCCGACGGCCAGCACCCGGACAGGTCCGTGGTTGAGGACTGGGGACGTCTCTACAAAGTCGCCCGGTGTGTAACGCGAAATCTAAACGGACAGCCAGGGGCCGGTGTCGTTAAAGAGTAAGGAAGGACTCGCCCTCGAACGCCCGAGCCGAAGGCGAGGGCGTCCGAGACCGAAGCGCTTCGGCTCCAACCATGACGAGCGAAGCGAGGAATGGTGGAGCAGAAGGGACTCGAACCCTCGACCCCCACGTTGCGAACGTGGTGCTCTCCCAGCTGAGCTACTGCCCCACGAGCGGGAGGTCGCGGATTGTACAGAGGTGGTCGGGCGAGGGCAAGCACGCGCTTTTTGCCGGGTGGGAAGCCCGGCTTGGCGCGATTTCCCGGTGGGATGTATTTAAGGGAGTTGATTTTTCTGTGGTGTTGTGCCATTTTCTCGGCTAAGCTACGGTAGTTCCGGTAGACCAGTTAATCCAGGAGTCGGGCAACCCTGAGGGGCCGTGTCGTTCCTCACGCCCAACGACGATCTCGGAGGAGACGAATCATGAAGAAGAGTTTGGTATTCGGCCTGCTGCTCGCAGCGGTCGGGGCGTCGGGCCTCTGGGCCCAAACGCCGGGCGTCAATGGCCCGCCGTTCATCTGCACCATCGAAGACTCGCCGGCGGCCACGCTGCTGCTGCCGTACTTCGAAGTTGACCTCAACAACCCGAACGGGATCAACACCCTGTTCTCGATCAACAACGCTTCGGCGACCGCCGTCCTCGCCCACGTCGTTCTGTGGTCCGACCTGTCGGTTCCGACGTTCGACTTCAACATCTACCTCACCGGGTATGACGTGCAGACCGTCAGCATCCGCGACATCTTCAACGGCACGGTGCCGCGCACCGCGTCGGCGGGCCAGGACCCGGGTGACACCATCAGCCACAAGGGTACCTTCTCGCAGGACATCAACTTCGCGTCCTGCTCCGGCCAGTTGCCGCCGCCGGCGGTTCCGGCTTCGTTCGTCACCCACCTGCGCGCGTCGCACACGGGTACGTTCTCGGCCATCCTGAACGGCTGCGCCGGCCGGGCTTTCGGCGACAACATCGCCCGCGGCTACGTCACGGTCGACACGGTCAACAACTGCACCCTGCGCTTCCCGGGTGATGCCGGCTACTTCGCTTCCGGCGGCACGGGCGACGCGACCAACCAGAACGTTCTCTGGGGCGACTACTTCTACGTCAACTCGGGCGAGAACTTCGCCCAGGGTGAGACGCTCGTCCACGTCCAGGCTTCGTCCACCAACCCGGAGACTTCGGTCGCCGGTCAGTACACCTTCTATGGTCGTTACGTGAACTGGACGGCCGCGGACAACCGCGAGCCGCTCACGACGAACTTCGCCGCCCGCTACATCAACGGCGGAGCGTTCACCGGTGGTACGGACTACATCGTGTGGCGCGACTCGAAGGTCGACCAGAACGCGTTCAAGTGCGGCACGTTCCCGGCGTGGTACCCGCTCGGCGAAGAGCAGATCGTGGTCTTCGACGAAATGGAGACTCCGGAGCTGCAGCAGGTTCCGCCGTTCTCGCCGCCGCCTCCGGGCGACTTCCTGGTTCCGTTCCCGGCCGAGGCTCAGCGTACGGCCGTTGACGGAGCGGACTTCCCGGTGTCGTTCGACTTCGGCTGGATCTTCCTGAACCTGAACACCACGGTGCCTTCGGCGGGTTCCAATCCGCCGGAAGATCCGGCGGCGGCTCAGGCTTGGGTGACGGTGATCATGGACGCTTCGGGTCGGTTCAGCGTCGGGTATGACGCGATCCAGCTCGACAGCGCCTGCGCGGCCAGCCACAGGCTGCTCGGCAACTAGTCTCAGCTACATCGAATGCCGGAAACGGGCCGGGGGGCAACCCCCGGCCCGTTTTCTTTTTGGGGGCACGCGGATGGCGGATTGGCCCCATCGGATTGGCCCCATCGGTCCGGGCAACCCCTCCAACCCAGGCCAACAGTTGGCGAAGCGACGCCTCATCCCACCCAGGCCTCCAGCCTGGGCTGACGTGACACGGCCCTTCAGGCCGTACCCGTTTCGCAGGGTTGGCGGCCCAACGGGCCGCGTCCCGTTAGCCCAGGCCAGCGGCCTGGGTGGGATGGGTGGGTGGGGTGGCGTCGGATTCGGAGGCCGCCACCGGTACCAGCTTGAGGGTCTCTTCGTCGGTTTGCAGGAGATCGGCCATCGTCGTCTTGGCCAGAGCGTTGCCGCGGGTCGAGGCGGTGCCGGCGACCAGCGCCTCCAAGCGACGGCGGAGGTCCATCGGCAGCGGCTGGACGGCGCGCCGGGCGCGATGGTCGTAGGCCTGGAAGATCTGATCGAGCGTCATGGCTTGCGGATCCGCGGCGAGCAGATAGCCCGGTTCGCCGGCTTCGGTTTGCCGTAGCAGGTCGTGGGTGAGCAGCGGATGGAGAACCCGCTCCAGCTCCTGGGGGGAGATCTGGAGCTGCGCCGCCAACTCGTCTTCCGACAGGCTTTTTTCGCCGCGCACGAAACGTCCCGAGATCACCGCGACGGCGGCGAGCCCCACCCAGGCGGCCTGCATCGGCGGATGGAGGTAGAGGCCCAGGGAAATAATGGGAAAGTGCTGGGCGGTGTAGGCGACCTCTGCCCCGTACAGGATGATCGCCCAGGTCAGCTCGATCGAGATCATGAACAGGAGTGCGAAGGCGAAGCTGCCGTATACCGCGCTCACGTTGCGGAAGTACTCGACGTAGAGGCCGAAACCGAAACGCAGCAGCTCCAGAAGGATCGCCGCGACCAGCGCGCCCGCCAAAGCGTTCCGGAACCGGACGGGCGTATAGGGAACGAACCAATAGAGCATCATCAAGCCGATCAGCGCCGCCGCGAAGGGTAGGACGCCGAGCAGCACCGAGCGTTGGACCAGCTGGCGAAACGCCGGGCTCTGGCGCAGCAGGATCAGGCTGGAAAAGGTGGCGGCGAGCAGCGCCGGCCCCCAAAACATGAGCAGCAGGTAGGTGGCGATGCGGACCCGGATCGGCCGGTGGCGGGCGACGTTCCAGATCTTGTTGATCGTTTTCTCGATCGTCGAGAAGACCATCATTGCGGTGATGAAAAACGCCGCGACGCCGAATCCGTGAAGCGCACGCGCCTGGGCGAGAAATTCCGCGAGCTTGTCGGTGATCGGCTTTTCGGTATACGGCAGGATCTGGACGAAGACCTCGAAGCTTTTCTGCTGATATTGGCTGAACACCCGGGCGCCGACGTACGAGAGCGCGGCGAGCAGCGGAATCAGAGAGAGCACGGTGACGAAGGCGAGCGCCGACGCTGTGAGCAGGATCGAGTCGTCGTTCGCCTGGCGCAGCGAGATGCCGAAGAACGAAGCGATCCTTCGCAGGAAAGACGGCCCGGAGCGCCGAGCCGGAGCGGCCGGCCGCTCGGGATCTACCACGGCCCGCGGTCCTCCGCGAGGGGGATCTGCGGCAAAACTTGCAGTCGGCGAAGCGGTCGGCGCGCATCGTCGACAGAGCCGCAGGCGCCGTGAGAAGGGAGGGTTGCCATGACTTGGGCTCAGAGTCTAACCTGTCGTCTATCTTTGCGCTGGAGAGGGCGCGAAGCTACGGCGGCACGGTTCCTGCTCTCTACTTCCGACAGCTCGGAAAACGAGCCCGAAGCTTTCGCCGCGATCGGACACGAAGTACCAAGGAGGTATACGAAATGGCCAACAAAGATCTAGCCGATGCCCAAGATCACCTGGAAGGCGCCGCGGACTCGGTGCGCGATGCGGTCGAGGGAGGTCTCGACGACGCGCGCAAGCGGGTGAGCCGCTTCTCTGACGGTGTGCAGGAAAAATATCGCAAGCTGTCCGATGACGTCCGCGAAGGGGCCGACCGGGCCCGGCGCGAACTGCACCGGGGGGCTCGCGTGGCGCGCGAGCGCTATGACGAAACGGCGGAGGGTGCTCGCAAGACCTACGCTAAAGTCCGCTCCAACATGACGGACGTCACCGGCCAGGCCAACGACTACGTGCGGGACAATCCCGGCAAGTCGGTACTGGTCGCCGCGGCGGTCGGATTTCTGGTCGGGCTGCTGGTCCGCCGGTCGCGCGACGACGACTGAGCAGACCGGGCAAATGCTCGATGGGGTTGCGGCCCGCCTGATCTCGGGCGGGCCGCCGCTTTCTCCGAGTGGTTTCGTTTGCCTCCTCGCTCTGGCGGGGCAAACGAAACCACTACTTCCCATCTAATCCATTCCAATTCGCGCCAGAGGAGAGTGCCGCCATGACCGATTCCGACGCCCCGACCCGCGAGCGTTCCCGCCTCGACGAGCTGGTCGATGACATCCTGCCCGGTGAGTGGGAGCGCCTGGTGCGCGCCTATCCGGTCCCCGCCCTGCTGGTCGTGGCGGCGGGCGGCTACCTGTTGGGCCGTTTCAAAGGGGCCGCCGTGGTGGCGGCACTTTCCGGGGTTGCCGCCGAACAGGCTGCGCGGATCGGCAGCGATTTCCTCGGCGGCGATTCTGCGGACCGCAGCCGGGCCTAGATTTCAGGGTGCGATCGCTCCTTCACATCTCCGACATCCATTTCGGTCCTAAGCACCTGCCCCGGCTCGCCGAGGGGGTGCTTGCCCTGGTCGAGGCGCGTCGGCCCGATCTGGTGGTGATCTCGGGCGATCTCACCCAACGTGCCCGGCCCGAGCAGTTCCAAGCCGCGCGCGAGTTTGTCGATCGAATCGAGCGGCTCCCCATCCCCTCGATCGCCGTGCCGGGCAACCACGACGTGCCACTTTGGCGGGTCTGGCAGCGGGCATTCGATCCGTTCGGCGCCTACGCAAAGCATTTCTCTCCCGATCTGGAGCCGGTCTACCGGGACGACGAGATGCTCGTGGTCGGCATCAATTCGGCCTTCAATTTCACCCGGAAAGACGGCCGCATCCGGTTGAAGCGCCTGCTCGCCGTGCGCGACCTGCTCGCCGCGGCGCCTAAGAACCTGATCAAGGTCGTGGTGGTCCACCACCACCTGATTCCGCCGCCCAACTTCGGCAGCCAGCGGGTGCTCGCCAACGCCCATCCGGCGATCGAGATCTTCTCCCGCGCGGGCGTCGACCTGGTCCTCGCCGGCCATCAACACCAGTCCTACATCGCGAGTTCCGAAGAGTTTTACCCCGAGGGTCGCTCGCCGGTTCTGATGGTTCACACGGGTACCACCACCTCCAGCCGAGGCCGGGCCGCCGAACGGGAAAAGAACACCTGCAACTGGATCGAGATCGACGAGAAGAAGATCGTCGTCTCCCAGCTCCGCTGGCACGACGATCTCCGTCGCTTCGCCGAACAAGGCCGGCACCTCTACCCGCGGCACGGGTGCGTGCCGTGGATGTTGGAGGGGTAGAAATGGCGACCGAAATCGACCGTGGACCTGACGAGCTGACCGCCCTCCACGGGGCCGTAGGCCTCATCGATCTCTCGTTCCGAGGCCGGTTGGAGCTGATCGGAGCCGACCGCCTGCGGTTTCTGAACGGGTTGGTCTCCTGCGAAGTCAAAAGCCTGGCGGCCGGCTCGGGTACCTACGGCTTCTTCACCACCAGCCAGGGGAAGGTGATGGCGGATTTCGGTCTGCTGGCGTTTGAGGACCGGCTTTGGCTCGACCTGCCCGCAGGGCTAGAAGACGAGATCGCGGCTCATCTGGCCAAGTATCTGATCGCCGATCGGGTGGAGGTGAAGCGGCTCGACGGCGTGGTACCGCTCGCCCTGGTCGGGCCGGGGCTATCAGAGCTTCTGCCGGAGCTGCTGCCGGAGCTTGGCGGTCTGCCGGAGGGGGAGTGGGGGCACGGGAAGGTCGAAATCGGCGGGGTGGAGGTTGAGCTTTCCCGCCATCCGCGATTCGGCGCGCCGGGCGCGGTCGCCTGGGTGGCGGCCGAATCGGCGGGGCGGTTGACCGAGGTTCTGACCGAGCGGGGCGCCAGAGCGGTGGGCTTCGAGGTTCTAGAGATCCTGCGGGTCGAGGCCGGGCTGCCGCGGTTCGGGGTCGATTTCGGGCCGGAGAACTTTCCGCAAGAAACCGGGCAGGAAGAGGCCTCGGTCTCTTATACCAAGGGCTGCTATCTGGGCCAGGAAGTCGTGGCGCGGATTCACTACCGCGGCGGGGTGCAGCGCTCGATGCGGGGATTGCGCTTTGAGGGTGAGCTTCCAGAGCGCGGAGCGGCTCTGTCGTTTGAGGGGCGCGAGGTCGGAACGGTCGGTGGCACGGCGAAATCCCCCCGTTTCGGCGGCATCGGCCTCGCCGTGATTCACAAGCGGGGGGCGGCGGCGGGCACCCGGCTGACGTGGCCGGACGGTGCCCTCGCCGAGGTGGTGGATCTACCTTTTTCTTAGACCGCGAATTAGACCGCGAACGAGGAGCCGCAGCCGCAGCTGCCTTTGGCGTTCGGGTTGTTGAACTTGAAACCCGCTCCGGTGGCACCGAGGACGTAGTCGATATGGGTGCCCGAAAGGTAACGGCCGGAGAGCGAATCGACGAACAGGTTGATGCCGTGCTGGTCGTAGACGTAATCGTTCGGCCGCGGCTCCAGCTCGAAGTCGAGGGCGTATTCGAAACCGCTACAGCCTCCGCCTCGGACGGCGATGCGCAGGCCGCTCGCCGGATCGAGCCCCTCCTGCTCGCGGGTGATGCGAATCATGTCCGCGGCTTTCTTGGTCAAAGTCACCGGCATATCGGGGTCGGCCATGGACAGGGCGCCGGGGGGGGTCGTTTCGGAGATTTCGGTCGTTTCCATCTTTGCTCCTCGGGCGCGAAAGCCGGCTCGCGCGGTACGGTACCGATCATTCTGGGGGAGGCGCGGCGGGATGGCAAGCCGGCCGGTCCCCCGTCCTTCCGAGAACAGAGCGGGGCGGTGATCTCTTCCCTTCCCTTTAAGTGTCGCCCGGGCCGATTCTCGCGACAGCCGACCGCGTTATGATCGCGCTCGTGTTCCGGGCCATCCTTTTCGACTTCAACGGCGTCTTGGTCGACGACGAGCCGCTGCATTTCGAGCTGTTCCAGCGGGTGCTCGCCGAGGAAGGGATCGCGCTCTCGACGGAAGAGTACTACCAGAAGTTTCTCGGGTTCGACGATCGCGGCTGCCTTTCCGCCGCGCTGCGCTCCGCCGGGCAGGAAGCCGGCCAGCCGCGCCTGATGCGGCTGATTGCCCGGAAATCGCGCTATTACCAGGAGCGCATCCGCGCCGGGGGGTATCCGTTCTTCCCCGGGGCGGTCGAGCTGATCCGCTCGGTCTCTGCTGCCGGCTGCATGCTGGGAGTGGTCTCGGGCGCGCTCCAAGAGGAGGTCGAGGGGGCTCTGCGCCAGGCGGAATGCCTCGACCTGTTCAAGACGATCGTCGCCGCCGAAGACGTCACCGAGGGGAAACCCGATCCGGAGGGGTACCGGAAGGCGCTCGATGCGCTCAATTCCGAGCCGCCGCTGCCCGCCCGGCTGTTTCATCCCCACGAGGTGCTGGCGATCGAAGACAGCCCGGCCGGGCTTTCGGCGGCAGCCGATGCGGGCTTTAGGACCTTAGGGGTCGCCCAAACCTATCCGGCCGGACAGCTGGCCCTCGCCGAGAGGGTGGTACCCGCCGTCGCGGGGTTGACCTTCGAAGGGATTCTGGCGCGGTTTCAGGGAGCCTAAAGGCCGGCCAACCGCCCATGGCATACAATCCACCGGCTCGATCGGCCGCCATGCTCAACGTCCCCAACATTTTGAGTCTGTTTCGCATTCTGCTCGTACCGCTGATGGTGGTCGTGCTGTTTACGAAACCCAAATACTTCGGCCAGGAGTGGATCGGTCTGGGGTTGTTCCTGCTCGCCTCGCTGACCGATTTTCTCGACGGGTTTCTGGCACGGCGGCGGAAGCAGATCACCCGGCTGGGGCAGATTCTCGACCCGGCGGCGGACAAGATCTTGACCTCGGCGGCGTTCATTTCGCTGGTCGAGCTGAATCCCCGGGTGGTGCCGGCCTGGATCGTGGTGGTGATCATCGCCCGCGAGTTCGCGGTGACCTCGTTGCGCAGCTTCGCCGCGGCGGAAGGAATCGTCATCCCGGCCGCCCCCTCGGGCAAGGTCAAGACCACGCTTCAGATCGTCGCGATCTCGCTCTTGATCGTCTACAACGAGCTGGGGGAGTTCCGCCACCTCGCACCGATTTCCCTCTGGCTCGCCATGCTCGTGACCGTCTGGTCGGGCATCGATTACTTCCTGCAATTCGGCCGACGCCTTTTGAAGAGCGACGGTCCTCCGGTGGTGCCATGACCGAAACGCCCTCCTCGCCCTCGCCGCCGAAGGACCGCATGTACTTGCGATGGATCGCCGAGGTCGCCCATCGCCGCTACGGCCGGGTGTTGGCGGTCTTCGCTCTGTTGGTCGCGGCTTCGATCGCGCTGGCCGCGAACCTCCGCTTCGACACCGACATGCTCCGTCTGCTGCCGCAGAAAGATCCTGCGATCTCGGCCTACGTGGATGCGCTCGAACAGTTCGGCATGGGTTCTCTGCTGCTGATCGCGGTGCCGATCCCCGAAGGAGCGGTGCTCGATCCCTACTTGGGCTATGCCGACGCGCTGGCCGCCGAGGTGGGCAAAGCGCCGGAGATCAGGCGGGTCGAATTCAAACTCGGCAATCCGGAGGAGCTGCTGACCACCTTCTTCCCCAAGGCGGTTCTGTTCCTCGACGACGCGGGACGGCAGGCGCTCGAAGCGAAGCTGTCCGATCCGGCGATCCGCGAACGGGCGGTCGAGCTGCGGCGGCGTCTCGGCACGCCGCAAGGGACGGCGCTCAAGGAGCTGTACAAGCTCGACCCGCTCGGACTGGCCGACGTGTTCCTGGGCCGGATGGAGAGTTCGCGCGGCGCCCTGAACGTCGATTGGGCCAGCGGCTACTACCTGTCGAAAGACCATCGCCTGCTGCTGTTGCTCGCGGAGCCGAAGCGGCCGCCGCAAGATGTGAAGTTCAGCCAGCGGATGGTGGCGAGCGTGCGCAAGCGGATCGCGACGACCGGAAAATCGTGGCCCGAGATCGTCGGCGGGGTGAACGGCGCCGCTAATCCTGGAGATGGCGAGAAGGCCGCGAGCGTGCCGGCGGTGCCCGACACGGCGCTCGGCGGCCCGTACCTCACGACGGTCGGCGACGCCAACCTGCTCGGCTTCGACATGGTGGTCAACATCGCGACCTCGGTGGTCGGCGTGCTGCTCCTGTTCCTGTTCGCGTTTCGCCGGCCGAGCGCTCTGCTCTATGCCTTCGTCCCCTTGCTCGCCGGTCTGGTCCTGACGTTCGGGTTCGCGAAAATCGCGATCGGCTCGCTCAGCTCGGCGACCAGCGTGGTGGCGGCGCTCCTGGTCGGCTTGGCGATCGACTTCGTGATCGTCAATTATGGCCGTTTCGTCGAAGAGCGGCGCAACGGCGCCTCGTTCGAAGAGGCGCTGGTGGCGATGAACAGCCTGTCGGGGCGCGCTGTGCTGACCGGCGCAGTCACCACAGCCGCCACCTTCTATGCCTTCACCACCACGTCGTTCGGCGGCCTGCTCCAGATGGGGCTGCTCACCGGGACCGGCATTCTCCTGTGCGTGATCTCGGTTCTCTGGCTCCTGCCGGCCCTCCTCGCTTGGCGCGAGGACAGTCATGCGAAGCGCTCGACGGAGCCGAACCTCTACATCCAGAGCTTCGGCACGAGCCGCTTGATGGCGCTGTCGACGCGCTATCCGAGGCCGGTGCTCGGGATCGGCCTGGTGATCACTCTGCTCGCCGTCTGGAGCGCCCAGAGGGTCACCTTCGACGAGAGCATGAAGACGATGCGCCCGCACGGCAATCCGGGGACCGCGACCACCGACGAGATCGGCAAACGGTTCGGCTCGGGCTTCGACTCGATGAGCGTCATCGTCCACGGCAAGACGCTCGAAGAGACGCTCGCTCTCGCCGACCGCACGAGCGCGGTGGCGCAGGGCCTGGTCGAGCGAGGGGTGCTCAACAGCGCGAGCGGTGTCGGCTCGCTGATCCCGCCGCTCGAACGCCAGCGGAAAACCCTCGATTGGCTCGCCGCCGGCCGTTCGGGCCCTCTCGACCTGGCGCGGATTCGCGCGAGCTTCGCCAAGGCGGCGGGCGCCTCGGGCTTGCGGCCAGCATCCTTCGATCCTGGGTTCGCCCTGCTCAACCAGGCAATCTCTCTCTCCGGACCGATCGGGGTCAAGGATTTCCGCAACTCACGGCAGACCGAGCTGCTGCTCGATCGTTTCCTCGCCCAGGACGGAGATGCGTGGGTGAGCGCGGTTTACCTCTACCCGCCCCAGAACCGCTGGCGGCGGGAGGCGCCTCCAGAGGTGGTGACTGCCATCGCGAAGCTCGGGCCGAACGCGATCCTCACCGGCAACAATGTGCTCAACCAGCGGGTGCGAACGATGGTGCTCAATGATGCCTGGGTCGCCGGCATCCTCGGCTATCTGGTCGTCGGGCTGCTTGTCTGGATCGACTTCCGCAGTCTCCGCGACGCGCTCTTGGCGCTCGTACCTCTCTCTCTCGGCATCGTGTGGATGGTCGGCGGGATGGGCGTGTTCGGCATCAAGATGAATTTCATCAACATTTTCGTCACGACCATGATCATCGGGATCGGAGTCGATTATGGCGTCTACGTGATCCACCGCTACCGCGAATCGGTGAACCTGCCGTGGGCCGAGCGCGAGCGGGGGATCATCGAAACCGGAGGAGCGGTGGCGGTGGCCGCGCTATCGACCATCGTCGGCTTCGGATCAATCGGTTTTTCCCACTATCCGGGTTTGAAGACGGTCGGCTTCGTCGCGATCCTCGGCGCGCTTTCGACCTGTTTGATCACGATTACGCTGCTGCCGGCGTTTTTGTCGTGGCGGGATCGGCGGTCGGCTGCGGTGCATCCCGATGAATGAGTTCTCCCTCGCTACCGCTGAAGAGATCCTTGCTGCGTTTCCCGAGTGGCGGACGCTTACGCGTACCGAAGAAGCCGACGATGGGGACACGTTCCTTGCGCTTGAGGTGGTGCCGCCCCTGGAGGCGAATGTCGAGCACGGGCTCGTCATTGACACCTCGAACGGCGAGGTCACCGTCGGCTTCGATCACTACCACTCACACTTCGAACAATGGGTTGGAGATGGCGAGCACTTCGGAACCCAGGCGGCTCTGCAGTTCGTCAAGCAAATTCTCGAAGAGCGCGTCGCGGTGGTTTCCTGGTGGCACAACGAGGAGTGGCGCGGCTCTTCACAGTTTGAGGTTGGGTCTCCGCCCCAAGAGCCAACCTGGTCCACCGACTATAATCGTGTGCGGGTCCGTTCGTGGAAGGGCACCTTCAATGCTGACGTCGGCGCTTAACCCCTCTCTCGAGCTTTTCGTTGGTGATACCTCTCACTTAGTAGACGCATTTTTGGTGGTAGCCGCGCAGCACGGTCAGGAGCACATCGACGCGACGGAGCTGTTCAAACTCCTGCCCTTAGGAGTGAAGTCGGCTACAGCATTCTTCGATAAGTTGACATCACTTTGGCGATACGATTTTGGTGAGCCACTGACGCTCCAGGGAAGTGACCAAATTCTGTTGGGTACTCACCAGTGGCCTGAGGTGGAACATTTGTATCGCGCCTTGCGGTCAATGGATCAACGTCTGCCGAAAGGCGCGCTTCTGAAATATCTGGAGCGACTCTCCGACCGCAGGAAGCATCAAGAAGTTCTGTTTGAGGCTCGACCGCTCTTCTATCTTGCCCAAGGGACGAGCGCTGAGTTCGAGGTAGTTGGATACGGCCAGGGCAATCGCACTATCGATTGGCGATTTTCTCCCAACAACGCGCCAGACGTTCTCGTTGAAGTCAAGTACCGCATAGGCGACGTGGTCCAGCACATTGGTCCAATGGTACCCCACCTCAACTCCGGGCAGGATTTCGTGTCCTCGGGTCCGGGGCGACCGGAGCTGTTGTTTCCTAGCACCTTCGAGAAGTTCATGCCACTATCTCCGACTGCGCAGCTTCAGGGTGCTTGGATTTATTCCAATATCAAGGTAGAGCGAAGCGAGCTGGAAGCCTATTTTCAAGCGTTGCCTCCAGACCTTCTTCACTTCGCCGTGTTGTCTAATTGGCATGAAACCGGCTTCTTGCTTTCACGCCAGGGCGTTGACCGCGAGATGATCGTGAACCTATTCGGTATAAGAGAAGGTGAAGACGCAGTTGTCGGTTAGTAGTACTGTTGAGACCGGTGCGCTTCTGGAAGTGGTGCCTCACCCGAACCCGATGAAGTACCCTCGGCAGAAGGTCATGGTCGTTGAAGCCGGATACGCCTACTTGGTATCCTTTGGCGAAGAAGCGACTATTTCCTCCTGAAGACCGTCATTCCCAGTCGGGATGCGACCCGCCACTTCATCGCGAAGGAATCGGACGATGTCTAAGCTGGATCCCTATGAACTCGATGTCCTCGAAGCCTATGAGTCAGGCAAACTGAAGCCGATCGCCGCAAAGGCGGAATTGCAGCGCCTACGTGCCGCTGCGCGGGCGACCGCGATTAAGGACAAGCTCGAGGGGATTGCACGGGGAGAAAAAGCCATCGAAGACGGCCGAACAGTTACCCATAGCCAGGCCAAACAGTGCATGGCGCGATGGTTGAAATAGACTGGACCGAGCCAGCGCAACTGGCGCAAAGCGATCCATGGGAGTATAGGAGCGCTTGATGGCTATCTGGGAGCACCTGTTCTTGACCGGCGAATTCCGCGCGCGGGTCGATCTGTTGTCCGGGCTTAACCTCGAACAGGTCACGCTGCGCCCGGCCGGCGCGTCGCACTCGATCTACGACGAGCTTTGGCATGCGGCGACGTGGCAGCGCACATCACCTCGGCAAGATCGTCGCGTTGCGGCAGATGGTCGGCGCGTGGCCGCCGAAGGCAGCGACAGAGGGATCGTAGCGGCAGGTGGGGGGCTCAACGAGCGAATCAACCGGAACTTGAGCGTTGGGCTCTAGGCCCACCTTGGCGGACTAAGGCTTTGATGCGTGATGTATAATACGCAGCACAAGGAGCCGCCATGCGCACCACCCTTGCCATCGACGACGACATCCTCGCTGCCGCCAAGCATCTCGCCGAACGCGACCGAAAGAGCGTCGGAGAAGTGATCTCTGCGTTAGCGCGACAAGGCCTTGGCCGCGGATCTCGCACGGCGCGAGCCGAGCGAAACGGCGTGCCGCTGTTGCCGAGACGTCGAGGAGCGGCCCCGGTTACTCCAGAACTGGTCAACCAGCTGCGCGACGAACTGCCTTGAGTGGGTATCTCCTGGATGTAAAAACGTCCTGCTAGGGCCCTTGCGGCATCGGCGGATCGCCTGAGCTGGAACGATTTCGCTCGCCGGGATCGGATCTGCGTGCGCCCAATACCGATCTACGGGCCAAGAGATCGGATATCGGCTCGCTGAGACCGATCTGGCCGTGCAGAGATCCGTCTCCACGCGCTGAGATCGGATCTCGAGGTGGCGAGATCCGTATTCGGAGGCTTAGATCCGTATGTGCAAACCGATTGGTCGGTGGCGAGGCTCGCGTGCGAAGCGCTCGCCGCTGCAGGCACGAGGGGCACCCATTCGCTGGTCCTTGCCTTCGGCAGGCGGGTCCGAGCTGAGATAAAAATCGCCTACGAGCCCACTTCGGTCCCCTAACTGCTTCCGGCTCTATCGATTGAAAGTCATCGCCGGATCCTGCGGTCCCGTCGGACAGCCTCCACCGCCAACCTCCCGTCGGCCAAAAGTCCGCGGTGTTCAGCTGGCATGCTCTTGCTTCTTTTTCTTCCCAGAGCGATCGGCGTACAGTACTATCTGGCCACTGTAAGCGAAAGATCTGCCAAACAGTCGTCGGTGGCTACCAGCACGCTTCGCGAGCACTAGTTGAGAGCCAAGCCTCGTGGGAGAATTATCGATGCCTGCGGACGAAAGGTACGAGGGCCATCTGATCGATGACCGGCTAGTCGGGCGGAAGTTTACGCGCCCTGCCGGCTGCAAGCGCTGGCATTTCTGGATCTCTTCTCCGACGCTCGCCTCGTTGTTGTCGAGCCCAGCGATGGGTCCCTTTTCCATTCGGAAGGGCCAGCTGCCAGCGACCGGGCGGGTCGACGCCGTGCGCTATTACAATGGCTTGCCCGTCGATCCAAAGATACCCGATATTGGTCCCGAGATCCTGGTCAAGATTGCGCAACTCCTGGGTGCTCACATTCAGAAGTGCGTTGGGTGGATCGGTACCCATTATCCACAGTTCGCCGAAGAGAAAGCCATCACGGGATTCTTGAAGGGCTTGCTAGAAAGAGAGCGGTTCATCTCGGTGTTGCCCATAGCCTACGTAAGGAGTCATCCATCTGGCCTATTCTGGCGACCCGGGCGCGATTCACTTCGACGTCAAGGACTTCAACTTCATTGTGTACTCCCGGATTGACGAACTCGCGGCCAGCCTACGTGAGCGAGTACTTGCTACGGTGGGCCGGGCAGCGTCCGAAAAACATGGGTAACAACCGTTGCAGTGAAAGGCGCTCCGCGCTGCCGCTGAACCAAAACGTTGGGCGGCAGACTAGGTGAGAGGGAAATGGAGACCAAAGTGACAGATCCTCTCGATACCGTTATTTCGGACGAGGTGCTGCGCGAGAGAGTGAGACGCATTGTCCGCGAAGGAGAAGGGCCGCAAGAAAAGCCTTGGAAGAGGGTGCTCTCACATCCTCTGACAGCTGTGGTAGTGGGCTTCCTGCTATCAGGAGTCGTCGGACTGGTCCTCAACTGGGCGTTTAACGAGAACGCGAAGGAGCGCGAACGAATATACAGTGCGCAGGTAGCTGACGCAGAAAGAAAGCTTACAGAGTCGAGGGTTTTTTACGAATCGAGCCTCGGAGCTATCCAAGATTTTTCGCGTGCCGTGTATGCAAGGCATACTAGAGCTATGATGCTGGTTTCGGCTCTCAAGCGCGGAGTTTCGTCAGAAGAAATCAAGGAGAGGAAGAGGCTTTACGACGACGCCTTTGTGAATTGGGGTATCAACCAGCAGGCAAATCTTCTAGCCATTAGAAGATTGACGAAGAGTGCCGGGTTCTCATCCTTTGAGGCTGACGTGGAGTTTAAACTGGTTCCAGTGCTGCGCACTCTGGATAGCTGTTTGACTAGGGCATATGACGAGAATGTGCGAGGAGGTAATTCAGTCGTGATTTTGGACGAGTGTCGCGCGGGCGATCTACTTCAGCAGGCATTAGACCAAGGATATGCGGTAACTAGTGGTCTTTATGAGCATATCACTGGAGAGATGCTGCGCGAGACCAAATCGCCCAACCCCGGGGTAGCACCGGACGGCCAAGACCGCCGGTGAGCCCATCCACGTTGGGCTCCAAAGGATGGAACGCTCACCGCGATTCGTGGCTTGCCTGGGCACAACTTCTGGTCCGATCACCTGAGCATCGCCGACCCGCAGTTCTTCGCGCCAGAACTGCTCTCCAGCCACTCGCGTGTCACCGATAGCTACCTACTTGCGCTCGCTCACGCGAACGGAGGGCGTTTGGCAACGATGGATCAAAGGTTGGCCACCGAAGTTGTGCCCGGCGGGAAGAAGGCTCTTGAGCTCATCGGGGCCGATGCCTAACCGGCAGCGACGGAAGGGTCGTAACAGCCCTCGTGCATCGGTGATTCTCCTGCCGCGGGGCTGGAACGATTCGCTCGCCGGGATCGGATCTGCGTGCGTCCAATACCGATCTACGGGCCGAGAGATCGGATATCGGCTCGCTGAGACCGATATTTCCGTGCAGAGATCCGTTTCCACGCGCTGAGATCGGATCTCGAGGCGGCAATATCCGTATTCGGCCCTTGAGATCCGATCCAGTCGCTGCGATATCCGTATTCGGAGGCTCAAATCCGTATCTTCCGGCTGATCGATCGATGGTGAGGCCCGCATCCGGTGCACTCTCCGAGAAAGAGCTGGGGTCTGCACAGGCGACCCCCTTAGGCTATAAACCCCTATACACCCGCTTGTATACTGACTCCGTGCCTGACAAGATGATCACCTGGGTTGGGGCCTCCTTCGAGGATCTGCAGGACTTCCCCCCAGAGGCTCGGAGGACCGCCGGCTACGAATTGCGCCGAGTCCAGCGTGGTTTGATGCCGACCGACTGGAAGCCGATGCCGAGCATTGGGCCAGGTGTCAACGAAATTCGGGTCCATACGCATGTAGAGCACCGGGTGATGTACGTGGCGAAGTTTGAAGAGGCCGTCTACGTGCTGCACGCCTTCGAGAAAAGAAGCCGGCAGACTCGCGACGCTGACCTGATCCTGGCACGTGAGCGCCTCAAGCAGCTCGAAGCCCTCCGCCGCGAGGAAGGGAGAAGGAAATGACTGTCCAGGTTCGACACTCAACCGGAAATATATTCAGGGACCTCGGATTCGGCGAAGACGAGGCAGAGAACCTCAAGATCCGAGCCGATTTGATGATAGAGCTGACGAAGCTGGTCGAGGCCCAGGACCTCACCCGAGCCGCCGCCGCGAAACTCTTCGGAGTGACTCAGCCACGGGTCAGCGATCTGATGCGAGGGAAGATCGACGGTTTTAGCGTTGATAGCTTGATTGAGATGCTCGGTCATGCAGGTGCATGCGTGTCCGTTCTCGTCACGCAGCGCCGCCAGGTTGCATAGAAAGGGACCTTGCGGCATCGGCGGATCGCCTGCCGCGGGGCTGAAGATCCGTATCTGCCGGCTGCCGATCATCCGGTTAGCGCACGAATGATTCGACCTTACTCGGTGAGTCCTTCGACCGCCCACAGAGGGAAGTGACGTACTCGGCGAGCCGGGCCAGCTCGGCCGCTTCCTCGGGACGGTCCACCGCCAGGTGCTCCCCCTCCTGGGCCAAGCGAAGGGCGAGGCTCTTCTGATGAAAGAGCGGAGAGAAGTCGATCAAGACCCGGTGTTACCGGTCACCCAAACCCGTAGAAATCTGGACACTTTGGTCGGCCTTGGCTCGCAGGTAGGCCAGGTATCCGGGGTCCGGCGAGGACTGGAGCACCTCGTCGACCAAAGGGAGAAAGTAGGCGAGCGATCGAATGGG
>JBBSBW010000076.1:0-21592 GCA_038250865.1 Thermoanaerobaculia bacterium | reverse complement strand
CGCCGTCGAACCTCGTTTGGTCCGCGGCCTCCACCGTTTTGCGCGCCTCGCCGACGTCTCCCTCAAGAGCGCGGTGTTCGCCGCCCACCTAAAAGTGCTGAGCCTTATGAGCGGCGAATCGGAGGTGACCTCTGGTCTTGTCTTCAACGGGCGCCCCGAGCAGAGCGGCAGCACCGACGTTCGCGGGCTCTTCCTAAATACGCTTCCCGTCCGCATCCGGTTCGGCAACGAAAGCTGGAAAGAGCTGGCGCGTAGGGCGCTCGACGCCGAAATTGAGATCCTGCCCCATCGCCGCTACCCGCTGGGAGCCCTACAGAAAGCTTGGGGAGGGGACGCGATCTTCGAAGTGGCGTTCGGCTACCTCCAGTTTCACGGCCTTCAGTCGATGCTTGCAACCGGCGCCATCAAGGCTCTGCCGTTCGAGAACAGCGACCTGTCGATCACTCATTTCCCGCTGATGGTGATCTTCGAGCTGAGCCCGGAATCCGACTCGAAGATGAGACTGGTTCTGGAGTACGACCTTGAAGAGTTCTGCGAGCGGCAGATGCGGCCGCTGTTCGACTGCTATCGCGCGGTGCTATCCGCGATGGTGGCGACCCCGGACGAGAGTCACAGCACGCGCAGCTTTCTTGCTGAGGCGGATCGCCGACGACTGGTGGAATGGAACCATTCTGCGGCCGCCTACCCGGCGCACCTCTGCGCGCATCAGCTATTCGAGCGGCAGGCGGCGCTCACTCCGGAGATCGTGGCCGCGGTGTGTAGCGGGCGGCGAATCAGCTACCAGGAGCTGGATCGCGAGGCCAACCGCATCGCGCGCAGACTGCAGGAGCTCGGGGTCGGCCCCGAGACACGGGTCGGCCTCTGCGTGGGGCGGACCTTGGAGCTGCCGGCCGGCCTGCTTGGCATTCTCAAGGCGGGTGGTGCCTATTTGCCGCTGGACCCGGCGCTGCCGCAGGAAAGGCTAGAGTTCATTTTGGATGACGCCGACGTCCGAATCCTGCTTACCTCGGAGAGTCTGGCCGCGCGCTTCCAATCCGCCGATCTGACGGTTCTGCGGCTTGAGGTCGATCAAGGTAGTTTCTCGTCGGCTCCGGCGATCCCACCCCAGGTCACGGTCTGGCCGGAGAGCCCCGCATACGTGATCTATACCTCGGGCTCGACAGGTCGGCCCAAAGGGGTGCTGATCCCGCATCGTGGCTTGACCAACTATCTTTGCTGGAGCATCGGGGAGTACAAGGTCGAGGCGGGAGTCGGAGCGCCGGTCCATTCTTCGATTAGTTTCGATCTCACCGTGACCAGCCTCTTGACCCCGCTGCTCGCGGGTCGCAGCATCTTTCTTCTGCCCGATGATCCCGGCGGCGAGGCATTGAGCCAGGCGATGGTCGCGGAGAATTTCAGCTTCGTCAAGTTGACCCCTGCACATCTCGAGCTGCTGCGGCACAGGCTCACTCCCGCGGATGCTGCGCACACCCGCGCGCTGGTAATCGGCGGAGAGGCTCTGACCGGCGAAGCCCTTTCGTTCTGGACCGCGAATGCCCCCGGGACGCGGCTTATCAACGAGTACGGTCCCACCGAGGCCGTGGTCGGCTGTTCAGCCTATGAGGTTTTGGGAGGCGAGGCTTACTCGGGTGCCATACCCATCGGCCGGCCGATCGCCAACGCGCGGCTGCACGTGGTCGATTCCCAACTCCTGCCCGTACCCCTTGGAGCGCCGGGCGAGATTTGCATCGGTGGCGACGGGCTCGCCCGCGGTTATTTGGGCCTGCCCGCACTCACCGCCGAAAAGTTCGTTCCGGACCCGTTCGGGCGTGAGGCTGGAGCACGCCTTTACAGGGCGGGGGACCTCGCGAGACATCTGCCTGACGGAGACCTCGAGTTCCTCGGGAGGATCGATCATCAGGTGAAGATCCGCGGCTATCGCATCGAGCTGGGCGAGATCGAGTCGGTGCTGGCACAACATCCGGATCTCCGCGGCACGGCCGTCCTTGTGCGCGAGGACACTCCCGGCGATCGCCGGCTCGTGGCCTATGCAGCGGTGGGTGAAAACTTCTTCGTCGACGCGGGCGTCCTTCGGTCATTCGTGACGGGCCGGCTCCCGGAGTACATGATCCCTTCGGAGTTCGTGATTCTGGCCTCGCTCCCTCTCACTCCGAATGGCAAGATCGACCGCAAAGCCCTGCCGGCGCCCGTAGCGCAGAAGGACGCGGAGCGGACCTACGTGGCGCCGCGGAACGAGGCCGAGCGAGTGCTGGCCGCGATCTGGGAGCAGATCTTGGGCTGCGAGCGGGTGAGCGTGCACGACAACTTCTTCGAGCTTGGCGGCGACTCCATCCGCGGGCTGATGTCGGTCACCAAAGCCAAGCGGGCTGGACTGCAGCTCAGCTCGCGGCAGCTTTTCCAGTATCCGACCATTGCCGAATTGGCGGCGGCGAGTGGCGGTGGTCCTTCGGAGGTCCGGAGCGAGCTGGCTGAAGAGCCTGAGCCGGCTCCTCTGACACCCATTCAACAATGGTTTTTTGAGCGGGAGCTCGCCAACCCGAACCACTTCAACCAGGCGGTTCTGTTGGAGACTAGGCAGGCCTTAATCCCAGGGCTTCTGGTGCGGGTCGCCGATTCGCTGATTGAGCATCACAACGCCCTTCGGATGCGCTTTAGGCGGACCGAGCAGGGTTGGAGACAGACCACCGCAGGACCGTCCGCCCCTGCCTCCTTCTGCTTGGTGGATCTCTCGAGCTTGCCGGTCGGCGCTTGGCAGAGCGCCATCAAGGGCTCGGCGGCGCAACTTCAGCGTGGTCTCGACATCCAGCGCGGCCGATTGTTGACGATCGCGTTGTTTCACCTGGGAAAGAACGTCGACGGCCGCCTCCTACTCGTCGCCCATCACCTGGTGATCGATGGCGTGTCGTGGCGCCTGTTGCTCGAGGATCTGCAGACCGCCTACCGCCAGCTCTTGCAAGGTCTTCCGGTAGACCTGCCGCCGAAGACCACTTCCTTCGGACGCTGGGCAAATCGCTTGGCGGCATTCGCTCGCTCGGAAAATCTTTCGAGAGAGTTGACCTATTGGTCGTCCCATTTGAGCCACGACTTCACGGCGCTGCCCCGGGATATCGTTGCGGGCGCCGACACCGCCGGATCGTCCGCGACACTGTCTCGATGGCTGGGCGACGGCGCGACGGCGCTGCTGGTTCGCGAGGTCGGCAAGGTCTACGAGGCTCAGTTCCACGAACTGTTGCTAACCGCTTTGGCGATGACCCTCAACAAGTGGATCGGCCACGGCCCAATGCTGGTGGATCTGGAAGGTCACGGGAGAGAGGAGGTCCTCGAAGGGGAGGATGTCTCCCGCACGATCGGCTGGTTCACTACGATTTTTCCCCTCGCACTGACCGTCTCGGAAACAAATCTCGCCGCTACGGTGAGGCGGGTGCGGGATCAGCTCCGGGCGGTTCCCAACAAGGGGATTGGCTACGGTCTGCTGCGCTACGGGGGAAGTGAGGAGACGGCGCAGAGCCTACGAGCTCTGCCACGGGCCGAGGTCAGCTTTAACTATCTTGGTCAACTCGACAACGTGCTTCCAGCTCCGGACGCTTTAAGCCTAGCCCGTGAGTCCGTCGGACCTTTGCACGATCCGGGCGCTCCCCGTTCCTATCTACTGGAGGTCGGTGCGCAGGTCGTTGCCGGGGAGCTGAGGGTGGACTGGACCTACAGCAACGGGGTTCACCGGTACGCCACGATTGAGGCGCTGGCAGACGACTTCTTCGCGAACCTCACCGCGCTCAAGGCAGAGGTCGAGGGCCGTGTCGGCGAGCTTACCAATACGCGTCAACGGCTGGGTCGGCGAGAACTCGACCTTGCCCTGGAAGAGGCGGAGTTTGAAGGGTAATCGAAAGTGACTGAAGCCAAGTTCGAAGACGCGTATAAGTTATCTCCCCTGCAGCACGGACTGCTGTTCCACAGCTTGTTCGAGCCGGACTCAGGGGTGTACGTCACCCAGGTGACCTGTGTTCTGGGGGCGGTCGATTTGCCCGCTTTCGAGCGAGCCTGGCTGCGCGTGGTCGATCGACATACGATTCTGCGAACGGCCTTCGTATGGAAGAAAACTGAAGAGCCGCTTCAGGTAGTCGGCCGCAAGGTTGTCCTGCCGTTCGCTTACCATGACTGGCGCGAGCTCGCGACCGAGGAACGAGAGACGCGGCTGCGAGAGTTCCTCACCGCAGACCGGAAGAAGGGGTTTGAGCCTTCGCGGGCGCCGTTGATGCGGTTTACCTTGTTTCGTCTGGGAGAGGATTCTCACCAGCTGGTCTGGAGCCATCACCATCTGCTCCTTGATGGCTGGTCGGTTCCCATACTCCTGGGAGAGGTCGCCGCCCTTTACAGGGCCTTCCGCGAGGGTAGGGAGATCGAGCTGGAGATCCCCAGGCCCTATGGTGACTACATCGACTGGCTTGATCGCCAGGATCTCGCCGCCGCGGAGTCCTTTTGGCGCAATGCGCTCCAGGGGTTCGAGCACCCGACCCCGTTGCCCGCCGACCGGGCGCATGGAAGCAGCGCCAGTGCGGTTTCAAATCGTGCGGGTGAACGTGATTCCCAACCCTCAGAGCTCTTCGCTCTAAAGTCGTTGGCGCGCGGAGCCCGGATCACCCTCAATACACTGGTCCAAGGAGCCTGGGCTCTTCTGCTCAGCCGATATGGTGCTGGAGAAGATGTTCTGTTCGGCGCCACCTCGTCAGGACGGCCGCCAGATCTCGAAGGCGCCGAACGAATGGTTGGACTTTTTATCAATACTCTGCCGGTTCGGGTGGCGGTCCCGTTAGGCCAGCCCGTTCTCCCTTGGCTGCAACGGCTCCAGGAGCAGCAGGCCGAGATGCGCCAGTTCGAGCACTCCCCGCTGGTGCGCGTCCAGGGCTGGAGCGAGGTCCCGCGCGGCTTACCGCTCTTCGAGAGTCTGGTGGTCTTCGAGAACCCGCTGGTCGACAGGGCCGATGCTCGTAGCCTTTCTCAAGTTGCGCTGACGATTTCCGAGTTCCGCACCGTAGAGACCACGAACTATCCTTTGACTCTGCTGGCTGCGGCGGATCACCAGATGACACTTCGCATGTTGTACGACCGCGGTCGTTTCGACGAGCCCGCTGTCGAGCGGCTCTTGGCCCACTTGCGGACCCTTCTGGTAGGCGTGGCGGATGATCCAGAGCGCAGTCTCGGCGCTCTTCCCCTGTTAACCTCCATCGAATGCCACCAGCTCCTCGTCGAGTGGTGCTCGGGCGAGGCCTGGTTCCCAGAGCGGGCTCTACATCGAATCTTCGAGAACACCGTGGAGCGGGCACCGGAATCCATCGCCCTCATCCACGAGAGTCAGTCTCTGACCTACGGAGAGCTCAATCGCCGCGCGAATCTCCTCGCTCATCACCTACGTCGCCTCGACGTGACGGTAGAGACGCCGGTGGCCCTTCTGCTCGATCGCTCGGTGGGTATGATCGTTGCCATTTTGGCCGTGCTCAAAGCAGGCGGCGCCTACGTTCCCCTCGATCCGGCCTATCCTACCGAGCGGCTCCAGATGCTGCTCGCCGACACTGCCACGCCGGTGCTGGTCACCCAGCAAGGCCTGGCTCGCGACTTGGTGGTTCAGAACGTCGTGTTCCTCGACGTTTACCTCGCTGGCGACGAGGATTGGAATCCGGAAAGCGGCGCCGGAGCGGGGAATGCCTGCTATTTGATCTACACCTCGGGCTCGACCGGCCGGCCGAAAGGCGTGGTCGTCACCCATGCCAACGTCCGGCGGTTGTTCCAATCTTCTTCGGATCGGTTCGGTTTCGGCCCCGGCGACACCTGGACCTTGTTCCATTCCTATGCCTTCGACTTTTCGGTCTGGGAGATTTGGGGAGCTCTGTTGCACGGCGGCCGGCTGGTGATTGTTCCTTTTCTGGTGAGCCGCACTCCCGAGAATTTCTTCGAGCTACTCCTTAATGAACGGGTTACGGTGCTCAACCAGACGCCCTCGGCATTTCGCCAGCTCGTACAGGCGCAGGCAAGGTGGCCGGAGGGCACGGAGACCGACCTGCGCTTCGTCGTCTTCGGCGGTGAGGCGCTGGATCCGCACGTGCTGCGCCCGTGGGTTGAAAGATACGGCGATTCGACGCCGACGTTGGTGAATATGTACGGCATAACAGAGACCACCGTGCATGTCACGTTCCGGTTGGTTCATCAGGAGGACCTACGACGGGGGACCGGCAGTTTCATCGGCCCTCCTTTGTCGGACCTCCAAGGCTATCTTCTGGACGCCTATGGAGAGGTGGTTCCGGTAACCGCGCCAGGCGAGCTATTCATTGGCGGTGCGGGTCTCGCCCGCGGTTACCTGGGGCGTCCGGAGCTGACGGCGTTGCGATTTTTGCCCGATCGGTTCAGCGGCCGGCCTGGGGCTCGTCTCTATCGCTCGGGGGACCTCGGGCGTCGGCAACCGGACGGAGACCTTGAGTACTTGGGGCGTATCGATCACCAGGTGAAGATTCGTGGCTTTCGAATCGAGCTTGGCGAGGTCGAGGCGGCACTGCGCGACCACCCGGCAGTACACGACGTGGTGGTCCTGGTTCGAGAGGACGGGAAAGGGGAGAGGCGGCTGGTGGCCTACGTAGTGGCTCCACAGGCTGTAGGCTCTATCGGAGAACTTCGGCGCCACCTGCAGCGGCGCCTGCCAGAGCACATGGTGGCCGCCGCTTTCGTGTTTCTGGACTCGCTACCGTTGACCCCCAACGGCAAGCTGGACCGACGCGCTCTGCCGGATCCGGAGCGGTCGCGGACGTCATCGTCGGGCGCACGGCTGGCGCCGCGGACTCAGGTTGAGGAGACGCTGGCTGCGATTTGGTGCGAAGTACTGGAGCTCGATCGAGTAGGGGTGCTGGAAAATTTTTTCGAGCTGGGAGGCGACTCGATCCTCGCGCTCCAGATCGTGGCGCGGGCACACCAGAGAGGACTCACGCTCACTCCAAAGCAGTTGTTCGAGCAACCGACCGTCGCGGGGCTGGCAGAGGTGGCGGACCGATCGCCCATTGTGGAGTCGGAGCAGGGATCGGTGACGGGAGCGGTTCCACTTACCCCCGTGCAGCTCTGGTTCTTTGAGCAGGACCTGCCCAACCCGCACCACTTTAATCAGACCGTCATGCTCGCATTGGCAGGGCAGTTGAACATGCCCTTGTTGAAACAAGTTGTCGACGGCCTTGCGGTCCAGCATGATGCCGTCCGAATGCGGTTTCATCGCGATGACACTGGCTGGCACCAAATCAACGGTGGGCCAAAAGCAGACGACGCGCTGTTTCATCGGATCGATCTGTCAGCTCTTGGTGCGAAAGCATGGTTGGAGGCGGTCGAATCCGCGGCGACTGCTGTCCAAAGAGGGCTCGACCTTGAGAGCGGTCCTCTAATCCGCGTCGTTCTTTTTGAGGCGGTCGCAGGGCAAGAGGCCCGGCTGCTGATCGTAGTCCATCACTTGGTTGTCGATGGTGTGTCGTGGCGAATCCTACTTGAGGATATTCAGCAAGGGTATGCGCGGTTAGAGCGCGGCGACGAGCTGAGATATCCGTTGAAGAGCACGTCATTTCGGGCATGGTCCCATCGTCTGCAGGCTTATTCGGCTTCACCTCGGGCTCTTACTGAGTGGGAGCACTGGCGGAGCGTTGCGCGAGGCGGAACCGCACGACTGCCTGTCGATTTCTCCGGCGCGGAGCGCCTTCAGGCGTCCGCGCGAACGGTATTTACCGCGCTGAGCACAGAAGAGACTCGCGGCCTGCTGCAGGACGTGCCCAAGGCCTATCGGACTCAGATCAACGACGCACTGCTGACTGCCCTGGCGTTGGCGCTGGCAGAGTGGACCGGAGACGGAAGGCTGCTGGTCGATCTTGAGGGGCACGGGCGTGAGGAGCTGTTCGACGGCGTGGACCTGTCGCGGACCGTCGGCTGGTTCACCACGATCTTTCCGATTCTCCTGGAGGTGGAAGAGAGCCGCCGCCAGCCGGGAGAGGCGCTCAAACGGATCAAGGAGCAGTTGCGCGCGGTTCCCAACCGCGGCATCGGCTATGGCCTGTTGCGCTACCTCAGCCCGGATGCCGAGGTGCGCGAGGGACTCCGCTCGCTCCCAATGGCCGAAGTCAGCTTCAACTATCTGGGCCAGGTCGATCAGGTCCTTCTTCCGACCTCCAACTTTCGTCCCGCCATGGAGCGAACCGGCCCTGCGGTGGATCTGCGAGGCAGCCGACCCTACCTGCTGCAGGTCAGCGGCCAAGTTGCGAATAAGAGATTGCAGTTGACTCTGACCTACGGGCAGAATGCACATCGCGCCGAGACTGCTCGGCGATTGTTGGACCGGATGGCGGACGCGTTGCGCAGGCTGGTTCTTCACTGTCAGTCCGCGGGGGCGGGCGGGTACACTCCATCTGACTTCGCCGATGCCGGGCTAGGTCAGGAAGAGCTCGATCGGTTGATCGCCGGTCTTGACTCAGTGCGGAATGGGAGAGGTATCGAGGCCATTTATCCTCTCTCCCCAATGCAGCAGGGAATTCTCTTCCACAGCCTCATGGAGCCCGGCTCCGGCGTGTTTGTCCAGCAGTCGAGCTTCCGGCTCGAGGGGGCGTTCGATCGGGAGGCTTTGCGGCGGGCCTGGCAGCGGGTTGTGGATCGGCACGCCGCGCTCAGGACCGCCTTTGTCTGGGAGGGGTTCGCGGTGCCGCTCCAGGTGGCTCTGGAAGGGGTTGTGCTGCCTTGGGAAGAGCTCGACTGGTCGAGCATCCCGGTGGGAATGCAGCGAGGCAGGCTCGCTCAGTTTTTGGAGCAGGACGGCAGGCGCGGGTTCGACCTCTCCTGCGCGCCACTGCTCCGCATCACCGTTCTGGTCTTGGCTCCTGCGGAGCACCAGCTAATTTTTACCTACCATCACCTGATCCTGGACGGCTGGTCAACTTCCCAATTGCAGCGGGAGGTCCTGGCTTGCTACGGGGCATTCCGCAACGGAAGCGAACCCGACCTTCCGATCGTGCGCCCCTACCGGGAGTTCATCGCTTGGATCCAAACCCAAGATCCGGGCCAGGCCGAGGAGTACTGGCGTGGGCTGCTCAGTACGTTCACCGAGCCGACCCAGCTGGTAGTCGATCACCGCCTTGAGGCCTCGCCTGCAGGCCTCGCGACCTTCGGCGAGGAATTTCTTCTTCTTTCCGAAACGCGTTCGCGTGAGCTTCAAGCCCACGCGAAGCGGCATCGGATCACCCTGAACACGCTTGCTCAGGGCGCCTGGGCGCTGCTGCTGAGTCGCTACAGCGGCAACTCCGATGTTGTCTTTGGCGTTACGGTTTCCGGTCGGCCAGCCCATCTTCCGGGCGCTGAATCGATGGTCGGCCTGTTTATCAACACTCTACCGATGCGCGTCGAGATCGCGCCCGATTCGTCTCTCGTGCCCTGGCTTCAGAGCCTGCAGTTGCGGCAGGTTGAGCTCCGCCAGTTCGAGCACAGCCCTCTTGTACAGATCCAGAGGTGGAGCGGTGTCGGGCCGGGGCGGTCACTCTTCGAGAGCATCCTGGTGTTCGAGAACTACCCGGTTCAGGAGGTTGCCGAATCGGGGGTCGAAGAGGCGTTCCGAATCCGCGAGGCCCTTGCGACCGAACGGCCCAACTATCCCCTTTCGGTGCTCGTCGTGCCCGGCGAACGGACTCTAGTCAAGATCTATTTCGATCGACGCAGGTTCGATACCTTGCCGGTGCGGCGCGCCCTAGGTCACTTCGTGACCTTGCTGGAATCGATGGCTCAGCCGCCGGAAGGGATGCTGTCCTCTTTGTGGATGCTCAATGCCGCGGAGCGCCAGCAAGCTCAACTAGAGTGGAACGATTCCCACAGGGATCGTGCGGAAAGCAAGCTCATTCACGAGTCTTTCGCCGCCCGGGCAATGGAGACTCCAGACGCCGTGGCGGTCGCCTTCGAAGGCGAAGAGGTCAGCTACGGCGAATTGAGTCGGCGGAGCCGGCGACTCGCTTGTCATCTCGAGCGCTTCGGAGTGGGGCCCGATGTGCCGGTCGGGATCTGCGCCGAGCGCTCGGTGGAGATGGTGGTCGGGCTGCTCGGGATCCTGATCGCGGGGGGAGCGTATCTGCCGCTTGATCCGGAGTATCCGACGGAGCGCCTGGCCTACATTCTCGAACAGTCACAGGTGCTCCTGATCCTGGTACAGGGCCGACTGATCGATCGCCTGCCGCACCTCGATGCGAAGGTGATCCGCCTCGATACGGAACTGGGTGTGATAGCCGACGGGAGAGACTCTCCGATTCCGCGCCGGGTTAGGGACGAGAACCTGGCATACGTTATCTACACTTCGGGATCCACCGGCAGGCCCAAGGGAGTGATGATCGATCACCGGGGAATCCGCAACCGCCTGTTGTGGATGCAGGAGGCCTATGGCCTTACGCCCGCGGATCGGGTCGTGCAAAAGACGCCGTTCAGCTTCGACGTCTCGGTCTGGGAGTTTTTCTGGCCGCTGGTGATCGGAGCCCGCTTGGTCGTCGCCTCGCCCGGAGGTCACCGAGACGGCTTCTATCTCTCGGGACTGATTGAACGACACGGAATCACCACGGCCCACTTCGTCCCCTCGATGCTCCAGGCCTTTCTCGAAGGGCCGCAGGTCGGGGATTGCAGTAGCCTGCGACGAGTGGTCTGCAGCGGCGAGGCGCTGTCGTACCATCTCCAGCAGCGGTTCTTCGAACGATTCGATGCCGAGTTGCACAACCTTTATGGACCGACCGAGGCGTCGGTCGACGTTACCTGGTGGGCCTGCTCACCGACCAATGGCCTGTTGGTGGTGCCGATCGGAGATGCAATTTCCAACATCCGGATTCTGCTAATGGATCCGAATCAACAGACGACTCCCATCGGAGTGCCAGGAGAGCTCTACATCGGTGGAGTCGGCCTCGCTCGCGGCTACCTGGCACGCCCCGATTTGACCGCGGAGAGATTCGTTCCGGACCCCCTTTCCGAATCGCCAGGCGAACGCCTCTATCGGACGGGAGATCAGGCGCGCCGCCTACCGAATGGGGCCGTGGAGTACCTTGGCCGTCGCGATCACCAGGTCAAGGTGCGCGGGTTCCGCATCGAGCTGGGGGAAATCGAGGCGGCGCTTGGCGCCTATTCGGGGGTGCGCGAGAGCGCCGTGACGGCAACGGAGTTCGGAGAGGGGGATGTTCGACTGGTGGCCTACGTGGTTCCGGCGGGAGCGGTCTCGGCGGGCGATCTGCGCCAGCACCTCAAAGAAAAGCTCCCCGAGTACATGGTGCCTTCGCTCTTTACTTTCCTCGAGGCTTTTCCGTTGACTCCGAGCGGCAAATTGGATCGGCGCGCTCTTCCGGTACCCGAGGCGCCGCGCGCGGACTCCTGGGGCGGTTTCGTGGCGCCGCGCTCGCCTGCGGAGGAGATCCTGGCCGAGGTCTGGCGCGAGGTTCTGCGGCTTGAACGAGTCGGGGTTCTGGAGAACTTCTTCGAGCTCGGCGGCGATTCGATCCTATGCCTGCAGATCGTTGCGCGTTCGCACCAACGGGGACTGCGCCTGACGCCCAAGCAACTATTTGAGCACCCAACCGTCGCGGGGCTGGCGGAAGTGGCGGTCCCGGCGCCGAGCGTAGATGGAGAGCAAGGGCTGGTGACCGGCGCGGTTCCGCTGACTCCAGTGCAGCACTGGTTCTTCGAGCAGGAACTGCCGGAGTCGCACCATTTCAATCAGGCGATGCTGTTCGAGGTGGATGAGGTCCTCAATCCGGTGAGGCTCGCCAAGGTCTTCGACCTTCTCGCCGCGCATCATGACGCCCTGCGTCTGCTGTTTTGGCGCGACGGCGCCGGCTGGCATCAGATCAACGCCGGTCTCCGGGGAGGGCCGGCCTTCCTCTGCGTCGATCTCACTGCGGTCTCCACCGAAGCCCTCCGCGGTGAAATCGAGTCGGCGGCTTCCCGGGTGCAGGAAAGCCTCGACCTCACGCGGGGACCGCTGAGCCGGATGGTGCTCTTCGCCACCGGCCCGGCCCGGCCCGACCGTTTGCTCATCGTGGCGCACCACCTGGTGATCGATGGTGTGTCCTGGCGGGTGTTGCTGGAGGATCTGCAAACCGCCTATGCCCGTCTCGATCGGGGTAACGAGCCGCAGTTGCCGGCCAAGACCACGTCGTTCCAAGCGTGGGCCCGCAGGCTGCAAAAGCATGCCGCCTCCCTGGAGGCGGCCCGGGACCTGGAGTATTGGTCCGATTCGGCGCGAATGACAGTGGCCGCGCTGCCGGTTGACGGTCGGGGGACGGGCAATGCGCAGGCGACGTCGCGCACGATTTTCGTGGCTCTCGATGCCGAGGAGACCCGGAGGTTGCTGTTCGAGGTCCCGAAAACTTACAGGACTCAGATCAACGATGTGCTGCTGACCGCGCTCGTCGAGGCCTTGCGCCATTGGACGGGTGAGCGCCGATTCCTGATCGACCTCGAAGGGCATGGAAGAGAAGACCTGTTCGAAGGTTTGGACCTGTCGCGCACAGTCGGTTGGTTCACCTCGATCTTTCCGGTCCTCTTGGAGCTGGGGAAGGATGGGGGGTTGGGCGAAGCGGTTCAGGCCATCAAGGAACAACTACGCGGCGTTCCCACCCGGGGCCTAAGCTACGGATTGTTGCGCTATCTCTGCCCGGATGCCGAGACGCGCGAAAAGCTGCGCGAGCTCCCCCAGCCCGAGATCAGCTTCAACTATCTGGGCCAGATCCAAGCGCCCGAAGGAGCGGCTACGTCGATGAGGTTCGGCCTCGAGTCGACCGGCTCCTCGCAGAGCCACCGCGGTACCCGGCGCCACCTCCTGGGCGTCAACGCGGTGGTGACGACTGGACGCCTCGTCTTGAGCTGGGCCTACGACGAAGGTCTACACCGGCGCGAGACCATCGAACGACTCGCCCGCGGCTGCGTAGAGGCGCTGCGCAGCCTGATTCAGCATTGCCTGGATCGTCCAGGGGCGGGCGCCACGCCCTCCGACTTCCCGCTGGCCCAGGTGGATCAGGGTGTGCTCGACCGGCTGCTCGCCAACCTCGACGACCCAGAGGATCTATATCGGTTGTCGCCGACGCAGCACGGAATGCTTTTCCACACCCTCTACTCGCCCGCGTCCGGCATGTTCGTGACCCAGTCGAGCTGGAGTCTCTCGGGAGCCATGGACGTTGCGGCCCTGGAGCAGGCCTGGCGCACGGTCTTGGCCCGGCATCCGATTCTACGGACCAGCTTCATCTGGGAAGGTCTTGACGAGCCGCTGCAGGTAGTACATCGGGCGGTGGATGCCCAGGTCCGGTCGCAAGATCTAAGAGGCATCGATCACCGGCAGCAGGCCGAGATCCTCCGGACCGATCTGCGCGACGATCGTCAGCTCGGGTTCGATCTGACGCGGCCACAGCTACTGCGGCTCGCCGTATTCCAGCGGCAAGAGGAGAGCTTCGAGATCCTGTTGAGCCATCACCATTTACTACTCGACGGCTGGTCGATGCCGCTTCTGCTCAAGGAACTCGTCAGCTTCTACCATGCCTTCGCGCGCGGAGAGTCCCTTCACCTCCACCACCCGCGCCCTTTTCGCGATTACATCGCCTGGTTGCAACGGCAGGACGTGGGATCGACCGAGAGCTTCTGGCGCGAGCTCCTGAGAGGCTTCGAGACCCCCACCGCTTTGGGCGTGGATCGCGCGCTCGTGGGGAATGGCACAGGGGGGAGCCGGGAACGGCACGTGCGGCTTGAACCGGACCTGACCGCCGGCCTGCAAGCCTTGGCGCGACGCCAACTGCTCACCCTTGGCACCCTGTTCCAAGGCGCCTGGGCGGTGCTACTCAGCCGCTACAGCGGTGAAGCGGACGTGGTATTCGGCGCTACGGTTTCCGGTCGTCCTCCCGAACTGTCAGGGGTGGAGTCGATGATCGGCCTGTTCATCAATACCTTGCCGGTCCGGGTCAAGATCGATCCTGCCGACTCCTTCTTCTCCTGTCTGCGCCGGATCCAGGCGCAGCAGGTCGAAGTTCGACAGTATGAGTTTACCCCGCTCGCGGTGATTCAAGCCTGGAGCGAGGTGCCGCGAGGGAGCGCGCTGTTCGAGAGCATCCTCGTTTTCGAGAACTATCCGCACGAGGACATCGAGGCGGAACCGGGCACTGGGATGATGATCCGGCGGGCTCAAACCTGGGAGCAGGCCAACTACCCCCTAGCGATCGAGGTGCTGCTCGGCAACCAGACCACCCTGCAAATTCAATATGACCCGAGCCGGTTCGCAGAAGCAATCGTCCAGCGCATGCTGGGCCATCTCGTTGCCGTGCTGGCGGCGATCACCGAGAACCCAGAAACCCTCCTCTCCGACCTCGAGATCCGCTCGGAGGAGGAGACGACCCTGACGAGTGCGTTCAACGAGAATCTCGAGGCCCTCTGAGCGGCGCTCTGGACGAAATCAATGTGTGGTCTTACCGGATACTGTAACTTCACTCAAGGCGTCGAGCCGGATCGTGAGCTGCTCGCTAGGATGGCCGAGTCTCTCGTCCACCGCGGTCCCGACAGCTCCGGCTTCTTCGTCGACAGCCACGTCGGTTTCGGCTTTCGGCGTCTCCAGATCATCGATCTGGCGGGCGGCGAACAGCCGCTTTACAACGAGGACCACTCGGTGGTCCTCATCTGCAATGGCGAAGTCTTCAATTACAAAGAGCTTCGGGCGGACCTGGCCTCACGCGGGCACGTTTTCAGAACCCGAAGCGATGTCGAGGTCCTCCTTCATCTGTACGAGGAGAGAGGCATGGACCTCTTGAACGCCATCAATGGACAGTTTGCGTTCGCACTTTACGACCGCAACCGGCGCAAGCTCTTTCTCGCCCGCGACCACGTCGGCATCAACCCGTTGTTCTTCGCCGTGGTCGACCAGACCTTGATCTTCGGCTCAGAGATCAAAGCGATCCTTCGCCACCCAGCGGCCCCGAGGGAGGTGGATTTAACCGGACTCGATCAGGTCTTCTGTTTCCCGGGCCTGATCAGCCCGCGGACGATGTTCAAGGGAATCAAAAGCCTGGAAGCCGGCCACTACTTGACGGTCGATGAGGCAGGTGTGCGGGTCACTGAATTTTGGGATCTGATCTATCCGACGCTCGATGAGCCTACGCGCGAAGAGCCTGAGGAGGTTTACGTCGAGTCTCTCCGGGATCTCTTCAGACGCTCGATCGACTATCGGTTGCAAGCGGATGTCCCGGTTGGCTTCTACCTGAGCGGCGGGCTCGACTCTTCGATGATCGGCGCGTCGATGGGGCGCCAGGCCGCTGGCGTTTCCCATCACTCTTTCTCGATCGGATTTGCTGATGGGAGGATCTCCGAGACCCGCTATCAGCGGCTCATGGCGGACTACGTCCAGTCCCGCCACCAGGAAATCACTTTCGACTGGGCGGAGATCGCCAAGCGTCTGCCGCAGATGGTCTTTCACTGCGAATGTCCGGTCAAGGAAAGCTACAACACCTGCTCAATGGCGTTGTCTGAAGCGGCCCGGCAGGCCGGCATCAAGGTGATCCTGACCGGCGAGGGCGCGGACGAGCTCTTCGCCGGCTACGTCGGCTATCGCTTCGATCAATTCGGCATCCGCCAGGCGAAGTCTCACGACCTGTCGACGGCCATGGAGGATGAGCTACGCGAGCGGCTTTGGGGAGATCAAAACCTGTTTTACGAGCGGGATTATCATTCCTATCGCGAGACGCGTGAGGCCCTGTACGCGCAGGAGCTCAGCGATGGTCTGGACGGCTTCGACTGTCTGAACGAAAGCCCTATCAACAAGGAGCGGATCGCGGGTCGTCACCCTCTCCACCAGCGCTCCTATCTCGATTTCAAGCTCAGGATGGCTGACCACCTGATCTCGGATCATGGTGACCGCATGGCGATGGCCAATTCGGTGGAGGCCCGCTACCCATTCCTGGATCTTGCAGTGATCGATCTGGCGCGCCGCCTGCCTCCCGAGGTCAAGCTCAATGGATTTGGCGAGAAGTACATCCTAAAGCGTCTCGCCCATGGCCTGGTGCCGCAGAGCATTATCGAGCGGGAGAAGTTCGGTTTCCACGCCCCTGGGAGCCCCTACCTGATGGGGCAGAGAATCGAGTGGGTCGAGGATCTTTTGTCCTACGAGACCGTTCGACGGCAGGGGTATTTCAATCCTGACGCCATCGAGCGTCTCAAGAAGCGGTATTCACGAGACGGATTCAGGGTCAACGTTCCCTTCGAGACCGACCTGCTGATGATCGTCCTGTCCTTTGCTCTCTTTCTAGAAGTGTTCGAACTGCCCCACTTGCGCTGATCTCTAAGACGAAGGAAGAATGGATGAGAATCGATGGCGTTTTGGACGAGATCAGCCGATTTGCGGCCGCCTCGGGTTCGGAAATAGCTCTTTCTGCGCCTACCGAGCAGGTGACCTATGCCGAGCTCGAGGAGCGCTCCAACCACTTGTCAGGGTATCTCCTGGAGTGGGGCGCGGCTAAGGGGGATCGGGTTGCCGTTCTGGTGGAGGATTCGGTCCAGGTAATTATCGCGCTGCTCGCCATCCTCAAAGCAGGCTGCGTGTTCGTGCCCCTCGACCCTGAAGCGACGCCTACGAGGCTTGCCTCCCAGGTTTTGCAGGCCCGGCCCGGCTGGTTCCTGTTGCAAGCGAGGTTCGTGCAGTGGGTGGGAAGTCTCGCCCCGACGCTCTCGGCGAAGTGCGTCGTCCTTGACGCGGGTCCGTGGGACCGGAAGGCCTTGTTCGGCCTCGAGGTGCTCGAGGACTATCGGGAGTATCGAAACTCCGAACGTCCGGCGTCGACCCTCGGCCCCGACGATCTTTGCTATATCTACTTCACCTCGGGCTCTACCGGAAAACCCAAAGGCATCGGCGGAAGGTATAAATCGATCGGGCACTTCGTCGGATGGGAGATCGAGACCTTCCATCTAGGCCCCGGAGTGCGCGTCAGTCAGTTGACGACCCCCTCTTTCGACGCTTTTCTGCGCGACGTGCTGACGCCGCTTTGCGTTGGCGGCACGGTCTGCATCCCGGCCGGAAGGGAAACGGTGCTGGACGCCCGCCTGCTCGCCGCTTGGATCGAGGAGGCGAGGGTCGAGATCGTTCACTGTGTGCCCTCACTGTTCCGGTCACTCGTCAACCAGCCACTCAATACCGCTCGTTTTCCAATGCTGCGGGCGATCCTGATGGCAGGCGAGCCGCTACTGCCGGCGGATGTGAGGAAGTGGATGGACGTCTTCGGCGGGCGCATCCAACTGGTCAACCTGTACGGTCCGTCCGAGACAACGATGGTGAAGTTCTTTTACCTCGTCCGGCCTGGGGACCAGAACTTGCGCAGCATCCCGATCGGCAAGCCGATGGCGGGCGCACGGGCGGTCTTGGTCGACTCGCGCGGCAAGGCCTGCCCGCCGGGGACCGTTGGTGAGATTTACATTCGCACGCCTTATCGGTCTCTCGGCTACTACGAGCAGCCGGAGCTGACGCGAGAGGTCTTCATCCCAAATCCGTTCAGCGAGGATGCGGAGGACATCGTTTACAAGACCGGAGACTTCGGCCGCACCCTCGATGATGGAAATTTCGAGTTCCTGGGCCGCAGGGACCATCAGGTCAAGATCCGTGGCGTCCGAGTGGAATTGTCCGAGATCGAAAGTGCGCTTCGGGAGCAAGCCGAGGTGCGCGACGTTGTCGTGGTCGACCGACAGGACGTGGAGGGGAACAAATACCTTTGCGCCTATCTGGTGACGGGCCCGGATGTAGACCTCGAAATGCTTCGACAACACTGCACTGATCGGCTTTCGGAGGTCATGATTCCGTCATCGTTCGTGGTCCTGGATGAGCTGCCTCGAACGCTGAGCGGCAAGATCGATCGATCCGCGTTGCCCGAGCCCAGCCTGAGCCGCTCCCAGCGGGAGTACGTCGCGCCGCGGAGCCTCGTGGAAGAGGTCGTGGCCGGAATTTGGGCCAGTGTCCTCGGTGTCGAGTTGGTGGGAACTGAAGACAGCTTCTTCGCCCTCGGTGGTCATTCGCTGCTGGCTACCCGCGTCCTTTCCCGCATCGGCGAGGCCTTTGGCATGCACCTGCCGCTACGGCTCCTGTTCGAGGCTCCGACGGTCGCGGCTTTTGGCTCGCGAGTGGAGGAAGCGCTTCATGCGGAACATGGCATTGAGGTGCCTCGGATCGAGCGGCTGCCGGAACGGAAGGCGCTGCCTCTCTCCTTCGCCCAACAGCGGCTCTGGTTCATGCACCAGTTGGAGCCAGAAAGCACGGCTTACAATCTTCCCGCTGCGGCGCGTTTCTCGGGTCCGCTCGAGCCGGCGATGCTGGCCCGCGCGCTGTCTGCAATAGTCTGCCGACACGAAGTGTTACGGACCGTCTTTTCGGGTGTCGGCGAGAACGCGGTCCAGGTGATGACCGAAGCGCGCTCCTGCGATCTCCCACTCATCGAACTGACGGGGCTGCCAAAAGAGGAGCGCGAACGCGCCGCGGAGGCGCTCGCAGCTCGACACGCGGCGACCGTTTTCAAGCTGCGCTCGGGTCCGGTGCTGCGGGCGCAGCTGGTCCGGCTTGCTCCGGAGGAGCACTTCGTTCTCCTCGCCATGCACCACATAGCAAGTGATGCCTGGTCGTTTGGCATCCTCCTCCGGGAGGTTGGGATCCTCTACGAAGCGTTCAGGCAGGGGGAGGCTTCCCCTTTGCCTGAGCTGAGGATTCAGTACGCCGATTTTTCCTCTTGGCAGCGGGATTGGTTGCAGGGTGCGGTGCTGGAATCGCAGATTTCCTATTGGAAACAGAAGCTTGCGGCGCTGCCGAGCGTAAGGCTGCCGGTCGCTCGCGCCCGGCGGGGCGGGCCGGGTAGGCTCGATTCTACGACCAGGTTACTGCCCCAGGAGCTGATTGCCGCAGCCAAAGACCTGTCTCGCCGGGAGGGTGCAACCCTTTTCATGGCACTGATGGCCGTTTTTCTGATCCTGCTCCGGAGGATCTCCGGGCAGGAGGATCTCGTGATCGGCACCGACGTAGCCGGCCGCAGCCGTCTGGAGACCGAAGGCCTGATCGGCCTGTTCGTCAATCAACTAGTGCTGCGGACGGATCTCTCCGGAAATCCCGGTTTTCGGGAAACCCTTGCTCGGGTGCGGGAGACCCTGCTGGGAGCGTATGTGCATCAGGACCTCCCTTTCGAGAAATTGGTCGAGGTCTTGAATCCGGAGCGGGGAGCCGGCTCTACTCCGCTCTTTCAAATAAAGATCATTTTGCAGAATGTTCCGGATCAGGCCCTCACGCTGCCGGGGATCACGATCCATCCGATAGGTGTTCGGCGCTTTGAGGCCAAGTTCGACCTGATCCTCGAGATGCTCGAGGTGCCCGCCGGGCTCGTCGCTCGGCTCGACTTCGATGGCGATCTGTTCGACGCTCATGGAATCACCCCTTTGCTCGAGCAGCTAGAGCTCGTGCTCCAGAAAGTCGTCTCCGACCCCGAGATTCGTGTTGACTCGCTCGTTGCGGTCATCGACGAGCAAGAGCGTGAAAAGCGCAAAGAGAGTCTCGTGGGCTTCGAGCAGGCGCGCCTGAACAAATTGCAGGCAACGCGCCTCAAGCTAGCCGCGAGAGCGAAGGAGACCTGAGGTGGCGAGCGATCTCCTGATCGGAGCCTCGGGTCTCCTCGTTCGAATGTTTAGATCCAGCCGAAATCATCGCAAGACTCAAGCGAAGGAGGCTTAGAAAATGTCCCAGTTCGCGAAATTGGTTTCGTATTTCCTGCGCTCGTCACGAACGGTCGGTGACAAGGTGGCGGTCGCCTTGATCCTCGCTGCGGGTATCTTGAGCGGCGTGGCCGGTACCTCGCTGATCGCCATGATCAACGGTACGCTCAGCGGAAGCGGGAAAGGCCCCGGGCTCTTCGCCGGGTGGTTCATCGGACTGCTGGTGATGTTGCCGATTCTGCGATTCGGCGCCAGCGCGATGTTGGTTCGGATTTCTCAGAAGGCCTTTCACTACCTGCGAATGGATCTGTGCGAGAGGATTCTCTCGACGCCGCTGCGCCGCCTTGAGCAGTATGGTTCCGCCCGTCTTCTCGCCAGCCTTACCGACGATGTCGGGACGATCGGCGGAGCGCTAGGAGCCGTGCCGACGCTCCTAATGCACCTCACGATCGTCTTCTCCTGCCTCGCCTACATGGCCTGGCTCTCCTGGAAGCTCTTCCTACTGGTTCTCCTCTTCCTCGTCATTGGAATGATCACCTACCAGTTGCCGATGAACAAGGCCCAGCGGCAGTTCTTTGCCATGCGTCAGGACTGGGATGCGCTAATGGGCCACCTTCGTGGGCTCACCGAGGGTACCAAGGAGCTCAAGCTCCATAGCGCCCGTCGCCGGTCCTTTCTCGGCGAGTTGGTTGCGAGCGCCTCCGATTCCCTCCGTCGCCACACCATTGCGGGCAATACTCTCTACGCGGCCGCCTCTAACTGGGGCTATGCCCTGTTCTTCGTGCTGATCGGTGTCATTCTCTATGTCGCCCCCGGCATCACTGCCGTCGAGCCGCGGGTGTTGACCGGCTTTACCCTGGTCATCCTGTACATGCTCAATCCACTCGACATGATTCTGGCACTCATTCCTGGGCTCGGTCGTGCCAACATCGCCATACGCCGCATTGAAGAGCTGGGAGGGGATCTGGTGGTCAACGCGGCCGATCCGGCCGCGGCCGTACCGGATTCCGAAACCCCGCCCTGGAGCAGGCTCAAGCTGGCGGAGGTAAGCCATTCGTACTTCCGGGAAAACGACGATGGCTACTTCACGCTTGGACCGATCGACCTCGAGGTCGCTGCCGGAGAGCTCATCTTCCTAGTCGGCGGCAACGGTAGCGGCAAGACGACGTTGGCCAAGCTGATCACAGGGCTCTATTCGCCTGAAAAGGGGGAGATACTTCTCGATGACACCCCGGTTGTCGACGCCAATCGAGACTCCTACCGCCAGCATTTTTCCGTTGTCTTTCAAGACTTCTACATCTTCGACCACCTAATTGGTTTGGTGACCCCTCGGCTCGATCAAGATGCGCGCAATTACATCAAGATGCTCGACCTCGACCGCAAGGTCAAGGTTGAAAACGGCAAGCTCTCGACCGTCGACCTGTCGCGAGGTCAGCGCAAGAGGCTCGCGTTACTGACGGCCTACCTCGAGAACAGGTCGATTTATCTCTTCGACGAGTGGGCTGCGGATCAGGACCCGCAGTTCAAGGAACTGTTCTATCTGGAGCTGCTGCCGAAGCTCCGTGAGCGCGGTAAGACCGTGATCGTGATCAGCCACGACGATCGTTACTACGAGTTGGCCGATCGCATCGTCAAGCTCGACTACGGCCGCGTCGAATTCGACGGGCTGGTTCCCGACTACTTGGAGGCCTACGGCCACAAGGGTCTCCAGCCCACGATCAACCTGCAGGCGGTGTAGTCGGGGATGGAAGGGGTGCTGGGGTGACGAGCGTCGTCGAGGGGTATCGGCTTTCTCCGCAGCAGGAGCGGCTTTGGCCGCTCCTGCCTGGTTCCGGTTGCGATCCCTTTCGAGCCCAATGTCTGG
>JBBSBW010000075.1:0-22987 GCA_038250865.1 Thermoanaerobaculia bacterium | reverse complement strand
TGCCGCATCCTTATTGCCTCCCACGCCCCCCGGGGGCTCGCCTGCCACCCGACGGGCTTCGCCCCCACAAATATAGTGTTCGTTCAACTTTTAAAAACCGCGCCGGGCTGCAGCCGGGCGAGCCCAGGAACAAGTGATGCTGGAGGTGATGGCCGGATGCTGCTTGAGGGAGAGAAGCCTGCCGAGGCTGAGGCCACCGATTCGAAAGGATGGCATTCACGCCGCTACATGCCTCACTTCGACTCCACTCTCGTTGTCCAGCATGTGACCTTTCATCTTGCCGATAGCCTTCCTGCCGCGGTGGTGGAACGCATGGCGAAGGAACTCCAAACAGTTCCCGCGGACAAGAGGGGGGTGGAGCGACGAAAGCGGATCGAGGCATGGATCGACGCGGGGCATGGAAGCTGCCTGTTGAAACGGCCGGACGCGGCGGAGGGGGTTGAGCAGGCGTTGTTGCTGTTCGATGGTGTGCGCTACCAGTTGCTCGCCTGGGTGGTGATGCCGAATCACGTACATGTGCTCTTCCAGCCGAATGAGGGCTGGACTCTGAGCCGAATCGTCGCCTCGTGGAAATCGTTCACCGGAAGACGCCTCGCGGCGTTGGCACCAAGATCGTCGGAGTGCGGGAACCGAATCTGGCATCGCGAGTATTGGGATCGATTCATCCGAGATCAAAAACACTTCGATGCGGCGAAGGCTTACATTCACCAGAACCCGGTGAAAGCGGGCTTGGTGACGCAACCGGAAGAATGGCCCTGGAGCAGCGCTCGGCTGATCCCGACGTGATGAGCCTCTTCCTGGGCTCGCCAGGCTCCAGCCTGGCGTTTCTCGCAGCAGGATAGAGTTCGGTGAACCGAGTCCAAAAGCGCCAGGCTGGAGCCTGGCGAGCCCAGGAACTACCCCTCGCGCTCCAACGCCTGCCGTGCGGCTTCTAGAGTGGAGCGGAAGCCCTCGCGGTCGCGGACCTCGACCAGGTGCTCCAGCTCGTCGATTGCATCTCGAGCAGCGGCGTAGACCGCGGTGCGGTGCGGGTTCAGGCGTTGGATGTCGAGGTAGAGATCCGGATCTTCGGAGAGCACCGAGAGCGCGGTCGCCGCTTGGCGGGAGAAGGTGGTGGAGGCGCAGTCGTAGAGCTCTCGGGCGGTGATTCCGGACCTTGTGAGCGCGGCGCCGAAGGCCAGGTTCGATAGGTGGGCGAGGCCGAGCAGCCAGCCCATCAGGCGGTCGTGGTGGAGGAACGGCACGACCACCAGCTTGGTGTAGGGGTGGTTGAGGAGAGGCTCGATGAGCGCCCGTTCCTCGTCGAGGTCGCCTTGGGCGGCGAGGACGAAGGTGAGCGGCTCGTAGACCGATTTCGAGGGGCCGAACATCGGGTGGAGCGAAAGCGTACGCACGCCGGCCGCGCGGGCGGCGTCGAGCGGCTCTTGCAGCTGATCTTTGATCGAGGCGATCTCGATCACCAGGCCGCGCGGTTTTCGGGCCGCGATCTCCTCGATCACCGACGCGGTGGCCCCAAGGGGCACGGCGACGAAGATCGCGGCGTAGAGATCGAGGTCGGGGATCTCGTCGAGCCGGGCGAAACGGCCCGATGCCTCGGGGTTGGGTGGCATCGGCGGCAGGGGGGCGAACGACGGATCGAGCAGATCGATCGAATGGCCCCCGAGCGCGAGAAAGCCGGAGAGCCAGGTGCCCATTCCCCCCGCGCCGCCGACCAGCAGGATTCTCTCGCCCGCCAGCTCGCGCAGGGCGATCCCCTCGCGGTGCTGGCGCTCCACCGAGGCGCGCAGGATGTCGCGGAAGATCTCCTCCATCACCTTTTCCGAGATGCCGCAGGCCTCGGCATGCTGCCGGGCGCGCGCCAAGACCCGCTCCTCGACGTTTTTGACTGTGACCGGCTGGCCGCCGCCCGCTTTGATCTTGCCGATTTCGGCGGCGATCGACATCCGTCGGCGCAGCAATTCCAGAATGCCGCGATCGATCCGGGCGATCGTGTCGCGCAGTGTCGAGAGGTCGGTCGGATCGGAAGGGGGCTCGGGGGTGCTCATAGCGGGTAGCTTACCGGGATTCCGGGCGGCGCCGCCGATTCGCTGTGCTACGCTCCCGGACCAATTTTCCAGGAGATCCGAGGCCATGGCTCAGCCCGCCCAGCCCGTCCCGACCGCAGGCGCTTCAATCAACGGCGCCGCGTCCGACACGTCGTTCTTCGGCCATCCGCGAGGCCTCTCGACGCTGTTCTTCACCGAGTTTTGGGAGCGCTTCAGCTACTACGGGATGCGCGCGCTGCTGATTCTGTTCATGACCGCCGGAGTCGCGAGCGGCGGACTGGGTTACGACGCGGCCAAGGCGGGGGCGATCTACGGGCTTTATACCGCGTCGGTCTATCTGCTGGCTCTTCCGGGCGGCTGGGTGGCGGACCGCCTGCTCGGCCAGCGCCGGACGGTGCTCTTCGGCGGCATCCTGATCGCCAGCGGCCACTTCTGCATGGCGATCGACAGCATCCAGACGTTCTTTCTCGGGATGCTGCTGATCGTCCTCGGCACCGGGCTGCTCAAACCGAACATCAGTACCATGGTCGCCGAGCTCTATCCGGAAGGGGGCTCGCGGCGCGACGCCGGCTTCTCGATCTACTACATGGGGATCAACCTCGGCGCCTTCGTCGCCCCGCTGATCTGCGGGCCGCTGGGGCAGAAGGTCAATTGGCACATCGGCTTCGCCGTGGCCGGTCTCGGCATGCTGCTCGGCTTGATCCAATACACCCTCGGCGGCAAACATCTCGGCACCGCGGGGCTGGAACCGAACGCTGCGACCTCGCCCGAGGAGCGCGCGAAGGCTCGCAACTTCCTGTTCGCCGCGGTCGGCCTACTGGTCGTGATCGTCGGCCTGATCTGGGCCGGTACGTTGCCGATCGACGCCGAGGCGATCGCCAAGATCACCGGCTACGTGATCGGCGGTCTGGTCGCGGTGTACTTCCTTTTCCAATTCGTGAGCGGCGGATACGACGCGACCGAGAGGAAACGGATTCTCGCGATCTTCCTGCTGTTCCTGTTCTCGTCCGTGTTCTGGTCCGGTTTCGAGCAGGCCGGCTCGTCGCTCAACCTGTTCGCGCAGCAGAACACGAACCCGCGCGGTTTCGGCTTCAACATGCCGGCGAGCGTGCTCCAGTCGGTCAACCCCCTTCTGATCATCATCTGCGCGCCGATCTTTGCCTGGCTCTGGGTCTTTATGTCGAAAAGAAAGCTGGAGCCCTCGGCCCCGGCGAAGTTTTCGCTCGGCTTGATTCTCCTGGGCGGCGGCTTCTTCGTCATGGTCGGCGCCGCCAAGGCTTCGGCCGGCGGCGTCCTGGTGAGCCCGCTCTGGCTCTGCCTCACCTACCTGTTCCATACCGCGGGCGAGCTGTGCGTTTCGCCGGTCGGGCTTTCGACGGTGACCAAGCTCGCACCGCAGCGGATCGTCGGCCAGATGATGGGTATCTGGTTCATGTCGATCTCGCTCGGCAATTTGATCGCGGGGTTGGTCGCCGGCCGGTTCGAAAGCCTGCCGCTGCCCGAGCTGTTCGGCTCGGTGGTGATCAACTGTGTGATCGCCGGGGTGATCCTCGCGCTGCTGATCCGTCCGATCCGCCGCTTGATGGGCGGCGTTCACTGATCGAATGATGGCCCGGGGTGTGACGGGGGCGCCAATCTGGCACTCCCACCTTGAAATCCTAGCGGTGACCGCTAGGATTTCAAGGTGGATTTGGATTTCACCTTGAAAATCCACCAGGCGGCGGCCGACGCTCGAGCAGGAGGTCGGGGCTACAAGTCCGGGTTACAATGAGCGGAATTGGAGATACGGCGCATGCAAGCCCATAGACAGGCAGTGACGATCGACGAGGATCACCGGCTGGAGGTGAGGCTTCCTGACGACTTTCCCGCCGGTCCGGCGGAAGTGATCGTTCTCGCTGCGACGAAGATTCAAGAAGCAGCCGATGCCACTTCAGCGGAGCGCCACCGCCTTCTCGGAGTGATCCAGGATCTGAAGTCAACTCGTCTGACGAGTGAGGAAGAGCTTCTTCTTGATGAGTTCGAGACCTTTCGCTCGGAGCATCCATTTCGGCTATCCGATCTCTCTCATCAGTGAGCCCTTTTCTTCTCGACACCAATACGCTGAATTTCCTCGTCAGAGGCCGGCCGATTACGGTAGCTCGTTTCGAGGAGGCAGTCGACCAAGGACGCAGCTTTCTGCTGGCTTCCGTCGCTCACTTCGAGTTCTGTAGATACCTGACCTTTAAAGGAGCCTCTCGGCTCGGTCGCCGCTATGAGGAGCTTGTGAAGGGGTGGGAACGCTGCACTCTGAGCTTCGAGGATTGGACGCTCGCCGCGGACCTTTGGGCCGAAAGGCAGCGAACCGGTAAATCGATCTCTGATATGGATCTCTTGATCGCGGTTCTAGCCCGCAAACATGAAGCCGTTCTGGTAACCAACAACACGAGGCACTTCAAAGATCTCGGAATTTCGTTGGAAGATTGGGTAGTCTTGCCGGCCTAAAACTCCAACAGCGGAGACGCTTGCCGGTGGGAGTCGGTCGGCTTTCCGAAGAGGCGTCGGAAGGTTCCAGCCGGTCGTCCGCCACCGGGGGAGTCGGCATCCGCCTTTTACAGCTCGACCTGCATGCCCAGCTCGATCACCCGGTTGGCGGGGATGCGGAAGTAGTCGGTCGGGCGCAGGGCGTTCCTGGACATCATGGCGAATATCCTTTCGCGCCAGATCGCCATGCCGGGGCGCTTCGACGGGATTAGCGTCTCGCGGCCGAGGAAGAACGTCGTCTTCATCATGTTCAGGTCGATGCCCTGGGCGCGCATCCCTTCGAGCATGCTGGCGATCGACGGATCTTGCATGAAGCCGTAGCGGGCGAGCACCCGGTAGCAGCCCTTGCCGTAGCTGTCGATCGTGATCCGCTCTTTCTTCGGCACCTCGGGGATCTCTTCGGTCGCGATGGTGAGCAGGATGACCTGGTCATGAAGCACCTTGTTGTGCTTCAAGTTGTGGAGCAGCGAAGTGGGCGTCGCGTCCGGATCGCGGGCCATGAAGACCGCGGTGCCGGGCACCCGCGGCGGGGTCTCCGGCTGAATGCTCGCGACGAACGAATTGAACGGCAGAGCCTGCCGCGCCAAACGCTCGGCGAGGATCTGCCGCCCGCGGCGCCAGGTGACCATCAGGAAATAGATCACCGAACCGACCAACAGGGGGACCCAGCCGCCGAGGTGTACCTTGACGATGTTGGCGCCGAAGAACGACAGGTCGATGATCGAGAAGAAGATCGTCATCGGCACCAGCCAGCGGCGCTTCCAGCCCCACACTTCGCGGGCGACCACCTTGGCCAGGTAGGTGGTGATCACCATGGTCATGGTCACTGCGATGCCGTACGCCGCGGCCAGCGCCGTCGAGGTTTTGAATCCGATCACCAGGCCGATCGTGCAGACCATCAGCAGCCAGTTGACCGTGGGGACGTAGATCTGGCCGAACTCCTCGCCCGAGGTATGGACGATTTCGAGCCGCGGACAGTAGCCGAGCTGGATCGCCTGGCGGGTGAGCGAAAAGGCGCCGGAGATCAACGCCTGGGAGGCGATCACCGTGGCGAGGGTCGCCAAGGCGACGAGCGGATAGAGAATCCACGGCTGGTCGGGCGCCAGGTGGAAGAACGGATTTGCGGCGACCCGCTCTTGCTCGGCGCGCGTCGCCTGGCTGATCAATAGGGCGCCCTGGCCGAAATAATTGAGCAGCAGGGCGGGCAGCACGAGCGCGAACCAGGCGATCTTGATCGGCTTCTTGCCGAAATGCCCCATGTCGGCGTAGAGCGCCTCGCCGCCGGTGACGACCAGGAAGACCGAGCCGAGGGTCAGGAAACCGGCCAGCCGGTTGCGCAGGAAGAAGCTCACGGCGTTCGAAGGCGCGATCGCCCAGAGCACCGACGGGTCGCGGACGATGCCCAGGACGCCCAAGACCGCGAGAGTGCCGAACCAGAGCACCATGACCGGGCCGAAGATCTTGCCGATCCCCCCGGTGCCCCAGCGCTGAATGAGGAACAGGGCGACCAGAATGCCGATCGTGATCGGCACCACCCAGTGGGCGAACACGGGAGTCGCGACGGTCAGGCCTTCGACCGCGGAAAGGACCGAGATCGCCGGGGTGATCATGCCGTCGCCATAGAGCAGCGCGGCGCCGAAGATGCCGATCGCCACCAGGAAGAAGCCGTTCTTGCCGTCGCGCACTCTCGACGGAATGAGCGAGATCAGCGCCAGGATCCCGCCTTCGCCGCGGTTGTCCGCCCGCATGACGAACAGCAGGTACTTGATCGAGATGACGATCAGCAGAGACCAGAAGATCAGCGACAGGATGCCGAGCACGTTGGCGCGGGTTAGAACCAGAGCGTGGGCGCCGTGGAAGCATTCGCGCAGGGCGTACAGCGGGCTGGTGCCGATGTCGCCATAGACGACGCCCAGGGCGCCGATCGCCAGCGGGAACCAGGGCTTCGAGTGGTGGCTGTGGGGCGCTACCTGGGAATCGCCCCGAGCATGCGCCGGCCCGTCTTCGGAGCCCTTCTCCGCCGAGGCGGCAGGACTCTCGGAGTGACCTGTTTGCATTGCGATGGGTTCTCCTGAGCGCGTGGCCCCTAGGCGAGTAGGACGAAAACCGACAGGGGGGCCGCGATCGATGCGGCGATCCTAGCAGCGGATGGCAGGCGGCGGCGAGCGGCACGATTTGACCCTGGGGAGAATCGCCCGTACCCTCGGAGCCGATGAGCCCGGCCACCGATCGCCCCGACCTCGGTTTTCGCTGGATCGACCGGGAAGATGGCGCGGAGGGAACCCGGTTCACGGTCGAGATCCCGGCGGAGAGTCCCGCCTTTCGCGGGCACTTTCCCGGCCGGCCGATCCTTCCCGCGGTCGCCCAGCTCGCGCTGGTCGAGCAGGGGCTGGCGCGGCTCGCCGAGGCGGATTCCTCCCGGTCACCGGCGATCGTCGAGATCTCGGGACTGCGCCTGCGCCGGACGGTCGGGCCGGGCGACCGGCTGACGCTCCAGCTCGGGGCGGCGAACCCGACGGGTCAGTGCCGCTTCGAGATCCGAGCCGGTGAGGCCTCGGTGAGCGGCGGCTCGGTCCGTGCCGGATCGGAGGAGGCGGGGGGGCCGGATGCACCGGCCGCTCAGACCCCACCGACCGCAGGGACCGATTTCGAAGCCGCCTCCGAGATCTCCGCGCTCGGCCGGGTGCCGCACTTTCCGCCGGCTCTGTTGATCGAGACCCTCGTCGCTCACGGACCGTCCGGTGCCCGGGGCAGGGGCCTGATCCCAGCTGACAGCCCGTTCGCCGTCGCCGGGCACGCGCCGTCCTACCTGGGTCTTGAAATGGCCGCCCAGGCCGCGGCATTGGCCGAAACGCTCGATCGCGCGAGCGACGCAGGCGAAGAATCGGCGCCCCGGGTGGGGTACGTGGTCGCGATCCGCCAGGCGCGATGTTTCGTCCGGAGCCTGCCGGTCGGGGAACCGCTCGACGTGATCGTCTTTTTTGTCGCCAGTGCCCTGCCGCTTTCGATCTACTCGATCCGGGTCGAGCAGGCGGGGCGAGTGCGGGTCGAAGGGACGATCAGCACCTGGATCGCATCGGAAAACGAGGAGGGCAAATCATGAGTCCACTGCTCTGGGTCGCCGCCGTGGCGCTCATCCTGGTCGGCTTGGCCGGCACCGTACTGCCCGCCCTGCCGGGAACGCCGCTGGTGTTCGTGGGCCTACTGCTCGCGGCCTGGGCGGACGGCTTTACGAAAGTCGGCTGGTTCCCGCTGGTCCTGCTAGCTCTCCTCACCGTCGCGTCGCTCGCGATCGATTTCTTCGCCTCGAGCCTGGGAGCAAAGAAAGTCGGCGCCAGCCGCCTCGCGATCGTCGGCTCGGTGCTCGGCGGCCTGGTCGGTTTCTTCTTCGGCCTGCCCGGGCTATTCCTCGGCCCGTTCCTCGGCGCGGTGCTCGGCGAATACATCTCGCTCCGCAACTTGAAGCAGGCCGGCAAAGTGGGGCTCGCCACCTGGCTCGGCATCCTGTTCGGCACCGCGGCGAAGATCGCCCTGGCGTTTACGATGCTTGGGCTGTTTATCTTCGCGTACGTGGTCTAACCCTCCCCCTCCAGCACCGCGTAGAACCCTTTGGTCGCCAAACTCTCGCGGTTGAGCGGGAAACCGATCGGCGCTGCGGCCTCCGCGAGCCGGTCGAAACGCTCGGGCAGCTCGGTCGTTTGGGGGTGGATCTCGAAACGCTTCCAGCCGGCGCGACGGAGCCAATCGTCGAGCGTCTTCTTGGTGAAGAACCGGTAGTGGGTGTAGCAGAGCAGGCCGATCGGCAGGTAGTCCCAGCGGCCGGCGAGTAGGTCTTCGACCACCGACCAGTGGCCGACGTTGGGGATCGAGAGGACGATCCGGCCGCCGGGGCGGATCAGCTCGCCGGCCCGGGCGAGAAACGCCTCCGCCTCGGGCAGGTGCTCGACGATCTCGCAGCCGAGTACGGCATCGAAGCGCTCCGGAATGTCGAGGGTTTGCAGGTCGCCCACCAAGACGGCATGGAGCCGGGTCGCCGCGTCGGCCGCAACTTCCGGATGGAGCTCGACCCCGGTCACCCGGCAGCCGAGCCGGCGTTGGAGATAAGCGCCGGTCACCCCGCGACCGCAGCCGACCTCCAGCACGTCCTGCGCGCCGGTCGGTAGGAACGGCACGACGTCTTCCCGCACCTCGCCGTAATAGTCGATGAATTCGTGGCACAGGCCGGCGGTCTCGATCGAACCCGACGCAGCGGGCGCATCGGGGTTTTGGAGCAGCCGGGGCAGCGGCGTGCGGAGGAGCAATTCGCGGAGCGCTGCGCCGGAGAGCAGGGTGGCGGGCAGGTGCGAAGAGGGCCGGGAGGTGGTTTCCTGGTGGAGAGGGTCGGTGGCGGCGAGATACTGCGCCTCCACCCGTTCGAAACCGCGGAGCGTATAGACCGGCTCGGCGAGGGAAAGGCCGGCGTCGGTGAGCCGCACCGGTCGCACCTGCGCGGCGCCGCCGGCCAGCCGCTCGCGCATCGCGGCGAAGCTGGCCGCGAGCAGCAGGACGTTTTGGCGACCGAGAAGCAGGTAGGCATCGGTGCCTTCCGGGTCGCCCGGCGGCAGGTCGCTCGGGTTTTCGAACAGGGTGACCGAGTCGAAAGCGCGCCGCGCTTCGAGCACGAGATGCGAGAGCAGATAGCGAAACTCCGGCGAGCCGGCGCTTTCGGGGTCGAGGGCCTTCAAGATGCGGAGCGCGGGCATGGCGGAGGATTCTACGTGTTGCCCGGGCGCTACGCTGTCGAAAACGTCCGGGGCATTAGAATCGGCCGGCCATGACCGAACCTCTTCGTGAACCCGGCGCTCCGGTGGCGCTTTCGGTGGTGATCCCCGCCTACAACGAGGAAGAGCGGCTGGGGCCGAGCTTACAGAGCGCGATCGCTTACCTCTCGGCACGACAGGCGCGGACCGGTCAGGGCTTCGAGATTCTGGTCGCCGACGATGGCAGCTTGGATCGGACGGTCGAGGTGGCAGAACGGTTCGCCGGCCAGGGCGTGCGCGCGATCCGCCTGGCGAAAAATCGCGGCAAAGGGGCGGCGGTGAAAGCCGGTCTGCTCGCTTCGGTCGGCGAGCGGGTGCTGGTTTCGGACGCCGACTTTTCGACCCCGATCGAGGAGATCGAGAAACTCGAAGCGCACCTGGATCAGGCCGAGATCGCGATCGGCAGCCGCGCGATCCGCGGGGCCGAAGTGCGCGAGCGGCAGCCGTTCTACCGCGTGCTTTTGGGCAAGGCGGGAAACAAAGTGATCCGCCTGTTCGCCGTGCGCGGGATCGCCGACACCCAATGCGGCTTCAAGCTGTTCGAGGGCCAAGCGGCGCGCTCGCTCGCCGCGGAACTTTCGATCGACGGTTTCGCCTACGACGTCGAGATGCTCTGGCTGGCTAGGAAGCGCGGGCTCCGGATCGCCGAGGTGGGGGTCATCTGGGTCAATTCCGCCGCTTCGAAAGTCGATCCGTTGCGCGCCGCGTTTTCGGCGCTGCGAGACGTCGTCCTAATGCGTCTGCGGCGACGATCGAAGCCCCGAGGCAAGGTTTGAGCCCGATCAACCCCGCGCTGCCGCTGCTCGCTATTGCGGCGCTCCTCCCTTTGATCTGGCCGAGGCGGCGGCGGGCGGTTTCGGCGGAGACTCCCGACGAGACGGGGCTCCGATCCCGGTTCGGCGAGTTGGGGCTTCCCTGGGCGGTCGCGGGCTGTATGGGGATCGCCCTGCTCGCCCCCGCGCTGTCGATCCCCGGCGGCATTCCCAGCCCGGCGGCGGATCTGGCCGCCGTGGCCCCTTGGGCGGGGAGCGAGGCAGGGCTCGCCGGTCTCTCCGGCAATCCGGTCCTGCGCGACGTCACGTTCCAGATCCAGCCCTGGCTGGTATTTTTAAAGCGCGAGCTGGCCGCCGGGCGGTGGCCAGGCTGGAATCCCTATTCCTTCGCCGGTGCGCCGTTTGGGGCCAACGGCCAATCGGCGCCGCTCTTTCCGCTCCACCTGCTGTTCGCTCTGCTGCCGCTCCAAATCGGTTTCGTCGTCCTCCCCTGGCTGCGGATCGTGCTCGCCGGCTGCGGCGCCTGGTTGTTCGCGCGGGAGATCGGACTTTCGCGGCCGGCCGCCCTGTGGGCGACGATCGGATTTCCGCTCTCCGGCATGCTGGTGAGCTTTCTCCTCTTTCCGATGGGCAACGCCCTCGCGCTGGTTCCCTGGGTGCTCTGGGCGGTCGAGCGGCTGGCCGCCGGGCGATCGGGCGGCGCGCTGCTCGCGCTCTGCGCCGGGTTCCAACTGCTCGGCGGCCACCCTGAAACGTCGATGCACACGGCGCTTCTCTCCGGGCTCTATCTGCTGGTGCGCGGTTCGGCCGGGCGGACGCTTTCGACCTGGGGCCGATTCGTCGCAGCTTGGGCGCTGGCCGCGGGGATCGCTGCGGTCCAGATCCTGCCGCTTGCGCTGCTTCTTCCGGCTACGGCCAAATGGGGAAGCGCCGCGGTGGCTTCCGGTCCCTCGCCTCCCCTCGGACTTCTGCTGCTCCAACCGCTGCGGCTGGTTCTGCCGCAGCTCTACGGCCATCCTGCGCTCGGCACCTGGTGGGGGCCGTTCAATTATTCGGCGACCGCCGTCTACGCCGGAGCGCTCGGGCTGCCGTTCGCTGCGGCGGGGTTGGGCGGCTGGCGAACCGATCGCCGGGTGCTCGGCCTCGCGGTGATCGTCGCGTTCTGCATTCTCGGGGCCTACCACCTGCCGGGTGTCCACGACCTGCTCGCAGCACTTCCGCTGCTCGGTCGGGCAGCCCACCATAGGTTGATTTTCGGCCTGGAGCTGGGCCTGCCGCTGCTCGGGGCGGTCGGGATCGATCGATGGCTGGCCGGCAAGGGCCGCGGGCTGCTCGCCGGAGGTGCGGTCGCGGCGGCGATGCTCGCGGCGGCCTGGATCGCCCTCGGTGGGCCGCTCCGCGAGCACCATCTCGCCGCCGGGCAGCTCGCCTGGACCTTGGGGGTCTTGGGGCTGGCGCTTTCCGCGGCGCTCTCGTTGAAGCTCTCGATCGAAGCGCGTTGGCGGGTGGTTCTCTGCCTGCCCGCCCTTTTGGGGATCGATCTGCTGATCGCCCACGGGCGGATCGTGCCGGGGCTGCCGTTCGCCCGGTTCTATCCGGAGACCGGCGCGGTGCGGTTCCTTCAAGGGAAATCGGAGCGGATTGCCGCGCTCGGCGAGCAGCTGCGGCCGAACTCCGGGATGGTGTACCGCCTTCGCGATCTGCGCGGCGACGATCCGGTGAAGCTCGCGAGCTTCGAGGCCGCCTATGGCGCGCTTGGGGCTTCGGACCCGGTCTATCTGCGGCCGATCGAGCGCTGGGGCGATCCGCACCTCGACCGCTGGGGCGTGCGTTGGGTGCTCGGGGGACCGGCCGAGGAGCCTCCGGTCGCCGGCTGGCGGCTCGCCTATGCTGGGGGCGACGCCCGGGTTTGGGAACGGCCGACGGCGTTGCCGTGGGTGCGTTGGGCGGGTGGTTCGGGTGGTTCGGCCGGTGATTTGACGGTCGAAGAGGCGGAACCGGGGCTCTGGCGGATCGCGGTGCCTGCCGAGCTCGCCCTTCACCATCCCCCGCGACGCTTGATCGTGGCCGAAACCTGGGCGCGCGGCTGGCGAGGCGTGTTGCGGACCGAGCGGGCCGAGCGCGAGCTGACGGTCGAACCGGCCGATGCCGGGACCGCTCTGGCGATCGATCTTCCCGAAGGGGAGAGGGAGCGCTGGGAAATCGATCTGACCTATCGGGCGCCCGGGCTCCTCGCGGGTGCCGTCATCACGCCGCTCGCGCTCCTGGCCGTCTTGGCCCTCCGACGCCGCGAGCGGGGAGAACGGCCGGCGTGACCTCCTCCGTGCTTCAGATCCGGCCGACCGAGCCGGACGATCTTCCGGGCCTGTCCGTCCTGTTCGACCGCCGGTTCGGCCGGCCGCTTGGAGAGGCCGAGTGGCTGTGGAAATACCGCCAACTCCCGGGGGAGGGGCGCAGTTGGGTGGCGGCGATCGGGGCGGCCGGTACGCCCGGCGGGGAGATCCTCGCCCACGCCGGGGCGCTCCGTTTGGCGGCCCGTTGGCGCGGCGGCGAAGGAGGGATCTGGCAGCTGGTCGATTGGGTCGCGAGCGAGCGGTCGCCGCATCTCCGACCGCCGCTGGTCGATCTGGGGCGCTCCCTGCTCGCCGACCTGCCGGCCGAAGGCGACGCGCCGTGGATCTACGGTTTCCCGAGCGATCGCCACTTCCGGCTCGGCCAACGGGTGTTCGGCTATCGGCCGCTGGCCGAGATCGGTCCGCTCGCGGGAGAAGTCGCCGCCGCGGCGGAAGGGCGCGAGATCCCCTGGAGCGACGTCGCGCCCGACGATTCGGCGGCGATCTGGGCGGCTTCGGGAGGCGAGTTCGGCGTGGTGCGCTCGGCGGCGTTCCTCAACTGGCGCTACCATGCCCGGCCGGAACGCTATTACCGCGTCTACCGTCCGGAGGTTTCCGGCGTGGCCGGACTGGCCGTCATCTCGTTCGCCGGCCGGGAGGCGCAGGTGGCCGAGCTTTGGCTGCCGCCCGGCGTCGATTGGCGGACAAGCCTCGCCGGGATCGCCGCGGATCTCGCCGCCGCGGGGATCGAGCGCTGGACGGCCTGGCCGGCCCCGGCGGGGCGGGAGGACCTGGACGACGAGTTGGCCGAGCTGGGGCTTCGACCGACCGAGGAGCGGATCGTCCTCGGCTGCCGCGGCCGGCAGGATGGACCCGATCCGGTGGCGGCGGCCTCGGGCTTCTTCTATGCGATGGGAGACTATGACCTGGTCTGAACGTACCCCTCTGCTCCTTCTCGCGTCGCTGGCGCTGGTCGCCTGCGGCCCGCGCCAGGCATCGCATTTCGACCTTGGCGAGCAGGTGCGCGCGAAACGCTTCTCGGTGGGGGCCGCCGCGATATCGAGCCGCCGTCCCGGCCTCGCGTTCAGCCGAAGCCCCTCGCTCGATCGCCTGAGCATCGGGCGCGAGAGCCGGCCGGTGGTAGTCACCTCGGTCGAGCCGTGGGCCTGGCGGGGGAAGGTTCCGGAGGGGGGCCGGCTCCACCTGGGGGTCCAGGTCCTGCCGCTCGGCTGGCAGGTGGCCCAAGCGCTTGAAATCGCGGTCGAGGTCGAAGCGGATACAGGCCGGGAGGTGGTAGCGGTCGGGCGCAAGGCGAAAGCGGACGAGTCGAGCTGGCTCGACCTCGAGGCGGATCTTGCGCCCTGGGCGGGAGAAAACGTCGTGCTCACCGTCCGACCCTCTCTGGTCGGCCTGCTCCCGGGGGATCGCTCGACCCCGCTGATCGCCTGGAGCCCGGCGCGCCTCTCTTCGACCGAGCCGGACGAACGGACGCGGCCGGGCGATTCGCGCCCGAACGTCTTGTTCATTCTGATCGACACGATGCGCGCCGACCACCTGACGCCTTACGGGTACAAGCGCGATACGACCCCTCAGATTGCGCACTGGATAACGGAGCAGGGGACCACCGTAGAGACCGCCTACAGCGAGGCGCCGTGGACCCTGCCGTCGCTCGCGGCGATCATGAGCGGACGCTACCCGGGCGAGTTTCTCGGCGATCCGGTCGAAACGTTCGCACTGCCGAAAGAGGTTCCTTCGATCGCCGAAAGGTTTGCGCTCGCGGGGTATGCGACCGCCGGATTCGTCGGCAACCCGACCCTTCATGAGGGCAACGGCTTCGCCCGTGGTTTTGGCACTTTTTATACCCCGCTGCCCGATCCGGTCTCGATGAACCTCCACGGCGGGGGCTTGACCGATCGCGCGCTCCCGTGGCTTTCGGCCCACGCCGAGGGTGCCGAACGGCCGTTCTTCCTCTACGTCCACTACATCGATCCGCACGACCCTTACGACTCACCGGAATTGAAAAACGGCGTCTCCGCGTTCGATCCGGATTACCACGGCAAGATCGGCGTCGATTGGATTCACGGCATCTACACCGGCCGCCTTGCGCTCTCCGACCCGGCGCGCGACCTGGTGCACATCGCGGCGCTGTACGACAGCGAGATCCATTACGCGGATTCCCAGGTGGGCCGGCTGCTCGCGGCCATCCCTCCTGAGGTCCTGGCGAACACCCTGGTCGTGGTGACCGCGGATCATGGCGAAGAATTGTTCGACCATGGCGGCTGGAAGCATGGCCAGACGCTCTACGACGAGCAGATTCACGTGCCCTTGTTCTTCCGGTGGGACGGCAAAATCCCGGCTGGCAAGCGCCTGCCCGGCGTCGTCCGGCTGCTCGATCTCGCGCCGACGTTCGCCGCGGCGATCGGCGCGAAGGCCGATCCGGCCTGGGATGGCGTCGACCTGTTGCCGGCCCTCGAAGGGCGGGGGGCGGTGCCGCGGAAGCCGGCCTTTGCCCAACATCTTTCGAGCGGGCCGCTGCGGGTGGCGACCATCGTCGACCGGACCAAGCGAATTCGCTTCAACCGGTCCGAGCCGTTCAAACCCGAAAACGAGCTGCAGGATCACCTCTGGTCGGTCGATCTCGGCCGGATGCCCACCGACGAGCTGTTCGACCTCACGGCCGATCCGCACGAAAAGAAAAACTTGATCGGCGATCCGGCCGCCACTCGGCCGCCGTTTTCGTCGATCGATCCGATCCTCTCCGCCCAGCTCGACGAGCAGTTGCACGGCCTACGCGTGGCGGTCCGGCCTTGCCCTGCCGGTGCCCGGCTCGGTGGTAGCATCGCCTTCGAGCGGGCTCCGGAAAGCCTCCTGCCGCTGTTTCTGGCGCCGGGAGATCGGGTGGAGATCGTCGGCGCCGCGGTGCGCTTCGATCTGCTCTGCGAGTCGAGCGCGCTGCGTGGCAAAGGTTTTCTGATCCACGGCGAGACCGGCGCGCCGGTCTCGATCGCGGCGCAGATCGCCGGCAAGCCGCTGGGATCGACCGAAATCCGGCTGGGTGCCGGATCGCCCTATGCCGGCGGCCCGGTGGCCGGTTCGGCGCTCGAAGCGCGGCGCTTCCCGCTGGTCGCGCCGGGCGGCACGCTCTGGCTCTGGCGCCGCGGGGATCTCTCGCTTCCGGCCTCGGCCGCCGCGAGCGAGGAAACCGAAAAGAGCCTGCGCGCTCTCGGATACATCCAGTGACCTCGACCTTCCAGACCTCACCGCCCGGCACGAGCGAACGAGTCGCCGCGGCGAGCGCGCTCGCGATCGCTCCGCATCCCGACGACGAAGTGCTCGGTCCCGGCGGCCTGCTCGCCCAGCTTGCGGCCTCGGGCGCCGCCGTCCGGGTGCTGTTCCTGTCCGACGGCGGCGGCGGAATCGAAAAGGTGGAGGATCGAGCGGCGTATCGGGCGCGGCGCCGCGATGAATCGGCGCGCGCGGCGGAGATCCTGGGGCTTTCCGGATGCGATGCCCTCGATCTGCCGGACGGCGCTCTCTCCGACCACCTCGACGAGATCGCTGCGGGGATTCGGCGCGCGATCCTCTCCCAGCGTCCAGAGCTGCTGCTGGTCCCCTCGCCGCTCGAAGCGAGCGCCGACCATCGCGCGGCGTTCGCGGCTCTCCATCGCCTCCTGGCGCCCCTGCGGTCGGGATCGACGTCCTCCGACGGCGCCCTCTCGGGATTCGAAGATCTGCGCATCCTGGTCTACGAGGTGAACCGCCCGGGTTATCCGGACCTGCTGGTGGACGTCTCGGCCGAGGCCGAGCTGCTCGAACGGGCGTTTGCCGCGCACGAGAGCCAGGCCGAGCGGCATCCCTATTGGAACGCTGCGCTGGGGTTGCGCCGCCACCGGACGTTGTCGCTGGCGCCGGGGGTCGATCTCGCCGAGGGCTACCGCCGGTTGAACGTCGATGATTTCCGCACCCGCAGCGCCGCCCAGCTGATCCGCCACCTCGGCGGCCTGCCCGAACTGCTGGAGGTGCGGGAGGGCCCCAGCGTTTCGGTCGTCGTGCGGACGAAAGACCGGCCGGAGCTGTTGCGCGAGGCGCTCGCCTCTCTTGGCCTACAGACCTACACCCGGGTGGAGGTCGTGCTGGTCAACGACGGCGGAGCGCCGCCGCAAATTCCGGCGGATTTCCCTTTTCCGATCGTCCGCGTCGATCTGGCGGAAACGCGCGGCCGGGCCGCGGCGGCTCAAAGTGGGATCGAGGCGGCGACCGGGGCTTATGTGAGCTTTTTGGACGACGACGATCTCGCCGCCCCCGAGCACCTGGCGACGCTCGCCGGGATGGTCCAAGGGGCGGGAGTCCGGGTCGCCTATACCGACGCCGCGGTGGCGATCTACGAGCTGGGTGGTTCGGCCCATGCCGCGGATACCCCGGGTTGGAGCTGCGGCGAGCGCCGATTGCCCTACAGCCGCGATTTCGATCCCGATCTTCTTCTGCTCGACAACTACATCCCGTTCAATACCCTGTTGATCGAGCGCGAGCTGTTCCGGGCTGCGGGGCCGCTCGATGCGTCGCTGCCGTTCTTCGAGGATTGGGATCTGTTGATCCGGCTCGCGGCGCTCGCGCCGTTTTTCCACCGGGCGGCCGTTACCTGTGAATACCGCCACTTCCGCGGCGCGCCGCACCACGTCTTCGGCGAACGGCCGCGCGAGCGGGGCGACTTTCTCGCGGTCAAAGAGCGGGTGATCCGGAAGCACGCCGCGCGGATCGGCCCGGATCTGCTCGCCCGCGCGATCGACACCCTCCGCCGCGAGGAGGTCGAGGCGCGCGAAGAGGCGGCGCGCCGGAGAGCCGAAGTGGGCGGGTTGCGCCGCGACCTGTCCGGAGAGGCCGCGCGATTTGCGGCGCTCGAACGGGCGCACTCCCAGCTGTCCGCCGAGCGGTTCGCCTGGGAGGAGCGCTACCATGCCGCCCACGGTGCCGAGGCGGCGCTGGGCGAGGAGAACGAGCGGCTAACGGCCGATCTCGCCCGCCAGGTCGAGGATCTGACCCGCCTCTACGGCCAAGAGCAGGCGCTACGTGGAACGATCGACGAGCAGACGGCGCACCTCGGTCGCACGTATGCCGAGATCGAGCGGCTGAACGGGCTGATCCAGACCATGGAAGCGACGCGCGCCTGGCGCCTGCACAAGCTGCTCCGCTGATTTCGCCGAATTTCCGATGCCGCCCACCCCCCGCGTCGCGATCCTGTCGAGCGAGCCGATCCGTCCGCGGATGGCCGGCATCGGCATCCGCTACGCTGAGCTGGCGCGCCGGCTGCCCGCTCTGGGGATTGAGGTCCGGCTGATCTCCCCAGCAACCCCGGACGAGATGCTCGCCGCGGTGCCGCTTGAGGCCCCTCAAGTCGCCCGGTTCGAGCGCGGCCGGCTCCGGGCGTTGTGTGCAGACTGCACCTCGGTCGTCGCCCAGGGCCAGCTCGGCAACGATGCGGTGGTCGAGTTCGGTTCGGCCTCGGGCTTTGGCGATGCGCTGCCGGTGGCGATCGACCTCTACGACCCGTGGCTGATCGAAAACTTTGCCTACGTCCAGAGCCTTGGGCTCGATCCCTACCGCAACGACCATGCGACCTGGGTGCTCCAGATGTCGCGCGGCGATTTCTTTCTCTGCTCCTCGGAGGAACAGCGGACGTTCTATCTCGGGTTCCTGGCCGCGCTCGGCCGGGTGAATCCGGAGCGGGTGGCGGGCGATCCCGATCTCGGCGGTCTGATCGCCCCGGTGCCGTTCGGGGTACCTGAAGATCTGCCGCCGCACAGCGCCTACCTTCCGCCGCGCCGGCCGGGCGAGAAGCGCTTGCTCTTCGGCGGCCTCTACGACTGGTACGATCCCTGGACGTTGCTCGACGCTCTAGATGCCCTGGACCGTCCCGATTGGACCCTCCTGTTGATCGCGAACCCGAACCCCGAAAGCACCCCGCAGCGCCTGCTCGGCGAAGTCGAAGCCCGCTGCCGTCGCCGCGGCATCTGGGGAAACCGGGTGCAGCTGCTCGATTGGGTGCCTTCCGAACGGCGCTACGACTTGCTGCGCGACGTCGACGTTTTGGTTGCCCCGCACCGGCCGACCCTTGAAACGCGTCTTTCGCTGCGCACCCGGTTTCTCGACGCGCTCGCCGCTGGCTGCCCGGTGATCACCAGCGAAGGGGGCGCGATGAGCCGGATGCTGGTCGAGCACCGCGCCGGCCGGGTGGTTCCCGCGGGAGACGCGGCGGCGCTGGGGGCGGCCCTGGTCGACGCGGTCGAAAACGTCGAAGGCGATGCCTATCGAGCCGGTGCCACCCGGCTGCTCGAAGGATTTCGTTGGGAGCGGGCGCTCGCGCCGCTGGTCGCGTTTTGCCGCGAGCCGCGGATCGATCCAACCAAAGAACGCTTCGCCCGCGCGCTGCCCACCTCGGCTCCTGCCGATTCGCTGGCATTTCGGCTGAAGCGGCGAGTCCGAAGGATGCTGGAAGGCCGATGAAGCCGGCCAAAGTCTCGGTCGCCGTCCTCTCCTGGAACGGCCGTCACCACCTGGAAACCTGCCTCGAAGCTCTCGGCCGGCAGAACGACCCGGGCGTGCCGTGGGAGATCCTGGTCCTCGACAACGGCTCGACCGACGGCACGGCGGAATGGCTGCGCGGCCACCCGCCCTCCGGGCTCACCAATCTGCGACTGGTCGAGAGCTCCGTCAACCTCGGATTCTGCGCCGGCAACAACCGCCTGGTGGCCGAAGCTTCGGGCGATGCGGTGGCGTTTTTGAACAACGACACGCGCCCCCGTCCGGATTGGCTGTTGGGACTGGTGGCGGCTTTTTCGGCCGCGGCCGACGATGTTGCGGCGGTTTCCGGCCAGATCGTCGATTGGACGGGCGAGCGGCTCGATTTCGCGCGCGGTGCGATGACTTTCGACGGGCATGCATTTCAAATCGATTACCGCCGGCCGCTCGACCGGGCGAAAGTACCCGCCGAGGGCGAGGAGCTGCTGTTCGCTTGCGGCGGCAACCTGCTGATTCGCAAGAGCTCGTTTCTCGCCGCGGGCGGATTCGACGAAGCCTATTTCGCCTACCTCGAAGACGTCGATCTCGGCTGGCGCCTCTGGTCGGGCGGCGAGCGGGTGACGTTCGCCCCGGGAGCCGTCGTCCACCATCGATCGAGCGCCACCAGCGATCTGCTCGGCCTGTTCAATCGAGGTTTCCTCTTCGAGCGCAACGCCTTCCTTACCGCGTACAAGAATTACGAAGCGGGGACCTGGGAACGGCTGATGCCCGCGGTCCTGTTGGCGTTTCTCTCGCGCACCCAAAGCATGCTGGTCGAAAACAACCCGGGCGGCGCGGCGTTCGCGATCGACCCCTATGCCGGCTGGATCGCCAACACGGCGCCCGGCAAGCGCGGTCCGGCGGGGGAGTCGGGGGCGGTGCCCACCGCCCGCGCCGTTCCGATCTCGCCGCCTCGCGAGCCCTGGACCCCGGCGGGAATCGTCCGCAGGTTCCGCCGCCATGGTTTGCGCGAATCGCTCCGCCGGGTACTGGTCAAAATCGCCGCGCGCCTAGGGTCCGATCCGGTGCGCGATGCCGAGGCGCGCTCGCCCCGGGTGACCGACGAGCGGACGATCGCGCAGTTCCGTACCGTCGCCTACCTGCTCGGTCATCTGGACGACGCGGCCGGCAAGCGGAGCGCGATCCAGGCCCGCAGGAAGCGGTCCGACCGCGAGATCTTCGCCCGCTTCCCGCTCTATCTGATCCCGACCTACCCCGGCGACGCCGAGCTGTTTGCGAGCGAGGGATTTGCGAGCTGGCTGCCCGAGGAGCTGCCGATCGTCCGGGCGATGCTCGCGGACGTCATGGAAGTCGGTTGAATGAGCGAAGAGTCCCGGCTCGAAGAGGGCGACGTCTCGGTTCCGCCGCGCAAGAAGAGCCGGCTGCAACGGGCGCTTCCTCTACTGGCCGCCTTGGCGATCCTGTTCATCTCGGCGGGCCTCGCGATCTGGGTCAACCCGCTGGGCCTTTGGCGCACGTTCGTCCGCCTGCGACTGTCGTGGGCCGGGCTCGAACATCGGGCGATGCCCGGCCCGCGCGGCAAGCTCAGCTACTGGATCGGCGGCGCCAAGGAATCTCCCGGTCCGGATCTCGTCCTGATCCACGGCCTGGGCAACGACGCGGGGGTTTGGGCGCAGTCGGTTCCCGCGCTGTTGAAAGACCATCGGCTGATCGTGATCGATCTTCCCGGCCACGGCGGGAGCGCGCCTGCCAAGGGACCGCTGTCGATCTCCGACGAGGTGGCCGGCCTCGAAGCGCTGCTCGCGGCGCAACCGGGGGGCAAGACGCCGCCGATCCTGGTCGGCAACTCGCTCGGCGGTTGGGTCGCACTGCTCTACTCCGAGCGCCACCCGGAGCGCGTCTCGCGCATGGTCCTGGTCGACACCGGCGGCCTGCTCTACCAGCCGAAAGTAAGGTTTTTGGTGCGCAACCGGGCCGAGGCGCGAATTTTCACCGAGGCGATCCTCGGGCCGCGGATTCCTCCGCTGCCAGGATTCGTGCTCGACGACGTGGTCGAAAAAATGCAGAAAGGTCCGGCGCCGCGCATTTTCGCGAGCTTTTCCCGCCGCGATTTTCTCGATGGCCGGCTCGCCGCGATCGCCACTCCTACCGATCTGATCTGGGGCGGAGCGGACGAGCTGTTTCCTCCCGACATCGGACGACGCTACGCCCGAGAGCTGCCCAGAGCTCGATTCCTCCTGATCGCGGCATGCGGCCATACCTTGCAAGCCGAGTGCCCCGAGGAATTCGTCTCGCATCTGCTGTGGGTGCTCAAAGAGCCGCCGCCCGGGCCGATCCGCGACGTTCCGATCGAGCCCTGGCGCGATCCGGCGGAACGACCTGCGGCTCCGCCCTAGAGTTTGGACGACGGGGTAGCCACCCGCTACCATACGCCCTCGAAGCTCTCTTCCACCGAAAGGACATTCCATCCCATGACGGATACGCGTATCGAGAAGGACAGCCTGGGCGAAATCGAGGTGCCCGCCCTGGCCTACCACGGGGCTCAGACGGAACGCGCGTTCCGCAATTTCCCCGTGTCGGGGCTCCGCTTTCCGCGCCGGTTCATCGCGGCGCTGGGGAGCATCAAACGAGAGGCCGCGACGGTCAACGAGGGGCTCGGCCTGGTGCCGGGCGACATCGCGGCGGCGATCCGCGCGGCGGCACAAGAGGTGGCGGAAGGCAAACTCGACGAGCATTTTCCGCTCGACATCTTCCAGACCGGCTCGGGAACCTCGACCAACATGAACGCCAACGAGGTGATCTCGAACCGGGCGATCGAGGCGATGGGCGGCAAAGTGGGCTCGAAGGCGCCGGTCCACCCGAACGACCATGTCAACAACGGCCAGTCGAGCAACGACGTCATCCCGACCGCGATCCACGTCTCCGCCTATTCGGGGATCGCCGAGGATCTGGAGCCGGCTCTCGCGCGGCTTGCCGATGCCCTCGATGCCAAGGCCCGCGAATTCGACGACGTGGTGAAAATCGGCCGCACCCACCTTCAAGACGCGGTACCCGTCCGCCTGGGTCAGGATTTCTCAGGCTATGCCCAACAGGTGCGTTACGGGCTCGACCGCTTGGCGTCGGCCAAACCGCGCCTCGCGGAGCTGGCCCTCGGCGGCACCGCGGTGGGGACCGGCTTAAACGCCCACCCCGATTTCGCCCGCCAGGTGATCTCGCGGCTCGCCGCGGCCTCCGGCCATCCGTTCGTGCCGGCGCCGAACAAGTTCGAAGCGATGGGTGGCAAGGACGCCGCGGTCGAGACCTCGGGGGCGTTAAAGACGATCGCCGTTTCGCTCGCGAAGATCGCCAACGACCTGCGCTGGCTCGCCTCCGGTCCGCGCTGCGGCATCGGTGAGATCTCGCTGCCGAGCCTTCAGCCGGGCAGCTCGATCATGCCGGGAAAAGTGAACCCGGTGATTCCCGAGATGGTCTTGATGGTGGCGGCGCAGGTGATTGGCAACGATGCGACGATCACCATTGGCGGCATGGGCGGCAATTTCGAGCTGAACGTGATGATGCCGGTGATCGCCTACAACCTGCTTCAGTCGATCGAAATCCTGGCGAACGCGGCGAAGCTTCTCGCCGAACGCTGCGTCGATAACATCACTGCGAATCGCGAGCGCTGCGAGGAATTGGTCGAAAAATCGCTCGCGATGGTTACTTCGCTGGTGCCGAAGATCGGCTATGACGCGGCGGCGGAGATCGCCAAAGAATCGGTGAAGACCGGTAAGACCGTGCGCGAAATCTGCCGCGAAAAAAACGTCCTCCCCGAGGACGAGCTGCGCGAAGCGCTCGATCCGCGCGGCCAGACGGAAGGCGGAATCCATGCCGGAGGCGGCGCGGGAGGTTGATTGCCGCCGTTGGCGAGCCCAGACGTGTGTGGTCGCAAATTTGGACCACAAAAGCGCGGCGGGCCCCCCAAATAAAGTTTCACGGGGCAGCTTTTTAAGCCACCCAAAAAC
>JBBSBW010000074.1:0-22997 GCA_038250865.1 Thermoanaerobaculia bacterium | reverse complement strand
CGCGGATAGACCGACTTGAGCACCGACAGCAACTCGGGAGGAGGTACCACTCGCGGCGGCAAGGCCCACCGCCAGACGCCAAGGGCGGCGTGGCAGAGGCCGTCGCCGAGAGGAAGACGGATTCGAACGGGGATTCTCGGCACGGCGGGGACGATATCGTAGGGGGGGGGGGGGCCGGGGTCCCTCGATCTCCCGTACCTTAACTTCCCGCCAGGGACGTCGTAACGTTTCGTGCGGTTTCAACCGCTCGCGGAACTCGCGGGGCTGCTGGGCGGGTGGTCCTGCGATCCTACTCCCCCAGCACGAACGCCGCGTGGAAACAAAGGTGCTGCGGCGCGGGAAACTTAATCCGAGCGCCCGGCCCCGCCGCGACGTTCCAGGCGTCAAAGACCGCCAAGTCGGTCGCTCCCCGCTCGGCGTCGTACAGCGGGCAGAGCAACACTCCCCCAGCCTCCCGCTCAGGATCGGGAACGATCACCGGCTCGGCGGAGGGGTAGATGCCAGGGGGGGCGATCCATAGATCGTGGGGGCCTTCGCTTCGACTCCAGTCGAGGTGGACGATTCGGTCGAAGAACTTCGGTCCCCTCTTGCCGGTGTGAGAGATGCCGAGCATCCAGACGTCGTCGATCGGGCGGGCGAAGCGGCGGGGATCGATGGCGGGGAAATCGGGGGACTCTTCGTAGTCGCAGGTCCGGCGCGCGACGACGGCGCCCTGGGCGAGGTCGATCTCCAGGCGCACCAGGCGGCCGGGCGGGGCGGTGTCGAACAGCTCGGGCAGCGGTTGGTACTGCTCGTACGCCGGCTGGTCGAGCTCCAGTAGATCCAGGGTCAGACGATCGCTGCCCTCTTCGACGCGATCCCAGGCGTTCGCCAGATGCAGGCAGTGGCCGCCGTCGAGCGGGATCGTCGCCACCTCGTCCCCCGTTTCGCGCTGGACCACCACCAGGCGGCTGCCCAGCTCTTCGCGCCAGACGAGGCAGTCGAAGAGCGATTTGCCTTCGGACAAGAGCGGGCCGACTTCGATCACGTAGGGGGAAAGATGGAAGATGCAGAAGCGGTCCGAGACCGCGAAATCGTGGAGCACCGCCGGGCGATCGAGCGGAATCCGGCGCCGTAGCGCGAGCGCGCCATCGGGGGCGAAACGATAGAGAGTGACGCTCGGCTGCGCCCCGGCGAACGAGGCGCCGAAGTGGATCAGCTCACCCGTGTGGGGGTCGAGCTTCGGATGCGCGGCGAGCGGCGAGAGCGGGTTGAGCTTGCCGCCGAACGTGTACTCGCCCCGGGTTTCTAGCGTTTCGGGGTCGAGATCGTAGGGCAATCCCTGCTCGCCGCTCGCGATCAAGCGCCCCTGCCAGGGGACGATACTGACGTTGGCGGGCGAGGCGAGGGCCACGCCGCGGATTAGCCGGTCGCCGGAAAACGCGGTGCCGAAGGCGCGATAGATCGCCCGGCCTTCTTTCTCCTCTTCCAGCCGCTTCGCGGTGCCGACGTAGCGCGCGGTGGCAACCGGTGCTCCGCCCTGGCCGGGAAAGCGGACGGCGATCACCCGGCCGTCGCCATCGAGCCAATGGCGATAGCGGAAATCGCTGCGACCGAAGCTCGCCGGGCCGTTCGCGATCCAGGTGCCCTGGAGGTAACCGGGAAGGTCGCCCTCAACTTCGAGCACCACCCCGGCCAGCTCTCCCGGTTCGGTCCCGAACGCCCGTTCGAGCCCCGGGGCAAAAGTCATTGCGGGCTCCCGCTCACGCGACGGAAAGCTCCGCCGCGCGTTCTTCGAGTGCTGGGCTGGCCGTCAAGGCCTCCCTGGCGTCCGACTTCGGCTGCCGCTGGTCGAGCGGCACCGGCGGCCCCAGCGCGCGGCGCAACGCCATCGGGCAGAAGCCCCAATCCATCTCGCCGGGGATGTCCTTCGTCTCTTCCCACAGCCGCGCCAGCTCGTCCACATCGAAGCGGAGGTTGTTGACGTCGATCCGTTCGGCGAACGCCTTGCTCTTGAATACGTCCTCGGTGCCGAGCACCGTCGAGGCGACATGGGCGATGGCGTGCCGCGATTGGATGTCGAGCCGGGAGAGCGCCCGGTCGAGCAGGTCGCGAGCCTCGATCGGGTTGACGCCGATCTCGTAAAAATACTCCTGCGACTCCTTGAGCGGCCCGATGGTCGAGAACTCGAAGAACACGGGTGCAGCGGGCGGCGGCAGGTTCGCCGCGAACTTCCAGCGCTGAAAGTCGGCGAGGAACCGTTGCAGCGACGAGTTCATCGGACCCAACTTCGAGAACCGGCGCAGGTACATCGGCAGGAACGTCAAGTTGGTGAACAGGTCGTTGATGAACGGGAAGACGTAAAAGAAGAAGTAGATCGACAGCTCCCACGAGTAGCGGAGCGAGAACGCCTCCTGGTCGCCGAGCGTGTTGTACGAGACGGCGAAGCTCGGCACGTACCCCTCATAGATCGCGCGAGCTAGCGTTTCGTACAGGCGCGCTTTGGTGGTCAACAGCTCCTGGGTCGGCGTCCGCAGGATCGCGTCGGTGATCAGCGTGTTGTGGGTGGAGATCAAATCGCCGCCCGGACTGTAGAGCGGATCGGAGAAGCGCCCCGCCTCGCCCGCGAGCGCCCAGCGGTCGGGCGAGATCATCTGCTTGCAGTCGTGGGCGAAGCTGACGAACCCCGAGTGGTCGAAGTGCTTTCGCTGGGGCAGATCGCGCGCGAACAGCGGAAACGTGCGGCAGACCCAATCGATCAGCTTGTCCGCGCTGTTGACCTCGTGGCGATCGACTTTTTCGACGTCGTAGACCAGGCCTAAGCTGGTCTTGCCGTGGAGCGGAATGGTCCAGAACCAGTAGCCGTCGCCGCAGAAATGGTTGGTCGCCAGGAAGTACGGCATGTGCCCGACCTGTCGGCGGTCCGGCCGCTTACGGATCTCGGGCTCGGACAGATCGGTCAGCCTTTCGGCATCGAGCAACCCTTCCACCCAGACGAACGAGGTGCCGTGGCGAATTGGGCTCTCCGTGCTGAGGCCGAGCTTCTTCGTCAGGAAGCGCCAGCGGCCGGAGGCGTCGACCACCCAGCGCGCGGTCCCGGAGACCGCCTCCCCCGCCGCATCGGTGAAGCGGTAGGCGTGGCGACCGTCGGCAACCTCGGTCGCGTTGTTCAAGTCCACTTCGAGCGACGAAATCGGCGCCGCGAACGAAAAGCGCGGATCGCCCGAGCAGGTTTCGTGCAGCCCCTCTTCGAACACGTTGCGGTCGATTTGAAAGGTGGCGATATTCGAGATCTGGCGCAGGTAGGACTGGCTGTATCCTTCGGCGCGATCTTCCAAGCCGGGCGTCTTCCACCAGAAGCGGAGGTTGTACTTCAAGTAGTGCTTCCGCAGCAGGTGCTCTTCCATCTCCAGCACCCGAGAGTAGTAATAGCCGCTCATCTGCACCGTCGCCTCGCCCACCTTCTGTTTCTTCGGCGGGATCTCGCGCCGGTCGAGCAGCAGGACGGATTCGACTCCGCCGAGCAGCAGCTGGCGGGCGAGCGAGAGTCCGGCGAGACCGGCTCCAAGGATCAGGACGTCGCAGTCTTGGGTGCGTGCCATGGTGGTAGCTCTCCTAGGGTGCCGCAAGAAGTAGCGCCATCACCGGACCGTCGGCCGAGATCGCGGTCGCGAGCGCTAGCCCTCCGGTCCGGATCGCAAGAGTTTGAGAATCGGGCGAAACCCCCGCCAGGGGGAAGCCCTCGTCGGTCGCTTCGAGCCCGGCGATCCCGGGCAGGCGCCCGTCGGCGAGCGTCGCGATCAAGCTCATCGCCTGAAACGCGCCGGAGGCCCCCAGGGCTTCCCCGAGATTCGCCTTGATCGCAGCGACCGGAAGATCCGTGGGAGCCCCCGTTGCTTTGAGCCCGAGGGCGATCCCCTGCGCCTCCCAGGCGTCGAGGTCGCGCGCGCCGCTCGCTCCGCAACCGATGCACATCAGCGCGCCGCGCTCGCCGCGCGCTCCAATCGTCGAGGCCCAAGCCGCGGTGATCGCTCGCGCAAGCGCCGCGGCGAAATCGCCCTTACGTTCCGGTGCGAACGCCGCGCCGCTCCCCGCGATGCGGGCGTAGATCTTCGCGCCGCGCGCCTCTGCGACCTCTGCCGCTTCGAGCACGAGCAGACCCGCACCTTCTCCCGGGGCAAAGCCGTCGCGCGCGCGGTCGAACGGCACCGGGCGTCCGTTCGTTTCCGTCCCCGCCTCGCCGCCGGCAAGCCTTCCGGCGCGCGAATAGGCGATCGACGATTCGAAGCAGAGCTCTTCGACCCCGCCCGCGAGCACCACGTCGGTCTGGCCGGTGCGGATCAGATCGGCACCGTAGGCGATCGCCTGAAGGCCCGAGGTCTCTCCGCCGGCGAGGGTCGAATTGACGCCCGCGAGCTTGTGCCAGATGGCGGCCTGGCCGGCGGCGGCATTGATCACACTGTTGGCGAAATCGAACGGCGAGACGTAGTTGGGCCCAAGTTTTAAGCCCCGGCGGTCGAACTCGCTGATCGTGTGCATGCTGCAATAGGTGGTGCCGACGGCGAGCGAAAGCTCGCGGCCGCTCCGGGCCTCTGCCGTCCAGCCCGCGTCTTCGAGCGCCCTCGTGGCGGCCGAGATCAGCAGGCGGGAGGTCCGGTCGAGCGGCCGAAGATTTCGCTCGCCCAGGTAGCGCTCCGGCTCGAACGGCCGGATCTCGCCGCCGAGCTTCGTCGTGAGCAGGCTCGGATCGAACAGCTCGATTGGCTTGACGCCGATCTCCCCGGCGAGCAACGCCTCGTGGAGCGCGCCGGCCGAGTCGCCGAGCGGCGAGAGCAGACCGAGGCCGGTGACCACCACCTCACGCGGGGGCATGGGGCCTCCGGAAGATCACCGAGGCGTTGTTGCCGCCGAAGGCGTAGGCGTTGTTCATCGCCACATCGACTCTTACCTGCCGGGCCTGGTTCGGCACGCAGTCGAGATCGCATTCCGGATCGGGCTCGTCGTAGTTCATGGTCGGCGGTATCCACCCCTCGTAGATCGCGAGCGCGCAGACCGCCGCCTCGATCGCCGAGGCCGCGCCCATGGTGTGGCCGATCATCGATTTGATCGAGCTGATCGGCACCGTCGTCCCGCGGCCGAACACCCGGTGCACGGCGAGCGTTTCGAGCTTGTCGTTGGTGGGGGTACCGGTGCCGTGGGCGCTCACATAGGAAACGTCGCCGGCCGACAGCCCGCTCGTGCGAAGAGCCCGCTCCATCGCGCGGGCCGGGCCGTCCCCTTCCGGGTGGGCCGCGGTCATGTGGTGGGCGTCGCAGGTGAGGCCGTAGCCCGCCACCTCGGCATAGATCCGGGCGCCGCGCGAAAGCGCGCTCTCGGTCCGTTCGAGCACCAGCACGCCCGAGCCTTCGCCCGGAATCATTCCCTTGCGGTTCTTGGCGAACGGCCGGACGAAATCCGGCGCGATCGCGCCGAGCTTGCCAAAGCCAGTGTAGGTCATGCGCGAGAACGAGTCCGCCCCGCCCGCGATCATCAGATCGGCGCGCCCGGCCAGCAGCGCTTCGACCGCGAAGGCGATCGCATAGTTACCGGCAGCGCAGGCGGTAGGAATCATCTGGTTCGGCCCGGCGAACCGAAGCTCGGAGGCGACGTGGGCGGCAATCAGATGGCAGGGGTAGCGGCCGGCCAGCTCGCCGCCCAGCTCGTCGAGGCGATCGCCGACCATCAGGTCGGACATGCGCTCGATTTCGAGCGGCTCGCCGGAGGTCGTGCCAAAAGTCACCCCGATGCGCTCCGCTGCCTCGGGCGTCATCTGCTCCGGATCGATCCCTGCATCGGCGAGCGCCATGCGCGAAGCGGCGATCGCCAAATGCGACGCCCGGCCCATCGAGGAGACGGGCAGTCGACGCACCCAGGCGGCGGGATCGAAGTCCTGCACCTCCGCTCCGAGGTGGGTGCCGTGGCGGGAAGTGTCGAACAACGCGACGGGCCGGAACCCCGACCGGCCGGCGAGCAGCGCCGGCCAGACCGTCTCATGGCCGAGGCCGATCGGCGTCGCGAGCCCGAGCCCCGTCACCGCGATCGAAGTCATCGAGCGGTTCCCAGCGCCTCCGGTCACGCCGAGACCGGCGCGAGCTCGGCCAGACGGGCCTCGACCAAATCCACCATCTGCGGCAACGTGGCGAGTTCTTTGTAGCGCTCGTCGGGAAGACTGAGCTGGAACGAGTAATCGACATCGACACCTATTTCCAGGAGCGAGAGCGAATCGAGCGACAAATCGTCACGCAACGAATCCTCGTCGCCGATCTTCTCGCGCTTCAGCCCCGCCACGTTGGCGATGATGTCCTTGATCTTCTCGCGGATCTCGATTCGTTCCATGACTTCCTCCTGGTTACCCGCTGGTTGCCCGGTGGCATCTACCCTGCCGCTAGATCCTAGGCTTCCGGCGCTCGAATGTGAATCTTCTCTAGCGTCGGAACGTCCTTTGAAATAAGGACTTGCGCGTCTCATCCCGGCGATTTCCTCAACCCGACCCAAAGAGGCTCCGAAGGCGCGTGAAGCGTTACATCCCCGGTGTGTCGAAGCGGTAAAAAGAGGACGCGCAAATGCGATGCCGAGCGCCCTGATAGCTCAGAACAGCAGAATCAAGGCGACCCCGCCGGCCATCAACGCCACCGCGGCGAGCTTTCTCGCGCCGATCGCCTCGCCGAACGCGAGTCGGCCGACGACCACCGCGGAGAGGTTGCCGATCGTCCGCTTGAGCGTTTCGACCACGCTCACCCAAACGGTCTGAAGCGCGGCGAACTGCGCGCCGAGAGCGACCGCAGAGATGCCGAGAGCGGCGAGAAACACGAGCGGCTTCTTGCGGATCTCCGCCAGACGGTGCAGCTCCCGCCTTTGGGCCAAGAACACCAGGGCCGCCGCGGCGACCCCCAGGTTCAGCACCAGAGCGTGCAAAGGAGGGTGCGAGCGGGTGACCGACAGCTTGTCGAGCGGGATGGTGAGCGACCAGAGAAGAGCCGTCCCGGCCATCAGCCGCAGGCCGCGGCGCGCCTTGATCGACTCCCAAGTCCATTGCTCCTCGCCGGTGGGAGCCTGAAGGATGAACGCACCGACCACCACGAGTGCGATGCCGCAGCCATCGGAAAAAGTCGGCCGCTCCCCGAGCAGGGGAATCGCCACCAGAGAGGCAAACGCCGGGGTGAGCGAAAGCAGAGGCACGGCGACCGACAGCTCCCCCGTGCGCAACGCTTCCAGGAACAGCAGGTTCGCCACCACGTTCAAAGCCACCGAGCCCAAAGCCGGCACCCAATATCCCGCCTCGACCGAAAACCCGCCCGAAAACATCGCCCAGACCGCGAACGGCGGCGCCGAAGCGAGGCACAGCAGAGCCATCAAAGGCAACGGCCCGATCTCCCGCGCCAGTAGCTTGCGCAGCAGATCGAACCCCGCCCAAGACAAGGACGAGACCAGAACGAGCAGAAGCGAGCCGGCGGCGAGACCTGGAATCATGAAAGCGGGCGTCCGAAAAGTCGCGCGATTCTAGCAGGGGACGATCAAAATCTCGGACCGCATCGGCGGTTCGGCCGCTCAGAGCCGAAATCTCCCGGTCGTCGTCGGAATCTCCTCGCCGCAGCCTCTTCTGCGCCGGTGGGATCTGAAATCTGCTGGTTCCAGCTCCACCAGCATATTTAGAGTCCGGCCAGAAGATTTCCAGCTCCGCCAGAAGATTTGGAGTCCCGCCAGCAGATTTGGAGTCCCGCCAGCAGATTTCGAGTCCAGCCAGGAAATCTGGGGTTCAGCCAGCGGATTTGGGGTGCGGCCAGGAGATTTCGGGGTTGGGCGGGGCCTCGACTCGATGTCCGAGATGCCCGACGCGAGATCCTGTTCGGCCGATCGCCGCCCCTTACGCGAAACTGGCCACCGCGACGCTTCTTGGCTTCGCGAAGCTGCTGCGGTGTAGCTTGATCCGTTCGATCTCGTGGAGGGTGTCGGCAGTCAGGTAGCTCTCTCCGCATTGGGTACAGACCACCACCGGAACGTTCTCGATCACCAAGAGGTTAGCGCCTTTGCCGTAGCTCCGGGTCATGAGACGGACCTGGGCACCACCTTCTCCACAGATGTCGCAGTCCATCGCTTTCTCGTTCATTTCACTCGGCATAGATCGTCAGGATTACGAGGTGGTCTCTGGGGCCAAAACGGCTGACGACCACTGCGGAATCCCGCCCCTGTAAGGTTCTTCCCCGAACCAGGTACTTCCGCTCGCTCGTCTTGCGGTCTCGCTGCTGCTGGATCAGCTCGCCGGTCAGGATCACGTTCTCCATGTCGAAGATCGACAGCCCATCGTTGTCCATCTCTTCTTCGGCATGCAGGGTCATGACGTACAGGCGCTTCCGGATCTTCTCCCGCATCCGAACCAGGGTGCGGTTTGCCATGTCGGTACTCTACGACATTCGAGAGTTTGACCGCACTCCGGCGAGCCGAACGGCCAGTTCCGGTCCCAAGTAGCCGGCAGAGATCGAGCTGATGATCAGAGATTCTCTCCAACCCGGCGGCAATTTTGGAGTGCGGCGAAGTGTCGCCGCTTTTTGATCGCCGGCGACACGTCGCCGCGACCAAAGCGCCGACACGTCGGCGCACTCCAAACGGTCCACGGGCCCACAGGCGTACGCCGCTCGCTCCTCGACCCTACCGAGAGCATCCCCCTCACCCCCGCTTGCCCCCGCCGCCGAGCTTGTGACATCCTTCACGAGCGATCGAACTTCGAGCTCCTGGCCATGAAACGGGTGCCTGGCACCTGAGGGAATGGCGCGGTCGAGTTTGCGGGTTCGGGCGCCTCCGGGGAGAGTTCTAAGAGCTGCGGGATCTTCGGCAGGAGATCCCTAGGGAGGAAACCTTAAGTGCCCTCGCAGTATTATCCGATCCTCTTGACGCTGGGCATCGCGATGTTCGTCGGTTTCGCGATCCTGATGCTCTCCTACCTGCTCGGCAAGAGCCAGATTCGAGGCGGCACGGTCCACCTCTCCGCGATCGAATCCGGCCTGCCGCTGCTCGACCGCTCTCATAAGCGGCTGTCGATCGTCTTCTTCCTGGTCGCGATCGACTTCATCATCTTCGACCTTGAAGCCGCGTTCTTGTTCCCCTGGGCGCTCCATCTGCGCGAGGGGGGCTGGCCGCTGTTCTGGGCCGTGATGGTGTTCGTCGGCCTGATCCTCGTCGGCTATGCCTACGTCTGGGCCAAGGGCGGCTTGAACGTCATGTTGAGCCCGAAGCAGCACGGGGACCACCTTACGGAGGCTTTTCGTTGAGCGCCACCGCCGAACAGACCGCCTCGGTTGCCGAACTGGCGCTCGCGACGCTTCCCGATGCCGCGAAGGCCGAAATCGCCGAGATCCGCAAGCGCTATCCGACGGCGCAGGCCGCGTTGCTCCCCGCGCTCCACATCGCCCAGCGCAATTTCGACGGCTGGCTCGCCGAGCCCGTGATCGCCGCGGTCGCCACCGAGCTGGGCCTGCCGGTTTCGACCGTCTACGGCGTCGTCACCTTCTACGACCTCTATCACTTGAAGCCGGTCGGCCGGCACCGCATTCGCGTGTGCAACAACCTGTCGTGCCAGCTGCGTGGAGCGGAAGAGATTCTGGAAGCGATGCGCGCGGAGCTAGGCGTCGGCGAAGACGAGGTGACCGACGACGGCCGCTGCTCCTACATCCACTTCGAGTGCCTCGGCTCGTGTGACACGGCACCGATGATGATGATCGACGACGACTACCACGAGAACCTGACCCCCGAGACCGCTCGGGAGATCGTGCGAGGGTTGAAGTAATGGCCTTCGAGAAGACTCTGACCCAAAACGTCGGCAACCCCGATGCGTTGACCGTCGCCGGCTATAAGAAGAACGGCGGCTATACGGCGCTCGAAGCGGCTTTGAAGATGGAGCCGGACGCGATCACCCAGGCGGTCAAGGATTCCGGCCTCCGCGGGCGCGGCGGTGCGGGCTTCCCCGCCGGGATGAAGTGGAGTTTCATCCCGAAGATCGACAAACCGAAGTATCTGGTCTGCAACGCCGACGAATCCGAGCCCGGGACGTTTAAAGACCGGCTGCTGATGGAGTACGACCCGCACCAGCTGATCGAGGGGTGCGCGATCTGCTGCCGTGCGGTGGGCGCCAACACGACCTATATCTATATCCGCGGCGAGTACACGAAGGCGGCGCGGATTCTGGAAGACGCGATCCGCGAGGCGTACCAGGCGGGAATCTTGGGCGACAGCGTAATGGGCTCCGGCTGGAAGCTCGACATGTACGTCCACATGGGGGCGGGCGCCTACATCTGCGGCGAAGAGACGGGGATGCTGGAGTCCTTGGAAGGCAAGCGCGGCCAGCCGCGCGTGAAGCCGCCGTTCCCCGCCGTGGTCGGCGCGTTCGGCTGCCCCACCGTGATCAACAACGTCGAGACGCTGTGCAACGTGCCGCATATCCTCAACCGCGGCGCCGCCTGGTTCAAGTCGATCGGCACGGATGAACGCAACACCGGCCCGAAGCTCTACGCCGTCTCAGGCCACGTCGAGAAACCCGGAACCTACGAACTGCCGCTCGGCGTCTCGTTCGACGAGCTGCTCGAAGTCTGCGGCGGTATGTACAAGGGCGGCACGCTCAAGGCGTTCATTCCGGGAGGCGCCTCGGCGCCGATCTTGAAGGCTTCCGAGTCGCATTTGAAGATGGATTTCGACACCCTGGCGAAAGCCGGCTCGATGCTCGGCTCGGCCGCGGTGATCGTGATGGACGAGACCACCTGCATGGTGCGCGCGGCCGCCCGGCTGGCGAAGTTCTTCGCCCACGAGTCGTGCGGTCAGTGCACCCCCTGCCGCGAGGGAACGAACTGGATGGAGATCATCCTCCACCGGATCGAGTCCGGGCATGGCCATCAAAACGACGCCGACTTGCTCTACTCCGTCTCTAAAAACGTCGGCGGCAATTCTCTCTGCGCGCTCGGCGATGCCGCGATCGGCCCGGTGCGCTCGCTGGTCGAGAAATTCCGCGACGAGATCGAACAGCACATCCGCGAGCACGCCTGCCCCGTGCCGCATCGCCGCTATTTTGCCGCGGCCGCCTAACTGCGGATAAAAAGACCCGGATCGATCGAGAAAGAACCCGCATGCCGAAAGTCACGATCAACGATCGCACCGTCGAGGTCGAGCCGGGCACCAACCTGGTCGAGGCCGCCGCGAAGGTCGGCGTTCAAGTTCCCCACTACTGCTACCACCCGCGCCTCTCGGTCGTCGGCCAGTGCCGCATGTGCATGGTCGAAGTCGAGATGAACGGCCGGAAGATGCCGAAGCTGCAGGCCGGCTGCTCGACTCCGGTGGCCGAGGGTATGGTGGTCCGCACCGACACGCCGGAAGTCCACGAAGCACAGAAGGGGATGATGGAGTTCCTGCTGATCAACCATCCCCTCGACTGCCCGATCTGTGATCAGGCCGGCGAGTGCGGATTGCAGGACTACTCGTTCAAGCACGGTGTGGCGTTTTCGCGGTTCGAGTTCGAGGACAAGCGGACCTACCCGGGACGCGAGCGGATTCCACTCGGCGCCAACGTCCTTTTGAACATGAACCGGTGCATCCAGTGTACGCGCTGCGTCCGCTTCACCCAGGAGATCGCGGGCACCAGCGAGATCGGCTTCTTCAACCGCGGCTCGCACGCCGAGATCGGCGTCTTTCCGGGCAAAGAGCTGAGCAACCCGCTCGCCACCTGCGTGGTCGACATCTGCCCGGTGGGCGCCCTCACCTCCACCCGCTTCCGCTTCGCCGAGCGCGTGTTCAACCTGGATAAGAAGCCGTCGATCTGCGCCGGCTGCGACGCCGGCTGCAACATCACGATCGAGCACCGCCGCGGCAAGATCCGGCGCTACAAGCCGCGGACGAACCCGGAAGTGAACGACTACTGGATGTGCGACGACGGCCGAGCGAGCTGGGAAAAGTACCGCGACCGACCGCGGCTCACCTCGCCGCGGGTGAAGGGAAAAGCCACCACCTGGAAAGAGGCGCTCGATGGCGTCTATGGCCGAGTTCGCAGCCGCAGCGCCGAAGGGGCGACGGCGATCCTCGGCTCGGGGCAGCTCACCACCGAAGAGGCCTACCTGTTCGCCCAGCTCGCCGACCAGATCGGCACGCCCCACCGGTCGGTGGCGGTCGATCCGTTTCCCGAGCGCCGGATCCCCAATCCCCAAGGCGGCGTGGTCGGCCGCGAGGCGGCGCCGAACCGGCGCGGCGCGGAGATGGCGGGGCTTTCCGCGCGGCCGGGGGCGTTCACCGTGGAAGAACTGCTGAACGGAGACGCCGCTTCGCGCTGCGCGACGCTGGTCGTTACCGACGGCGATTTCGGCGCGGCGGCCTGGGATGACGCGGCGGTCGCGCGTCTCCGGCAGGCGAGCTTCCTGATCGTCTTCTCGTGGGCCGACTCGCCCCTCGCGCAGGCGGCGGACATCGCCCTGCCGATCGCCACCCATGCGGAGAAAGACGGCTCGTTCGTCAACTCGCAACGCCGGGTGCAGCGCTTCCGCGCGGCGTTCCCCGCACCCGGTCAGGTGCGCGGCGGCGTCGAGGTACTCTCCGATCTGCTCGCGCGGTTCGATCCGGCGTGGGCCGGCCTCTCCCCCGCCGCGGTGTTCGACCGCTTCGCGGACGAGGCGCCCGACCTGGCTGGATTCACGTTTGGAGCGCTGCCGCCGACCGGCGCTCCGCTTGCCGACGCACAAGCCGCCGGGGCGGAAGGCTAGAGGCGCGCGATGCAATTCGAATTGCTCGCCACCGCCGCCAAGATGGCTCTGATGCTGGGGATCTTCATCCTCGGCGTCGCCCCGATCATGCTCTGGGTCGAGCGCCGGATGAGCGCCTTCATGCAGGACCGGCCGGGGCCGAACCGGCTCGGACCGCTGGGCCTGGTCCAAGGTGTGGCCGACGCGGTCAAGTTCATGTTCAAAGAGGACGTGACGCCGGCCGGCGCGGACAAGCCGCTCTACCTGATGGCCCCGGCGCTCGCACTGATCCCCGCCCTTTCGACCTACGTGGTGATTCCGTTCGGTCCCGACCTCACGGTTTCGGGCAAGACGATTCCCCTGATCGTCTCCACCGGCGGCGCGGGCGTGTTGATCTTCTTGGCACTCTCCTCCCTTGGCGTCTACAGCCTGATCACCGCGGGTTACGCTTCGGACAACAAGTTCTCGCTGCTCGGCGGCATCCGCGCCGCCGCCCAGCTGATCAGCTACGAACTTGCGTTGACCGTCGCCGTGCTCGCGGCGCTCATCCCCGCCGGCTCGTTCTATCTGCCGGACGTGGTCGCCTACCAGCAGAAGCACGTCTGGATGGTGATCCCGCAAGCGATTGGCTTCCTGGTCTTCCTGATCGCCATGTTCGCCGAGACGAACCGCCTGCCGTTCGACCTGCCGGAGGCCGAGTCCGAGCTTATCGCCGGTTTCCACACCGAGTACGGCGCGATGCGCTTCGCCACCTTCTTCATGGGCGAGTACATCTCGATGACCGCGCTGTCGATGCTCTGCGTCACGCTCTACTTCGGCGGCTGGACTTTGCCTTGGGTTCATCTCACCGGCTGGCTCGGCGCGATCGTCGGCCTGGCCGCCCTGTTCGGCAAAGTCTCGTTGTTCATGCTGTTCTATGTCTGGGTCCGCTGGACCTTCCCGCGGTTCCGTTACGACCAGCTGATGCGGCTCGGATGGAAGGTGCTGCTGCCGCTCGCGATCTTGAATCTCTTGGCGGTGGCGGTCGCGACGCTTGCCGGCTGGTTTCCGGGGGTGGGGTAAATGGAAACCGCGATCTTCCTGATCTTTGCCGCGCTGGCGCTCGGTTCGGCGCTGATGGTGGTGACCCACAAGAGCCCGGTCTACGCGACCATGAGCCTGGTGGTCACGCTGTTCTCGCTCGCGGTGATGTTCGTGCTGCTCGGCGCGCCGTTCATCGGCGCGCTCCAGGTGCTGGTGTATGCCGGCGCGATCGTCGTCCTCTTCCTGTTCGTCTTGATGCTCTTGAACATCTCGAAGGAAGAGCACCAGCAGGAGGGCCAGACGGTCCACCGTTGGGTCGCTCTGCTCGGCGCGGGCGCGTTCGTCGGGCTGGTGGTGCCGCTGCTCTATCGGGCGACGCAACCCCGGAACGCCGGAGCGCTGACGGAGCAGTTCGTCTCGATCCGCGAGTTCGCCCGCGACCTTTTCACCCGCTACCTGTTGCAGTTCGAGATCGTCGGCCTGCTCCTTCTGGTTGCGGTGGTCGCCGCAACCGTCGTCGCGCGGAAACCTCCTGCGGCTCCGTCCGGGGCTCCCGGCGCAGACTCCCCTGTCTCGGAGGTAGAACCGTGAGCTTGCCGAATTCCGTCCCGGTCTCCTGGTTCCTGGTGCTTGCCGCGCTCCTTTTCGCGATCGGCGTGGCCGGCGCGCTCACGCGGCGCAACGGCATCGGCATCTTCCTTTCGATCGAGCTGATGCTCAATGCCGCCAACGTCGCGCTGGTCGGCTACTCCCGCCTTCTCGGCGAGCGGACCGGCCAGATCATGGTCCTGTTCGTCATGGCGGTCGCCGCGGCGGAGGCCGCCGTCGGCCTCGGCCTGTTCATCGCGGTCTACCGGCAGCGCCGGACGATCGACGTCAACCGTCTGAACCTGATGCGCTGGTAGGACACGAAACCTAAGCGATGCGACCTCTCGACCTTCTCTGGCTCGTTCCCGCCCTGCCGATCGCGGGCGCCGCGCTCAACGGCCTGATCTGCCTGTTCTGGCCGAAAGCGGGCAAGGCGACCGCCACTCTCATCGGCGTCGGTTTCCCCGGCGTCTCGATGTTGGTGGCCCTCGCCGCGATCTGGCAATACCTGCACGGCACGAACCCCGCGCCGTTCGAACAGACGCTCTGGAGCTGGACCACCGGGACCTTCTCGATCCCGATCGCGTTCCTGCTCGATCCTCTGTCGACCGTGATGTTGTTCATCGTCACGTTCGTCGGCTTCTGGATCCACGTCTACTCCGCCGGCTACATGAGCCACGAACCGGGGTACCGGCGCTACTTCGCCTATCTGAACCTGTTCATGGGCGCGATGCTGCTGTTGATCCTGGGCAACAACTTCCTGGTCATGTTCGTCGGCTGGGAAGGGGTAGGACTCTGCTCCTACCTGTTGATCGGTTTCTATTTCGATCAGAGCTTCCCGCCGCAGGCGGGACGCAAGGCATTCATCGTCAACCGGATCGGCGACTTCGCGTTCCTCGTCGGCATGTTCGCCCTGGCCGCGAAATACGGCACGCTCACCTACTCGAAGATCTTCCCGGTCGTGGTGTCGGCGCCGGAGGCACTCAAGGAGCACTACGCGCTCGGCCTCTCGTTCGCCGGCTTCGTCGCGCTCTGCTTCTTCATCGGCGCAATGGGCAAGAGCGCGCAGATTCCGCTCTACGTCTGGCTGCCCGACGCGATGGCGGGTCCGACGCCGGTCTCCGCCCTGATCCACGCGGCGACCATGGTGACGGCCGGCGTCTACATGGTGGTGCGCTCGAATGCGATCTACCAGCTGGCGCCCGAGATCGGCACCTTCGTGGCGGTCATCGGCGCGTTCACCGCGATCCTCGCCGCGTCGATCGGTCTGGTGCAGAACGACATCAAGAAGGTGCTCGCCTACTCGACCGTCTCGCAGCTCGGCTACATGTTCCTCGCCGCGGGTTTGGGCGCCTACACGGCGGCGGTGTTCCACCTCGGCACCCACGCGTTCTTCAAGGCGTTGCTCTTCCTCGGCTCCGGCTCGGTGATCCACGCGATGGGCGGCGAGCAGGACATGCGGAAGATGGGCAACCTGCGCAAGTTCATGCCCATCACGTTCTGGACTTTCGCGCTCGGCACCGCGGCGATCGCGGGCGTGCCCGGTTTCGCCGGCTTCTTCAGTAAGGACGAGATCCTGCACAACACCGCGGCGACCGGCCACTGGGGGCTGTTTGCGATCGGACTGTTCACGGCGGGGCTCACCGCGTTTTACATGGTGCGCGCGGTGGCGATGACCTTCTTCGGCAAGTTCCGGGGAACTCACGAACAGGAGCATCACCTCCACGAGTCGCCCTGGGTGATGTCCGTACCCCTGCTGGTTCTCGCCGTCGGCGCGGTTAGCTCCGGCTGGGTGGGAATCCCCGAGCTTCTCGGCGGCGGCAACTCGTTCCATCATTTCCTGTCGCCGGTGATCGCCCAGTTTCCGGAGCATGCGATCGAGCACCCCGAGATGGCGGCTTCGACCGAATGGCTGCTGCTGATCGCCTCGGTGGTCGCCGGCCTGATCGGTATCGGCTACGCCTTCATGCTCTATGGGCGCGGCGAGATGGGCGGCGCGGTCTGGGCGAAGCGATTCCCCGCCGTTTACCGCGTGCTCGATCGCAAATATTGGGTCGATGAGATCTACGACCGGCTGATCATCAAACCGCTCGGATCGTTTTCCCGCTTCCTCTGGAAGGGCTTCGACGACACGATCGTCGACGGCTCGGTGCGCGCGCTCGCCTGGGTGACCGAGACCTCCGCCCAAGGGGGCCGGCTCTCGACCACGGGCAACGTGCGCCACTACGCGCTCTACTTCTTCCTCGGTGTTCTGGGCCTCTTCTGGTGGATCTTGCGCTCGTGATGACAACCTTTCTCGATCTCCTCCTCGGCGATACGCTCACCCGGCTGGTATTCCTGCCGGCGGCGGCCTGCCTTCCGCTGCTTCTGTTGCCCAAGGGCAACGCGAAGGTCGCGAAGTTCTACGCCTTGCTCGTCTCGCTGCTCGAACTGGGCCTCGGGATCGCCTATGTCGCGGCGCGCTGGGTGCCTGGCGGCGGCTTCCCTCTGCTGCGCGACGTGGCTCAAGGGTCGGGCGTGGGCAATCCACCGGGGCTGCCGTGGATCGGCGCCTACGGCATTCGCTACGACCTCGCGATCGACGGCATCTCGATGCCGCTCGCGCTGCTCACGCTGCTGCTGCTGCCGATCGTCTTCCTGGTCTCGTGGAAGGGAATCGAAAAGCACTGGCGCTCGTTCACGGCGGCGTTCCTGCTGCTGACCACCGGCATCCTCGGCGCTCTGTTCGCCTACGACCTGTTCGTCTTCTACATGTTCTGGGAAGTGATGCTGATCCCGATGTACCTGATCATCGGCATCTGGGGCGGCGAGCGGCGGGTCTACGCGGCGGTTAAGTTCTTCTTGTTCACGATGGCGGGCAGCCTGTTGATGCTGGTCGCGATCCTCTGGCTCGCGTTCACCTACAAGAGTCTCGCCGGGGTCTGGAGCTTCGCCTACCAGGATCTCCTGCGTCTCGATCTGCCGCTCACTACGCAATGCTGGCTGTTCGCGGCGTTCGCGCTCGCGTTCGCGATCAAGGTGCCGATGTTCCCGGTCCACACCTGGCTTCCCGATGCGCACGTCGAAGCCCCCACCGGCGGCTCGGTGATCCTCGCGGGCATTCTGCTCAAGCTCGGAACCTACGGCTTCCTCCGCTTCGCTCTGCCGCTCTTCCCGCAGGCGAGCGTCAAGGCGCAGCCCTGGCTGGTGGGTCTGGCGCTGATCGGCATCCTCTACGGCGCGCTGGTCGCCTGGGTGCAGGTCGACATGAAGAAGCTGGTCGCCTATTCCTCGATCGCCCACCTCGGCTTCGTGATGCTCGGCTTGCTGGCGTTCGATCTCGTCGCCTGGCAGGGGGCCTTGCTCCAAATGGTCAACCACGGCATCTCGACGGGCGCGCTGTTCATGCTCGTCGGCATGCTCTACGACCGGCGCCACACGAAGAAGTTCGACGAATTCGGCGGCCTCGCCGCGGTGATTCCGATCTTCTCGTTCTGGCTGGTCTTTTCGACCCTCGCCTCGGTGGGCCTGCCCGCGTTGAACGGCTTCGCTGGAGAGTTCCTGATCCTCCTCGGCTCGTACCGAACGCTCCCCTGGGCAACGGTCGCGGCGACCTTCGGCGTCGTGCTCGCCGCCGTCTACCTACTCAAGATGCTCTACCTCACGCTCTGGGGTCCGCTGACCAAAGAAGAGAACAAGAGCCTCAAGGATCTCTCCTGGCGCGAGATGTTCGCTCTCCTGCCGCTCGGGGTCTTGATGCTCTGGATCGGCATCGCGCCGGGGACGTTCCTCGCGCCCAGCCGGCCGGCGCTTGAGTCGCTGCTCGGCGATTTCCATGCTCGGGTCGCAGAAACCGCGCCGGACGAACCGACCTTGAGAGCCCTCGCCCCGATCCTGATCGCCAAACCGAACCCCGCGGCCGAAACCGCAACCAGCCAGGACGGAGAGGGACGATGAACGCTCACGACCTCGCGAGCCTCACCCCCGAGATCATCCTGGCGGGCGGGGGTGTCCTGCTGCTGCTGCTCGAAGCGCTCCTACCGAGCCTCCGCCGGGCGTTTACCGGCATTGCCCTCGTCGTCGTCGCGGCGGCGGTCTGGGGATTCCAGTCGGTCCCCTCCGGCGCCAGCAACTTAGGCGCGCTCGACTGGAACGGGCCGGTCCGGGCGTTTGCGTTCGCGGTGCTCCTTTCGACCGGCATCTGTCTGCTCGCCTCGCAGGGCTACCTGCGGCGCGAAAAGATTCTCTCGGGCGAATATCACGCGCTGCTGCTCTGGAGCGCCTGCGGCGCGCTGCTACTGCTGCGCGCGACGGAACTGCTGACGATCTTTCTGGCTCTGGAGTTGCTGTCGATCTGCCTATATGCGCTCGCCGCCTACCATCGGCGGATCGCGATCGGCACCGAGGCGGCGATCAAGTACTTCCTGATGGGGGCGTTCGTTTCGGCGTTCGTCCTGCTCGGCATCGCCCTTCTCTACGGCGAGACCGGCAGCACGCGGCTCGATCAGATCGGCGCCGCATTCGCGCTGTCCGAGAAATTCCCAATCATCCCGAGCCTCGGCCTTGCCCTCGTGCTCGCGGGTTTCGCGTTCAAAATGAGCCTGGTGCCGTTCCACGCTTGGTCGCCCGATACGTATCAGGGGGCGCCTTCGCCGTTCGTCGCGTTCCTCTCGGTGGCGCCCAAGGTGGCGAGCGCGATGGTGTTCATCCGCCTACTGCAGGTGGCGGTCGCGAACCCGGAGATGATCGGCCGCTGGTCCGGGATCGTGGCGTTTCTCTCGGTCGCCTCGATGATCGTCGGCAACCTGCTCGCTCTGGTGCAGCGCGACATCAAGCGGATGCTCGCCTATTCGGGGATCGCCCACATGGGCTACCTGCTGCTCGCACTGGTGGTGCCGGGCGCGAATTCGATCGGCCCGGTCGCGGTCTATCTGCTCTCCTACGTGCTGATGACTTCCGGCGCGTTCGCGGTGGTCACCCTGCTGTATGCCCGAGCGGGCGAGCAGCACCAGATCTCCGAGCTGTCGGGGCTCGGCTTCCGCTACCCCCTCCTCGGCGGCTGCCTCGCGATCTTCATGTTGTCGCTCGGCGGCATCCCGCCGACCTTCGGCTTCTTCGGCAAGTACGTGGTGTTCATGAACGCCGTCACGGACGGCCGCTGGGGCCTGGCGATCGTCGGCGTCTTGGCGAGTCTGGTCGGAGTCTTCTACTACCTCCGGATCGTCTACACCCTCTACATGAAACCCGAGTCGCGCCTCGCCGCCGAGACCTCCTCCGGCCTGCTGATCGACGGCTGGGGTCGCGCCGCGGCCATTCTCGCCGCGGTTGGGATCTTGGCGTTTGGCGTCTGGCCGACCCGCCTTCTCGAATGGGTGCTCGGGTCGCCCTGGGCGCCCTGAGCTTCGGACGCCCCGAGTGCCGCTCCTTGCACCCGAGCGCGAGGACGTCTCCTCGCTCACCCTCAACCGCCTCTCGGTCTACCTCCGTGTCTTGCGCCAGGTGCAAGAGGCAGGAATCCGTCGGATCTCCTCCCAAGAGCTGGCTCGCCGCTACCACCTCTCCGCCGCCCAGATCCGCAAAGACCTGGCCCAATTCGGAGAGTTCGGCATCCGCGGCGTCGGCTATGAGGTCGACCTACTCTGCCAGCGCCTGAACGACCTCTTGGGGCTAAACCGCGACCACTCGATCGTCGTGGTCGGAATGGGCAACCTAGGGAGCGCGCTCGCCCGTTATCTAGGCTTCAACTCCGGAGCCTTCCGAGTCGTCGCGGGCGTAGACAACGATCCAGAGAAGGTCGGCCGAAAAGTGGGCGACGTCACCGTGCAAGCGGCCGAGGAGTTGCCCGCGATCATCGCCGACAAGAAGACCGAGATCGGGGTTCTCACGGTCCCCCCCGGCGCCGCTCAAGCGAACTACGAGGCGCTGGCGGATGCGGGAGTGCGGGGGGTTTTGAACTTCGCTCCCGAACGCGTGCAGGGCCGGCCGGGGGTGCCGGTCAAGAACGTGGATCTACGGATTCACTTGGAGGAGCTGGCTTTCTTTTTGCGGGAGGGGTGACGGGGGGGCACAAAATGGCAGGAGGGCGGGCCGCAAGTCACCAGGCAACACGGCGCAAGCCGGGCACAACCTCGAAGTGGCCATCCCGAGTTGCCAGAGTCAAGCCATATCGAACGGCACTCGCCGCGATCCACAGATCGTTCTCGGGTATCGGATCGCCTGAATTCTTTAGCGCTGCACGGATCTCGGCGTAACGGCGCCCAGTTTCGTGATCGATCACGGGCCGTGAACAGACGGCTGCGAATGCTTCGACCCGTGCCGCGTTCTCCTTCAAACGAACGGAGTGAAACGCACCGTAGAGCAGCTCGCCCAGAACCGTAGGGGTGAGGAATACCTCCGGGGCCTCGGCAATTCGTGCCTGGACCTCCACCTCGCCCGCGAAGGCGGCAATAACGATATTGGTGTCGAGGAGGTACCTACCATTCATTCAGGTCGACCCGCTCGCACCCTTCTTCTATCGCCGCTGACATCTCGCGCACCGATTCGGGATCCATTGCTCCGAAGAATCGGGCCAGGTCGCGGCCTGGTGTTCCCTTCAATGGCTCGGAAGTCAGAGAATGAACCATTTCCGCCGCACGCCGCTGCTGCTCCGGCGTCAGCCGATCGAGGTCATCCAGGATCTTCTCTCGGACGGTTGCTAGGACCATGGCCGAATTCAACTCCTCGCAAAGAGCCACAATCTTACAACGATGGGCTCGGTCGGTGTCGAACGCTCCGCCGGTTTACCGGGGCTCTCCAACGATACAGCGCTCCAGGGCCACGATATCGAACGTCGAGTCCATCCAAGAAGCGGCGCTTCAGTTACAGCCCCCCCCGCCCGCGTAGCGCTTGCCCCTGCCCTGGTCGAAAGTTTGACCGCTCTTTCCGAGGCTCAAATCGCCGAGCTGTGGCTCGAAGAGGCGGAGCGTCGAGACAGTGAGATGGAGTCAGGCCGAGTCGTTGGAATTCCTGGGGAGGAGGTATTTCCACGCCTCTATGCCCGCTACCGCAAGTGATGTCGGACACGCATTGCTATTACAAACACTACAGAGCTGTCGCATAGCGGCCCTTTCATGCGCGATATGATGGGCGGGCAAGACGATGACGAATCGATGATGGTGCTTCATCACATCGTTCGCAGCATCGACCGGTACATTCGGATACCGAAAAGGACAGGCAAGGGCGAGGCGCAGTTGCTGGAAAAGGGCGAATGAAACGACGACTTATGAGATACCTAACAGCCAACATCGCGAGAAGACGGAAGTCCGTCTATGCCCTGCCCATCGTACTTGCCTTCTCGGGCGCGTGCGACTCTCCGGTTCGTCAGGAGTTGCCCCAGAATGGCACGTCCGCGACAGATGGCACGATCTCGGTCGAGAGCAGCTCTCCATACTACGCGAAGTTGGCGGCAATTGATTTTGGCTCAAGCGTGGTTCCACTAGCAACCGTCGACTCCTTCCGAATTCGTACTGAGTCGCTAGAGCGCCTCTGTCCAGACTTGCCTGACCATATCGGGGATATGCTCGTCGCAGGTCAGCATGAACTCAAGGAGGGCGGCAAGGCGGTGAGTCTTTTCCGATTAACCGACGACGTAGTGGTCATGCTCACCGAAGCCAAAAAATCGGGCGGTATCCCAGCGATGAAGTCGTGCGCTGAGCCGATCGCCCTCATGGTCTCTGTGCGACTCGCCCAACAATGACCAGGCGCGAGCTCGGCGAGCCAGATACGATCGTCACTAACTCGCCATTGCATGACGGCGGGTGATAGATCGGGCCTTCAGCCCTTCAGAGGTGTGGTGATTCATTCCTGTCCTGGGGCGTTGCCCCAGGCTGGCATTGGATCGCGCCTTCGGCGCTGACGATCTCGAAGAGTCAGCGGCGCGAATTGGGGGGCTCGGCTTCCACTACCCTCTGCAGGCAGCCTGTTTCAATCCGATCCTTCGATCACGATGGGGAAGCCGGTCGTTGCGGGAACACGACCGACCGTGAGCTGATCCTCGGCAAGCTGGCGTCAGGCGAAACGATCGAAGAGATCGTCCAAGCGCACCCTCGACTCACCAGGGAGGCAGTACTTGAAACCATCGCATTCGCCGCGCGCAACCTTCGAGCCGATTTCCTCTACCCGATCCCTGGCCAGGTCCCGAGTCCCAGCAAGGTATAGGTTTGCTCCATGGCCACGACACCAAATATCGAGTTCATCCAAGAAGCGGCGCTTCAGTTACAGCCCGGCGCTCGCGTTGCGCTTACCCATGCCCTGGTCGAAAGCTTGACCGCACTTTCCGAGGATCAAGTCGCCGAGCTGTGGCTCGAAGAGGCGGAGCGTCGAGACGTTGAGATGGAATCGAGCCGAGTCGTTGGAATTCCTGGGGAGGAGGCTCTCGAGGCGAGGCTCGCCGCCATGGGCCGCAGTGAGTCGTAGAGCAATCCGCTTCACCCTCAAGTCCTGTCAGTAGTGTCCGGTTAGAAGTCGAATAGAATCAGTTGGTTAGACGAAAGCGGTGGTTCGGATTTGGGATCGGTCGGGCCGCAAGGCGCATGAAACCTGGGTTTTCTCGAAAACCGAGACCGACAAGATCTGTAGACATGTGTAGAGCGATGCCTCGAGATGAAGCTCCTTCTTGACAATTGCGATCAGCACGTAGGT
>JBBSBW010000073.1:0-23816 GCA_038250865.1 Thermoanaerobaculia bacterium | reverse complement strand
CTTATCTTTGCCGTGAGCCGTTGAAGTAGTTTTTCCTGGGAGCGCCGAGCTCCAGCGCGGCTGCTTCTCCGATAGTGGCCGCGTCGGTGCCGAGCTGGAGCTCGGCGCTCCCAGGGACCTCAATCGGAGGCTGGATGGAAGCGCGCGCTCGACCAACGCCAGACTTGGGGGCTTCGGCAAAGTCCGGCCTTCACGGGGTTCCTATGGATGTAGTCGATTGTCCGCTGTAGATGCGTGTCAATTCGGATTAAGCGGTCCCAAGCCTCCCGCATCCAAAAACTTTTTCCCGGAATGCGGAGCCCCAACTCTGCGGCATGGCGAAGCGCCCACCGACCGGTGAACGATTTCCAGGACTTCACGATCTCCGGCAAGGGCGCGATGGGTTCAATCAACGAATGCACGTGATTCGGCATGATGCACCAGGCCAGCAGCCGATAGCGCTCGCCGTCGAAATGGAGCAGAGCGTTTTCCACTGTCTCGGCCATTTTGGGATGCGCGAGCGCGCAGCACCCCAGGCCTGCGTCGAGCCAGCTCTCCATCCGTTTGCGCCGCTCCACGTCTCGTCTGGAACTCGGCTGAGCCGCCAGCTCCTGATCCATTTGACGAAGCGTTTCCTGCGGCAAGGAATCGGCCAAGCGAAAGGTAAGCGACTGAATCAGCCCCACTTCGTCGCGATGGGGCAAATATCCTCGCGAGTACCATCCCAAGCGAGGAATCGACTCCAAAATGGAGATTTCTCCCCCCCGGGCGTCTCTCCTGGGAGCGCCGAACTCCAGCTCGGCCACTTGGGCGATCGTGGCCGCTTCGGTGCCGAGCTGGAGCTCGGCGCTCCCAGGTTTCATACGCCGATCAAAACCTGGCCGCGCTCAATGATTGCAGATACGCTCAGGGGTATCGCCATGGGAGCAGTTTATCAGGAGCGCGAGAGACCTGCCTCGACCTGTGCCCTCCCGGCGGCGTTTGACCTGGACTACTACCCGCGCCCCTGCCGCAGCGCGAAGAGTCTTAGGGCCGAACCGGGCAGGTGCGCAGGCCGAGCAGGCTATAGAGCGGGCAGCTGCCGACCAATCCGGTGATGAGCGGCACGAGGCCGACGAGGCCCCAGAGGGTCTTCGGTCCGAAGAAGATGAGCGACAGGAGCGCAAGCCCCAAAACGACGCGCATCGTGCGATCCAATGTCCCTTCGTTCAGAGGCAGCAACTGAGTGGCCATGAGTTTCGTCCCTCTCCCTTTTCGAGTCGCGGCATCGGCGCCGCGTTCTCCCCGCATCAGGGAAGAGCCGGATCGGTGGAAAAGGTTCCCGGTCCGAACCGGCGCGAACCGGCGCTGTAGACTCCCTTCGTGGAATCGATCGAATCTACGAAAAGTGCGGGCCGTTCGGCCAAGGTGGTTGCGCTGTTCGAGAACGAGGGGCCGCGGGTCCATGCGCTCGCCCGGCGGATCTGTAGCGGCCGGGACGCCGACGACTTGGTGCAGGACACGTTTTTGAACGCTTTTCGCGCTATCGATCAGCTGGAGGACCCGGAGAATCCCCGCCCCTGGCTTTTCGCGATCGCGCACCGGGCCTGCCAGCGGATGCGCCGCCTCCGGGCCGGCGAGCCGAAACATCTCGATTCCTTCGATGAGCTGCTGCCCCAGCCGACGGCGACCATCCCCGACCTCGCCGCTCTCGATTCCGATCCCCACAAAGACCGCCTACGCGCCGAGGCGCGCGAGATGGTGGAGCAGGGGATCTCGGAGCTGCCGGAGGCATTCCGTATCCCGCTCCTGCTCGCCGACATCGCCGAGCTGAAAGTGACCGAGATCGCCGCGATCCTCGGTCTCCAAGAGGCGACGGTGAACACGCGCATTCACCGCGCCCGGTTGAGGCTGCGCGAGATCCTCGCCCACGGCCTGCCCCAGCGCCCGGTCGGCGAGACCGGCCACGACGCCCCCTCGCGGGAGACCTGCCTCGATCTGCTGCGCGCCCGTCTGGCGGCGTTCGATCAGGGCGTCGCCTTCCCTTACTCCTCGACCGCCCTGTGCGAGCGCTGCCAGGCGGTTTTTGCCACCCTCGATTTCGCCGCCTCCGTCTGCGGCACGCTCGACCGGGAATCGCTGTCGCCGGAGCTACGGGACCGGCTGGCGGCAGCCACCCGGGCATAACGCCGAAAAGCACCGGCGAGACGCCGGCGGCCCCAGAACTCCTTCCGGGAACCTTTCGGTCTCCCCCCGCCTCTTCCCCATCGAGAGCCGCTCTCACGCGGCGCCGGACCCATCCGAAGGAGTCTCTCGATGATCAACAAACGGCTACCCATCCTGTGCCTCTGCACGCTGGCGTGCTTGATCGCCGCGGCGGGCCGGGCGGCCGATCCTCCGGCCGAGGGGGGCGCCGTGCCGATTTCGCTCGGCGAAGCGTTGGTGCGCGGGCGGGGCGGGGCGCGTGAGGTGACGGCGGCGATGGCCAGGCAGGAGGGTGCGCTGGCCAAAGCACGGCAGGCCGCCGCGTATCGCCTTCCCCAGGTTCGCCTTTCCGAACAATGGATTCGCACCGACTCCCCGGCCGACGCGTTCGGGCTGCTGCTCAACCAAGAGCGGTTCTCCTTCCCCGCGTTCGTCGCCGGCAATCCCAACGCTCCCGATCCTCTGAATACCGCGATCACCCGGCTCGAAGTCGAGGTGCCGATCTGGACCGGCGGCGAGCTGACCACCCGGGTCCGGCAGGCCCGCCTCGCCGCCGAGGCCGCGGGGAAAAACACCGGCCGGATCGGCGATCAGGCGGCGGTGGCCGCCGCCGAGGCGTGGATTCGCCTGGCCGAGGCGCGCGAGGCGGTCGCCCTGCTCGAACACTCCCGCGAGACGGTCGCCGCGCACGTCGAGCTGGCGAAAAACTACGCCGCCCAGGGGATGCTGGTCCGGTCGGATCTCCTGCGCGCCGAGGTGGAGCTGGCCCGGATCGACGATCTGGCGGCCGAGGCGCGGGGCAACGCCCGGGTGGCCGAAGCGAACCTCGCGTTCCGCCTGGGCCAGCCGATGGAGACGACCTACGCGCTCACCCCTTTAAGCGACCCGCCGCCGCTTTTGGAAGGGCGCGATGCCTGGCTCGCCGCCTCGTTCGTCCGCGGCGATCTGGTCGGTGCCCGCAAGCTGCTCGAAGCCGGCGATCTCGAAGCCCAGGCGCTGCGCGGCGCGATCCTGCCGCGCATCGGCTTGGTGGCCCGCCACGACCTGGTGGACGACCGGCCGTTCGGCGGTCATGGCGACTCGACCACGATCGCGGCGCTCGCCACGCTCGACCTGTTCGACGGCGGCCGGAAGCGCGCCGGAATCGCCGCCGCGAAAGCCGAAGCGGACGCCGGCCGCTCCGACCTCCTGCGGATGGAAGAAGGCATTCGCCTCGAAACCCGCCAGGCCTACGAAACGGCCGCCGCGGCGCTCGAACGGCGTGCCACCGCAGCCTCCGCTCTGGGGGCGGCGGCCGAGGCGGTGCGCATTGTCGAGGAGCGTTTCAAGGCCGGGGTCGTCCGGTCGACCGATCTGCTCGACGCGGCGACCGCCCGGCGCGAAGCGGAGATGCGCGAGCTGGTGGCGCGCGCCGACGCCTGGCTCGCCCACCTCCGCCTGGCGCTCGCCGCGGGAGAAGCCCCCGAGTCGATCCTCGCCGCTCAAAACCAGATCCCGTTGGGGAGAACCACGCCGTGAAAAATCGTCTCGCCTTCGTCGCATTTCCGGTACTCGCCGCGCTCTTCTTGGCGTGCGGCCAACGCTCCGCTCCGGCCGCCGCGCCTTCCCCACTCCCCTCTCTCACCGCGCGGGTGGCGTCCGCCGAGCGGGTCGCGGGCTCGCGCCGGATCGAGCTTTCCGGCACGGTCGAGGCCGAGCGCTCGGCCTCCGTCTCCTCCCGGGTGATGGCGGGCGTCACCGCCGTCCACGTCCAACTGGGCGACGAGGTGCGCGCCGGCCAGACGCTGATCTCGATCGATCCGAGCGCGGCCGAGGGGCAGGTCGCCCAGGCGCGCGGCGCGCTCGCGCAGGCTGAGTCGGCGCTCGCGCTCGCCCGCCGGAACCAGGAGCGCTATCAGGCGCTCGCCGCCAGCCATTCGGCCTCCGAGCTGGAGGTCGATCTCGCCCGCACCCAGTTCGAGCAGGCGCAGGGCGCGGTCCAGCAGGCGCGCGGTGCGGTCGCTTCCGCCTCTTCGGTCGCCCGGGACTCAGGTGTGGTGGCGCCGTTTGCCGGACGGATCACCGCCCGGCTGGTCGAGGTGGGCGATCTGGCCGCCCCCGGCCGGCCGCTCGCGACGATCGAATCGCGCGCCGGCCGCCGGCTGGTCGTGGCGGTGCCCGAATCAAACCTCCGCACCGCCGCGCTCACCCTGGGCTCGCCGATCGCCGTGGCGCTGGACGCCCGACCGGATCTCGGGGAATTGCAAGGCAAAGTCGCCGAGATCTCTCCCGGCCCCGACCCGCTCACTCATGCCTATACGGTGAAGATCGATCTGCCGGCCGGGCGGGTCGGCGAGATCGCCGCGGGCGCCGCAGGGCGCGCCTTTTTGACCCTCGGAGGAAGCGACGCCGTGCGGGTGCCGGGCGAAGCGTTGATCGAAAGCGGCGGGCTCACCCTGGTGGTCGTCCGTTCGGCCGAAGGAAAAGGCGAGAGCCGCGTCGTGACGACGGGCGATCGCGACGCCCGAGGCCGGGTGGAGATCCTCTCCGGTCTTTCCGGCGGCGAGAGCGTCGTCCTGGGCCTCGTCCACGCTCCGGCCGCCGGTACCCCGATCGAGGTGCAGCCGTGAGCGAGAGCCCGGCGAATCCTAAGTCAGTTCCGAGCCGACACCGGGGGGAAAAACCGATCGGCGTCGCCGGCCGGGTGGCCGCCGCCTTTCTCGACTCGAAGCTCACCCCTCTTCTCGCGGTGGCCGCTCTCCTGGTCGGCGCGTTCGCGGTCCTGGTGACGCCGCGCGAGGAAGAGCCGCAGATCAAGGTGCCGATGGTCGACGTCTTCCTGCAGCTCCCCGGCGCGAGTGCCGACGAGGTCGAACGGCGGCTGGTGGCGCCGCTCGAAAAAGCGCTGTTCGAGATCCCCGGGGTCGATCACGTCTATTCGACCTCCCAGCCTTCGGGCGGCTTGATCATCGTTCGATACCGGGTCGGCACCGACCCGGACCGCGCGGCGCTCGCGGTCCATACCAAGCTCGCCGAGGTGGCCCCTCCGGTCTTGGCGAAACTACCCGGCGCGCGGATGCCTCTCGTCATTCCGCGCGGAATCGACGACGTACCGGTGGTCGCCTATACCCTCTGGTCGAAATCGGCGACACCGCTCGAATTGCGTCAGGTGGGGGAAGAGCTGCGCGCCGAGCTGGTCCGCCATCCCCAGGTGGCGCAGGTCCAAGTGCTCGGCGGCGCCCGGCGCGCCGTCTCGGTCCGTTTCGACCGTGAGCGGCTGGCGGCTCATCACCTCTCCATTCTCGGCGTCTATCAAGCGCTCGCCGGCCTCGACTGGCAGTTGCCGGCGGGGAGCTTCTCTTCCGGCGACGTCGAAACGGCGGTCGAGGTGGGAGCGCTGTTCCATTCCGCCGACGAGGTGGGCGCCGCGGTGGTGGGCGTAATGCCGGGCGCGGGAGGCAACCGTCCGGTCTATCTGCGCGACGTGGCGACCGTCGCCGACGGCGCGGAAGAACCGGACCAATACGTCTGGATGACCGCGGGCGCTTCGGGAAGCGAGAAGAAACTGCCCGCCGGGCTCGACGCCCCCGCGGTGACGCTTGCGATCGCCAAGAAACCGGGCACCAACGCGGTCGAGCTGGTGGCCGAGCTGGACGCCCTGGTCGAACGGTTGCGCGGCCCGGTGCTGCCGGAAAACGTTGCGATCACCAAGACCCGCGACTATGGCTTTACCGCCGACGAGAAGTCGAGCGAGCTGATGAAGCACCTCGGTCTCGCCACCCTTTCGGTAGTACTGCTGATGGCGTTCGCGCTCGGCCGGCGCGAGGCGGTGGTGGTCGCCGTGGCGGTTCCCGTGACCCTCGCTCTCACGCTGGCGGCCTCGTATCTCTTCGGCTACACGCTCAACCGGGTGACGCTGTTTGCGCTGATCTTCGCGATCGGCATCCTGGTGGACGACGCGATCGTCGTGGTCGAAAACATCCACCGCCACTACCGGCTCGGCTGGACGAACCCGCGCCGCGCGACGATCTACGCCACCGACGAGGTGGGCAACCCGACGATCCTCGCGACGTTCACGGTGATCGCCGCGCTGCTGCCGCTCGCCTTCGTCTCCGGCCTGATGGGGCCGTACATGCGACCGATTCCGATCAACGCCTCGGCGGCAATGCTGTTTTCGCTCGCGGTCGCTTTCATCGTCTCTCCCTGGCTCACCTACCGCCTGTTCAAGAAGCACGCCGAGGAGCTGGCGGAAGGGCACGCCGCCCGGCCGGACGCCGAGACGGCCGAAGAGGGGCGCCTCGACCGGCTCTACGCCCGGGTTTTTGCGCCCCTGCTCGCCAGCCGGTTCAAGCGCTGGGCGCTGCTCTCCCTGGTCGCCCTGCTGCTGCTCGGCGCGGTCGCCCTTTTTCCGCTCCGGGTGGCCGCGGTCAAGATGCTGCCGCACGACAACAAAAGCGAGTTGCAGGTGGTGGTGGACATGCCGGAAGGGACGACCCTCGAACGGACCGCCGCGGTCGCCAGGGAACTGGCGATGGTGGTGCGGGCGCTGCCGGAGGTCACCGACGTCGAGACCTACGTCGGCACCTCGGCGCCGTTCAATTTCAACGGCCTGGTGCGCCACTACTTCCTCCGCTCCGGGCCGTTGGTGGCCGATCTTCAAGTGAACCTGCTGCCCAAGCACGACCGCGACCGCCCTAGCCATGCGTTCGCCAAGGCGCTCCGGCCGCTGCTTGCGCCGATCGCCCGGCGGACGGGCGCCAACATCAAGGTGACCGAGGTCCCCCCCGGGCCGCCGGTGCTCTCCACCCTGGTGGCCGAGATCTACGCCCCGAGCGCCGCGGAGCGGCTGGCCGTGGCCGATCAGATCAAAGCCATCTTCTCGACGACCCCCGGCGTCGTCGACGTCGATTGGTACGTCGAAGGGCCGGGGCCGAAGCTCGCGCTCGGGGTCGATCGGGAGAAAGCCGCACGCGCGGGCATTTCCCCCGAAGCGATCGCCCGGACGCTGCGGGTGGCGCTCGCCGGGGCCGACGCAGCGCACCTCGCCGATCCGCGCTCGCGCGAGCCGGTGCCGGTCAATCTGCGGCTCGGTCGCGCGCAACGCTCCGGCGCCGCCGAGTTGCTGGCGGTGGATGTCCAGGGGTCCGCCGGGCAGCTCATTCCGCTCTCCGAGCTGGTCGTCCCGATCGAAACGACGCTCGCGCCGTTCGTCTACCACAAGGACCTGCGGCCGGTGACCTACGTGCTCGGCGACGTGGGAAGCGCCTCGGCAGGCGCCGCCGAATCGCCGGTCTACGCCCTGCTCGACATGGGGGACCGGATCGCCAAATTGAAGGACGCCGCCGGCCGGCCGCTCGAAGTGCTGTTTGCGGGAAGGCCTGCCGGCGGCATCCGTTCCACCCTGGTCTGGGACGGCGAATGGCAGATCACGCACGACGTCTTCCGCGACATGGGTATCGCGTTCGCCGCCGTCTTGGTGTTGATCTATTTCCTCGTGGTCGGCTGGTTCCGCTCGTTCGTGACGCCGCTGATCATCATGGCGCCGATCCCGCTCACCCTCATCGGCATCGTGCCGGCCCATGCGTTCGGCGGGGTCTTTTTCACCGCCACGTCGATGATCGGTTTCATCGCTCTGGCCGGGATCATCGTCCGCAATTCGATCCTGCTGGTCGATTTCGTCAACTTGGAGCTCGAAGCCGGCGAGCCGCTCGCCGCGGCGGTCACCAAAGCCGCGGCGGTCCGCTTCCGGCCGATCGCGCTCACCGCCGCGGCGCTGGTGGTGGGCGGCGTCGTGATCCTGCTCGACCCGATCTTCCAAGGTCTCGCGGTCGCCCTGATCGCCGGGGTGGTGGTATCGACCGCGCTCACCCTCGTGGTCATCCCTCTCCTCTATTACATGTACGTAAGTACCGTCGGGATTTCCGCGGTGGTCGCCCTTCCGGCGGCTTCGGACTCCCCCCAGGAAGGAATCGCGTCATGACCGTGGACACCGCCCTGCGAGGCATCGCAGGATTCCTCGTCCTCCTGTCGATCGCACTGGGCTATTTCGTCCATCCCGCCTGGTTCCTGTTCACCGCCTTCGTCGGCCTGAACCTTCTCCAGTCGGCCTTCACCGGCTGGTGCCCGATGATGTCGATCCTCAGAAAGGCGGGAGTGCCGGGCTGAAAACGCCCTGCGCTTAGACCCCATTGCAGTTTCCTTCCAACAGCGGCGGATGCAGGGCTCGAAAAGCCGCTCGTCAGAACCGGTCACTCCATCCTGATACGGTGGGCCGGTGAACAGGGCCGCGGGGCTCGCGGGCAGCGGCCTTGCAGACAAGGGCGAATCTCGATGGAAGGTCCGAAACCGTAACGATGAACGAAACCGTCGTCCCCTCTGCCTCCTCCCCACGACCCCAGCGCCTCGCCGAGCCGATTCGTGGCGAGATCCTGGGCGCCGATCAGCTGGAGCAGCGCGCCGAGGAGTTGGGCTGCGAGCACGTCGGCGCCCAAGCCCGCCGCGGCCGGCCTCTCCTGCCACGCCTGCACGCCAATCGCACGGCCCTCCGGGCGGCGCGGATTGCGCTCGAGCAGGCGGTTCATGAGCAACGGGCGATCACTCTCGGCGCCGCCTGGCTGGTCGACAACTTTTACCTGGTCGAAGAGCAGGAGCGGCAGATTCGGCAGGATCTTTCGCCGCGGTTCTACCGCGAGCTGCCGAAGCTCGACGCCGGCCCCGGGGAGGGGCTGCCGCGCGTCTATGCCCTCTCGTTGAGTTTCGTCGAGCACACCGACAGCCGCTTCGATCCGGACCTTCTGCTGCGCTTCGTTCGGGGCTACCAGCGCGGCGCCCCGCTGCGCATCGGCGAGCTTTGGGCGATCGGCATCCATCTGCGCATCGCGCTGATCGAAAATCTCCGTCGCTTGGCCGACGGGGTGGTGGCGCGGCTCGCGGCGCGGGCCCGGGCCGACGTGATCGCCGATGGCGTGCTCGGCCTCGGAGCCCGGCAGGAGGAGGCCTTAAGCCGGCTCGATCTTTCCCCCGAAAGCCCCGAGTTGGCATTCGCCGTCCAGCTCCTGCAGCGCCTGCGCGAGCAGGACCGAGAAGTGACTCCCCTGCTCGCGCGGCTTTGCGCGCTGATCGAAGCGAGCGGGGCGGGCGAGGACGAGGTCATCCATCTGGAGCACCAGCGCCAGGCCGTGACCCAGGTGAGCATCGCCAACGTGATCTACAGCATGCGGCGGATCGCGGCTTTCGATTGGGCATGCTTCGTCGAGGATGCCTCGCTGGTCGACGACGTGCTCCGGCGCGATCCGTCGGGCGTCTACGAGCTGCAGGATTTCGAGAGCCGCGACCTGTACCGCCACGCGATCGAGGAGTTGGCGCGCGGCGCCCGGAGGGCCGAGATCGAAGTGGCCGAGCGGGCGATCGAGAGGGTCGGGAACACCGGGATCACTGGGAACGCCGGGAATGGTGGAAACCCCGGGGCCACCGCAGCTCCCGAACCGGACGGCGAGGCGGCAAAAGGGCACGTGGGTTCCGTCCTGGTCGGCCCCGGCCGCCGCGCGTTCGAGCACGAGATCGGCTTTCGCCCGAATTTAAGGCAGCGGCTCACCCGCGCAGCGGTCGCCGCGGGGCTTCCGGGCTATCTCGGCGGGGCCGCGTTCGTCACCGCCCTGCTGCTCGCTCCCGCCCTGTTCTTTCTGCGTCAAGCCGGAGTCGCCGGTCCGGGGCTGTCGCTGCTCGCCCTGCTGGCGCTCGTTCCGGTCTCGGATCTGAGTTTCGCGATCGTCAATCGGCTGGTCGCGGCCTGGGTCCCCGCCCGGCGGCTGCCCAAGCTCGCGCTCAAAGCCGGTCCTCCTCCCGAGTTGAGAACCCTGGTCGTCGTGCCGACACTGCTCGAAGCGTCGGCGATCGACGAGCAGGTGGAACGCCTGGAGGTCCACTATCTGGCGAACCCCGAGGGCTCCGTGGGTTTCGCCCTGCTGGCCGATTTCTCCGACGCGGCGAGCGAGCGGACGGAGGCGGACGCCGGCCTGCTCGCCGCCGCCGCCGAAGGGATCGCCCGGCTGAACGAACGGTACGGACCGCTCCAGGATGGCGAGGAGACCGGGCCGCGCTTCTTCCTGCTCCATCGCCGCCGGCTGTGGAATCCGAGCGAGGGGCGCTGGATGGGCTGGGAGCGCAAGCGCGGGAAGCTGCACGAGCTGAACCGCCTGCTGCGGGGCGCCACCGACACCAGTTTCGAAGGGGACGCCGGCCCGCCGGAGGTGCCGTCGGGGGTCCGTTACGTGATCACCCTGGACGCCGACACCCGCCTGCCGCCCGGCGCGGTCGGCGCGATGGTCGGCGCCCTCGGCCATCCGCTGCATCGGCCTCAGTTCGATCCGCGCACCCGGCGGGTGATCTCCGGGTACGGCATCCTCCAGCCCCGGGTCGTCTCGCTGCTGCCGGCCTATGGCGACGACTCGCTTTATCAGCGGAGTTTCTCCGGGCCGACCGGCGTCGATCCCTATGTCGCCGCGATCTCCGATGTCTACCAGGACCTGTTCGGCGAGGGGTCCTACGTCGGCAAGGGGATTTACGAGGTCGACGCCTTCGAGACCGCGCTGTTTAACCGGGCGCCGGAAAACGCCCTGCTGTCGCACGATCTGTTCGAAGGGGGATTCGCCCGCGCCGGCCTCGCGAGCGACATCGTTCTGTTCGACGAATTTCCGTCGCACCTGCTGGCCAACGCCTCGCGCCAATCGCGGTGGGTGCGCGGCGACTGGCAGCTGCTTCCCTGGCTTCTGCCCACGGCGCCGACCGCCTCCGGCGGGCGCGAGAGGAACCCGCTCTCCGCCCTCACCCGCTGGAAAATGCTCGACAACCTGCGCCGTTCGCTCGCCGCCCCCGCATCGTTCCTGCTGCTGCTTCTGGGTTGGCTGCTGATCCCGACGGGCGCCTTCGGCGCGGGGGTCTGGGACCTCGCGGTGATCGCCCTGATGATCCTGCCGAGCCTGCTCTCGACGATCGTCGGCCTGCTGCCGACCCGGCGCGGCATCGCCAAGCGCACCCACATCGGCGCCCTGCTCGGCGACCTCCAGACCGTTCTCACCCAGTCGGAGGTGAGCATCGCCCTGCTGCCCGCCCGGGCCGTCCTTCGCCTCGACTCGATCTTCCGTACCCTCTACCGCCTGATCGTCCGCCGGCGGATGCTCGAATGGGTGACCGCCGCGCAGGCCGGGGCGGGTGCCACCCTGGACCGGTCCGGCTTCTACCTGCGGCTGATCGGCGCGCCGATCGCGGCGGTCCTCACCCCGGCGCTGGTGGCGTTGCTTCGGCCCTCGGCGTTTCCGGCGACCCTGCCGTTTGCCTCCCTCTGGCTCGTGGCGCCGCTCTTCGCGCGCATTCTGAGCCTGCCCACGGTCTTCGCATCGCGCAAGCCGCTAGAACCGGCGCACGATTTGTATCTGCGCCAGCTCGGCCGCCAGTGCTACGGCTATTTCGAGCGCTTCGCCACCGAAGCGGAGAATTTCCTGCCGCCCGACAACTTCCAGGAAGACCCGCGGCCGGTCATCGCGCACCGCACCTCGCCCACCAACATCGGGCTCGCACTGCTCTGCTCGGTAACCGCCCACGACCTCGGATGGGCGGGGCGGATCGAGACGCTCGAACGCCTGGAGGCGACGTTTGCGACCCTCGATCGGCTGGAGCGCTATAACGGCCATCTGCTCAACTGGTACGACACCCAGACCCTCGAACCGCTCGCGCCGCGCTACGTCTCGACCGTCGACAGCGGCAATCTGTGCGGCCACCTGGTCGCTCTTTCGACCGCCTGCTCGGAGCTGGCGGCCCGCTCCGAGGACGCCGAGCGGACCGCCCGGATCCCCGAGCGTTTCGCCGCACTCGCCGAACGCGCCGATCGCATGGTGCACGAGATGGATTTCGCGTTCCTGCTCGATCCCGTGCGCAAGCTGTTCGTGATCGGGTACCGCGTCGACGAGCGGCAGGCGGACAACTCCTGCTACGACCTGCTCGCTTCCGAGGCCCGCCTGACGAGCCTGGTGGCGATCGCCAAAGGCGACGTGGCGCACGAGCACTGGTTCCGGCTCGGCCGGCCGCTCACGCCGATCGGCCGCGGCTCGGCCCTGCTCTCTTGGTCGGGATCGATGTTCGAGTATCTGATGCCCAGCTTGGTGCTGCTCGAACCGGAGCGCAGCCTGCTCGGGACGACCGTCCGGCTGGTGATCGGCGAACAGATCCGCTACGCCGCCGAGCACGGCGTCCCTTGGGGGATCTCCGAAAGCGCCTACAACGAGCGCGATTTGGAGCTCAACTATCAGTACGGTCCGTTCGGCGTGCCGCGCCTGGGGCTGCGCCGCGCCCCGGCCGACGAGCTGGTGATCGCACCCTATGCGACCGGCCTCGCGACGCTGTTCGAGCCGGAGGCCGCGATCGCCAATTTCCGGCGTTTCGACCAACTCGGCGCGCGCGGTCGCTACGGCTTTTACGAGGCCCTCGATTTCACCCGTCGCCGGGTGCCGGAAGGCGAGCCGTTCGCGGTGATCCGCACCTACATGGCGCACCACCAGGGGATGACCCTGCTGGCGCTCGCCGACGTTCTGGCGGACGGCGCGCTCAGGCGGCGTTTCCACGGCCACCCGCTCGGCCGGGCGGTCGAGCTGCTGCTCCAGGAGCGGACGCCGCGCGATGTCGTGGTGGCTCGTCCGGCGCCCGAGGAGAAGCCCGCGCTGCGGGTCCGCACCGGGGCGCATTCCGGCCTGCGCCTGTTCGATACGCCGCACCTTTCGACCCCGCGCATTCATCTGCTCGCCAACCGCGACTACGCGGTACTGGTCACCAGCTCCGGGGCCGGCTGGAGCCGCTTCCGCGGCCTGGCGGTGACCCGCTTCCGCGAGGACGCGACGCGCGACGATTCCGGCACTTTCTTCTATCTGCGCGATCTTTCCTCCGGCAAGGTCTGGTCCGCCGGCTACCAGCCGACCGCGGTCGAACCCGACAGCTACCGCGTCCAGCTGTCGGCCGAAAAGGTGGAGATCCGGCGCACCGACGGCGCCGTGTCCTGTCAGCTGGAGGTGATCGTTTCGACCGAGGAGAACGCCGAGTTGCGGCGGCTGACGCTCACCAACAGCGGGGACCAGCCGCGCTCGATCGAGATCACCTCCTACGCCGAGATCTCGCTCGCCACTCAAGGGGCCGACGAGGCGCACCCGGCGTTTTCCAAACTGTTCGTCGCGACCGAGGCGTTGCGCTGGCCGCACGCCCTGCTCGCCACCCGGCGCGCGAGCGGCCCGGGGGCCGGTCCCGCTCTATGGGCGGCCCATGGGCTCGCGGTCGAGGGGGAGACCGTGGGGCCGCCGGAGCACGAAACCGACCGTGCACGGTTCCTCGGCCGGGGTTTCGGCCTGCGCCGACCGCTGGCGATCGTCGAAGGACGGCCGCTCTCCGGCACCGTCGGCTCGGTGCTCGATCCCGTGTTCAGCCTGCGCCGCACGGTGATCGTGCCGCCCGGGGGCAAAGTCCGCGCGCTGTTCGTCACCGGGGCGGCCGCCAACCGCGAGGAGGCCGTCCGGCTGGTCGAGAAATTCTCCGAAGCGAGCGCCTACGGACGGGCGTCCGGCCTCGCCTGGACGCTCGCGCAGGTCGAGCAGCGGCATTTCGGCATCCAGCCCGACGAGGCGCACCTCTACCTTCGCCTCGCGGCCGATCTGGTGTTCGCCAACCCCGACCTGCGCGCCCCTGCCGCGATCCTCGCGCGCAACCGCCTGGGCGTCAGCGCTCTGTGGGGCCACGGGATCTCGGGCGACCTGCCGGTCGTGCTCCTGCGCATCTCCCAGATCGAAGACCGCGAGATCGCCCGCCAGCTCGTCCTCGCCCATCAGTTCTGGCGCACGAAGGGTTTGGCCACCGACCTGGTGATCCTGAACGAACAGCCGAGCGCCTACGTCCAGGAGCTGCAGGCGGAGCTGCAAAGCATCGTGCGCACCGCGCAGACGCAAGGGGGCGCGACCTTCGCCCACTCCGCCGCTCCGACCGGCGCGGTGTTCGTCCTGCGCGCCGACCAAATGCCCGAGGAACATCGCGACCTCTTGCGCACGGTCGCTCGCGTCGTGCTGATCGCGCACCAGGGGTCGCTTCCCGAGCAGCTCCAACGCCTCACTTCGGCGCGCATCGCCGCCCCCCCATCGTTGCCCAGAAACCCGCTCGCGGCCAAGGCTCCGGCGCCGCTTTCGGCCTCCCCCGATCGCGACCTTGCGCAGTGGAACGGCCTCGGCGGATTCGCCCGCGGCGGCCACGAGTATGTGATCGTCCTCAATGCCGGCCAGAGGACGCCGCTCCCCTGGCTGAACGTGATCGCCAACCCCCGGTTCGGCTGTCAGATCTCGGAATCGGGCGCGGGCTACACCTGGGCCGAGAACGCGCGCGAAAACCGCCTCTCCCCCTGGTCGAACGATCCGGTCTGCGATCCGCCCGGCGAGGCGATCTACGTCCGCGACGAGGAGACCGGCGAGCTGTGGAGCCCCACCGCGCTGCCGATCCGCGATGAGGCGGGCACCTACGTCTGCCGCCATGGCCAGGGCTGGAGCCGATTCGAGCACGCCGGGCACGGCATCGGGCTCGAACTGCTGGTCTTCGTGGCGCCAAAGGAGCCGGTCCGGATCGCGCGCCTGACGCTCAAGAACCTCTCGGGACGGCGGCGCAGCCTGTCGGTCGCCGCCTATGTTGAGTGGGTGCTGGGCAACTCGCGCGCCGCCTCGGCTCCGTTCGTGGTCACCGAACGCGACGAGGCGACCGGCGCCCTGCTCGCCGCCAACTCCTGGAACGAGGATTTCCGCTCCCGCGTCTCCTTCGCCTGGCTCTCCGGCGGTGCTTCTGGAGGGCGGGTCGCCGCCACCGCGGACCGGCGCGAGTTCCTCGGCCGGCATGGCACGCTCGCCACCCCCGCCGGGATGATCCGGCGCACCCCCTGGTCCGGCCGCACGGGCGCCGGGCTCGATCCCTGCGCCGCCCTGCTCACCCGCGTCGACCTGGCGCCCGGCGGTAGCACGGAGGTCGTCTTCCTGCTCGGCCAGGGCATGGACCGCGCCGAGGCGCTCGACCTGGTCGCCCGCTACTCGGCCACCGACGCGAGCGCCCTGTTCGATCAGGTCGAGGCCGGCTGGGACGTGGTTCTCGGCGCCCTCAACGTGCGCACGCCCGACCCGGCATTCGATCTGCTGGTCGATCGCTGGCTGCTCTATCAGGCGCTCTCCAGCCGGATCTGGGGACGCACCGCGTTCTACCAGTCGAGCGGAGCGTTCGGTTTCCGCGATCAATTGCAGGATTCGATGGCCCTCGCCGTCGCCGACCGGAACGTCGCCCGCGAACAGCTGCTGCGAGCGGCATCGCGCCAGTTCGTCGAGGGGGACGTCCAGCACTGGTGGCACGTGCCGAGCGGCCGCGGCGTCCGCACGCTCTGTTCGGACGACCTGCTCTGGCTCCCGTTCGCCGCGGCGCACTTCGTCGCCACGACGGGCGAACGCGCGGTGCTCGAGACGCAAGTGCCGTTCCTCGACCAGCCGCCGATCGCCGCCGGACAGCACGAGGACTACCGCCTGCCCGAGATTTCCGCCCAGCGGGCGCCGCTTTACGAGCATTGCGCCCGGGCGATCGATCGCGCGCTGCTGCCCGGCCCTCACGGCCTGCCGTTGATCGGCTCCTGCGACTGGAACGACGGTTTTTCCCGAGTAGGCCTCGAAGGCAAAGGCGAGAGCATCTGGCTCGGCTGGTTCCTCTTGTCGGTGATCGACGCCTTCACACCGTTCGCCGAGGAACGGGGCGAGCCCGAGCGGGCGGCCGCCTGGCGAGCCCGCGCCGCGACGCTCCGCGCCGCGCTCGAAGACGCCGGTTGGGACGGCGCCTGGTACCGCCGGGCCTACTACGACGACGGCGCGACGATCGGCTCCGCGGCGGACGCCGAATGCCGGATCGACTCGATCGCCCAATCCTGGGCGGTGATCTCTGGCGCCGCCGATCCCTCCCGGGCGGCGCGCGCGATGAACGCCGTCGACACCCACCTAGTCGAGCGCGGCAACGGCCTGATCCGCCTGTTCGCGCCGCCGTTCGACCCCGCTTCGCGCGGGGCGGTGGGTCACGACCCCGGCTACATCCAAGACTACCCGCCGGGGGTGCGCGAGAACGGCGGCCAATACACCCATGCCGCGATCTGGACGGTGATCGCCTTCGCCGAGCTGGGAGACGGCGACCGGGCGGGCGAGCTGTTCGCGCTGCTCAACCCGATCCATCACGCCTCGACCCGCGCCGGGGTCTACCGCTACAAGGTCGAGCCCTACGTCATCGCCGCCGACGTCTATGCCGAGCCGCCGCACGTCGGCCGGGGAGGCTGGACCTGGTACACCGGCTCGGCCTCCTGGATGTACCGCGCCGCCGTCGAATGGATCCTCGGCTGCCGCATCCGCGGCGCCGCCCTCCACCTCGACCCGTGCATCCCCCGCACCTGGCCCGGCTTTTCGATCGAGCTCCGCTTCGGCACCGCGCGGTATCGGATCGAGGTCCTAAACCCCCACTCGGTGATGAAGGGCGTCACCACCCGCGAACTGGATGGCGCGCCGGTCGAGACGGAGGAGATCCCGCTGGTGGACGACGGTAAGGAACACGAGGTGCGGGTGGTGCTCGGGTAGGCCGTCTCCCGGCCCTACCCGCGCGCGGCCTTCTTGCGGATCGGGGTGACCTCGGCCAGCTTTTCCTCGTCCGCCTTGCCGGGTTTTCTCGGGCTCGGCTTGGCCGGCTTGCGCTCCGCTTTCGCGTCGCCTTTGGCCCCCCCGCCCGTTTTCGCGAGGCTGGCTTTGAGGGCCGCCATCAGGTCGATGATCTGCGCCTTCGGCGCCTCTTCGACCGCGGCGGTGATCTCTTCGCCTTCGACTTTCTTGTCGATCAGCGCGCGGGTCTTCTTCTTCACTTCGTCTTCGTATTGGGCCGGCGCGAAGGATTCGCCCGCGATCTGGTCGATCAGCATCTTCGCGAGGTTCAGCTCCTGGGGTTTGACCTCGGCGCTGCCGATCGGCACTTCGGAGAACGAGCGGATTTCGTCGGCGTAGCGCAGCTGCTGCATGACGACGCCTTGCTCGTACGGCCGGAGCAGCACCAGGTAGTCTTTCCCCCGCGCACGGTAGCGGGCGATCGCCGCGCGGCCGGTGTCGCGCATCGCCTGGGAAAGCAGAAGGTAGGGACGGTCGCCCCCCTTGTCCGGACCGAGGTAATAGGTTTTCTCGAAATAGATCGGGTCGACCTTGTCGAGCGGAATGAACTCCGTGATATCGATCGCGTTGGTCGGCTCGGGCATTAGGGCTTTGAGCTCGTCTTCGCTGAACAGCACGTATTGCCCTTTGGTGTACTCAAATCCCTTCACCATCTCGTCTTTTCCGACGATTTCGTTGTCGGTCGGACAGATGTATTGCTGCTTGAGCCGCGTGCCGCATTTCTTGTGCAGCATGTTCAGATGAATGCCGGTCGAGGCTTCCCCGGTCGAGTAGAGCTTGATCGGGATCGAAACGAGGCCGAAGGAGACGGTGCCGGAAGCGTAGGCTCGTGCGCTCATGCGAGCTATCATACTCTGGTCTAAACGCCGATGAAACCAGAGAAATCCGCCCCCGCTCGAAGCGACGCCTCGACCTCTTCGAGCCTCGAGAAGTACCGCGCGAAACGCGACGCAAAGCACACGCCCGAACCGATGGGGGTGGACGGCGAGGAACGGCCGCGCCTGTTCGTGGTCCAACAGCACAACGCGCGCGCGCTCCATTGGGACCTGCGGATGGAGATCGGCGGCGCGCTCAAATCGTGGGCGGTACCCAAAGGCCCTTCGGACGATCCGCACGAAAAGCGCATGGCGGTCGCGGTGGAAGATCATCCGCTCGCCTATGCCGAGTTCGAAGGGATCATTCCAAAAGGCAATTACGGCGCGGGGCAAATGATCGTCTGGGATCGCGGTCGATACGTGCCGTTGCTCGACATGGAAGTGGGGTTACAGACCGGCAAGCTGCTGTTCGAATTGAAAGGTTACAAACTGCGCGGCCGGTGGACCCTGGTGAAGCTCAAGAAGGATCCGCAAGGCTGGCTGCTGATCAAAGAGCGCGACGAATGGGCGAACGCCTCCGGCGAGGCGGGGTTCTCGCCCACCTCGATCCTCTCCGGGCTCACCTTCGAAGACTTGCGCGACGGCGATCCGCGCGAGGCCCACCTTCACTCCGAACTGGCACGGCTCAAAGCACCCGAGCGCGAGGTGCAGGCGAAAGACGTGAAGCCGATGCTCGCCGAGACGCGAGAAAAGCCGTTCACCAAGCCCGGATGGCTGTTCGAACTCAAGTACGACGGCTACCGGCTGCTCGCCGAAAAGAGCGCGGAGGGAGCCCGGCTGCTCTATCGGAGCGGACGCGACGCGACGAGAACGTTTCCCGAGATCGCCCGTGCGATCGTAGCCCTCCCCTTTTCCTCATTCGTGCTCGACGGCGAGGTCGTGGTGGTGGAAGAGTCGGGGCATCCGAGCTTCCAGCGCCTGCAGAAGCGCGGCCAGATCGGCGGTGCGCTCGAAGCGGAGAAGGCGGCGGTGGAAAATCCCGCGACGCTGTTTTCGTTCGACCTGATCGCTTTTCTGGGGTACGACCTGCGACCTCTGCCGCTGCTCGACCGGAAACGTCTGCTGGAGGCGATGTTGCCGAAGGTGGGGGTGATCCGGTACACCGATCATGTGGAAGAGCGCGGTGTCGACCTGCATGGAGCGGTGGCGGCGCTCGGTCTCGAAGGCATCATGGCGAAGCGGGCGGCGGGTCCCTACCGCAACGGCCGCCATGCCGATTGGCTGAAGATCCGCGTCGACCGGACGGGCGATTTCGCGATCGTCGGCTGGAAGGAATCCGAATCGCGCGGCCGGCCGGGTTTCGGCGCGCTCCATCTGGCGGTGAAGACCCCCGAAGGGTGGAGCTACGCCGGCAGCGTCGGCAGCGGCTTTACCGAAAAACAGCTGAACGACCTGCGGCAAGCGCTCGAACCGTTCCGGCGCGACAAGCCGATCGCCACGGGTGCTCTCCCCAAGACCGGCCACCACGTCTGGCTGGAACCCAAGCTCGCGGTCGAGATCCGTTTCAAGGAATGGACGAACGACGGCCACCTGCGCCACCCGGTCTTCCTCCGCCTGCGCGACGATAAACCGGTCGAAGAGTGCGTCCGCGAGGGGAGCCCTGGCGCGGCCGGGGAAGGCGAAGACGGCGCCGAGCCGCCGACTCCTCCGCCGGCCGCCTCTCTTAAACGCAAGCTCGCGTTCACCAACCGGGAGAAACTGTTCTGGCCGGAGGAGGGGTACACCAAAGGGGATCTGATCGACTACTACCAGGCGATCGCGCCGACGCTTCTCCCCTATTTGCGCGACCGGCCGCTGGTGCTCGATCGCTATCCGGACGGCATCGCGGGAAAATCTTTCTATCAAAAAGACGCGCCGAGCTTCCTGCCCGAATGGGTCCGGACGGTCGCGATCCGCAGCGAATCGGGTGAGCAGGGGCCGCGCGACATCCACTACATCCTGTGCGACGACGCGGACGCGCTCGCCTTCCTGGCGAATTTGGGGGTCATTCCGCTCCACGTCTGGGCGAGCCGCGCGGACGATCTCGACCGGCCCGACTGGACGATCCTCGATCTCGATCCCAAAGGGGCGCCGTTCGCCGACGTGATCGCGATCGCGCGTTTCCTCGGCGATTTCTGCCGCGAGATCGGCTGGACGCCGTTCTTGAAGACCAGCGGTGGCTCGGGGCTTCACATCCTGCTGCCGCTCGGTCGCCAATGCGGTTTCGAACAGGCGCGCCAGCTCGCCGAGGTGATCGCCCGCCACGCGGCCCACGAATTGCCCAAGATCGCGACGATCGAGCGCAACCTCGCCGCCCGCCGCGGCCGGGTCTATATCGATTTCCTCCAGAACGGCCGCGGCAAACTGATCGCGGCGCCGTTCTCGGCCCGGCCGCGACCGGGGGCGACCGTCTCGACCCCGCTGCGCTGGGAGGAATTGAAAAGCTCGCTGCACCCAAGCAAGTTCACCATTCGCTCGGTCCCCCGCCGGGTGCGTTCGTTAGGAGACGATCCGCTTGCGGGCGTGCTGGAGTTGAAGCCCGATCTCGCGGCAATCCTGGAAGAGCTTCACGCCCGGGTTTCTTAAGCCAGCGCGGCCAAAAAGCCCGCGGTCGCCTCGATCCCCAGTTCCATGTTCAGCCCCTCGGTCCGCCCCGAGCGGGCGAGCGGTTTCCAAGAGTGTTCACCCGATTCGAGCCATTCGATCCGGATTGCGGGCGAGAGCACATACCCCGCTACGTCGTCGGGCGTGCCGAACGGATCGCGCGTTCCCTGGACGATCAACGTCGGCGTGCGCAACGCTTCGAGGTGCGCCGTGCGCGGCTTCTGGGGCTGCCCCGGCGGGTGGAACGGATAGCCGAGGCAGACGAGCCCGGCGGCCTCCACCTCATCGGCGATCAAGCTCGCCATTCGCCCGCCGAACGATTTGCCGCCAATGGCTACGCGGCCCGCTGCGCCGGCCTGAACCAAGGCGTACGCCGCACGCCAGGCGTCGAGTGCCACGGGGGTCCGGTCGGGAGCGCCTCCGCGGCCCCCTTCCCGCCGAGCGTGCATGTAGGGAAATTCGAACCGCGCGACGCGAATTCCGCTCTCCGCCAGACCGCGCGCGAACTTTTCGAGGAACGGCGAATCCATCGGCGCGCCGGCTCCGTGGGCGAGGATGAGTGTCATCGGTGCGTCGTCGGGACCGTTCCAGAGGAAAGAGGGCATGGCGGTATTTTGCCTGGCTTTGGTATCGGCCGTCATCTCCCCGAAAGGTTCTCAGGCGCTATCATCGAAGCCGAGGCCCATGGCCAGGACATCCAAGCCGACGGAACCTGCTTCGTACAGGAGAGCCCGAGCCGCCCTCTGGGCGCTCGCGGCCCTCGGCGTCCCAGTTCTATTCAAAGTCTGGCGCCCCGACTTTCCGCAGAACGAAGAGTCCGAGATCCGGGTGAAGGTCGTGCTCGCGGTGATCGTCGTCGCCCTTCTGATGATCCGCGAACTCTCGCCTTCGCTGCCGGCGAAACGGGCGGGCCGGGCGCTCGCCCTCGCGGCGATTCTCGCGGCAGCCGGCTATTTGAACTTCTGCGCGTTCCATGGCCGTAGCTTCATCCACCATTGGGAGCAGTTTCACTACGCGCTCGGAGCCAAGTATTTTCCCGAGCTGGGCTACGACGGCCTGTACGACGCCTCGATCGAGGCGCAGCGCGCGAAAGACCCGGGTACCACGCTCCACTCCTCCTATCGCGATCTGCGGACCAACAAGGTCGTGGCGACCGATTCCCCCGACGCCCTCGCCCGAAGGAAGGCCGTAGTCGCCCGGTTCAGCCCGGAGCGTTGGCGTTCGTTCGTGGCGGACAACGATTTCTTCGTCACCCACAACGATCCCGGATATCTCGCCTCGATCCGGCTGGACCACGGCTTCAATCCGCCGCCGAGCTGGACGTTCGTCGCCCGCCTGTTCGCCGGCTGGCCCGCGATCGACGAAGGAACCCTCTCCGCTTTCGCGGTGCTCGATCTTCTGCTGCTCGCCGCGCTGTTCCTGGTCGTCTCGCGAACGTATGGCACGCGCTGGGGGTGCCTGGCGCTCGCGCTGTTCGGCATCAACTACGCCGGGCGTTTCTTCTGGGTCGGCGGCGCGTTCCTGCGCGAGGATTGGCTGGCGGCGATAGTGATCGGCATCTGCCTGCTCGAAAGGAAGAACTTCCGCTGGGCGGGCGCCTGCTTTGCCTATGCCGCGGCGGTGCGGATCTTTCCGATCCTGTTCCTGGTCGGTCCGGCGGTGGTCGCCCTGCGCGCGCTGATCCGCCGCGAGCGGCCGCGCTGGGCGCTGGATTTCGCCGTCGGCTTCCTCGTAGCGATCGCAATCGCGTGGGGAGCGGGAAGCCTGGCCGGCCGCGGCCCCGCGGCCTGGGGCGAATTCGCCGAGCACATCTCGCAGCACTCCCACACCTGGCTCACCAACAACGTGGGCCTGGGTGACGTCGTGCTCTACGACGGAGCGACGATGCGCCGCGAGGGGGTCGACTTTTCGCTCCCCGAACCCTGGATTCTCTGGCAGGCCAAGATGGACGCCGTGGCGAAAGCCCGGCGGCCTGTGCTCTGGCTCGCAGAGGGGGTTCTGCTCCTGCTGCTCGGCGCCGCCGCCTGGCGGATGGAGCCGCCGCGAGCGGCGATGCTCGGCCTCATCGCGATCTTTGCCCTCGTGCTCACCACCTGCTACTACTGGCAGATGCTGCTGATCGTGCCGCTGCTGCGCCACCGCGCCCTGCTGTACGGCACGCTCGCGGTCAACTTGGGTCTGTACGCGCTGCACTTCGCGACGCCGTCGTTCGAAATGCGCTACGGCCTGATGTCCTGGGGGCTGCTGATCGTGTTCCTCGCGTTCCTGGTTTCCGTTACAAGAGACGCCCCGACGGCCAGCACCCGGAAAGGATCGTGGTTGAGGACTGGGGACGTCTCTACACCCGTCGCCACGAAATCAACCGCCGTCGGATACGACAGCGTTTTGTAGAGACGTCCCCAGTCCTCAACCCCAGACAATCCGGGTCCACCAACGTCGGGGCGTCTCCCTCCCCGTCACCACGAACCCAACCGGGCGCGCGATACCGTCACCACGATCCCAACTTGGCGCGCGATACCCGTCACCACGAACCCAACCCTTTCGCGATACCCGTCATCACGATCCCAACCGGGCGTGCGATACCCGTCACCACGAACCCAATCGTTTCGTGATACAGGAGACGCCCCGACAGCCAGACGCGGAATGGATTGCACCCTACGGCGATCGAAAACCCGGTCCGCGCCTGGCGGGATGGGTCAGCGCGCGGCGGGAATGTTGGGCCGTTACAAATCAGCGGTGGGCGGTTGCCAACGACCCGGGTTTTCGCGGATGTAGACGCGGTAGCGTTCCCGGACTTCTTCGTTCCTAAGGATCTGATCGAAATACCGGGTTTGCCACGCGAATTCAGGGTTCCACCGCGCCCGAATGCGCTTGGTGACCCGCTTTTTGAATTGCCCCACCACAGCCCCGAGAGACCCGGCAGGCAGCCCGCCTTTAGGGTCCGACCGGTCTCCCCCTTGAAAAATCAAAATGCCGTGCAGATGATCCGGCATGATGATCCATTCATCCAACGCCACCTGCGAATGCGTTCTCGGAATCGCCAACCATTCCTCGGCGACGAGGACGCCCAGCGGCGACAGGGCGACATCGGCCTCCACCACCTCGCCCAGGCAACATAACCGGCCCTGGACATTGATCGTCACCGCGTAAACGCCCGGCCAGCGATAGTCCCAGCCCGGCAATCTGGCCGAAGGCACGCGAAAGCGATCCTTGAATAGAAGAGGTGTCATTGACCTGGGAAAATACACCACCCAGCATTTCGCCAACAGGAAAACGATACCGCCGGCAGGTGGCGTATTGTAGAGACGTCCCCAGTCCTAAACCCCAGACTATCCGGGTCCACCAACGTCGGGGCGTCTCCCTCTCCGTCACCACGAACCCAACCGGGCGCGCGATACCCGTCACCACGAACCCAACCGTTTCGCGATACAGGAGACGCCCCGACGGCCAGCACCCGGAAAGGATCGTGGTTGAG
>JBBSBW010000072.1:0-24471 GCA_038250865.1 Thermoanaerobaculia bacterium | reverse complement strand
GCCGCGGAGGGGCACTTGAAGCTGGACTCTCTGTCGCGGGCGGATTTCGCTACGGCGACCTCCGGTTTCGTCGGGGTTGCCCGACTTGCCGGCATCCATTCCTTCCACGCTCCCCGCGTCGGCGCAGGAGGGTGGGCATCTGGTTCATACCCTTTCCAGGAGGCGATCCCCATGACCGACCGCAAACCCATCGTTCCTATTCCCGCCACCTCAACCTCCGAGCCCGACGGCGTTCCCATGCTGCGCGACGCGAGCGAATGGGAGGCGGCGGAAGGATTTCGCCACACCTTCCTGATCCATTTCACCCCCCAGGGCCTTGCCGCCTCCTTGCGCCAGGCCGGCCAGAATCTCTATGACGGCGCGCTCGAAAACTCGGGCGGATGGCCCCGTTCCCGCATGCCGCCGGTGCTCGAACAGGTGGTGGCCGGCGTGGCGGAACTCCGTTTCATCGAAGGGTTTTACGGCATGGTCGGGCGCGAAGCCGAGGAGACGAGCCTCACGCGCGTCGAGATCAAGATTTCCAATCTCGCGGTCGAATACGCCGCCGCTGCAGGAGCGCTCGCCACGCGGATCGAGGAGGATCTTGCCGCCGTGGGCGTGGCCTTGCAGCCTCCCGCCGTGAAGTGAATCTCTGGTGGCAATTCACCGTTCCCGACGTAGATTCCTAACCCGTGACGTCGGAATCGCCGAGAGGTACACTTGTCCGCCATGAAGAAGAAAGAAACTCCTCCAGAACCGCCCCCCCGCGCCAAGGCCACGCGCGGCAAGAAGCCGCGCAAGCGAAAGATCGCGCCGGTCGAGCGGGCGCGTTGGCTGCTCGGCCACCTGATTCAGATGTCCGGCCTCGGACGGCGCGACGTCGACGAGCGCCTCGGCCTCACCCGCGGCCAAGTGAGCCAGGTGCTCACCGGCCGGGTCTCGCTCAAGCTCGAGATGACCCTACTGATCCTCGACGAGGTCGGCATCGAGCCGGCAATGTTTTTCAAGCTGCTGTTCGAGCTACCGGACGAAGGCGACAACCCGTTCCTCGCGCTGCTGTACCGCAAAATGCTCGAAAGCGGCGCGATGAGACCTGAGCACCTGATCCTCCCGCCCGAACCGGCGCCGATCCCTGCCGACCAACTGCGCCGTCTCGTGCGCGAAGAGCTGCAAGATGCCCTCGCGCTTGCCCAGCGAACCCCCTCCCGAGAAGACCGCCTGGCCGAAGAGCGCAAGCTGACGGATCCCCTGATCGGCGACATCGTGGCCGAGATCAAGCGCAAGCGCGCCACGAAACCGCCGCGCAAGAAAACCGAGGAGGAAGCGGAGGGTTGAGATCGGCCCGCGTTGGCTGACCTATCTTTTCGGAAGTTTTGATACGTGTCCGTCTTGATAATTGGCTCGGAGGCAGCGGGTCCCGACCGTCCAACCGAACAGCTCTGCGAAAGGAGTCCCCCACTTGGCAACCTCGAAGGTATCCAAACCGCAGGTTCAAACCTCCCTCGATCAGCATCCCAGGCCCGCCAAGGGTCGTTCGATGCGGGAAACCCTTACGAGGCCAACCATGCGGATTCGCTGACTCAGGTCGGCTTCGGGACCTTCGGGGGTCCCCATATCCTGAGCCTGGTCACCGAGGTGGCTACCCGGGCGCTCAAAGCGGTTTGGTACCAAAAGTGGTTCGTCCACCGGAGGCTTCGACCGGAGGCTTACGGCGGCCGCGGCGAGCTGAACAAGATAGCGGCCAACATCGCAATCGGCCGCAACATGGCCGGCGTTCACTGGCGCAGCGACTACACCGAATCGATCAAGCTGGGCGAGCGGGTGGCCTTGCACATCCTCAGCAAGCAGCGCCGCGACTACCATGAGAAAGGCTGGTCGTTCACCCTGACGCGGTTCGACGGCTCGGTGGTGACGATCAACCGCGGAGGCGTGTTCGACGCGGCCGGCAAATCGGTATCCGTCTAGCCAGGCCAAAGGCCCGCCCGCCCATATCGGGGCGGGCGGCCGACAGCCGATTCTAGAAGGGCGAGGACCTCGGTCCGGTGCGGGCCGGAACGACCTAATCTATGCCGATAAACCGCCGATAAACCGCCGATAAACTGCCGATAACGAGAAGGACCGGGCGCGCCGAGAAGCATCTGCTATTTCGAGAATCCCCTCCTGAACCCAGTTCTGGAGCAGGTCTCGGACCATTCTCTCGGACAGCCTTAAGACGGCCGCCGCGTCTCGTGTGGTGATGCGGTTCTGGTGAGTAAAGAGACCGATTACCGCCCTCGCCCGCGGGTCAAGGCGTCGCAGAGTGTCCGGCTCGCCATGGAAACCCGATCCCGCCGCTTGCTGCGCGTCTTTCGAGGCGTTGTCGAAGACGGTGGCAAGAACCTTGAGGAAATATTCAATCCAAGGGGTGAGGTCGGCCTCGGCTCTCCCTTCGTAATAGTTGTGGTGCGGGTGGGTCGCGAGGGAGTTGTAGTACGCGGCGAGGTCCTGGGCATGGTACTCCTCGAGCGAGAAAAACCCGTTGAGCCCGTAGCCTCCGCGGTGAAGCAGGAAGGTGGCCAGAAGGCGGGCCGTCCTGCCGTTTCCGTCGTAATAAGGATGGATGGTAACGAACTGATAGTGAGCGAGCCCGGCGAGCAGTGGCATCGGTAGGATCTTTCGCTCGTGCTCCACCCAACGCACCAGCGATGTCATGAGGTCCGGAACATCCTTCGCCTCAGGAGGCAGGTAGACGATCGTGCCCATCTCCGAATCGCGGATGACGTTCTGGCCATCCCGCCAGGGTGTTGGCCGGGCCCGGGAACCCTTCTCAACCAGGGCGTGAAGTCGCTGGATCAGTTCCTCTGTGAGCGGCGCGTCCCGGGCGGCCCATTCCTCCACGCGAAGCAGCGCGTTCCAATAGTTGCGGACTTCGGTCACATCCCGCTCTCGGCCGTGAAAAGAGGCGGCTCGCCCGGAAACCACCTCTTCGGCCTCGGCCAAAGTCAGTCGGTTGCCCTCGATTCGAGTCGAATAGTGAGTTGAGCGGACCCGGGCGCGACGACGAAGCTCTTCAGTCACGGCCAACGGAAACGGAGTATGGCCGACGATCGTCTTCGCCGCTTCGACCTTCAGAAGCGACCGGACGGCCGCGGGCGTCAAGGTATAGCGCGGCTGCCAGAATGGGCTATGGATGGGCTTTGCCATACAGCGGCCATCGTATCTTCGATCACCGTGTGGTCGCCTGGCGAAAATCCTCTGGCTGCCGATCGATCCGCCTTCCCGAACGGGATAGAGTCGGCGCAAATCTTTGACCGCACGATCTTCCGGGAGGCCGCCGATGAGCGAATCCGATCACGATCCGTCCCCCGAAGCGCTGCTCCCGCCTCCGGCTCTTGCCTGGCGCGACCGCAGCACGGCGAGCCTGCTGTTCGGCATCTTCGTCGTCGCGCTCGGTTTCTGCTGCCTCGGAATGGTCGCGGCGATGGGGATTGGAATCGGCGCCGCGTCCGCACTGCCGACCGGGAGAGGGATCTCGCTTCGCAGCGCGATCCCGGCCGCCACGATCTACCTCGTGTTCGCCGGGTTTCTCTTCTCCACCGGAATCGGCTCCATGATGTTGAGGCGCTGGGCCCGCGCGCTGCTCGCGGCGCTCTCTTGGATCTGGCTCGGGTCCGGCGCCCTCGCCCTCTTATTCGTCTTCGCGATCCTGCCGAAGTTTTCCACGGCGATGGCGGCCGCCGTTCCGCCCGGCCAAGTCGCTCCGCCGATGGGCTTGATGGTCGGCTGCATGCTCGCAGCGGTCATCCTGATCTACATCGCTGTGCCGCTGCCGCTCGCCCTGTTCTACAACGGTCGAAACGTCCGGGCGACGTTCGAAGCCAAAGACCGGCCGCGCTGGACCGATCGGCTACCGACCCCTCTCCTCGGTCTCTTCATCGTGCTCGCCTTCTCGACCGCGAGCGTCCTGGCCCTGCCGTGGTACGGCTCGATCCCGGCTCTCGGAAGGATCCTCACCGGGACCTCGGCGCTGCTGTTCAGCCTGATCTTCGCCGCGGTGACCGGAGCCGGCACCTGGTGGGTCTGGCGCCGCTCGATCCTCGGCTGGTGGGTCGCGGTGGCGCTTTGGGCCTTCGGAGCGATCTCGGCGCTCTGGACCTTCACCGGAAAAATCGACTGGAACGCGTACTACGCTCAGATGGGCATGAACGAGCAACAGACTCGAATGACCGCCGCCTTCTCGCCCGACGCCCTGTTCGCGAGCCCGGTCGTTCGCGCGATCATTCTCCTGACCTGGATCGGAATCGGCGTTCTGCTGGTTTGGCTCAGGAAATTCTTCGGCGGCGAGGACGGGGAGGGTTCGATCAAAAAAGATCGAACTTTTTCGGAAAAAGAGTGAACCCGAGCACCTCAAAAGTGAACTTGAACCGTTTGAAAGCGAACTTTTTTGAAAAAAGATCGAACTCGAACCGTTCGAGAACGTTCTCGAGGAGTTGGGAAGTGAACTTCACGCCTCAAAAGTGAACTTGAACCGTTGGGAAGCGAACTTGATGCGCTGGCGAGCGAACTTCAAGGGCTGGAGAGCGAACTTTTTGGGGCCGCGAGCTGTGGGACGAGATGGAATGCAAGCCCAAGCTTCGAGCCCCCGCCCCCCTACTCCCCTTCGATCGCCTCCAGCAATTCGTCCAAAACCCGCTCCACCGCCTCCGGCCGATCGAGCTGAATCCAGTGGCCGGTGCCACCCACGGGCTGGACGGGCAGGTCTTCGTCAAGGCGGTGCAGGCTGATCGGCAGGCTGTTGAGCTCGCTCACCAGGGCGATCTTCGGCCCCGGGTAAGCGGCGAGCGGGGCCATGGGCGACCAGGTGGCGGCGCCTTCGAGGGCTCCGACGATCGCTTTAGGGTCGGTCTGGGCGAGATCTTCGAGAATCCAGGCCGCCGCCTCGCGGTCGCCTCCGACCACCAGTTGGCGAAAATAGTCTTCGGTCTCTCCTGCTGGATCGCGGCGGACCGCGTCGAGGAAGGCATCGATTTCGGCGCGTGGAAGCCTTGTTTGGTCGCCGTTTGGATCGACCAGAACGAGGGCGGCCACACGGGTAGGGTGCTCGGCGGCGTAGGCGATCGCCGGCATTGCCCCCAGGCTGTGGCCGATCAGGACAAAGCGCTGCAGGTGGAGCTGGTCGGCGACCGAACCGATGTCTTTGGCGAGAGCCGGGACCGAATAGTCGCCGTCTGCGGCCGGATCGGATTCGCCGTGGCCGCGCAGGTCGAGCGCCACCGCCCGCCGTTCGGGCCGGAAGGCGTCGAGCTGAAGCACCCATTGACCGCCGTTGCCTCCCAGCCCATGGACGAACAGCAGCGGTAGATCGTGCGCCCCCCCCGCGCCGCCGTCGCGGACGAAGAGGTTGCCGGCCGGGCCGGGCAGCCAGAGAGCGAGGTCCTGAAGCCGCGGCGCGGGCGAAAAAAGCTCGCCGCCGATCCGGCCGGGGCCGAACTCGGGATCGAGACCGAGGAGATCGTTGAAAACTCCGCGGCGGTAGGCGACCACAAGAGTCGCGGTGGCCGCGGCCGTCGCTCCGACCACGGCGAGGCCGACGAGCGGCCCGACGAGACTCCTCGTTCTCCGGCGACGGTAGGCGTTTTTTCGGCTCATCGACGAAATTCTATCTCATACGAAACGCGAGGAAACTTGAGGGAGCGGGTCAAATTGTCGGATCAGATCGGCGACTTGAGCGTGCCGTTGACGATCTTGTCGTCGATCACCAGGTGATGGCGGTCGCCTTTCGGCTCGACTTCCGGATGGCCGAAGGGGTCGAACTCGTACGGCTTGATCACCCGGCCGAACACCGATTTGAGCGCCCGGGCGCCGATTCGGCTGCTCTTGGAAGCCTCGTCGGCGATCTTCAAGATGGCCGGCTCGGTGACTTCGAGGTCGATGCCCATCTTGCGGAAGAAGTTCTGGGAGATCTGGAGCACCCCTTCGGCCGGCTCGCGGAAAATCCTGGCGAGGGTGCCGGGGGTCAGATCTTCGAGGATCACCGCGTTGTCGAACCGCGAAAGGAACTGCGGCTGCATACCGTACTCGAACAGATCCTCCTGGCGGAAATGGTGGCGCAGGGTGAAGTACTCGCGGATCTGGATCTTGCCGTTCTCGTAGAGCGTAGTGGTCGGCAGCTTGATTCCGCTCTTCGGCGAGATGACGCGCTGGAACACCTGGTCGTAGAGGTTCTCGAACGCTCCGGCACAGAGAAAGAGCATTTTGCCGGTGTCGATCCAGGCGTTGGTCGTTTCTGCGACTTTGTCTTGCATGACCGTGATCTTGTGGCTCACCCGCTCGCCCTCGATCAAGGTGAGCAGCGCCTGCTGGATGTTGATTCCCGTGACGTAGGGCTTGCCGCCGACGACGCCCGAAACCTTGTCGATCTCGTCCAGGCAGACCGTGGCGCGCTCCATCGCCCGGCCGATCTCCTCGGCGGTGGCGTTGGCCCCGAGCACCTGGCGGGTACGCTCCTCCAGGCGGTGGAACAGGCGCGAGGTGTCGATCGCCCCATCTTCCGCCGCGATCGTGCTGGCGTTCATGATCAGCACCACCCGGTACTCGAAGAACTCGTCGTGCTCGGCGTACAGGGCCTCAATACCGCGCATGATCGTGGTCTTGCCGGTTCCGGAGTTGCCGATCAGCAAGAGGTTGCCGTACTTCTCGCCTTCCAGGTGCTTGAAGATCGCGACCGCGACGAACCGAAGGGTCTCGTCCTGACCGATGACACGCTCAGACAGAAATTCGTGAATTTCGACGGGCTTCATATTTAGGGTGAGGATCTCGGTAAACGGTGTATTGCAGTTTGGGTTGAATCGCGCGGAAGGCCCGCGCGGCGACTTGGACAGAGGATTCTACGTGTGAAAGCCAAATTCGCGCCGGGGCTGGGGGTTGAGCCGGGTTGAGCCGGGGTGAGCCTTGACTTCGTTGATGTCCCCTTCAAGTCGAAGAAGCTCGGGACGGGTGCCCGTGTTCTCGATCATGATGTCGCGTACTTTGCGGCCGACCGCGAAAGCTGCGTTCTCGGCGGGCGCTTGGCCCCGAATGCCTTCGCTTTTGAGCCGGGCCTCGGTTTCCGTGATGCGGAAAAGGTTACCGGCCAGCTCGCGCTTGCCCATGAAGTCGAGGAGAGACCGCTTGCTGTCTCTTAGGCCTTTGGCCTTCTTGAGGCGACTTAGGTCCATGTTGTACATGCCGCGATATCCGGCATTTTGGAAAAAGGCGTACTCCACGACGCCCGCTTTCTTGGCGATGCTCACGAGGCCCTTCTCGCGGTCGGAGATCTCGTCTCGAATCTGCACCCGCTCGACGTCTTGGACCGATTGAATGTATTCCTGCGCAGCTTCTGCGAGGTTGGCGAAGTAAGCCTGCGCCGAAGCCACCTGTACCTTGCGGACATCGCCATTCATCGCGACCAGATAACAGGCGAAGCGAGAAAGTTTGTAGTCCGGGGAGCCATCCTCCGCTTTGATCTGCTCGAAGTTCTCAGCGACGGGAATGGCTAAAGTCGTACAGGTACCGATTGCCCGATTAATGGCATTGTCGAAGGAGTGGAAGGTCTCATACCCAAGCATGCGCATAAAATCTCGGGCAGACCAAAACAGGTATCCGTTTGCCCGTCCGTACTGCTCGAATATTTCGCCGTCGTCATCAAAATACGGGACCAGTGAATCGGTCATCGGCGGAGCCCTCCTTGTCCTCCTTGCGGCTATCGATCGTAGCACGCTGTAATTTCGGATCGGGCACCACGACCTCACGACGACGGCCACAAGTTGACCCGCCGCCAACCGGGAGCTACCATGTTCGGCGAACTTGCGGAGGTCACAACCGGTCATGGTTCTACAACTGCGCCTCAGCCATATCTCGGTCTGTCTTCTGACGGGAGCCGCGTTCGCTCTCGGCACCCCGGCCCATGGGGTCACTTCGACCCTCACGAATCCGATCGTGGTGTTCGCCACCCCCGGTAGTAAGCAAGTTTCGCTCCAGACGTGCAACGCGGCGGGATGCGACACCGAGATCAAGACGGTCGCGGTGCTCGATCCGGTTCCGGCGGTCCTTTCCGCGGTCGCAAACCCCGGGACGATGCAGACGGGCGAGCTGGTGCGCCTGATCGGCACGGGTTCCGGCGCGCCGCCTCTCACCTATACCTGGAAGATCTTCTCGGGGCTCGACCTGGTGGCGACCTTGCCGGGGGCCACCGCCTGGTGGGACACGACCGGCCAGGCGCCCGGGCTGTACACGGCGCAGCTTTCGGTCGGCAACTCGTTCAGCACCGTGCTGTCGGCGATCCTGCCGTTGGTGGTCCAAGGGTACGTACCGGCGAACTTCTTCACCCTTTCCCCCTGCAGGGTGCTCGATACCCGGAGCACGACGCCGCTGGTCTCGGGCCTCGCCCGATCGATCGCGCTCGCCGCGGCGGCCTGCGGCGTTCCGGCGACCGCGAGGGCGATCTCGGCCAACCTGTCGGTGACGGCCCCTTCCGGCTCCGGCCTGGTCGTGCTCTATCCGGGCAACTACCCGAAGCCGGGCACCCAATCGCTCAACTTCGGCTCCGGCCAGACGCGCACCAACAACATCGTGATCCAGCTCGCGTCGGACGGCACGGCGACCTTGAACGCCGAGGCGACGATGACCCTCTCCGGCGGCACCGTCCAATTCATCCTCGACGTCAACGGCTATTTCGAGTAGGGCCTAGGCCCGCGACAGCCGGTTCAGACTCGCTCGCAGCAGGTCGTGGAACGCCGCGTCGGGGCGCTCTCGCCGCGCCTCGGCGACAGCTCGCTCGGCTTGGGGCGGTTTGTAGCCTAAGTTGACCAGGGCGGATACGACGTCCGGATCGGAGGTCGAGGCCTTGGTGCTCGGCGGCAGCTCGGCCGCCAGCTCGCGCATTTTGTCCTTGAGCTCCAGGATCAGCCGTTCGGCGGTTTTCTTGCCGATCCCGGGGATGGTTGACAGGCGCCCGAGGTCGCCGCCCGCGAGCGCGGCGAGGAATTCGTCGGGCGGCATGCCGGAAAGGATCACCCGGGCGAGCTTGGGGCCGATACCGGAGACCCCGATCAGCCGTTCGAAGATCCGCTTCTCCCGCTCGGTCCAAAAGCCGAACAGGGCGATGCCGTCCTCTCGCAGGTGGGTGTGGATGAACAGCCCGACGGGTTTGTCGCCGCCCTGCTTCTCGATCTCGTAAAACGTCGAGAGCGGGACGGCGACCTCGTAACCTACCCCTTGAACGTCGAGCAGAACCCGCTCGGGGCTCACGGTGAGCAGTGCGCCCCGAAGGTATCCAATCATGCCGGCCTAACCTCAGCTCTTTGCGGCCGCCACCTGGTCGGGATCGATCCCCAGGCTCTGCAGGTAGCTGCGGCTGAAGTTGACGCCGATCTCCTGGCGCTTCTTGTCGATCAGCGCCTGGAGCAGGCGGATCGTCTTCTCGCGGCCGAGCGATTCGCGCGTTGCGTCCTTTTGCTTGGCGAATTCGACCGGGTCGAACGCCTTCTTGGACTTGAGCTGGAACAGCACCGCGCCTTGCGGGTCGGCGATCGGGCCGCCGGTCTGGCCCGGTTCGAGAGCGAGCGCGGCCTTGTTCACCTGCGGGTTGTTGCCCAGGCCGGGGATGGCGCCGGTCGCTCCGAACTCGGGCGAATCGACGACTTTGAGGTTGAGGCCTGCCGCGACCTGATCAAGAGTCTCGCCGCCGCCGAGCTTTTGCTTGGCGCGCGTCAGCTCTTCGACCGCCATCCGGCTCTGCTTTTCGCGCGCGGCGGCCAGCCGGACCTTCGGCTCGACCTCGGCCAGCTCCGGCAGTTTCGGGGGCAAAACGTCCTTGACGTACGCGATCACCCAGCCGCGCGGCACCTGAAGGGCCGGCGTGACGCCTCCCTTGGCGAGGGAAAACACGGAGCTGGCGAGCGCCGGTGCGAGCCCCAGGCCGGGGATCGGCTCTTGGCGTCCGAAGCGGGAAGAAGCCGTGTAGGTGAGCGTGGCGTCCTGGCGCGCCAGGTCGTCGAGCGCTTCTGGACCTTTCGGCTTGTCCTTGGTCAGCCGCTCCGCGAGCCGCTTCGCCTTGGCTTCGCTCTCGGTCTTCGAACGGTCGCCGGAGAGCTGGAAGACGATCTGCGATTTCACCTCGTCGAGCGGGGTGGTTCCCCCTTCGCGGCGCCCTTCGACCTGGATCAGGTGATAGCCGAACTGGCTGCGGACAGGCCCCACGACCTGGCCCTCCGCTCCGGAGAACGCGGCCTCGCTGAATTTGGGGTCCATCCGCTCCTTCGGAAACCAGCCCAGCTCGCCCCCTTGGGCTTTTGAGCCGGTGTCCTCGGAGATCTCCTGGGCGACCTTCGCGAAATCGGCGCCGCCCTTGATGCGCGCTTGGGCGGCATCGATCTTCGCCTTGGCCGCCGCCTCATTCTGCTGATCGTTGACCATGGCCAGGATGTGGCGCGCCCGGACTTCCGGCTCGTGCGAATAGTCGGCCAAATGGGCGTCGTAATAGGTCTTGACGTCGGCGTCAGAGACCTGTGCCTGGCCCATCATCTTGCCGTCGTCGACGAGCAGGAAGGCGATGTCGCGCTGCTCGGGCAGGCGGTACTCCTCCTTGTGCGCGGCAAAGTAGCTCGCCACCTCGGCGGCCGGAAGCTCTTGGCCCTGGAGGTACCGATTGCTCGGCATCAGCACGTAGCGGATTTGCGCCTTCTCGGTCTGCTCGCGATAAGACTGCTCCAGCTCGGCGTCCGAGATGTAGATCGTGCCGCGGAGCACCTGGTTCAGCCGCTCCAAAGCGATCTGATCGCGGGCCATCCGCTCGAAATCGGCCGGGATCATCCGGTAGCCGCGGCGGATGACGTTGGCGTAGGCGTCGGAACCGACGAAATTGCCCTTGTCGTCCTTCATGCCCGGGATCGCAAGGATCGCCTTCTGCAGGTCCTGGTCGGTCGGGGCGAGGCCCATACGCTTGGCTTCGGCGAGCAGCACTTTTTGGTTGACCGCGCCGTTTAGCGCTTGGAGCGGCAGACCCAACTGATCGGCGAGCTCGGAGCTGAACTGGTCGCCGTAGATCTGCCGGTACTGGCCTTCGAGCAGATCGTATTGCCGCTTCACCTCGGCGCGGGTGACGTGCTCGCCGCCGACGGTCGCCGCGGCCGCCTCGTCCGACGCCCCGGAAGTGGGCACGCGGCCGAAGTCCAGGAAGATCGCAAGGACGAAGACGATCACGATCAACCAGAGAATCCAGCTCAGATATTTGATGTTCTCTCGCAAAACTTTAAGCATCTGCTACTCCTTGGGCTCGACCGCGGAAACCGCCGAACTGTAGCAGCGCCCCTCTGGTGTTTCAACCCGTGGTAAATTCTCTCCCTCGGATCGAGGAGTTTTACGTGGCTGGCCGCCTGAAAGACCCCCGGCGCAATTGGTACAGCATCTCCGTCAACACCCTCCGAACTTTGGGCGTGTTGATCGTCGCGGCCGGCCTGCTGGTCGTGGGCGCCCGCTATTTCCACCAGTGGGAGCAGAAAGCCCTGGCGCGCGAGGCCAGCCGCATGATCGACGAAGCGCGCGGCAAGCTCGACTCCGCCGAGCCGCTCGCGGGAGCGGCCCAACGGAAAGTGCTGGAGGAGGCGAGGGGCGAGATCGTCGCGGCCGAGGCGGCCTACGCGCAGGCGAGCTACCGTGTCGCGATCGAAAACGCCCGCCGGGCGCGTCAGGCCCTCGGCGTTATGGCAGGTGGGGACGCGAGTTCCGGCAAAGGCGCGGCAAACTTCGTTACGGTCCAAGGGACGGTCGAGTACCGCCGTGGCGAGGACGGCGACTGGCAGCCGGCCAAGAGCCGCATCTCTCTTGAACCCGGCGATTACGTCCGTACCTCCTCGGGCTCGGCCGAGATCGTGTTCGCCGACGGAAGCCTGTACACCGTTCGCGCCAACACCCAGTTCATCGTCGCCTCGGTGCGCGGGGCCGACGGCGGCGAAGGGCAATCGATCCGCATGGACTATGGCTGGATCGACCTTTCTACGCGCGCCAAGCCGAGCCAAGTGGCCACCCCGGGGGCGGAGGCCCAGGTGCGCGAAAGCTCCGAGGCGTTCGTCTCCTACGACCGGACGGCGGGGCAGGGCCGTTTCGGCGCGGTGAAGGGCGGGCTCGACCTCGCCTCTTCGGCCGGCTTGAAGCGCAGCGTCGGCGCGCTGGAGCAGGTGACGCAGTCCGGCGGGCAGCTCTCGGCGGCCGAGCGCCTGCCGGGCGCGCCGCGCTTGAGCGAGCCTGCGGACCAGGCGGAGGTCGATTTCGATCCCGCCCCTGATCGACGCGCCGCGGGCCGGCTCGCGCTCGGTTGGGAACCGGTTTCGGGTGCGGCGCGCTATGCCCTTCAGGTCGGGCGCAATCATCTGTTCGTCGACAACGTGATCGACGTCGCCTCGCGGACCAAGACCACGGCCACCCTGGGGCTGCGCGGCGAGGGAAGCTTCGTTTGGCACGTCGCCGCGATCGATCGCGAAGGTGTGCAGGGGCCGTGGAGCGAGCCGCGCAAGTTTCGCGTCGCGGCGATCTCGGGTTCCGGCGGAGGCGGTTCGGCCGGCGGCGCGGGCGCTTCGCGCGACAAAACACCGCCGCGGCTTGACCTCGAAGACGTCAAACCGTACGGTACGGTGCTGATCGTCGGCGGCAAGACCGAGCCGGGCGCACGGGTTTCGATCAACGGCGAACCGGTGGAGGTCGATCTCGACGGCTCGTTCAACAAAGCGATTCAAATGAATCGAGAAGGATGGAGCACCCTCGAAATCCGCGCGGTGGACTCGGACGGCAATCCGAACGTCGTCCATCGCAAGGTTTTCGTCGGCGCCGCCTGAAGGCTCGCCCGAAAGAATTCGGCATAAAGACTCGAGGAATCGCGATGGCGCCGCATACGGCCCGTCGGGAAAGGAAAAACCGGAGTGCCTCTCGCCTCTCTTCTGCGTTACTTTTCCAAGGATCTAGCCATCGACCTGGGGACCGCAAACACCCTGATCTATGCCCAGGGTCAGGGCATCGTGGTACGCGAGCCCTCGGTCGTCGTCATCAATAAACTGACCAATCGGATCGAGGCGGTGGGGGCCGAAGCGAAGGAGATGCTCGGCCGCACCCCCGGCAACATCGAATCGATCCGGCCGATGAAGGACGGCGTGATCGCCGACTTCGAAGTGACCGAGCGGATGCTCGAGCACTTCATCAAAAAAGCCCACGGCCGCAAGATGTACGTCCACCCGCGGATCGTGATCGGTGTGCCGTCCGAGATCACCCAGGTGGAAAAGCGCGCGGTGCGCGACTCGGCGATGCGCGCCGGGGCCTCCGAGGTGTTCCTGGTCGAGCAGGCGATGATGGCGGCGATCGGCGCGGGCCTGCCGATTACCGAACCGTCGGGCAACATGATCGTCGACATCGGTGGCGGAACGACCGACGTCGCGGTGATCTCGCTCGCAGGCATCGTCTACAGCCGGTCGGTGCGGGTCGCCGGCAACGAGATGGATCTCGGGATCATCCAGTACTTGAAACGCAAGTACAACCTGCTGATCGGCGAGCGGACCGCCGAGCAGATCAAGATCGAGATCGGCTCCGCCTATCCGCTCAAGGAAGAGATCCGGATGGAGATCAAAGGGCGCGATCTGGTCGAGGGCGTACCCAAAACGCTGACCATCTCCGACGAAGAGATCCGCGAGGCGCTCGCCGAGCCGGTGTCTGCGATCGTCGAAGCGGTGCGCATGGCGCTCGAAAGAACTCCGCCGGAGCTGTCGGCCGACATCATGGACAAGGGGATCGTGCTGTCGGGCGGCGGCGCGCTCCTGCGCGCGCTCGATCAGCGGCTGCGCGACGAGACCGGCCTACCCGTGCTGATCGCCGAGGATCCGCTCTGCTCGGTGGTGCTCGGAACCGGCCGGGTGCTCCAAGATATCGACCTTCTGCGCAAGGTCTCGATCCGCTGACGTCCTCCCGATTCGGGACGGACGCCTGGGTGAGTTAGGCGACAAGCGTGGACGAGAGGCGTGCCGGCTGGCTGTTGCTCGTCACCCTGGTGGCGCAGCTTGCCCTGCTCGGACTTCAGGTGCCGGGGGCGGGAGGCAAAGGAACCTACCTGGGGGTGCTCGGATTGCGACTGGTCGGACCGTTCGCCCGCGCCATCACGGGCGCCTCGCGGACGATCGGCGACTCAACCGAGAACCTGCGTTTCCAGCGCCGCCTGGTCGAGGAAAACCGTCGCCTGCATCGCGAGGTGGAGGATCTGCATCTGCGCCTCTTGCAATTCGAGGACGTCCGCAGCGAAGCCGCCCGGCTGGCGGCGGCATTGCGCTACGCGCCGCCGCCGATCGGCGATCTGCGCGCGGCCGACGTGGTCTATCTCGATTTTTCCTCCTGGCTCACGACTCTGGTGATTTACGCCGGGGGGCAGCCGGTCCGGCTCGACCAGGTGGTGCTCGCGCCGACCGGACTGATCGGCCGGGTGGTGGAAGTCGCCCCGCCCTACGCCAAGGTGCAATTGCTCACCGACCGATCGGCGAGCGTCGGCGCCCTGATCGTCCGCACCCGCCGGCAGGGTGTCCTACGCGGGGGAGGCAGCGGTACCCTCGACCTCGAATACATCCCGATCCAGGCCGACGTCCGGGCGGGAGACCGGGTGCTCACCGCCGGGATCGACGGGATCTTCCCGCGCGGCATCCCGGTGGGCACCGTGGTCTCGGTCAAAGAGCTGGGCCAGCTGTTCCACGAGATCCGGGTGGCCCCCGCGGTCGACCTGCGGACTCTCGACCAGGTCTACCTGCTCGACTGGAAGCCGGTGCCCAAGGATTTAGAGGAGGCCACCGCCGATGGCCGCCATTAAATACCTCGCCGCGCTCGGCGCGGCCCTGCTGCTGCACCTGATCGGCGCCCGGATTCACCCCAACCTGCCGCAGGCGATCGACTGGTTCCTGCCCGTGCTGGTGCTGCTCGCGCTCTCCGGTTCGTCGTTGGCCGGAATCTCTGGAGGACTCGCCGCCGGGCTGCTGCAGGACGGCCTGACCGGCGGTCTCTACGGCCTCCATGGATTCGCCGATACCCTCGTGGGATATGCCACCGCCCGGCTCGCCCAGCGACTGGTGATCCAGCGCGCGGTCGGGGTGTTCGCAATCGCGAGCTTCGCCTCCGCCCTCCAGCAGGTCATCCTGATCGCCCTTTCGCTCTTCCTGCTCCCCCAGGCGAGCGTGCCCGAGCCGTTCTGGGTCGTCGTGCGCGCTCTTACGACCGGTCTGGTCGGAATGCTGATCTACTCCGGTTCGGACCGCTTCCGTAAGGCGGCCGAAAGCCACCGCAAACAGCGCCTCTCCCGTTTACGCATGGACGCCCAGCCATGAAGATCGTCCGCGAATTGCGCCAAGACCTGATCGGCCGGATCTGGCTGTTGAACGCCCTGGTCACCGGTTTGCTCGTGGCGATCGCCTGCGCCTATTGGTTCGCCCAGATCGTCGAAGGGGAGCACTACCGGGAGCTGGCCGAGAACAACCGGCTCCGCAAGCTGCCGATCAAAGCGCCGCGCGGCCTGATCTACGACCGCAACGGTCAGCTGCTGGTGGAAAACATCCCGAGCTACAACCTGCTGGTCGACCGGAGCCGCAGTCTCGACCTGAGCCAAGCGATCGTCTTCGTGGCGGGCGTGATCGGCCGGCCGGTCCCTGAGCTGGCGGCGATCCTCGAACGCGTTCGCTCGACCCCGGACTTCAAGCCGGTTCTTCTCGCCGAGCATCTGACGCTCGAACAGGTGGCGGAGGTCTCGGCGCGCGGTCGCGAATATCCAGAGTTCGAGGTCGAGGTGCAAAACCTCCGGCTCTATCGTCACGGACCGCAGACCGCCCACGTCCTCGGGTATCTGGGCGAGGTGACTCAAAGCGAGGTCGATCGCTCCGACGGCGCCTACGCAGTGGGCGATCTGGTCGGCAAGCGCGGCATCGAGCAGGTGTTCGACAAAGCTCTGCGCGGGCGCGACGGCGAGCGGGTGGTGGTCGTGGACAGCCGCGGCAAGCTGCTCGACGAATACGGCCGGACCCCCGTCGAAGCCGGCCGGCCGCTCCGTCTGACGCTCGATCTGGATCTCCAGCAAGAGGCGATCCGCCAGTTCGAAGGGACCGACGCCGTCGGGTCGGTGGTGGCCTTAGATCCGAGGAACGGCGAAATCCTCGCGCTCGTCTCGGCCCCGTCCTACGACCCCAACCTGTTCGCCCGCCGGCTCGGCCAGGAGGAGTGGAATGCGCTGATCAGCGCGCCCCACGACCCGATGCGCGACCGGGCGATCCAGAACACCTACTCACCCGGCTCGGTGTTCAAGATCATGATGGCCGCGGCCGGGCTCGCCGAGGGGATCGTCAACGAAAGCGACTCGGTCTGGTGCGACGGCTCGGCGAGCATTTACGGCCACCGCTTCCGCTGCTGGAGCAAAGGGGGGCACGGCCGGGTGAACCTTCACGACGCGCTGGAGCACTCGTGCGACGTCTACTTTTACCATCTCGGCCAGCGGCTGGGGATCGAGCGGATCGCCCGCTACGCGCGGATGTTCGGGCTCGGTTCAAAGACCGGCATCGAGCTGCGCGGCGAAAACGCCGGCCTGGTGCCCGATCCGGCCTGGAGCCTCGCGGCGCGCAAGCATCCCTGGTTCCTGGGCGAGACGATCTCGGTCGCAATCGGCCAGGGCCCCGTCCTCACCTCGCCGCTTCAGATCGCCGCGGTGACCGCTTTGATCGCCAACGGCGGCCGGCCGATCCGCCCCCATCTGATCCAAGGCGAGGAGGTCGAAGCGCCCGATGCCGACCGGCCGCCGCTGCCGCCCCGCGCGCTCGAAGCGGTGCGCGAAGGAATGGATGCGGTGGTCAACGATCCGGGCGGAACGGCCCGCACCGCCCGCCTTCCCAATGTACGCGTGGCGAGCAAGACCGGCACCGTGCAGGTGATCGCCCAGAAATCGAGAACGAATCCCAACTCTCTGCCGTTCCGTTTCCGCGACCACGGCTGGTTCACCTCGTTCGCACCGGTCGATCATCCCGAGATCGTCGTCGTCGCCTTCGTCGAGCATGGCGGCTCGGGTTCGAAGGCGGCGGCGCCGATCGCAAAGGCTGTCCTTGCCAAATATTTCTCGACCGCTAAACAGCGCCGCTAGCCCCGAAGAGCGGCAGCCGCTCGCCCATCTCGCGGCGATCGACGGCGGGCTCGCATTCGCCGCGCTCCTGCTCGCGGCGGTGGGCCTCGCCACCGTTCATAGCGCAAGCTCCGAGCTGGCCGTCGACTATCTGCCGCGCCAGGCGGTCTGGGTGGGGATCGGTCTGGTCCTGCTGATCGCCGCTATGAGCCTCGACTACCGGGTGCTGCTCGACCTGTCGCTCACTCTCTACCTCGGGAGTCTGGTCCTGCTCGCCCTGGTTCTGGTGCTCGGCGACGTGCGCGGCGGGGCGCGCAGCTGGTTCGTGCTCGGTCCCTGGCAGTTCCAACCTTCGGAGCTGGCCAAATTGGCGACCACTCTGTTCGTGGCCCGCTTCTTGTCCGAAATCGATCAGCCAGTGCTCTCCCTGCGCCAGATCGCGACCGTGGCCGGGATCGTCGCGGCCCCAATGCTCCTGATCGTGGTCGAGCCCGACATGGGGGGCGCCGCGATGTTCGTTCCGCTGCTCGCGGGGATGCTGCTGATCGCCGGGGTCAAGCTGCGCTACCTGGTGATCGCCGCGATCCTTGCGACCAGCATCGGATTCGGCCTCTGGACCTTCGGTATGCAGGAGTATCAGCGCGAGCGGGTGATCACGTTCCTCCAGCCGGAGCGCGATCCGCTCGGCTCGGGGTACCACGTCCGGCAAAGCAAGATCGCGGTCGGCTCGGGCCAGCTGGTCGGCAAGGGCTACATGCAGGGCACCCAGAGCCAACTGCGGTTTCTGCCCGCGCGCCACACCGACTTCATTCTCGCCGTGCTCGCCGAAGAGTGGGGGTTCTTAGGGGTCGCGACCGTCCTCGGCCTCTATGCCCTCTATATCCGAAGCGGGGCGCGCATCGCTATGAGGGCGCGCGACCGTTCGGGCATTCTGGTGGTCGTCGGCCTTCTCTCGGTGTTCTGTTTCCACGTCCTCTACAACTCCGCCATGGTGGTCGGGTTCCTGCCGATCACCGGGATTCCCCTCCCCTTCCTGTCCTATGGCGGCACCTTCATGCTCTACAACTTCACCGCCACCGGAATCATCCTCGGCGTCGATCTGCGCCGCTACGTGAACCGGTAGGTCATACTTCCCAGCCCATGGCAAACAAGCTCCTGGTCGAAAGCGACCCACACCAGACCCGGATCGCGGTCCTCGAAGAGGATCGGCTCACCGAGATCTTCGTCGAGCGCCACCGCCATCGCGGTCTGGTGGGCAACGTCTACAAGGGTCGCGTCACCCGGGTTCTGCCGGGCATGCAGGCCGCGTTCGTCGACATCGGCCTCGAACGCGACGCGTTTCTCTATGTGAGCGACGTGGCGCCCGACGTCGAGGCGATCGAGGAATCCGACCCGATCGAGCTGGAGATGGACGAGCCGCGCGGCGACGACAACTCCGCCGGCGCCCACCCGATGCCGTCGATCGACGACCTGCTCAAAGCGGGTCAGGAGATCATCGTTCAGGTGGTCAAAGATCCTCTGCCGAGCAAGGGAGCGCGGATCTCGACCCACGTGACCCTTCCTGGCCGCTACCTGGTGCTGCTCCCCACGGTTCGCCATTTCGGCGTCTCGCGCCGGATCGAGGACGAAGCGGAGCGCGAGCGGCTGCTCGCTGTGCTCGCCGAGCTGCCGACCTCGGGCGACGGTTTGATCGTCCGCACGGTCGGCGAAGGCCGGGGCCGCGAGGAGTTCGAGACCGACCTCGCCTACCTTTCGAAGCTCTGGGAAAAGACCCGCCACCGCTCCGGCCGGGTCGCTGCGCCGACGCTGCTGCACCAGGATCTCGATCTCGCGCTGCGGATCGTGCGCGACCTGCTGACCTCCGACTACAGCGTGCTCTGGGTGGACGGCGAGGAGACCTACACCCGGATCGTCGAGTTCCTCGACCAGGTGCAGCCGAATCTGGTGGGCAAGGTCCGCCTGTTCCGCCAGAACAACACGCTGTTCGAGCAGTTCGGCATCGAGGAGCAGATCGAAGGCGCGCTCAAGAGCAAAGTTTGGCTCAAATCGGGCGGCTACATCGTGATCAACCCGACCGAGGCACTGGTCGCGATCGACGTCAACACCGGCCGTTTCGTCGGCGAGATCAACTTGGAAGACACGGTTCTCCAGACCAACCTCGAAGCGGTGGGCGAGATCGTCCGCCAGATCCGCCTGCGCGATCTGGGCGGCATCATCGTCATCGACCTGATCGACATGATCGAACCGGCGAACCGCGAGCAGGTGTTCGCACACTTGGAGACCGAGATCCGCAAGGACCGGGCGAAGACCAAGGTCCTGAACATCTCGGAGTTCGGCCTCGTCGAGGTGACGCGCAAACGCAGCCGCTCGAACCTGGAGCGCCTGCTCACCCAGACCTGCCCCTATTGCGCCGGCCGCGGCCGGATCAGATCGATCGCCACGATCTGCTTGAACATCCGCAAAGAGCTGCTGCGCCTGCGCGACCGCACCCACCCCTCGGAGCTCCTGCTGCGCGTCCATCCGGAGGTCTCGCGCGCGCTCCAGCAGGAGGAGCGGTCGATCCACGAAGAGGTCGAACGTTCGCTCGGCGCGAAGATCCTGATCCAGAGCGACCCCGAGCTTCACCACGAGCGGTTCGCCATCCTGGAGGTCTAGGAGTGGCGGGCCCCGCCGTGCCGCCTAAGCGAGCGCTGGGACCGCTCGCGCCGATCGATCTACCCGCCTGGCGCGGCGAGATCGCCAGCAACTTTCTCCCCACCGATCTCGCCGCAGCGCTCGCCCACCTGACCGACCCGGGCGCTGCCACGCAGACGCTCCACTGGGGCCGGAACTACCTCTACGCCACGAAGTTTCCGGGCTGCTCAGAACCGGGCGCCGCGCCGTTCGAGGTGGTGGTCAAACAGTTCCGAGAAGAGGGCTGGATCGCCCGCCGCAGCAAAGAGAGCCGCGGCTCGAAAGCGGAGCGAAGCTTCAAAGCGGCCCGCGAGGTGCTCGGCGCCCAAGTACCCACGCCGGAACCGATTCTCTGGCTCGACGCGAAAGGCGACAGCGGAGTCTCTTTCTACGTCTGCCGCCGGATCGAAGGGATCGAAGTCCGCCATCTGTTCCGCGCCGCCGCGGCGGGTAAAGAGCGCGAAGAGTTCCCCGACCTCGATCTACCCCAAGTGCTCGCCGAGATCGGCCGCCTCGCCCGGCGCCTGCACGATGCGGGCATTCGCCATCGCGATCTCTCGGTCGGCAACCTCCTCGTCCGACCCCCAGTTCCATCGGGCACGCCAGGCGAACCGCCCGTGCTCTCGCTGCTCGACCTGAACCGCGCTCGGTTAGGAGTGACGCTCCATCTCACGGCCCGAATGCGCGAATTTTCCCGCCTCGCGCTCTTCCGGCCGGAGCATCGCGACCTGCTGCTCGAAGGCTATTTCGGCCGAACGCCCAACCGAACGGAACGCCGGCTCCTCACCTTCTATCAAAACGCCTTCGAGGCGAAGAACCGAACGAAGCGCGGTATTCGGAGCATGCGCGGCGTGCGGGGAGCGCTCCAGGGCGCCCTCTCCGCCCTCCGCCCGCGGCGCGCGCATCCCCACATTCCGCCCGCCCCGGAAGGCGCCGCGGCGCGCGACAAGGTGGTCTGGGATCGCCTGTCCGACCAACCCCACCAGCACGCCGGGCGATTCGAAAAGCTGACCGCCCGCTTGACCGACCTCCCCTCGCACTGGAGCGCCGCGTCGGCCGCTCTGCTCGCCGCGCCGCGCATCCGCCGCCGCTTCAAACAGCTGGAGTCGGAGCTGTTCCAAGGCCCGCGCCCGTTCAACGGCATCGGCATCGGCCTACGCCCCGAGCCGGAAGATCCCGAAGGCCTCCTCGCCCTGGTGGACGAGCTGGGCTGCAAAAACATCCTCCTGCGCCTCCACCCCTGGCAGGAAGATCACAAAGCGGAAGAGGAACTGGCCAAAGCGCTCGCCGCAAGAGGCTGCGATCTCCTCTTCGCCCTCCCCCAAAACCGCGACCTCGTCCGAGATCCCGCCCGCTGGCGAGCCAGCTTGGAACAGATCGCCGAGATCTTCCTCCCCTACGGCCACCGCTTCCAAATCGGCCAAGCGATCAACCGCAGCAAATGGGGCATTTGGACCCTAGGCGAATACCTCGACCTCGCGAAAATCGCCTCGGACGTGCTCCGGGCCAAACCCGCCGGCTCAGGACAACCCGTAGAGCTCCTCGGCCCCGCGGTCATCGACTTCGAGCTCTACGCCACCGCCTCGGCCCTGAACGCAAAAGCCCCCGGTCTCCATTTCGACGCCGTCGCGAGCCTCCTCTACGTCGACCGCCGAGGAGCCCCCGAAAATCCCCAAATGGGCCTCGACACCGTAGGCAAGCTCCGCCTGCTTCGAGCGATCACCGAGACCGCCAAGAACGTAAAGGCTTTCGAAGGTCGCCGCCGCTCCTGGGTCACTGAAGTCAACTGGCCCCTCTGGGAAGGCCCACACTCCCCCGCCGGCAAATCCGTCTCGGTGGATGAGCAGACGCAGGCCGACTACCTTTCGCGGTACTACCTGCTGGCGCTGGCCTCCGGCATGACCGAACGGGTCTACTGGTGGCAAATGATCGCCCGGGGGTATGGGCTGGTGGATCGGGAGGATGGGGGGAAGCTGAGGCGCCGGCCGAGCTTTTCTGCGCTGAAAGAGCTGATCGCGGAGCTGGACGGGGCTATGTTCGAACGGCGGCTGGAATCTCCGGCGGGGACTTACCTGCTGCTGTTTCGGCGGGCGGACGGGTTGGGGGTTGTGGCGGGTTGGAGTGTTGGGGAGGCAGTAGAAGTGGACCTACCGATGGGAGTGGTGCTCGACGGAGCTGAGAGCTGGGAAGCGGCCGGCGGATCCAGAGCTCTACGGGTGAGTCGCGAATTGTGTGTTCGGCTAGCTAGCTTAGCTAGCTAGAGAGACGTCTTGACGACACGGAGTCTGGCAGCACTGACTCACTCTGTGACTCCACTTCAAGTCTAAAACTAAAGCCAAGCGGAGTCATCACTTCCGAAAAGTACTCTCCGGACATCATCCTCCACCCCGAATGGTCTTGCTTGCTGAGGCCTGAGATCACTTCTTGCACCGAGGCCGATCCGCTTAACCTGTCGAGAATGCCTTTGGGAGGAATGACGAAAAAAATCAATCGTGAGGTAGGACTGGAACTCTCCCTAGAGTGCACGTCTGCCGAGTCAAAAACGACCCGACTCGTAGATTCTAGAAGACCTTCGATCTCTCGACGGACTTCTGACGATGGTTCTCGAAGCTCCCAGACCGGTCCCGAAATCAAGTACTCCGAGAGAGCGCTCGCCCCGGACAATGCGAAGAACTTCGCCAATGCCACCTGCGTTATGGCACCACCTACAACGGCTTTTGGCTGGCCTGAGAGAAAGCGTTCAAATTCTTCCCAAGGAGGGTCGGAGACGCTTATACAAGGCCCTTCAAGGTTGAGCCATTGAGGCAGGAAGAGCCCGGCAACTAAGGAGTGCGTAATGCATTGAGAGCCGACAGCGTTCAAATTTTTTTTCTGCGATCTTCCCCGCGTAATCGCACTCTTGAGAGCGGCGCGGGAACTCTGAGTACCTTTGCACTCGAGGACGAGATATTCTGAATTATTGAGGAGCGCCATGTAATCCGGAGACTTCTTGGCGCCGGCTCCTGCGCCGCCATACAAATAGAATCTTGCGGGATCTATGACCTTGATTACATATCCCGTGTCTACAAATTCGCCACACTGAAATGCTTCCTGAATCAAGAGGGTCGTAAACCCTACACCCAGTTCATCGCTGAGTATGGTCTTTTGATGGGGATCAACGGTCGTCCATTCCTCTCGTAGTCGAAGCTCACTCGTCGTTGCAAGTGCCGGCAAATAGCGATGCCACGCCCAGAGATCGCTCAAATGGAATCCGAAGTTTGTCGGCGGTCGCGTCCAGAGAGCCGTGAAGATCAACGCCGTCAGGACGTTGACCGACCTAGTACCGACCAGCGCACTTAACTCGACCGGAACAGGGTTTGGAGCCCAGCTCGCCGAATCTACGAGAACTTCAAGGATACGATTCACGGTCCATTCCAGATTTTAGGGAAGCGCATCAAAATCTGACTATACCCCGCTTTAGAGGACGGCGGCTGGCAATCCTATTCGAAAAGCTCCGCCAGGCTCCTCTCTTCGCTCTGGGCTGCGTCCTCAAGCTCTGCCTTCAGGGGGATAGTAGACTTCCGTTTTGGCCATGCATCACAGCGTAGTGCATTCGAGTTCGAGCGGCGAGAACTCGCCCTAAGCGAGGGGACTCGCTCTGGCATCCTGAGTCCGTGAGAAAATGAAACCCTCGCCCTGGTGGCGTGACTGTCGGTCAGGCCGCTCTGGTCTCGAATCGCGGACCGAAACGGCGCGCATACGCCGATCCGGCTTGGCGCATCCAGACCTCGGCCTCGGGGTGGCGAGCGAGCAGGCGATCCGATGCTGCCAGCTCGTCCCGATCCACCTCATAGTCCGAGGTCCGTACGTCGATCAGGACGAACTTACCCTGATCCTCCGGGCCGAGGCGAGGCAGGATCTCGCGCTCGTAGACCTCATCTCCCCGACGGGCGAGGACTTCACGAGCGGATCGGGCGGCGAGTGGCATAGGTGATTCCTCGCGATGGATTTTAGCAGCTTCGTCGCCTGAAGGGGCACGTAGCGCAACGATGCAGAGCGCAAGCCCTTGACGTGCACCAGGACGACCGTCTTACTCTCCGCTCGTGGACTATTCGCGGATCATCACGATCGAACCCGGCAAGCGAGGCGGGGAGCCTTGCGTTCGTGGTCTCCGGATTTCCGTCTCCGACGTCTTGGACTATCTGGCTTCCGGGATGACCGAAACGGAGATTCTCGCTGACTTTCCCGATCTCACCTCGGAAGATCTTCGCGCTTGTATTGCTTTCGCGGCTGATCGTGAGCGTGGATCAATGACGGTCGCTGGCAGGATCCCCGAGGGCGCACCCCCAGATGACGCCGCGACGACCGCGTCATTTCTAGACACCGCCTTAAGCATGCGGCTCGAAGGCCCACCCGATTGGTCCGAGAACGTGGACAACTATCTGAGGGAAGTACGGTTTCCGGCGGATGACTGAGACTGTGTGATTCGCCAGGCCTGAGAGGATGCCTGGGGGAATCCCCTGGACACCGAATCAGCGGGACTAAAAAGCTGAGTAGTCCAGGCCTCGGTCGCAGCGCTCGGGACCCAGGTCCTAGCCGTCCAGACCTGGATCGCAATGAGCCAGGCGCGGATCGGGCCGTGAAAACCTAGCCCAGGCAGGCGGCCTGAAAGGCCGGGAGAACCCAGCCCAGGGCTGAGGCCGAAG
>JBBSBW010000071.1:0-24872 GCA_038250865.1 Thermoanaerobaculia bacterium | reverse complement strand
GAAATCGAAGAGCTAATCAAATATTTGAAAGAGAGAGAAGAGCCAGTTTATGACGAAGCAATCCTCTCGTTCCGCTCTGGTCACTCTAGTTCAGGGTCTGGCAGCATGGGCGGCGAGGGTGTAGAAGAAGCCGAGCTGGAGCTCGGCGCTCCCAGGAAGGGCATCCGCGCTCGAATGCGCTCGACGGCGGCCACGTTCCCTTTCACCTTCCAGTGTTACCCTCTGCGCTGTTTCCCTGGAATCCACGATGAGTTCCGACATCCTTGGCTGGCCCGCGCCGATCGATGATGCGACCTTCGAGTCGCTCTGCCTGGATCTTTGGACGGACCTGTGGGGTCCCGGTTGCGGCGCCCAGAAAAATGGCCGCTCGGGCCAGCCCCAGGCGGGTGTCGATGTGTTTGGGAAAGCCGGCGAGGTTTGGGTTGGCGTCCAGTGCAAGCAGAGAGACAACCGGGTGAATTCGCGGCTCACCGTCTCCGAGCTGAAAGCGGAGGCCCTTGCGGCACAGACGTTCGAACCCCGTTTAGGGCTTTTCATCGTCGCGACAACCGGCCCTCGGGATGAGAAGGTTCAGGCCTGCGCCCGAAAGCTTTCCGACGCAGGCCCGTTCCCCGTCGAGGTTTGGTTCTGGGAGGACATTCTCACCAAGCTCGGTGAGCGGCCGAAACTCTTGCGGCGGATCTCCTGGAAGTACTGGCCGACGATTTTCGCCGTCACAGGTGGCCAGAAGATCGCCCCCACCCGCCTCACCCACGTTGCCGAAGAACTGTTCGGAAGAGAGACCGAGCTGGCGGATCTCGATGCCGCTTGGAAGGACTCGAAGGTCCACGTCGTCACCGTCGTCGCTTGGGGCGGGGTCGGGAAGACTTCTCTCGTTGCCCACTGGGCTGCCCAACTCGCGGCGCGGGACCACGATGGCGCGGACTATTTCGACTGGTCGTTCTACAGCCAGGGCACGCAAGACGCGGGCGCGGCTTCCGGCGAGACGTTTCTCGCCGCGGGGTTGCGCTTCTTCGGTGGGGAAGAGGGGGAGAGCCTTGCGGCGAGCCCCAGATCCGCCGAGGAGAAAGGTACTCGGCTTGCGGAGTTCGTGGCCCGGCGGAAGGCGCTGCTGATCCTGGACGGCTTGGAGCCGCTCCAGTACTCGCCTTCGAGCCCGCTCGCCGGGCAGCTCAAAGATCCCGGGGTGAAGACACTGTTGAAATCGCTTGCGCAAAAGAATCCGGGGCTGTGTCTCGTCACCACGAGAGAGAAGGTGGCCGACCTCGCGGGTTTCGCCAGGAACACGGCGCCGGAGTGGTCGCTGGAGCGACTGAGCATGGCGTCGGGAGGCGCTGCTCGAAAAGCATCAGGTGAAGGGGAACAAGAAGGAGCTGGAGCAGCTCGTCGAAGACGTGGACGGCCACTCGCTGACGCTTCAGCTGCTCGGGACCTATCTTCAGGAAGCGCATGAAGGCGATGTGCGGAAGCGCGACTTGATCCCCTTTGAAGAAGCCGACAGCGAGATCCAAGGCGGTCACGGGTTCCGGACGATCGCCGCCTACGAAAAATGGCTGGGTGGGGAAAAAGAGAGGGGCGCCCGGCAGCTTGCCGTCGTCCGCCTGCTCGGCCTTTTCGACCGCCCTGCGAACAAAGGGTGCCTCGATGCGCTGCGCAAGGCGCCGGTCATCGCCAACCTCACCGAACCGCTCGTGGGGATCAGCGGTGCTCAATGGAATCTCGCCGTCTCCGCTCTCGCCAAACGTGGTCTCGTGTCGGTGGAGGCCGATGCCGCCCTCGACGCCCACCCACTGATCCGCGAGTACTTCGCCCGCCAGATCCGCGAGAAAAACCCAGAAGCCTGGCGCGCCGCGCACGGTCGGCTTTTCGAATACCTGCGGGACAGCACCGAGAAATTGCCAGACACGGCAGAGGGCCTCCAGCCGCTCTACCAGGCTGTAGCTCACGGCTGCCACGCGGGGCGGCAGCAGGAGACGTGCGACGCGATTTATTCCGCCCGGATTAACCGTGGTCAGGAGTTCTACAGCACGAACAAACTCGGCCTGTTCGGCGCCGACCTGGGCGCCGTGGCCTGCTTCTTCGATCCCCCCTGGCGCCGCGTCTCGCCCGCGCTCACCGAAGCCGCCCAGGCCTGGCTGCTGAACGCGGCCGCCTTCCGCCTGAGCGCCCTGGGCCGGCTGACCGAGGCCCTGGAGCCGATGCGGGCGGTTCTCAAGAGAGATGTCGCTGCGGAGTCTTGGAAGGAGGCTGCCGCCAGCGCCTCCAACCTGAGCGAGCTGGAGCTGACGCTGGGCGATGTCCCCGGCGCGGTGCGGGACGCCGAGCAGTCCGTGACCTTCGCCGACCGCAGCGGGGATGTCTTCCAGCGGATGGGAAAGCACACGACCCCCGCCGACGCCCTGTACCAGGCGGGCCGCCGGGCCGAGGCGCTGGAGCTCTTCCGCGAGGCGGAGCGGCTGCAAGGCGAGTGGCAGCCCAGGTACCCGCGGCTCTATTCGGCAGCGGGCTTCCGGTACTGCGATCTGCTGCTCGCCGAGGCCGAGCGGGCGGCGGGTCGGCGGGGCGGCGTGGGAGCGGACGGGGCGGCGCTCTCGGAGGCGATCCGCGAGGGCGAGGAGCGGGGCCGGGAGTGGTTCATGTGGCGAGTGCCTGGTGACCCTCTCCTCGACATCGCCCTCGACCACCTGACCCTCGGCCGCGCCGCGCTCTATCGGTCGATCCTGGTAGGCACCAATCTCGCCCCCGCGAGAGCCGAGATCGAGTCGGCCGTGGACGGCCTCCGCCGCGCGGGTACGACGCATCATGTTCCTCGTGGCCTCCTCACCCGAGCCTGGCTTCTTCACCGAGAGGGCAACCCCGCCGCCGCCCGGGCCGATTTGGACGAGGCGCAGGAGATCGCGGAGCGAGGGCCGATGCCGTTGTTTCTGGCCGACATCGCCTTGATGCGGGCGCGGTTGTTTCGGGAGCGCGAGCCGTTGGCCGAGGCGCGGCGGTTGATCGAGAAGCACGGGTACGGGCGGCGGGTGGGGGAGCTGGCAGACTTGGAGGCGGAGCTGGGGTAGTTCCTGGGAGCGCCGAGCACCAGCTCGGCACCCAAGCGGCGAGGTTGTCCGAAGCAGCCGAGCTGGAGCTCGGCGCTCCCAGGTCCCACATCTCGCCGTCACCCTGGGCTCGCCAGGCTCCAGCCTGGCGCTTTGAGTCCGCAGGGAGGTGCACGAACCGCCGAGTGCGCTCGGCGGAGTGCCGGATGTGCAGATTCCACATCGATCTGTGCGCCGCCGACCTGGAAAGCTCCTTGTCGGGCTCACATCACCGGTTGTCGATGTCTACGGTGTGCGAAGCGCCGCGCGAGTTGTGCAAGCGCGAGACCGCGACCCACTCCCCTCCCTTTGAATTGTGCGGATCGGAGAAAAGTTTGTGCGTCGCCGCTCCCGCCGACCGCTTGGCGGAGTTTGCGATGCACTTCCGGCACGCTGACAACCGCTTCGCGCTCTCCGCTCTGTGCATTCCAGCGGAAAATCTGTGCGTCTTGGCACCTGCCGACCTCTTCTCGCTGTCCGCGCACCGGTCGTGAGCGGCTAACACGCACAGAAAAGTCACAGATCCGCACATCGCGGACTCCGCGAAACAGTGATCTGGGCCACCACCGCACAGATTTCTTCCAGCTCCGCACAAGCGGGAATCGCGTCACCGATTTCCGGAACCTCCAAACCGCTTGGCGGAAGCCGAACGGCAACGCGGTACACTGCCCCCGACCTTATGACCGATACCGACCCTCTCGCCTCGAATCTAGATCCCCGCTCCCCGTCGTCACCGGCCCTCGTTTCCCCTGCGCCTTCGGCGCTTCGTGCCGGTGCCGAGCGCGCCGAAGTGCGGCGCCTGCTCGAACGGCTGACCGCCGCGGGGGCGGAGGGAATCGCCGCCGCCGATCTGGCGGGCGAACCGCGCGCCGTCCTATCCGACCTTGCCCGTCATGCCCGCGCCGTTCGGCTGGATGAGCGATGGTACGCGATCGCCTTCGCCCCCGCCCCGATCGGCCTGGTCGATCGTCTGGAGCGGGGGGACGCCATGCTTCGCCGCCTGGCTCCGCCCGTTCCTGGCGGTGGCGGCGGTCCGCGCGGCCGCCTTTGGGTGGCGCGCCAGCGGTTGCGGCGGGCCGACTCGGGCGACGTCGTGCTCTACGAGGAAATCCCGCCTCGCGGCGAGCCGCGCCCCGGGCGCCTGGGGGAGGCTCGCGTGCTGCGCGTGCTCGCCCACGGCCCGACCGAGCGGGTGGGAGCGATGATCACGGTTCCTGCGACCTCGCCACCTGAACGCCGAATCGATCCGTTCGACTCGCAGAAGCCGGCCGACTTCGCCGTGCTCGGCGCCGACGAGCTGCCGGACGGCACCTGGGTGCGGGTCGAGATCGAACGCCCCGAGCGGCCGGAGCGTTTCGGCGGCGCCCCGGAGTCTTCTGAACCGTCGTCGAAGAAGACGATCGCGCGGGTCATCGAGGTGCTGGGCGCCGAGGGCGATCCCCAGGCCGAGATTCGCGCGGTGATCGCCCATTTCGGCATTCCCGCGGTCGCCCCGGCCGAGGCGCTCGCCGAGGCGGCGCTGATGCCGGAAGCCCCGCGGAACCAGGATCTCGCCGGGCGCGAAGATTGGACCTCGCGGACGATCGTCACGATCGACGGGGCGAGCACCCAGGATTTCGACGACGCGATTACCGCCGAGGCGCTGCCCGGCGGCGGTTTCCGGATCGCGGTCCACGTCGCCGACGTCGGCCATTACGTAGCCGAAGGGAGCGCGCTCGACCTCGAAGCGTTCCGCCGCTCGACCAGCGTTTACTACCGCGGCCGCGTCGTGCCGATGCTCCCCGAGTCCCTTTCGAACGGTCTCTGTTCGCTCAGCCCCCACGAGCTGCGGCTGGCGATGGCGGCGGTGATCGATATCGATCCATCCGGCCGGCCGGTGGCCGCGCGTTTCGCCGAGACCGCGATCCGGAGCGCCCGGAGGCTGACCTATACGGAGGTCCGCCGGCTGCTCGAAGAGCCGGCGCCCGGGGACGAGGCGGAGTACGGCCCGGTCCTCAGAATGCTGAAAGTCGCCCGCGCCGCGATGCAGGCTCTGCTTTCCGCCCGGCTGGCGCGCGGCTCGCTCGATTTCGACCTTCCCGAAGGGGACGTCGAGCTCGACTCGGCCGGCGCCCTGGTGGGGATCGCGGCAGGGGAGCGCCACGTCGGTCACCGGATCGTCGAGGAATTCATGATCGCGGCCAACGAAGCGGTCGCCTCCGAGCTGCTCGCCGCGGGGCGCCCGGCGATCTACCGCATCCACGACGGGCCGACCGGCGAGCGGCTGCGCGAGCTGGCCTCTTCGCTCGAAGCGCTCGGGCTGCCGCTCGCGGTGCCGGAAGGGGTTCTCGCCGATCCGGCGGTCGATCCTTCCTCTCCCGAAGCCCAAGCGGATGCCGCGACGAAAATTGCCGCCGCGGCGCTTCCCACGGCGGAGCTGCAATCCGTGTTGCGCCGCGCGGCCGGCCGGCCGGACGAGCCGTTCATCTCGGCGCTCGTGCTGCGCGCCCTCCCCGGCGCGCGCTACGGCCCGCAGAACCAGGGGCACGCCGCGCTCGCGGCTCCCCGCTACGCGCATTTCACCTCGCCGATCCGGCGCTATCCCGATCTGGTGGTCCATCGGAGCCTGAAGGCGCGCCTGCGCGGCGAATTCGCCGCCGCGCCGGACGATCCCGAGACGCTCGAACGCTACGCCGCGATCGCCGAACACGCGACCGAAGCCGATCGGCGCGGCGAACGTTCCGAGCGCGAGCTGCTCCAGTGGTGGAAGGTGCGCTTTCTCGCCTCGCGGATCGGCGATCAGTTCACCGGCCGGATCTCGGGTATCCAGCAGTTCGGCGTGTTCGTGGTCCTGGACGGCTACCATGTAGACGGTCTGATCCCGGTCAAGACCTTGGGCGAGCCGGGCGACGAGCGCTTCCGCTACGATGCAGCGACCCTGCGCCTGATCGGCGAATCCTCCGGTCGATCGCTGCGGCTCGCCGACCCGGTGTTGGTCGAGCTGGTCGGCGTCGACCTTCGCCACCGCGGCTTGGATCTGCGCCTGTTGGCGACCCGCTAGAATTCACGATCCGCTAGAAAGCAAAAGCTCATGACCCTTACACCTACCGTCGCGATCGTCGGCCGGCCCAACGTCGGCAAATCCACCCTGTTCAATCGACTGGTCGGCAAACGCCATTCGATCGTTCACGACATGCCGGGCGTCACCCGCGACCGGATCGTGGCGCTGTGCGACGTCGAGAGCACCGGTCCCGAAGGCGAGCCGATCGATCGGAAGATCCAGCTCGTCGACACCGGCGGTCTGATGCTCGGCGACGATCCGCTCGGCCTTTCGGCGCAGGTCTTTCTGGCGGTCGAGGAAAGCGACCTGCTGGTCTTCGTGGTCGACGGCAAACAGGGGCTCACGGCGGCGGACGAAGCCGTCTGGCAGCGCTTCCGGCGCTACGGCAAGCCGGCGATCCTGGCGGTCAACAAGGGGGACACCAAAGAGGCCGAGCGCCGCTTCTCGGAGTTCTACTCGCTCGGGATCGAGCGCCAGATCCTGCTCTCGGCCGAGCACGGCTTGGGCGTCGCCGATCTGCGCGAGGCGGTCGGCCACGCCCTGCCGGAGATCCCGGATCACGTCGTGCCCGACGCTCCGGCGATCGCCATCGTCGGCCGGCCGAACGTCGGCAAGTCCTCCCTGCTCAACAAGATCGTCGGCTCGGAGCGGGCGCTCGTCTCGCCCGTTGCCGGCACCACCCGCGATCCGGTCGATACCCTGCTCACCCGCGGCGACAAGTCTTACCTCTTGATCGACACCGCCGGCATGCGCCGCCGGAGCCAGGTGACGGGGGAGGCCGAAGAGCTGGCGGTGATGATGGCGCGGCGCCAGATCGAGCGCTGCAAGATCGCGATCCTGGTAGTCGACGCGGCGCAAGGGATTTCGAGCGGCGACCTGGCAATTGCCGGCCTCGCCTGGGAGCTGGGCAAGGCGGCGGTGATCGCGGTCAATAAGTGGGACCTGCTGGACGAAGAGTCGAGGAAGCGCCTGGAGCTTTCCTGGGAGCGCCTCGACGAGATGCTCGCCGGGCCGGAGCGGGTAAACGTCTCGGCGCTCTCGGGGCGCGGGGTGGAGAAGCTGTTCCCCGCCCTCGATCGGACGATCGAAGCCTACGGCCTGCGCCTCGGCACCGGCGAGGTGAACCGGCTGTTCGAGAAGGCGATCGAGCGCTTCCACCCGCCGGCCCCCCATGGCCGGATGTGGAAGCTCTATTACGCGACCCAGGTCTCGACCGCGCCGCCCACGTTCATGCTGTTCGCCAACCGGACGCTCGCCCGGGCCGACACCTACCGTCGCTACCTCGAAAACCGCCTCCGCGAGGAGCTGGGCCTGCCCGGCGTGCCGATCCGGCTGGTGATCCGCAAGCGGACGGAGAAGGCGGAGGAGTGATCCGGCCCGGATCGCTGGGAGGTGGCTCCATTTGCCCCGCAGCGACTGGCCGCTGCCGAAGGCGCCCGAAGCAGCGAGGAGGCGAATGAAGCCACCTCCCTCGGCTCGTCGGCTTGCTCCCCGCCCTGCCCGCTTCTATACTTCCCGCTCGAATCTTTTTGACTGTTGGGCGACATTCCGGGGACACTTTTCGAACCGTGCCGACGAAGAACAAACACGACCGTTTGGGCATGACCAAGGCCGATCTGGTGGATGTGGTCTACCAGCGGCATGGCGGCCTGACCAAAGATGAGGCGGCGGAGGTGATCGACGCGATCTTCACCACCGTCAAGTCGACGCTCGGCGACGGCCGGCCCGTTCGGATCAAGAACTTCGGGACGTTCGAGATCACCCGGCGCCCCGGGCGCCAGGGAGTGAGCCCGACCTCAGGCGAGAAGATCTTCATTCGTCCGCACAAGGGGCTCGCCTTCCGGCCCGCCCGGCGGCTCAAGGACGAAATCACCGCACCCGGCGAAGAGTCGTAACCGATGCCCACGGCCCGCGTGCAGAAACGCCTCTACTACAAAATCGGTGAGGCCTGTAAGGCGCTCGATATCCAGCCTTACGTGCTGCGCTATTGGGAAACCGAGTTTCCCGCCCTTTCGCCGTCCAAGAGCCGCTCCGGCCAGCGCGTCTACAGCGAAAAAGAGCTGGCGATCATCCGCCGGATCAAAGAGCTGCTCTACGGCGAGGGCTACACCATTGCCGGAGCGAAGAAGCGCCTCGAAACCGAGCTCGAAAACGGCACCCTGGACGAAGACGGCACACCCAGCCTGATCAACGCCGCGGGAGCCGCCGGGCCGACCGCCGCGACCGCTGCAGAAGCCCCGGCGGCGGATCTCCCCCTACGACCGGCCAAGCGAGCCGCCAAGGCCACCGCCGCGCCTGCTGCCACGGATCTATCGTTCGACCAAGAATTGGACCTGCCGCTCCTGCCCGATCCGGCCCCGATTCTCCCCCCTGCGCTTGACACCCAGGGCACCGAGCGGATACAAACCCTCCGTTCGGGGATCCGCCAAGCACTCGGGCAAGCCCGTGAGATCCTGGCTCTCCTCGAAAGCAGTTCCCCGTAGTCGTTTCCCCGCAGTTCCGGTCGGGACGTAGCGCAGTCTGGTAGCGTACCTGAATGGGGTTCAGGGGGTCCCGGGTTCAAATCCCGGCGTCCCGACCAATCTTTGACGAGCACCTTCTCCTCGATGCCGAGAATTCTTACCGTATCCAACCGCGTGGATATCGCTGTCGGCCCGAGATGACCGCTGTCCGTGGCATGCGCGGGGAGGTGACGTGATGGCCGCGCGCGGGCTGCAGCCGAAGTTCACGATCACCAACGCAACCGTCGGACGCTCCAGCGCGATCTGAAAGAGATGGCGGACAAGGGCTTGCTTTCCGCAGAAGGTGCGACGAACCGCTTGCGGTACAAGCTCGGTCCAAAGGCGACAGCGTAAGCTCGCGACAAACTTACGACACAGCACACGACAGACTTGCGACACGAGTCTCTCTGCGAGGTCCGGTGGGTCAGGATACAATCCGCGCATAGATCGTTCTTCTGCGGGAAAGAGGAAGTCCGCATGCCGGGGGGTATCGCCCTGTTCCAGAAGAACGACGCATCGAGCCGCGCCGAAATCTGGGCCAGCGACCGGCCGGCCCTAGGGATTCTTCTGTTGCGGATTTCGAAGGGTCTTCGGCGCGCCCGCCGCCTTGGTCTCGATCAAGATTTCGACCGTTCCCTTATGCGGGTAGGCGGTGTCGAGGTTGTGCTTCGGGAAGATCAGTCCAGGGACCGCCCCTCGGCCTTGGAGCACCTTCCCTGAGCAGTTCTCCAAGTGGAGAGCGGTCAAATCGTTGAAGAAATCGCCTTTGCCGTTTTGATTGTCGCCCTGGTTGGCCAAACCGCCGGCAAACGCTTGATCGAAGTTCCACATCGCAGCGAGGAACGATGCCTCGATCTCAGTCCATCGGGAAGGCCGGTCGGCGACCGCCTGCTGATACATCTCCAAGAGCGGCCGGCAGCCGGCGCTTGTCGCTACGCGGGGGCTGGTCTTGCGAGTCATGGCCTACGCGAAAAGGGAAGCCTGCGGGTCTGCCGCTCGCGTAGGCCGGGCGCGAGCTTGTCGTCTTTCTCGAAGCCCGGCGCGAGCGGCCGCCATTTCGGATTGGGCAAGCGTCTCTCCTGGAAAGAGGATTGCGTCCACGGAGGCCACCGCTTCTTCCAGGCGTCCATCGCGGCCGTTGCGCAGGGCGGTGTCCATCGTATCGGACAGCTTGATGAGAGAAGCCTTGTGTCGGGCCACCAGATCGACGGAGGGGACGAGAAGGCGGTCGGCTTCGCGCGGCTCCAGTTTTAGCACGCCTCCGCCGTAGCTTCGCCCAATTCGTTCGGCGGACATCAGCGTCGCGGAGTTATAGAACGCCGCCACGAAAGCCCTCCGCAGGGCCGCGGGAACCCCCTGCAAACGAATCGTGAGCAGCGTGTTCGAGGCGACGGTCTTGGCTTGATTCAGGCAAAGCCGGGGGACGACATCGCTCATGTAGGTCAGAAACGCGTCAGGACTGACGATGCCGGGAACCCGAAACCAAGGTGATCGGACCCGGCACTTGTATCGCTCGGAGTAACCTAGTTCCTCGCCATGTCGGACGTACCTTTTTTCTGTGGCGGTGAGGCGCTCTCCGGGAAGCCAGAGCAAGCACCGGTCACCTCGCGAATTGCCAAGGGAAAGATCGGCCTTGGTGATGCGCAGACCGGGGATCTGTCGGGCGCGGACGAGGGCCGGCTGCAACGACGATTCGGGGAGGCGCCAGTGATGGGCTTCTTCCGGCGTGAGGACGAAGTATTCGTTCGCTCCGCTGACGAAACCGATATTCGCCTTGCCTACGTTGCCGAGCGGCGCGAGCAGGCCGCGCGCCGTCAGAAGATCGAGAGAGACGGCGCCCGGGTGATCGGTATAGCCCGGAACCCATTTCGCCGGTTCCACCCCTGGGTGAAATTCCTCGGCGCCTTCCAAGACGGTTGCTAGATCGGTTAACTCGGCCGGGGACTCGACCTCCGCCAAGCGAAGGCGCTCCGGCGCCCGGTCCTTGCCGGAAGCGAGGAGCAGGACGACCTCCTCTTGCACCTCTGGAAAGACCGCCTGCCGGAACGAGACGACGGAGACCTCGGCGAACGAGCGACGCAAATATTCGCGCAGCGGCGCAGCGTAGGAGGCGTGAATCAGCTCCGCCGGAAGGATGAAAGCGAGCCGCCCTCCAGGACGTAGGAACGGAACCGTATGGGCTACGAAATGAGCCCAGGAGGAGGCAAGCCGGTTCAGCTGAACTCCCGCGGCGGAAGCTCGGGCCAGAGCCTCTTGCCTCGCGAGGCCCGAGAAATCCTGGTAGCGGATGTAAGGAGGATTGCCGATCACCAGATCGACGCCGTCGGAGGAGCTGCCGGGAGGCGGTAGCGAGAAGAAGCTCGCCATTTGGACGTTCGCGAGCGGCAGGCCGAGAGAGGTTAAACGCTCTCGAGTAAACCGAGCCGCGTCGGGATTCAAATCCACAGCATGGAGGAGAGCGGAGATTTCCCGAGGGTTGGCGCCCAGCTTACGCAGTCGACGCCCCGCCGTGGCCAAGAAGATTCCATCGCCGCACGAAGGGTCGAGCACCGATTGATCGGCCCGCGTGAGAGCCCAGGCGACCATCGGCTCCACCAGCGAATGGGGAGAGTAATAGGCCCCCAAGCTTTTGCGCTGGCTTCGTTCAGCCGGGCTGCTGGTCACCATCATGGAGAGCATGTCACCTCCCGACCCTCCGGGCCAGACCACAGGTTTGAGCAATAAGGCAGGCAGATGATACGCCGTACTTACGCCTTCCGGGAGATTTCTCGAACGATTTCTTCCTTGGAGCCCCAAACTGCAAGATCAAAGGCCCCCATTCGCGTCTTAAGGGGGCATGAAAACCAACGACCGATCCTCCCCGCCCGCCCCTCTGTTCGCCCCGGCCCTCGCGTTGGCTGCGGGGGCGCTGTTTGCGCTCTTCTCCTTTCGCCCGTCCGTTCCCCTCCTGGTCGCTCTGATCGCCGCGGGCCTTGCCCTGCGGCGGAGGTTCGGGGTCCTCGTCGCCGCGGTCGGTGCGGGGGCTCTGGTCGCGACTCTTTTCTACTCCCTACCCGGACGCGCCGAGTTGGGGCTCGATTCGGATCGGCCGGTGATCTTGTCCGGCGAAATCGCGGGGCATTGGATAGCGGACGAGGACGGCTGGGAGGCGCCTTTCGAAGTCGATCGTTTCGCGCAGGCGGGCCGATCGGAGCCGGTCCGGTTTTCGGCCCGGTTGCGGATTCCGGGAGAGGAGGAACCGCCGGAATTCGGTTCGCGGGTGCGGGCCGAAGGGTATCTCCGACGTTCGGCACCGTTCGCGAATGCAGGTCCGACCGAGCCGGGTGGTTGGCGAATGTCGCTCAAGAGCCGGGTGTTTCTCGAAATCGAACGGCCGCCGGGGACGCTCGCCCGGCTGTCGGCACGATGGCGGCGGGCTCTCGAGCGGCGGATCGAGGCGGCAGGGCACGAAAGCGCGGGCACGGCGCTCGTCCGTGCGTTCGTGCTGGGGGATGCCTCGCGCATTCCGCCGGCCTGGAAGCGGGGGCTGCGGTGGACCGGGCTTTTTCACCTGCTCTCGGTGTCCGGGGTTCACGTCGGCTTGGCCGCCGCGCTCGTCTTCCTGTTCGGCGGCCTCGTCGGCGGCTGGCTGCCCCGCGGCGCACGGCTGCTGCTCGCGGCGGGTGCCGTCGCGGCGTATTTGATGATTGCCGGTCCGCTCCCAGCCCTCGTGCGTGCCGCGGTGATGGGCTTGTTGGCTGTGGCGGCCCTTGCCTTCGAACGTCCTCCGGCGGCGAAGAACGGCCTCGGTCTCGCGCTGCTGCTCGGGGTGGCGAGCCGGCCGGATCTCGTGCTCGATCTGTCGTTCCAACTCTCGATGTCCGCCACCGTCGGTTTGTTGGTGGTCGCCCCCCGGTTCGAGCGGGCTTGGAACCGCCGGCCGTTTTCTTGGAGCCCATGGCTGCTGCGTGCGCTCGCGGCGAGCGCGGGGGCCGAGGTGACGACCCTTCCTTTTGCGCTTCCGGCGTTTCACCTGCTGACCCCGGCCTCGTTTGCGTTCAACCTGATCGCGATTCCGTGGGCCGCCGCGGCGCTCACCGCCTGCTTCGTCTGGCTGGGCCTCGCCTGCGTCGCGCCGAAATTCGCGACGCAGGTTCTGCCCTGGCTCGATGCGCTCGCGGCGCCGCTCGGCTGGCCGGCGCGGATTCCCGGCAGTTGGCGGCCGGCGATTCCGGTGGCCGCCGGGCTCGGTACGGCGATTCTGCTCGCTGCTGGCGTCGGGTTGCTCGCGTTGGCTCTGGATCGGCGCCTGCTGCGCTCGCATCGCGCGTTCTTGGCGCTTGGCGGTGCCCTGGCGCTTGGGGGATTCGCGATCGGCGCGCACCGGCCCACGGGAACCGAGCCGACCCTCGCGATGTTTGATGTCGGCCAGGGGGATTCGATCCTGCTGCGCGACGGCGCGCGGGCGATTCTGGTCGACGGCGGCGGTTGGCGCCACGGCGATCTCGGCGGGCGGGTGCTGCTGCCCGCGTTGCTCGCCGAAGGGGTGCGGCGGCTGGATGCCGTCGTGATGACCCACCCGGATGGCGACCACTGTCAGGGGCTGGTCGATCTTTCGTCGTATTTGGACATTGGGGAGATCTGGACCGCGCCGGGCTGGCCGGCCGAGGGATGTGCGGGCGAGCTATTTTCGATCCCCGGCGCGCGGGTACGGACTTTCGTCGCCGGGGCTCGCGGCCGCGTCGGGCGTTGGCGGCTGAGAGTCCTCGGGCCGTCGCTCGACGAGGTGGAACGGGGTGGCTCAGCCGAGAACGAACGTTCGCTGATCCTCTCCGCCGAGGTCTTCAGCCGGCGGGTGCTGCTCACCGGAGACGTCGAGCGGATCGGAGAGCTGCGCCTGCTCGACCTGCCGCAGGAACGTCTGCGATCCGACGTGCTCAAAGTGGCGCACCACGGCAGCCGAACCTCGTCGGCTGGATTCCTGCTCGACGCGGTCGATCCCCACTGGGCGTTGATCTCGGTCGGGCCGAAGAATCCCTACTACCATCCTTCCCCGGAGGTGGTGGAGCGTTTGGCCGCGCGACACCTTCATACTTTGCGCACCGATCGCGACGGCGAGATCCGGCTCCGGTTCGGCGGCGACGGCCGGATTCGGCTCGACCTTCCAGGGTCGCCGAAGGAAGGCTCCTGAGACGGTGCCGATCGGGTCCGGCCGGTTTGATATCTTGCGCCCGGTACTCTTCGTCTTCCAGGAGGTAGGAATGGTCGTCAACAATCGTCCGATGCGGTGTTTTCTCCTGGGAGTCCTGTCCTGGGCGCTGGCAGGGCAGCTCGGCTTCGCTCAAGCTCCCCCTGCCTCCGCGTCGCCGAGCGATCCGGAAGCGAAAGCCGCCGCGCGGTTCGCCGCCAAAGACTGGGCTGGAGCGATCGAGGCCTATAAAGCGATCACCTTCGCGCGGCCGAGCAACGCGGAGGCCTGGTTCAATCTCGGCGCCGCACATCAGGCGCTGGGGCATTGGCAGGAGGCGTTCGACACCTACACCCAGGCGGGGAGCGCGGGGTATGCCCCCGTGGCGGTCGCGACGCGCCTCTCGCGGGTGCTTTCTCGATGGGGAAAGAAAGACGAGGCGCTCGCCGAGCTGTCCAAGGCGGTGAAGCTCGGCCTCACCCGGCTCGAAGTGATGGAGAAGGACCCCGATTTCGAGCCGATCCGTTCCGATCCGCGCTTTGCCAAACTGGTGTTGGAAGTGAAGAAGAAGGTCGATCCCTGCTCCGCCTCGCCCGAATACGGCCAGCTCGGTTTCTGGGTCGGCGTTTGGGACGTGCAGGTCCCGGCGGGCACGTCGGTGGCCTCCAGCCGCATCACCTCAATCTTGAACGGCTGCGCGATCCACGAGGACTTCACCCAGAACGACGGCGCGTACGCCGGCCAATCTTTGAGCGCCTGGTCGGCGTCGACGAAGCAGTGGACGCAACGCTACGTCGACACCAAGGGCGAGGTGCAGGAGTGGACCGGCCAGATGGAGGGCGCGTCAGTCCGTTTCCTGCGCGAAGGAAAAGGCCCGGACGGCAAGCCGGCCCGGTTTCGCATGACCTACACGGCCGAAGGCACGGATCGTGTGCGCCAATTCATCGAGCGGTCGAGCGACAAGGGGAAAAGCTGGACGCCGGAGTTTGACGGGGTGTATGTGCGGACGAAGGGAACGCCGTAAAACCCGCGTGCAGGGCCGAGAACCCGACTCATCAGCGTATATTGACTATGGTCGTGACCATGGTGGAAGATGATGCGGGAGGGCCTATGCGAACCATCAAGGCTTCTGAGTTCAAGGCCAAGTGCCTCCAACTCGTGGAAGAAGTGACAGAAAGCAGGGAGCCACTCGTGATTACCAAGCACGGCAAGCCCATCTCGTTGCTGTCTCCCTACCCAGACCGATCGTCGTCTCTGTTCGGGCGCCATCGCGGTTCCCTGACGATTTGCGGTGAGATCCTGTCGCCTCTTGATGAAACCTGGGACGCCGAGCGTTGATCCTGCTGGACACCCACGTCTTGATCTGGCTCGATAGCGCAGATCCCAGACTTGGGGTGGAAGCTCGGGCGACCTTCGATGAAGCCCACCGGGCGGGCGAGCTTGGAGTCTCGGCGATCTCGTTCTGGGAAACCGCGATGCTGATTGAGAAGGGGCGTGTCGAGCTTGCCATCCCGGTCCATGCCTGGCGACAGGATCTTTTGTCGGCCGGCGTACGAGAGATCGTCGTCGATGGCGGGATCGGGATCGCCGCCGCGGCGCTTCAGGAATTTCATGGCGATCCTGCCGATCGCTTGATCACCTCGACGGCCTTGTTGCGGGGTGACCGACTGTTGACCGCCGATCAAAAGATACTTGACTGGCCTGGCTCGGTGCTGCGCCAGGATGCTCGGCAGTAATCGCGAAACCGTCGGGACTAGATTTCGGTCATCGCGATCCGGGAGCGGATTGGCAAGAGTCAATAAGTCCAGCCGGTCTACAATGCCGCGCGATGTCGAAATCCTCACCTTCGCCCCAACGCGCCGCGCTCGGCGGCCGGCTCAGCGTGCTCGCTGCGGCGGCGTTGTTTTCAACCGGCGGCGCCGCCGTCAAGGCCGCCTCGCTCTCCGGCTGGCAGGTCGCCTGTTTCCGCGCCGGGATCGCGACGGTGGCGATCTACCTGATGCTACCCGCGGCGCGCCAACGGCCCACCCTGCGGACCCTACTGGTAGGCGCGGCTCACGCGATCACGATGATCCTGTTCGTCCTCTCGAACAAGATGACCACGGCGGCGAGCTCGATCTTTCTCCAGTCGACCGCGCCGCTCTACGTGCTGCTGCTTGGTCCTTGGCTCTTGCACGAGAAGGTGAAGCGGCGCGACCTCTATTTCGTCGCCCTGCTGGTGGGGGGCTTGAGCCTTTTCTTCGTCGGGCTCGACCCGTCCTCGGCGACCGCCCCCCGGCCGTTTCTGGGCAACATCCTGGCGCTCGCCGCGGGGCTGTTCTGGGGCGTCACCGTGATGGGGCTTCGCCTGCTCAGCCGGCCGGGGGAGTCCACGGCCGGAAACGACTCGCCCGCCGCGGCGACCCTCTGGGGCAACGCGTTCGCCTGCCTCGCCTGCCTGCCGTTCATTTTTCCGGTCGGTACGGTGAGCGCGGTCGATCTCGGCGTGGTCTTTTACCTCGGCATCTTCCAGATCGGCGTCGCCTACGTCTTCCTGACGAAAGCGATCCGCCATGTCCCCGCGTTTGAGGCGTCGCTGCTGCTGTTCCTCGAACCGGTCCTCAATCCCATCTGGGCCTGGTTGGTCCACCACGAGCAGCCGAGCGCCTGGTCGCTCGCCGGAGGGGTGGTGATCCTCGCCGCGACTTTGCTCAAGACCTGGATCGAATCGACCGAGAGCGCGCGGCTTCCTATCCCACAGGGCGAGCCTCATGGTTCCTAGGGTTCTGTGCCAAGCTCCGGGACGATGAACCTGCGCTCCTCCCGATCCACCACACCGACTGAGCTGGTGCGCGTCGCCGGAACGACCTCCGAAACCCGCGACGACGCGCTCGCGACCGAGGAGCCGCTGGAGATCCGCCTCCTCTGGGGAGAGGATCGAAAGACGACCGTCGCGGTCACCATGCGCACCCCGGGGGCGGATGCGGAGCTGAGCCTTGGTTTCCTTTTCGCCGAAGGGGTGATCCGCAGCGCGGCAGACGTCGTAGCGCTCTCGGCCGGCGACCACTCGGCCGAGGCGGAGACCGAGGCGAACGTCGTCGAGGTGACCTTGGCGCCCGGGATCGAGCCTGACCTTGCGCCGCTCGATCGGCATTTCTTCTCGAACAGCGCCTGCGGCGTCTGCGGCAAAGCGGCGCTCGAAGGACTGGCGCTGCGGGTCGAGCGCCCGGCCGGCGCCGGCCCGCGCGTCGATCGGGAGGTGATCGCCGCGCTGCCGGACCGCCTGCGCGCCGCGCAAGGTCTGTTCGATGCGACCGGCGGATTGCACGCCGCGGCGCTGTTCGATGCGTCGGGCCGACTGCTCGCCGTTCGTGAAGACGTCGGTCGCCACAACGCGCTCGACAAGCTGGTGGGAGCCTCGCTTCGCGCGGGCGAGCTGCCGTGGAGCGACCGGATCGTCCTGGTCTCCGGCCGCTCCAGCTACGAGATCCTTCAGAAATCGCTCGCCGCGGGTGTCCCCATCGTCTGCGCGGTCTCCGCTCCGAGCAGCCTCGCGGTCGAGCTGGCCACACGCTTCGGCGTCACGCTGGTCGGGTTCCTTCGTGGCGACCGGTTCAACGTCTACGCTGGGGCCGGCCGGCTCGGACTTTCGGCCAGCCGCCCGGCGCGGTTGCCGATCGTTTCGCAGGGGTAGCGCGCCTGCCGACGACCGGGCGCAGCATGCTGCGCCCCTACGGTTATTTTCCCTTCGCCAACGCCGCCTTGATCACCGAATCCGGCATCCCGGCGTTCTTCCAGGCGAGCAGGTCGTCGGAGGAAAGCGAGCGGGAAAGCCCCTTCTGATCGACGAAGCCGACCAGCAGATCGGCGTCGAAGCCCTTCTTCTTCAACGCCACCAGTTCGTCGAGCATCGCTTCCGGCGTCAGCACGTCGCCGGCTTTCCGTTCGGACGAGGTGGCCTGCGCCATCGCCGGGGCGGAGATCACGCCGCTCTTGCCCAGCCAAGCTTCCTGTAGCTTGGTATCGGCGAGCGCGTTGGCGAAGGCTTCCTGGGTGGCGTCGGAAAACACCTCATTCACGTTGTCCTCGCTCCGCGCCTTGCCGTAGCGGGTGGCGTCGCCCGCTCCGGTCCCTTCCCAGAGCAGGCCCCCTTGGCGGTCGCGCAGCTCGAAGGTGAACTGCGCCTCGGCGTTGTAGGTCGAGCCGACCGCCTTGTTGCTCTCGATCACTCGGAAACGGGTGAGCTTGCCGGCCAGGGTGAGCTAGCCACCGTCGTCCACCCGAATTCCCCAATCGCCCGCGTTCTTGGCGAGCACTTCCTTGCTCCACTCGATCGGGTCGTTGGTCGCGCGCACCGGCCAGACCCGGTCGTCGTCGTCCGTGCTTTCGCCGATCACCGCAAGGTCGGTGACCGTGCGCCCTTCCGCCATCTCGACTCGGATCGGGTGATCGGAGATCCCCGCTGCGAGCGTGGGCGAGTTGGTGCCAACGCTTTCCTGCGGTGCATAGCGAAGCTTCACGTTGAAGGGTCCGAGTTCTTTGGCCGAAGCGGTGGATGTCCCCAGCCCGAGTAAGGCTGATAGGGCAAGGGCCGAGGCGACGAGGGAAGTGCGGGCGGTTCGATTCATGTCGGTTCTCCGCGGGGCCGGGTTTCTGTCGGCGCCGCTCATAGTGCGATTCAAAAGGTCAGGACGAGGCCCGAGATCCGGACTTCCGGCGCTTGGGGGGATCGCCGACCAAGGGGAGCGAAGACTGCTGCGGTGCCTGCGCGGCCTGCTGGGCGGGTAGAGCGGCGATGGCCGGACCGGCCGCCGTCGCCTGGGCTTCTCGCAGCTCCCGCAAATCGCCCAGCTCGGTCTGGAGCGCCGCAAGCTCGCCGTTCCTCTCGGCGAGAATCTCCTCGACCTGGTGCAGCCGGGCGACCCGAGGCCGGCAGGCGGCCAACTCGCGAGCCTGCTGGCGGACCCGCTGGTTGCGCCAGAGCCAACCGGCCGCGAGCCCGACGAGCGCGCCGAGCAGGGCCGAGACGAACGGGTTCGCCAGAGAAAAGCTCATAAGGGAAGGCTCCAGAAGGGCGCCGCCGGCCGGTACGCCGCGGGATCTGGGGGGAATCTATCCGACCCGGCGCCCGGGCGCCAAACTGCCCTTCAGAAGAGAAACCGCAACTCCTGTGAAAGGACTCTCTTCGCCAAGGCTCCCTGGGCAGGTTGATGTTGAGCGTGAGCACCCCGCGCGGATCAAAACCGGGATCGACCCGATAGAGCGCTACGACGCTGCGCCCCAGAAGTCCCGCCCCCGCGAGTAGCACGAGAGAGATCGCGAGCTACGCGGCTCGGCGAGCGGACGGTAGAGGTCCGCCGGCCGGCTGATCAAACCGCGCGGCAGAGAGGAGAAATCCGCAGGCATGACGCCGACCACCACGTGGCTGCGTCCATTGAGCGAGATCTCCCTGCCGAGGAGGGGCGAAGGTTTTACAGAGCCGCTCAGTGATCGAGGTCGATCTGGCTCGGGTTGTGGGTATTGCTCGTCACCAGTACGCCATCCTCGAACCGGAGCTTCTCGGCCGGTGCGGACGGATCGCCGGTGTCCATACCGAAGAAGCCGATCTCCATCCCCTTCTTATGCAGGGTCCAGGTTTCGACCTTCTTTTCGCCGTCGGTCGACTTGTCGACCTGCTCGGGCATGCCGACCACGTAGAAAGCCTGGCGCTTGTTCATCCCCGGCAGCAGCTTCCGGTCGCCGATGGCCTGGCGGATCTCGGCGGTCCAATCCGGGTTCTCGTCCTGGAGCGGCCGGTTGGAAAACGCAAGCTTGAACGCCGCTTCGAAATCCGCGAGCGAGTTGATCTCGACGAACCGCAGGACCGTATCGTGTCCGTCCGTTTTGCCGACCCCGGTCAGCTCGATCTCGACCGTGTTGTCGTCCCCCCAATCCATCGAGTCCAACTCGACCGAATCGTTCACCCGCACCTCCCAGACCGTGCTGCTCGCGTGATACCAGCCGAACGACGCGCCGTTTTGGGCATCGGTGTTGACCCCCCGCGGCGAGATGTCGACCAGCGGGCTCGTGTAGACGCCGAACGGATGGCGCCCCTGGGTGCAGGGGGCGTCGTTGCGGAGATAGAGCGTGCCGCTTAGCATCTGCTTCGCCTGCTTCCGGTCGGCCTTCGAAAGCTCGGCCTGGGCGGTGGACGCGAAAAGGAGTGCTGCGGCGACGAAAGCCGTTGCAACGGTTGAGCGCTGTAGAAGCATGGTTCCTCTTTCCTGGTCTCGGATGAATCGAACCGCCTAAGGCCGTAGTGCCGACCCCGAGCGGGGGAGTCCTACCGAGAGACGCGAGGAGGGAGGAATTTTCGGACCAGCCCCGCGAGCGGTTGAAACCGCTCGCTACGATACGACGTCCCTGCCGGGACGTTGGCCGCCTCGCGGCGCCCGACGGAGATTCTTGTGCGACTATCCGAGATTCTCTCGACTCCGGCGGAGATTCTCTCGGGGTAATCGCCGTCGGGCGGCTGCCTTTCGAGCGGCTGAAACCGCAACGAGTCGGCTCGTGGCAGGTCTTAGAAGACGAACAGCGATGAGAGAACGGAGATGGGGGGAACGGAGGCGAGATCTTTGAGAAATCGCTTCCGGTATTCGACTTTCATGAAGCCTTGTTCAGAGAGGCGTAAAACTCCCGTGCGGCATCGACCCCGAGCGCCGGCTCGTCCTGGGCTTCGGTGATCCACCGAGCGAGCGCATGGTCTTCAAGGACCTCTTCGATTTTGGCGAAGGTCTCCAGGTCGATTTGGACCGCGACCCGGCGGTCTTCCTCATCGACCACGTAGCGTTTCTTGATCTCCAGCATCGGTGCCTCCCTGGGTTCAAATTCTACACCCACTGCCACGCCTGATAGAATCCGTGCATCTCGTTGGAGGTTCAAATGTCGGGCTCCTCTTTTAAGTTGGTCGTCTCCGCAGATTCCGATCGTGGCCTTGCCGAGCTGAGTCTGCTCGACGAAGCGGGCGTGCAGCTCGGGTATCGGGAGGTCAATTTCCATTCGTTGACCGGCTCGGAGCAGCGGGCGCTGTTCGATCTGCGGACCTACCTGCACCTCTACAAGCCGGGGCGCGAGGCGGAGAGCGTCGCCGAGACGGGCGTGCTGATCGCCGAGAAGGTCTTGGGCGGAGATCTTTTCCTGAAGCTTTGGCAGTCGAAATCGCAGAGGACGCTCTGCATCCAGCTCCCGGGGGCCGGGGAGGAGGAGAATCCGCTCGCCGCGCAGCTTGCGCGGGTGCCGTGGGAGATCGCGCGCCCGGCGGTGGGGGAGGAGACGCTCGCCGAGCGCAACGTGCTCGTCCGCGTGGTCCACGACGCAAAGAAGCCGGTGTCTGATCCGCTCGGCCCTTCGGAGGACGGCTGCCTGCGCGTCCTCTGCGTGTTCGCTGAGGCGCGGGGCGGTTCGGCGCCGCTCTCGGCTCGGCGCGAACGGCGAGAGCTGAAGCGGCTGTTCGAGGCGGAGGTCTACCCGAAGCGGAAGGTCGAGGTCGATTTCCTCACCCACGGCGTGACGCGCGAACGGCTTCACGAGCAGATCCAGGGGCGCGGCGGGTACCACGTCGTGCATTGGAGCGGCCACGGCCACTTGAATCTTCTGGAGCTGGCGAAGCCGGACGGCTCACAGGATCTCCTCTCGGGCGAGGGGTTGCTCAACCTGTTCACGGAGGCCGGCGGCTACATCCCGCGGCTGGTGTTTTTGAGCGCCTGCCATTCGGGGGACATTCTCTCGGTCGAGAGCTGGACGGATTTCCTCGTTGCCGCGCGGGGCGCGGAACCGGCCGTGAGAGTCGTGGCGCTCGAAGAAGCTCAGGGAGAGAAAAAGATTGAAGTACCGGAGCAGCCCGGCTACACCGGCACGGCCCACGCGCTGCTCCAAGGAGGTGTTCCCTCGGTCGTTGCGATGCGCTACGCGGTGGGGGACGACTACGCCCGTTCGCTCGCGATCGAGCTGTACCGCGCGCTCTTCGCCCATCTGAAACCGAAAAAGCTCGCGGAGGCTTTGACCCAGGCGCGCAACGAGCTGCGGCGCTCGCCGGAGGCAGAGACTAGCTTCGCCGCCGCGGATATGGCGACGCCGGTTCTCTACGGTGAAGAAGACCCGGGGCTCATTTGGAAGGACGGCCGGAGCCCTGCGCTCGACACCCGCGACCGGCGCCTGCACCAGATTCCGGAGCTGACCGTCGCCGAGCACGCGAGCTTCGTCGGTCGGACCTGGGAGCTTGCGGGGCTCGGTGCCTCGTTTATTGGCTCCGCCGAGAGCCTGGAGGTCAAGCCCGTCGCCCTCGTGACCGGTCTCGGAGGAATGGGCAAGACGGCGCTCGCGGCGGAGGCGATCGATCTCTGGGCACTGCGCTTCGAATGGGTGCTCCTTTATCAGGCGAAGCCGAACTCGCTCGCGTTTGACACCACGCTGCGCGATGTCCACATGAAGCTTTACGCCGAGCTGGGCCGCTACCACAAGCACGTTCAGGAGCATCCGGCCGACGCGATCTACCGCGATGCCGACGCGACGTTTACGGGCACCGAAAGGACCGAGCGGCTGACGCGCAACTTACTCCAAGCGCTGCGCGACGAGGCGATCCTCCTCGTGCTCGACAACTTCGAGTCGAACTTGAAGCCCTCGCCCGAGCCCGGCACTTCGCCCGAGCCTCTCTGGGCTTGCCAGGACCCGGCGTGGGATCGGTGCCTCACGGCTCTAGCGACAGGGCTGGCCGGCACGCCCTCGCGCGTGCTCGTGACTTGCCGCAAGAGGCTCGCCGCGCTCGCGGGAGAGGCCGCTTCGGGCTGCCACCGCGTGCCGCTCGGCCCGCTCCCACCGGGAGAGGCCGCGCTCTACCTGCGCGAGCATGAGGCACTGAGCCGGATGATCGACGGGCCGGACGAGCAGGAGCGCCGCCTCGCGCTGCGGCTCCTGACCGTAAGCAGGTTCTTTCCGCTTCTCATGGACCGGCTCGCCCGCCTCGCCGCGGGTGGCCCGGCGCTCCGGCCGCAGCTTCTTGCAGCGCTCGCCGCGATCGAGAAGAGGCACGACGCGTCGAGTCTGCCGGAGCTTTTCTCGGCGAAGCCGGGCGATGCCAAGGAGCTGGCCTACCTTGAAGACGCGCTCGCCGCCTCGATCGACGAGCTGATTCGCGGCGCGAGCCCGGGCGCCCGGCGGCTGCTCTGGATGATCGCCGTGGCGAACGAGCCGGTGGCGCTCGGACTGGTCCGTGGGGTGTGGGAAGGAGAGAACCTCGAGCAGGATCAGGTGCGCCAAATGTGGCGGCTGCAGTACATCTTGGACTTCCTTTCTCCGGAAACTAAGGCGAAGCTTCAGGTGTGTCCGTCCGAAATTCGCTCGACGCTCGACGCTCTGCCGCCCAAAGCTGCGCCCCGGCCCGACCTCGCTCCCTTCCTTGCCCACCTCGTCGCGATCGGCTTGGTCACCGAAGAGCACAGCGAAACGGACGAAGAGAACTCCTACCTTGCCTGCCACGAGCTGGTCCGCGAGCGCATCCGCGGCTGGATGGAAAAGCTGGAGAACGAGAGGGACCGGGCAGGTCTCGACGAGGACGCGATCCGTCTCGCCTACGCCGATCGGCTAAAGGCGACCTTCCGAGCCCTCCGGCACCGGGACATGACGACCGCGCTCGAAGCCGGCCGCCGCGCGCTCGTGTACTGCGTCCAGGCGCGGGACTGGGACCGGTTGCGGAGTTTCGCAGGCTGGGTAGTCACCAGCTCGCACGATCCCGTTCTCTTAGGAGGGCTGATCCCCCACCTGCAAGCGGCCGCGGAAGCGGCGCCGGAGGGCGAGCTGCGGCGGACCTGCCTGGCCTACCTCGGGGACGCCTGGCTTCAGGCCGGTCGACCGGAAGCCGGCCTCCCATTTTACGAGCAGGCCGCGGCACAGGCCAGGTCAGCCGCTGTGGTGGGAGGCAACGATTTGCGGCAAGCTTGGGCGGATCTCGCCTCGATCTCGGCGAACTGGGTGAACGCACTCGTAATGAGCGGCAACCTCGACGCCGCGCGCCAGCGCCAGATCGAGAGCGCCAAGGCGTATCGGGAAGCCGGGAGTCCAGAAATCGATGTCCTGGGCAGGGAGCTTGTAGCCCTGCATCTCGACGTCATTCAAGGCCGCGCGTACGAGGCCCTGCCAGAGATCGAGAGCCGCCTCGAACGGGTGGAGGAGTGGTGGAGAAAGCACCGCGCCAGGCAGCCGACCCCCGAGGCGCCCGACCCAGAATTTCTCACCCGGGTGCTGATCGGCGCGCTCGACATCGCTATGCAAGCGCACTCCGCGGGGGAGGACTGGGAGCGGGCGCTTTCCCGCACCGACGCCATCCTGGAGGTCATGCGCGCGCTACAGCGCCCGGCGGAGGACATCGGCTCGACCCGAATGGACCGCGCGAACGTGCTGGGCCGCTTGCGCCGTTTCGACGAGGCGAAGGCGGAACTGGAGGCCGGCCTCACGATCTTTCGGAATGACCCAGCCAGGAGCGCCGCGATCCTCAGCTCGCTCGCCGAGCTGTTCAATGAGCAGAGCGATCTTCGGTCGGCGATCGAGACCGGGTGCCGCGCCCTGGCCCTTCGCGAGCAGTTCCCCAATCCCGGCAACCGCGCGAACTCGCACGGCAACCTGGCGAGCTATCTGGATCGAAGCGGCCTACTGGCCGACCGGGCCGAGTCAGTTCGCCACCAACTCGCGGCGCTCGCCTACCGCCTCATCACCGGGCTGGGGCAGGATCTTCGGGACTCGATGCGCAGCTACGCGAACGTTTTCCGCCGCGCCCACACAGAGGGCACCGAGCCGGCTGTGCCCCGGATCGACGAGTTGCTGGCCGATCCGGCGTTTCAGCCGCTGGAGGCGTGGCTACGGAAGCGGGGTGTGGATCGGGAGGAGTTGCAGGCCGCGGTGGATGAGTTTCTGGAGGAGGTACGGCAATTGGCGTTGGGTGCGGAGGCTGGCGATGGCGAGGTGCCGGATGATCCCGCCGCGGGTTCCAATTCCGTCAGTCCCGCAATCCCCGCGAGCGGTTGAAACCGCTCGCTACGATACGACGTCCCTGCCGGGACGTTAACTGCCCCGTG